>CAXTEL010000023.1:0-44301 GCA_964243365.1 uncultured Roseomonas sp. | reverse complement strand
GCCGCCGCGATCTGGCAGATCGTGCACTTGGTTTCCTGCATGAAGGTCACCGGGTCGTAGCCGTAGGTGGTGATGGTGTTGACGCTCTCGCCCAGCACGATGGGGTCGGAGCCCTTGGGGTAGCGAGAGCGGCGATCCTCGCCCTGCCAGATGCCGCCGAAGTGGAACGGCATGAAGGCGACGCCGCGGCCGACGCGGTCGGTGACCAGCGCCTTGACCCGGGTTCGCGCCCCGCCTTCCGCGCCCGACACCCAGACCATCTGGCCCTCGCGGATCCCGCGCTCGGCGGCGTCGGCCGTGTTGACCTCCACGAACATCTCCTGCTGCAGCTCGGCGAGCCAGCGATTGGAGCGGGTCTCCTCGCCGCCGCCCTCGTACTCCACCAGCCGGCCGGAGGTGAGGATCAGCGGGAAGTCGCGGGTCAGCGCGCCGGCGCGGTTCTGCACGGACTGGCCGAGGTGCGGCAGGCGGAAGCCGCGCCGGTCGGGCAGCGTCGGGTACTGCGCCACCAGGTCGGGGCGCGTGGTGTAGATCGGCTCGCGGTGCACGGGGACCGGGTCGGGCAGGTTCCAAGCCACCGCGCGCGCCTTGGCGTTGCCGTAGGCCATCACGCCGTGGTCCATGGTGACGCGGATAATGCCCATGCTCAGGTCGGTGGACCAGGAAACGCGGTCCACGTTGGCCCCACCGATGCGCTCGATGATCGCGCGCTCGTGCTCGGTTAGCTCGCCGTACCAGCCCATCTTCTTCATCACGGCTACGGTGAACTCGGGGTAGCCGTCCTCGATCTCCGAGCCCTTGCTCCAGGACCCTTCGGCCAACAGCGTCTTCCCCTCGCGCTCCACGCCGAAGCGGGCTCGGAAGGTGCCGCCGCCTTCCTTCACGTGCAGCGTCGTGTTGTAGAGGATGTGCGTGCCGGGATGCTTCATCTCCGGCGTGCCCCAGCACGGCCAGGGCAGGCAGTAGGTCTCGCCGGCCACCGGCGTGCCCGGCCGGCCGCGCAGCGTCGAGACGTCGAAGAACTGCTCGTTGGCCATGTGGTGCTTCAGGCGCTCGGCCGACTGGCCGGTGTAGCCGATGCTCACGCAGCCGCGGTTGATCTCGCCGAGCAGCCCCTCGGCGGTGGGCGCGCCTTCCTTGATCTCCATGTTCTTGAACATCTGATCGGCGAAGCCGAGCCGCTGCGCCAGGCGGTAGATCACCTCGTAGTCGTTCTTGGACTCGAAGATCGGCTCGACGATCTTGTCGCCCCACTGGATCGAGCGGTTCGAGGCGGTGCGCGTGCCCGTGCACTCGAAGGAGGTGGCGATCGGCAGCAGGTAGGTGCCGTTCCTGCGCTCCGAGATCATCGAGAAGGTGGTGGGGTGCGGGTCCGCCACCACCAGCAGCTCCAGCGCCTCGAGGCCCTTGATGCTCTCGGGCATGCGAGTGACGGTGTTGCCGCCGTGGCCCATCACCACCATGGCCTTAACCGGATTGGGCTGCTGGATCTGCTCGCGCGGCAGCGTCACCGCGTCGAACCAGCGCGTGGTGGGGATGCCCGGCGAGGTCATCAGCGCTTCGGACGCGAAGCGCGCCTTCATCCACTCGTAGTCCACGTCCCACACGCGGCACCAGTGGCGCCACGCGGCCTCGTCGAGGCCGTAGTAGGCGGGCAGCGTGGTGACATCCAGGCCCATGTCGGTGGCGCCCTGGACGTTGGTATGGCCGCGGTAGATGTTCGCGCCCGTGCCGGCGCGGCCGACGTTGCCGGTGGCCAGCAGCAGCACCGAGTAGGCCCGCACGTTGGCGGTGCCCACGGTCTTCTGGGTGGCGCCCATGCACCAGATCAGCGTCGCCGGCTTCTCGGTGGCGAAGGTTCGCGCCACCCGCTGCATCTGCGCCTCGGGGATGCCGGTGACGCGCTCGACCTCGGCCGGGTTCCACTTCGCCACCTCGGCGCGGATCTGCTCCATGCCGTGGACGCGCTGCTCGATGAAGGACTTGTCCTCCCAGCCGTTGCCGAAGATGTGCCACAGCAGGCCCCAGATCACCGGGATGTCGGTGCCCGGGCGCAGGCGGACGTACTCGGTGGCGTGGGCGGCGGTGCGAGTGAAGCGCGGGTCCACCACGATTAGGTTGGCGCGGTTCATCTCCTTGCCGGTCAGGAGATGCTGCATCGACACCGGGTGCGCCTCGGCGGGGTTGCCGCCCATCACCATCAGCGTCTTGCTGTTGCGGATGTCGTTGAACGAGTTCGTCATCGCGCCGTAGCCCCAGGTGTTGGCGACACCCGCGACCGTGGTGGAATGGCAGATGCGCGCCTGGTGGTCCACCGAGTTGGTGCCCCAGAAGGCGGCGAACTTGCGGAACAGGTAGGCGGCCTCGTTGGTGAACTTGGCCGAGCCGAGCCAGAACACGCTGTCGGGCCCGGCGCCGTCGCGCACCTGGAGCAGCTTGGCGCCGATCTCCTCGATCGCTTGGTCCCACGAGATCCGCTGGTACTCGCCGTCCACCAGCTTCATCGGGTACTTAAGGCGGCGGTCGCCGTGCACGATCTCGCGCACGCTCGCGCCCTTGGCGCAGTGGGTGCCACGGTTGATCGGGCTGCCGTAGGCCGGCTCCTGCCCCACCCATACGCCGTTCTGCACCTCGGCGATCACCGAGCAGCCCACGGAGCAGTGGGTGCAGACGTTCTTCTTGCGCTCCGCCGGCTGGACGAAGTCGAGCGGCCCCGCCGCCGCGGGGCGCGCGGCGGTCAGCGGCAGCGCGCCCAGCGCGGCCAGCCCGGCGCCGCCCAGCCCGGCCTGGCGCAGGAAGCCGCGGCGGTCGAGCCCGCCGGCCGAGAGGGCCTCGTGGGCCGCGGCCAGCCGCTGCCGGGCGGGCCGCGCGTCGGAGCGCTTGATCAGCATGGTGGCGCGGCCCTCAGTACCGGTTGGTGGCGTAGAACAGCTTCACGTGGTCGGTTTCGCGGTAGCGGGCGGCTACGCGCTCGGCCGCGTTCTCCTTGCGGGCGAGGTCGCGCGGCACAGCGTCGGCGCGCGACGGGCTTTCCGCCGCCAGCGCCGCCGGCACCGTCGCCGTCGCCGCCGCGGCGCCGCCGAGCCCGAGCGCCCTGAGGAAGCCCCGGCGCCTGGGGGCGTCGTTCGCGTCGCGCTGGTTCATTCGCCTGGTTCCCTCGTTCACGCGGCCAGCTCGGCGGCGGCCTGCTCGATTTCCGTGGCCAGCCGGCCCAGCGCGCCCACGGCGCGGTAGAAGCCGGCGGCTTCGGCCGTCTCGATATCGCGGAAGCAGCGCCCGGCCCAGGGCAGGGCGTGCGCCGCGAGGAAGCCGGCCGCCTCGCCCCGCGCGCCGAAGCTGCCGGCCAGCAGGCCCGCGTAGCTCTCGCAGATGAAGCCCAGGTGGTCCTCCGGCTCCGCGATGCCGGCGGCGCGGGCGATGCCCAACCGCGCCAAGTCGGCGCGCAGTCGGGCCAGCGGCCGCTCGTGCAGGAAGCCGGTCAGGTAGAAGGACGCGTAGGGCAGCACCTCGCCGCGCCCGAGCCCGATGAACAGCGCGTGGAACTCGCGCCGCGCGGCGCCCGGGTCGGCCCGGTGGGCGGCGGCCGCCAGCGCGCGGAGTGCCGCCCCGATCGGGGAAGCGTCGCCGCGCAGCCCGGACAACGCGGCCAGGAGGCCGGCGTCGGGGGGCGCGGCCAGCAGGCGGCCGAGCAGCGCGAAGAGCCGCGCGCGCTCGGCGTCCAGCGGGTCCACCTCGGCCACGGTACCGGCAGTTCCCGTCATTCGTTCCGCCGCGCGACCCTCGCGGCACCTTTCTGAGGATCACTATCCGCCAAACGCTTCGCGACCTCAATTCGTTCCCGCGTCACGAGTGCGTCGCCGGGACATCCGCGCGCGGCGCGGCGCGGCCTCAGCCCGGCACGGCGCCGCCGTGGCGGCGCGGCGCGGCGAACGCGGCGGGGACCGGATCGGCCGCCTCCGACCGCGCGGCGACCGTCGGCGCGGGCGCGTCCGACGCGGCTGGCCCGCCCCAAATCGGTTGCTCCGGCGCGGCCACGGCCACCGCCGGTTCCTGCTCCGGGAACGCCTGCTCCGGGGAGGTCGGCGCCCCGGCGGGCCGCTCCTCCGGAGCCGCCCCGGCGGGTGGTTCTCCCGGCAGCATCCCCGACGGCGGTGGCCGGGGGGGCGCCGGGGCGCCGACGGCCTGGGCGAGCAACTCGGGCAGGTTGCCACCCAGCTCCAGCGAGAAGCCGGGAATGCCGTCGGCGGCGTTGAAGTCCCAGGCGTAGTCGGCCGGCCCGACGAAGTCGCGGATCGTCGGGTCCAGCGTCCAGGCCCGGCGCAGCGCCGCCCGGCGCAGCGACCGCGGTACGTCCGGCCGCAGGAAGGGCCCGAGGTCGCCGTCGCGCGCCAAGTCCTCCAGCGATGGCAGCGCCGCGGGCCCGGCGGATCCCGGCTCCGATGCCTGGAGCGGCCCGAGCCCGGCCGCCGGGAGGCCGGGCGCGTCCGGCGGGTCGACCTCGGGCGGCGACGCCGGGAGGGCGCCGGGCGGCGGGGCGGACCCGGGTGCCGCGTCCGGCTCGGGGCCGTCCTCGCCGCGCTTGCGGCGAGACCAGCGGGCGAGGAAGCCGCCGCTCAACCTTCCCCCTCCCCCGGGCCGGTCGTCCGGCCGGGCGCGGCCAGGGCTTCCGGGTCGGCGCGGTCGCGGCGGCGCTTGTGCGCGCCGCGCTCGCGGTGGTGCACGCGGACGAACGCTTCCGCAGCGGCGCGCAACCCCGGCGGCATGGGCAGGGATTCGAGGAGGTCGTTGCCGACGTCGGCGTACAGGTGCGCCTCGCCGCCGTCGGCCGTGACCAGGTGCAGCAGCAGCCCCGGCGCCGGCGCGCCGGGTGCCTCGCGCAGCACCACCCAGGCGCGCGGATCGCCGGATTCCAGGTTCTGCTTGAGGTTCTCGGTGTCGGTCGGGTGCAGCGTCACCTCGAACCTCCCGGCGAGGAACAGCGCCCGGTCCGCGTCCTCGCGCAAGGGGGTCCAGGGCGGCGCGTCCGGCGCGTCCTCCAGCACCGCCGCCGCGCGCCAAACGTGGTCGGACCAGCGGGTCGCGCCGCGACGGCGCTCGGCCACCACCCAGACCGGGACGCGCACCGTGCCGGGCAGGTCGCCGTGGCGGGGGGTCACGGCGCTACCGCCCGCACCGCCGTCGGCGGGAGCGTCCCGTCCGCCGCCGGGTCCGGGTCCGGGTCCGGCGACAGGTCCAGGGGCAGACCCAGGGCGAGGTTCTGCGGCTTGATCCGCACCCGCCGCGCCGCGTCCATAGCCAGCACTAGGTGCACCGGGCGGCCCGCCAGGCGCGGCGGGACCCGGGACGGGTCGGCGAACTCCAGGGTCCCGAGCCACAGGATCCGCGCCAGCCGTTCCTGCGCCACGGGCGCGCCTTCCCATAGCGCGTTGGCCAGGGCGGTGCCTTCCGGGTCCAGCCCGACGTGCCAGGACCAGCGGGGGTCGTCGATGGTGGCGACTGCGCGGATCAGCACCGCCTCGCCCAGCAGGTGCCCCACCAGCCGTTCCAGGGCGCGGGCCAGCCCGGCCTGCCCCGGCCGTCCCTCGGCGATGTCCAGCGCCAGGTCGTGCAGCTCGGAACGGGCGCGGTAGGCGCGCGCGTTGGCCTCGCCCAGCACGTCCAGTTCGACCGGGCGCGGGGCGGCGCCGGCTTCCTCCAGCAGGCGGCCGAGCGGGCCGAGGTCGTCGGCGGCCGCGCGCTCGGCGAGGATGTCCTCGTCGGCCAGCAGGGTGGCGCCCTGGTGGATGGCGGCGCGCTGGGGCCGGAAGAAGCACTCGGCGGCGCGCAGGGCGTAGGCGTCCTCTACTCCCTCCATCGCCGCGCGCACGACCAGGTGGGTGAGCATCTGCAGGAACAACGGCGGCACCCCGGCCACGCCTTCCCGGTACAAGGCGAGCCAGGCGGCTTCCAGCGTTGGGTGCGGCGCCGCGCGGTCGCGGAAGCCCAGGTAGTGCGCCCAGTTCTCGCGCGCGTCGGGGTCGGCGAGAAGGGCCAGCGCGGCGGGCGCTACCGGGCGCAGCGGGTCGCGCAGAAGGGCTGTGTGCAGCGCGCGCTCGGCGTCGCATGCTTCCGCCGGCGGCACCAGCTCCGGCCGGGCCAGGAAGGCGCGCCACAGGTCGGGCGTGGGAACGAGGTGCCCGCGCCCGTCGCGCTCGCACAGGGCATGGCCGGAGGAGGCCCAAAGGTCATCGAGCGGCGCGCTCACCGGCGCGGCACCGCGAAGGGATCGGGGCCGTCGGACCCGGCGGCGGGGTCGGGCGGTGCCGAAGCGTCCTCGCCGTCCACCAGCACCGCGGCGAACACCGGCAGCGTGCCCATCGCGGTGGCCGACCAGCCTGCCGCGCGCGGGGCGCGGTGCAGGGTGCGGAAGCGCTCGCGCTGCGACCCGCCTTCCGCCCGCCGGGTCAGGGCCAGGGCGGTGCCGGGGGCGTGGCCGTCGCACAGCGAGGCGGCGAAGGCGATTTCCTCGGCTGCCGCCGCGCGGGCGGCGGCCTCGTCCGGGGCGCCGTGGTGGGCGCGCAGGTGGGCGGCGAGCGCGGCCAGCGCCGCGTCGCGCTCGGCCGCGGCGCAGGTGGCGACCTCCACCAATGTGCTCCAGCCGAAGGAGCCCAGGCCCAGGAAGCCGGCGCGGAACGCCTGGCGCCGCTTGCCCGGCATCAGCGCCGGGTCCTCGTCCCAGAAGGCGAAGCCGCCGGGAACCGCCCACTCGCCCGGCGCGGCGGCGCGGTCGAACACCAGCGTGTCGGATGGGTCGAGACGCAGGGTGCGCGTCAGCAGGCCGCTCACGGCGCGGGCGCCCCGGCCGGCGGCGGTTCGCCCGGGGGAGCGGTGCCGCCCGGGGACGGCCCGTTCGCGGGCGTCGGCGCGCGCAGGGGGTGCCGCTCGCGGCCGCCGTCGCGCTCGATCAGCAGGTCGCCGTTGGCGGCATCGAGCGCCCGGCGGCCGGCGCCCATCCAGGGCTCGCGCTCCAGCCGGTCCAGGAGGCGCGGCACCAGCGCGGCGGGGCCGTCGTCGTGCCAGTCCGCGAGCGCGGCCATCAGGGCGCGCGCCCAGGCGCTCACCAGGGTCGCCGCGTCGGGCACGGCGAAGCCCTGCTCCTCCAGGCTGGTGAGGTGCGGCACGTCGCCGGGGCGGGTGGCGGCGGGAAAGGCGATCCGCGCTTCCACGCCCACGGCGATCCAGGGCGGCGCGGCGTCCTCGGGAGCGCTGGGCGGCTCGGCCAGCCGGGCCTCGCCGACCAGGGCGCCGTCCAGGGTCACGCGCGCGGGCCAGCGCAGCGCCACCGGCAGTTCCGGCGGGCCGAGGGCGGCCAGCGTGTCGGCCAGCGCCGAGGCGGCCACCAGCAGCACCAGCCGGGCGGCGGCCAGCGGCTGCTCCGGCTCCAGCACCAGCGCGGCTTCCAGGCGCGCGCTGGAACGCACCCAGGGTAGCGTGCCGCCGCCCCGCGCGGGGGCCAGGGCGGCGGCGCGCGCGAGGGCGTCGGCCCCTTCGCGCAGGGCGAGGGGCTCGAATACGCCGGGCAGGTCGGGGAGGAGGCCCGCTTCCCTCGTCACGGCCATGGTGTCGGCATATATGCGCCCCCCGTCGCTGCGAACAGCGGCATGGCACCCGGGCCGGGTGCGAGGGAGTGCCTCATCCTGCCGCAGCACGTCACCTTCGTCTGCTCCTGCGAGGACACGATGCCGCTCGACGCGCGCGTCCTCGGCCGCGCCTGCGCCGCGCGGGGCAGCGAGCTGCGCACCGCCGAGCATCTGTGCCGGACCCAGCTCGACCGCTTCCGGGCGGTGCTGGGGGAAGCGGACGTCACCGTCGCCTGCACCCAGGAAGCGCCGCTGTTCGCCCAGGAGGCGGAAGAGGCGGGCCATTTGGGCGGGCTGCGCTTCCTCAACGTGCGCGAGAACGCCGGCTGGTCCGACGAGGCCGCCGCCGCCGGCCCCAAGATGGCCGGGCTGCTGGCGGCGAACGCGGTGGCGCTGCCGCCCACGCCGCTGGTGGCGCTGGAAAGCGCCGGCGTCACCCTGGTGCTGGGGCGCGACGAGGCGGCGCTGGAAGCGGCGGCGGGCTTGGCGGGCAAGCTCGACCTGACCGTGCTGCTTTCCGACGAAGCGGCGGTGCAGCCGCGTCGCGTCGGCGATTTTCCCGTGCTGCGCGGGTTGGCGCGGGCCGCCACCGGCTGGCTGGGCAACTTCGCGGTGACGGTGGACGGCTTCGCGGCCGCCAGCCCTTCCTCGCGCGACAGCTACCGCTGGGGGCCGGGGCGCGACGGCGCCACTTCGCGCTGCGACGTGATCCTGGACCTGAGTGGGCGCGCGCCGCTGTTTCCCGCGCACGAGGTCCGGCTGGGCTACCTGCGGGCGGATCCGGGCGACGCGGCGGCGGTGGCGCGGGCCGTGGCGGCGGCCGGCGAGCTGGTGGGCACCTTCGACAAGCCGCGCTTCGTGAACTTCGAGCCCGGGCTGTGCGCGCATGGGCGCAACCGGCGCACCGGCTGCACCCGCTGCCTGGAGCTTTGTCCCACCGGGGCGATCGCGCCGGGCAGGGAGTCCGTGCTGGTGGCCACCGAGGTGTGCGCGGGCTGCGGGGCGTGCGCGGCGGTGTGCCCGACCGGCGCGATCACCTACGCGCTGCCGCTGCCGGAGGTGACGCTGCGCCGGGCGCGGGCGGCCCTGCTGGCCTACGCGGAGGCGGGCGGGCGGGCGCCGGTGCTGCTGCTGCACGACGCCGCGCATGGCGAACCGCTGCTCGATGCCCTGGCCCGGCACGGCGACGGGCTGCCGGCGCGGGTGCTGCCGCTGGGGGTGAACGAGGCCGGCGCGCTGGACCTGGGCGCGCTGCTGGCGCCGCTGGCCTGGGGGGCGGAGGCGGTTCGGGTGCTGCTGCCGGCGCGGCGCGGGCACGGGTCGGAGGGGCTGCTGCGCAATCTCGGCTATGCCGCGGCGGCGCTGGCGGGGATGGGGCTGGAAGGGGTCGCGCCGCGGGTGGCGGCGATCGAGGCGAACGACCCGTTCACCGCCGGCGACGCGCTGCGCGCGCTGCCGTCGATGCCCCTGCCCTTCCCCGCCGCCAGCTTCCTGGCTCAGGGCGCGCCGCGCGAGCTGGCCCGCGCCGCCCTGGGCGCGCTGCGGGCGGGGTCGGCCCGCGCGGGTGGGCCGCCCGCGGCGGTGGTGCCGCTGCCCGTGCTGGCGCCCTTCGGCTTGGCGCGCGTGGCGACGGAAGGGTGCACGCTGTGCCTGGCTTGCACGGTGGTGTGCCCGACGGGAGCGTTCTCGGCCTCCGCCGACGCGCCGCAGCTCGGCTTCCTGGAGGATGCTTGCGTGCAGTGCGGCCTGTGCGTGGGCACCTGCCCGGAGCGCGTGATCGCGCTGGAGCCGCGGCTGAACTTCGGCGCCAACGCGTCGCGGCGCGTCGTGGTCAAGGAGGAGGCGCCGTTCCACTGCGCCCGCTGCGCCAAGCCGTTCGGCACGCGGTCCTCGGTGGAGCGGGTCAAGGCCAAGCTCGCCGCGCACTGGATGTTCCGCGACCCGGCGCGGCTGGCGGTGCTGGAGATGTGCGAGGATTGCCGGGTGTTCGCCGCCACCGACGGCGGCATCGACCCCTACGCCGGGGCGGCGCGGCCGGCCCCGCGCACCACCGACGACGCGCTACGCGAGGCGGCCCGGGACAGGGTCGCCGCCGACGCCGCGCGGGCGAAGAGGAGCGACGAGCCGTGAGCGAGAGCAACCTGCGGGTCACCCTGCGCGCCCGCCCCGAGGGCGCGCCGAACCGGGACCACTTCGCGGTGGCCGAGGCGCCGCCGCCCGAGCCGGCGCCGGGCGAGGTGCTGGTGCGCAACCGGTTCCTCTCGCTCGACCCCTACATGCGCGGGCGGATGGACGCGGCGAAGTCCTACGCGGCGCCCGTGGAGATCGGCGCCGTGATGGAAGGGCAGTCCGTCGGGCAGGTGGTGTCCGCCACCGTGCCGGGGTGGCGGGCGGGGGAATGGGTGCTGGGTGGGCGCGGCTGGCAGCGCTTCTCGGCGGTGCCGGCCGCCGCTCTGGTGCGGATCGACGCCGACGCGGCTCCGCCCTCGGCTTGGCTGGGCGTGCTGGGGATGCCGGGCACCACCGCCTGGGTGGGCACCACGATCGTCGCCCCGGTCAGGCCGGGCGAAACCTTCGTGGTGTCGGCGGCGTCCGGCGCCGTGGGCTCGGTGGCCGGGCAGATCGCGCGGCAGATGGGCGCGCGCGTGGTGGGGATCGCGGGAGGCGCGGAGAAGTGCGCCCACGTCGCGGGCGAGCTGGACTTCGACGCCTGCGTGGACCGCCGCGCCGGCGATCTCGCCGGGGCGCTGGCGGAAGCCTGTCCCGACGGCGTGGACGTGTACTTCGAGAACGTCGGCGGGGCGGTGCAGCGGGCGGTGTGGCCGCTGCTCAACGAGTTCGGCCGCGTGGCGATGTGCGGCATGGTGGCGGAATACAACGCCCGTCCCCCGGCGCCCGGCCCGAGCTTGATGCAGGTGGTGCGCAAGCGGCTGTCGCTGCGCGGCTTCATCGTGAACGACCATCCCCGCGCCTTCGCGGAATGGCGGGCGGTGGGCGCCCGTTGGCTGCGCGAAGGGCGGCTGCGCCACCGCGAGGACGTGGTGCGGGGGCTGGAGAACGCGCCGGAAGCCTTCGCGGGGATGCTGGAAGGGCGCAACTTCGGCAAGCTGGTGGTGGAGATTACTTGATGCGGCCGGCCCCCCGGCGCTCAGCCGGCCGCGTAGCCGGCGGGCGGGGCCGGCAACGGCTCGGAGAAGGCTTCCCGGCGGACGCCTGGAAGCTGGTCGTACCACGCGAACCGCCGGGCGCCGATCGCGGCCAGTGCGGCAATGGCCGGGGCGCCCGTTGCGGCGTCCCCGCGCCGCAGCACGACGAGGTTGCGGCGGAACCAGGACATGGTGGCCAAGCCGCGCATCCCCAGGCTGTCCACCAGGTCGGGAAACCATCCCCGCGCCGCCCAGCGCTCCAGCCAGTGCGAGATCGGCCGGCAGTTGACGTGACCGTGGCCGGGCTGGCCGGGCTCGGCGGCCGAGAACACGATCGCGCGGCCGGCGTGCCGGGCGACGCTGTCGAGCAGGGTTTCGCCGTGCCGCGCTTCCAGGTGCTCGACCACCTCGACGCAGACGGCGAGATCGAACGCGCGGCCGAGATGCAGCGGTCGGCCCAGATCGGCGGCGACGTACTCGCCTTCCCCGAGCACGGTGGCGCTCGCCGGCAGGCCGTCGATGCCCAGGACCGCGCCCACGCCGAGCGAGCGGAACAGTGCGAGGTAGGCGCCGACCCCGCAGCCGACATCGAGCACCTCCGCCGGCCGGTGCTTCTCCGCGATGAAGCGGAACGGCGCCGCGTCCACGAACAGGTGGTCCCAGTGCCACGCCGCGTCGAACGCCGTAGCGGCGACCCCGGGGGCCGGGATGACGCCCGGCGGCCGCTCGAAGCGCAGCGGCGGCGGCGGCGACAACGACCGTTCCCAGGACCGGGCGACGATCGCGAGGGGATCGCCGAAGGATCCGTCGGAATGGCGGCGGCTGTAGCCGAACGCCGGCGCGGCCTCGACGGTCTCGGCGGGCCAGTCGGGAAGCGGCCGGTCCTGGGCGTAGAGCATGGAGCTCTCGCAGAGCGCTGCCTCGTCGCGCGGGGGGCCTCCCCCCGCCACCTCGTCGAAAGCGTCGCGCCACTGGAAGCCCTGGTTCTCCCGCCGCGCCGCCGGGTTCCTCGCCAGGTACGCCATCCACCCGACCACGCCCTTGGCCGCGAGCTGGCCGCGGCTGCGCACGGGGAAATGCAGCAGCGGCAGCTCGTCGAGGTCCACCGCCGGCAGCTTCCCGCCCGACGCGCCGGACACGTCGTGGTTGCCCTGCTCCACCAGCAGGTCCGGCCGGTGGGCGCCGTCCAGGCGCAGCACCGCCTTGCGGAACTGCGGCAGCTCGGCCGCCCGGCGCCGGCGGATGGAGCGCGGCGGGTCCTCGGCCGCCCGCGCCGCCTCGCCGGGCGCGAGCACGAAGGTTCGCCAGGGCAGGTGGCCGACGCCGCCGAGCGGGATGTGCTCCAGCGCCGCTTCCAGCGCCGCTCGGTCGGCGGCGGCGAGGAACTCGTCGGCGTCCAGCAGCAGCACGAAATCGGCGAAGAAGGCGCTCTGGCAGCCGTGCAGCAGCCGCGTCATGCGCTCGGCCTGGGTGTAGCCGAACTCGGCGCTGTCGGCGATCACGACCGTTCCCAGTTCGCGCGCGCAGTCCAGGGCGATCCGGCGCGTCGCGTCCACCGACGCGTTGTCCAGGATGACCATGCAGTCCACTAGGCCGGCGTTGTGCCGGATGAACGGTTCGATGACGTCCTGCTCGTTCTTCACCATCGACAGGCTGATGATGCGGCGCCCACCGTTAGGCGCGGCCGGCCCCGCCGAGGAGCCGGCCTCCGTGCCGCGGGCGGGCGCGGCCGTTTCCCCCGTCCCGCCGCCGCCGGGCAGGCTCAGCGGCACATCAACACCGGGATCTCGCTGTTCTCCAGCACGTGCCGCGTCACCCCGCCCAGGATGAGCTGGCGCAGCCGGGAATGGCTATAGGCGCCCATGCACAGCAGGTCGGCGCGCAGGTCGCGCGCGGCGCCCAGCAGCCCGGCGCCAACCTCCTTGGTGGCGGGGCGGAACTCGCGCGCGTCGGCCACGATGTTGTGCCAGCGCAGGTAGGCGATCATCCCCAGCACGTCGGGGCCGCGCCGCTGGTAGTCGGCGGAATGCAGCAGCGTCACGGTGTCGGCCCCGTGCAGCCAGGGCAGCGCCGCGGCGATGGCGGCCGCGCTCTCGGCCGAGCCGTTCCAGGCGCAGCACACCCGCTTACCGATGGAAGGCGGGGTGTGTCGCGGGGCGACCAGCACCGGGCGGCCGCTGTCGAACAGCACGGCGTGCAGCGCGTCCGACGAGGACGCGTCCTGGCCGCCCTCGGGGTGGGGCACCACCGCCATGTCGTACAAGCGCGACTGCTGCGCCACGAGGTCCTCCTCGCGGCCGGCGACGCTTTCGAAGCTCAGCGTGGCGCCGTCGGCCTTGTTGGCGGTCTCGGCGGAGGTGGCGATGACCACGTCCTTGCCGTCTACGAAGCGCTCGAACAGCTGGCGCACGCGCCCCGCCCGGTCGCCGCTCTCGCGCTCGGTGGCGGCCATCATCTCCTCGATCATGGCGCTCGACAGGCCCTCGCCGGCCAGCGGCGCCACGTCGCGAGAGTCCACCCGCACGTGCAGGCAGTGCAGGTGGGAATGCCAAATGCGCGCGACGGTCAGCGCGGTGCTCAGCGCCGCCTCCCCGGCGGCGGTTCCGGTCAACGGCAGGAGCAGTCGGCGGTAGGCCATTCGGTGTTCTCCCTCGCCTGGCCCGCCGGCGACCCCGGCGGGCGGGCAGCCTAGCACACGGGAGGTCCGCGCATCCCCGGGCTCGACGCGGCGTCGGGTCGCGACCGGGCGGCCGGGGCAGCGTGGCCGGCTCGGGTTTCCGCCGGTCGGGCTCGGCGCCAGGAGCGCCGCCCCGGCCCCCCGCCGTCAGTCTGCCCCGGCGGACAAGAAGTGCACCGACGGCGGAACCGCGTCGGTGAGCACCCCCCCGCCACCGGGGTATCCCTCCTACGGATGGAAGGTCCGGGTAACCCGCTTTCCTGGCGGGGTGTCCGAAGGAGCGGAGCCCCCCTAGTCCCAAGCCGGACCATCGGGGACCCGGCGCGTCGGAGTCCGGGCGACCGCGTCGGCGAGGAGCGCGAGGGCGGCCGGCACCGGGTCCGTCGCCGCGTCCAGCCGGAGCCAGCCGTCCAGCGGGCCGGGATCGGCGCGGGCGGCAGCCTCGAGCACCGCCACCCCGGCGTCCGAAGCATCGCCCCGGCGCGCGGCGACCCGGGCGCGCAGCAGCGGCAGCGGCGCTTCCAGCCACGAGCCCAGGAAGGGCACGCCCGCCGCGCCGGCCGCCGCCGCCACCCCGGCGCGCGTCGCGGGATCGAGGAACAGCGCGTCCGCGACCACCGCGTGACCGCCGGAAGCCGCGTCGCGCAGCATCGCGAGCAGCACCGCGTGCACGGCGGCGCTCCGTCCGGGCGCGTAGCTCTCGGGGGGCAGGCGCTGCTCGGGCGCCACGCCCGCGAGGCGCTTGCGGACCTCGTCCGTGCGCAGCACCAGCGCCCCGGGGGCCGCGCCGAGGTGCGGCGCCAGGGCGCGCGCCAAGCGGGTCTTGCCGGTGCCCTGCAGCCCGCCCACGGCGACGACGCGCGGGGCCGCGGGGCGCAGGTAGCCGGCCGCGGCGCCGAGCAGCGCGACGCATTCCGCCGCGTGATCGTCGCGCGCCGCCGCCCCGGGCGCGCCGGAGCGCGCCGCCCCTCCGGGCGCGCCGGAGCGCGCCACGCAGTGCGCCCGGACGAGGGCCCGCATCGCCAGCCAGAAGGGCAGCCCGGCCACCAGCCCGGCGTCGCCGGTGCGGGCGACGTAGCGCGACAGGACGCGGTTGGCGGTCTCCCGCCCCGCCCGCCGGTCGAGGTCCATGAGCAGGAAGGCGAGGTCGTAGCCGGTGTCCACCGTGGCCAGGGCCTCATCGAACTCCAGCGCGTCGAAGGCGGTCGGGCGCTCGTCGCGGAGCACAAGGTTGCCCAGGTGCAGGTCGCCGTGGCAACGCCGCACCCGCCCGGCCGCGGCGCGTGCCGCCAGCACGGCGCCGTGGCGGTCGAGCCAGGCGCCGGCCTCGCGGGCCAGGGCGAAGATGGCGGCGGGCGGCAGGCCGGCGGCCAGCGCCGCGCCGACGTTGCCGTCCAGCGCCGCGCGCATCGCGCCGGGGGCGTCGGCGCCCGGCAGCGGCGGCAGGGATTCGTGCAGCGCGGCGGTCACGTCGCCCAGCGCGTCGGCCATCGCGGCGTCCACGCCGCCGCGCGCCGCCACCGCGTCCAGAAAGTCCTCTGGCGGCAGCGGCGCCATCTCCAGCACCCAGTCCACCACCTCGCCTCCCCGCGCAGCGTCCGCGGGTTCCAGGCGCAGCGCGCCGTCGCCGCCGCGGGTCACGGCGTGCACGGCGCGGTACAAGCCCGGCGCGTGCGGGGCGTTCAGCGCCAGTTCGCGACGGCAGAAGTGCTCGCGCGCGTCGAGGGCGGTGAAGTCGAGGAAGCCGAGCGCGACCGCCTTCTTGAGCTTGAACGCGCGCGTCGGGCCGACGAGCACGGCGGAGATGTGCGTCTCGATCGGGTGCGCGGCGCCGGTCAGCTGCGCGAGCAGCGCCGCCGTGTCGCGCTGCTTCCTGGGGACGCCCACGCGCCGTTCAGGGGTAGAGGCGGTGCGTGGCCCAGCCCTCGCCCGCGCGCTCGAACACCAGCCGGTCGTGCAGGCGATAGGGCATGTCGCGCCAGAACTCGATGCGCTCGGGGATCACGCGCAAGCCGCCCCAGTGCGGCGGGCGCGGAACGTCGTCGCCGGGAAAGCGCGCCTCCATCACGGCGACGGACGCTTCCAGTTCGGCGCGGTCAGCCAGGGGGCGCGACTGGCGCGACGCCCAGGCGCCGAGGCGCGACACCCGGGCGCGGGTCGCGTAGTAGTCGTCCGACTCCGCTTCCGGCACGCGTTCCACGGTGCCCTCCACGCGGACCTGGCGGTGCAGCGTCTTCCAGTGGAAGCACAGCGCGGCGAAGGGGTTCGCTTCCAGCTCGGCGCCCTTGCGGCCGTCGTAGTGGGAATGGAACACGAAGCCGCGCGCGTCGGCGTCCTTGAGCAGCACCATGCGCGCCGCGGGGCGGCCGTCGGCGGTGGCGGTCGCCAGGCACACGGCGTTGGGGTCGTTCGGCTCGGAAGCCTCGGCCTCGCGCATCCATCCCGCGAACAGCGCGACGGGGTCCGCGGTGACGTCCGGAGCGGCGTCCATGGCTCTCTCCCTCGCCGGCCTCTTGCCCGGCGGGGGTGCATGTGCCACCCCTCCGCGTCCGCCGCAACACGCGCAGACGGCCCGCGCGGCCGGTTTCCCGAGGCCATCCCCGACATGCCAGACGCCGCGACCTACGCCGAGCCCGCGACCGTCGGGACCCTGATGAGCGGCAAGCGCGGACTGGTTATGGGCGTCGCCAACGACCGCTCCATCGCTTGGGCGATCGCCCGCGCCGCCGCCGCGCAGGGCGCCGAGCTGGCCTTCACCTACCAGGGCGAAGCGCTGGGCAAGCGCGTGCGCCCCCTGGCGGCGAGCGTGGGAAGCGACCTGCTCATGCCCTGCGACGTGAGCGACGACGCGTCCGTGGACGCGGCGTTCGAGGCGGTGCGCGCGCGCTGGGGGCGGCTGGACTTCCTGGTCCACGCCATCGGCTTCGCCGACAAGCAGTTCCTCCGCGGCCGCTACCTCGACACCCCGCGCGAGGCGTTCCTGCAGGCGATGGACATTTCCTGCTACTCGTTCGTTTCGGTGGGCCGGCGGGCGGCGGCGCTGATGGGCCCGGGCGGGTCGCTGCTGACGCTGACCTACCTAGGTGCCGAGCGGGTGATGCCGCACTACAACGTCATGGGCGTGGCCAAGGCGGCGCTGGAAGCCTCCGTGCGCTACATGGCCGCCGACTTGGGCACCGACGGGGTGCGGGTGAACGCGATCTCGGCCGGGCCGATCAAGACCCTGGCAGCCTCGGGCATCGGCGACTTCCGCTACATCCTGCGCTGGAACCAGCTGAACGCGCCGATGCGCCGCAACGTCGGGCTGGAGGAGGTCGGCGGCTCAGGCCTGTACCTGCTCTCCGACCTGTCGAGCGGCGTCACCGGCGAGGTGCACCACGTCGATTGCGGCTACCACACCGTCGGCATGAAGCACCCCGACGCGCCGGACATCGCGGTGGCGAAGGACTGAACCGCGCCGCGCGGCGCCCCCATGAGCCACAACACGTTCGGCCACCTGTTTCGGGTCACGACCTGGGGGGAAAGCCACGGGCCGGCGATCGGGTGCGTCGTCGACGGGTGTCCTGCGGGGATCGCCCTGAGCGAGGGCGATATCCAGCCGTGGCTGGACCGGAGGCGGCCGGGCACCTCGCGCTTCGTCACCCAGCGGGCCGAGTTGGACGCGGTGCGCATCCTGTCGGGGGTGTTCGAGGGGCTGACCACGGGCACGCCGATCGCCCTCGAGATCGCCAACCTCGACCAGCGCTCGCGCGACTACGGGGCGATCGCCGACGCCTTCCGCCCCGGCCACGCCGACCTCGCCTACCACCTCAAGTACGGCGTGCGCGACCACCGCGGCGGCGGCCGCTCCTCGGCGCGCGAAACCGCGGCGCGGGTGGCGGCGGGCGCGGTGGCCCGCCTGGTGCTGGGCGAGGCCGTGCGGGTGCGCGGCGCGATGGCGGCACTGGGCGCCGACGCCGCGGACCGCGCGCGCTGGGACTGGGACGAGGTGGCGCGCAACGAGCTGTGGTGCCCCGACCCGGTGGCTGCGGCGCGCTGGGCGGAGCGGCTGCTGGCGGTACGCAAGGCGGGATCGAGCGTCGGCGCGGTGGTCGAGGTGGTGGCCGAGGGCGTGCCGCCGGGGCTGGGGGCGCCGGTGTACGGCAAGCTCGACGCCGACATCGCGGGCGCGCTGATGGGCATCAACGCGGTCAAGGCGGTGGAGATCGGCGACGGCTTCGCCGCCGCCGCGCTGTCGGGCGAGGACAACGCCGACGAGATGCGCATGAACCCCGATGGCACGGTGGCGTTCGGCTCCAACCGCGCCGGCGGCATCGCGGGGGGCATCTCCACCGGCCAGCCGGTGGTGGCGCGCATCGCGGTCAAGCCGACCTCCTCGATCCTGACCCCCCGCCGTTCGGTGGACCGCCACGGGTGCGAGGTCGACGTCGCCACCCGCGGCCGCCACGACCCCTGCGTCGGCCTGCGCGCCGTCCCCGTCGCCGAGGCCATGCTCGCCTGCGTCCTCGCCGACCACCTTCTGCGCCACCGCGCCCAGAACCCCGATGCTCCGCACCGGGCCCGCCTGCCCAGGGGGTGACATTCCGATCACGAGAAGGTTTGGTTGACCAACTCCGCCGGTCGGGATTAACCCACCGCACGCAATTCCCGCGGAGGGTTCTTGGATGCCGTCGATGGAGCCGCACGCCGACCCCGCCATCATGAACGGCTTCCTGACGCTCTGCGGCAAACGGAACTGGTCGCGGCGCTTGTCCGAGATCGGTGCCGGCACGCGCAGTCGCTCGCTCGGCGCGAGGGCGCTGCAACGCCGGCACGCGTTGGAGCTCGCTCTGGCCAAGCTGTGCGACCCGCAGGCCAAGTGCGGCCCGGCCGAGCGCCGGGTGCTGCTGTTCGCGCGCGACGCGGTTCGGCTCGCCCAGGAGCTGCCGCAGCCTTCCCGCGATCGGCTGCGCGAGTTGCTGCTGGCCGGGCTGACCGGCGATGCCAACCTGGTCCCGTTGTTCCACGTGCTGCGCGTCGCCGCCCTGCAGCGGTCTCGCGGCTTCGAGGTACGCTACGCCGGGCTGACCGAGGACGCGCCCTACGACCTGCTCATCACCCGCGAGGGCGTCAGCGCCGAGGTGGCCTGCGAGACGGTTTCCGCCGAGGAAGGCCGGCACATGCACCGGGGCGACTGGTGCGCGCTGGTGGACCGCGTTAACCCCGACCTGCAAACCTGGCTGTCGGCGCACCCGGGCCGCTACGTCCTCAAGATGACGCTGCCCGAAGGGCTGCGCGAGCCGTCGCAGATCGCCGAGTTGCACCGGCGTATCTCCGCTCTGCTGTCGGATCGCAAGCGGCAGGACGTGGATGCCGCCGCGGTGCTCAAGCTCGACCCGCTCCTGCTGGCCGGGGCGCAGGCCTCGCTTCCCGGCACGCTGCGGGCGCAGTTCGGGCCCGAGGCGCACCTCGCCGTGGCGAGCGATCCGGCCGGAGGCAGCGTGTTCGTGCTGGCTGCGCGGGCCGGGCAGGAGAACGACATTTCCGCCGCCGTGTGCCGCCGCCTCGCCTTGTCGGCCGGCGCGCGGCTGTCCGGCGACCGGCCCGGCATCCTGGCGGTGTTCCTGGAGGACATCGACCGCGAGGAATGGCGCGGCCTGCGCGAGCGCCTGGAGCTGGAAGGGGCGGTGCGCCGCTTCCTCACCCACGCGGAGGCGCGCCGCGTGGTCGCGGTGTCCTGCACCTCGCGGGTGGAGATGTTCGAGCAGTCCCCGCCCGACGCCGCACCGGACGGAGAACTGCGCTTCCGCAACCCGGCGCACCCGCAGGCCAAGCTGGCGGCGCTGCTGCCGGCCATTGCGTCCTCGAATTGAGGACCGGCCGACCCGCGCGACGTGCGGGTCGGCAGCAACTCAGGACGCCGCCGGCGCGTTGTCCCGGCGCCCAGCGGCAGGAACCCGGAGCGTTACGTTGACCGAGACGGACCTGGACAGCGCGCTCGCCGAGCTGGACCGCCTGTTGAACGACCCCGAGGTCCGCATGGACCCCGACCGGGTTTGGAGCATCCTGGCGGAGATCTCACCGCTGGTGGCCGGCACCCCGGCCGCCGCGGTGGTCAGCCGTCCCGTCGTGCCGCGAGCAGGAACTCCCGGTTTCCTTCCGGGCCGGTGATCGGACTCTCCGCCACCCCCTGAACCGTCCACCCTTCCAGCCCGGACCACCAGTCCCGCACCGCCGCGCACACCCCGCGGTGTACCGCCACGTCGCGCACCACGCCGCCCTTCCCCACCGCCTCCGGCCCGGCCTCGAATTGCGGCTTGATCAACGCCACCGCCCAGGCACCTGGCGCGGCGCGAGCGAGCGCGGCCGGCAGAACGGTTCGCAGGCCGATGAAGGAAGCGTCGCACACCACCGCGCCGACCGGCTCAGGCACGTGGGTGGCATCCAGGAAGCGGGCGTTGGTGCGCTCCAGCACGACCACGCGCGGGTCCTGACGCAAGCTCCAGGCGAGCTGGCCGTGGCCGACGTCGACGGCATAGACCCGCGCCGCGCCGCCGTGGAGGAGCACGTCGGTGAAGCCGCCGGTGGAAGCGCCGACGTCGATCGCCGCGCGCGCCCTCGGATCGAGGCCGAAGTGTTCCAGGGCGTGGGCGAGCTTGATGCCGCCGCGCGACACCCAGGGGTGGTCCTGGCCGCGCACGGCGAGGGGAGCATCGGGGCGCACCGGCTGCCCCGGCTTGTCCACCCGCGCCTCGCCGGAGAACACCTTGCCGGCCAGGATCAGCGCCTGGGCGCGGGTGCGGCTGTCGGCGAGGCCGCGGTCCACCAGCACTTGGTCGGCCCGCGCCCTGCCCTTTCCCCCGCCGGCGGGGGGGACGCCCTCGCCGCGGTCCCGGCTCACGCCCGCGCGGGCTTGGAGCTCGCTCCGGTGCCGAGCGCCGCCAGCACGGCGCCGACGATGCCCGACGCGTTCAGCCCGGCCTCGTCGTACTGCTTGCGCGGCGAGTCGTGGTCGAGGTAGCGGTCGGGCAGTACCATCGGCCGGAAGCGCAGGCCGCCGTCGAGCAGACCCCGCCAGGCGAGGTGCTGCGCCACGATGGAACCGAAGCCGCCGACCGAGCCCTCCTCCACCGTCACCAGCACGGAATGGTGGCGCGCGAGCTGCTCCACCAGCCCGGTGTCGAGCGGCTTGGCGAAGCGGGCGTCGGCCACGGTGCAGGCGAGGCCGCGCGCGGCGAGGTCGTCGGCGGCGGCCATGCACTCCGCCAAACGCGTGCCGTAGGACAGCAGCGCCACCGCGCCGCCCTCGCGCAGGACGCGACCCTTGCCGATCGGTAGCACGGTGCCGCGCGCGGGCAGCGCCAGCCCCGCGCCCTCGCCGCGGGGGTAGCGGAAGGCGATGGGGCCGGCATCGTGCGCGGCCGCCGTGGCGGTCATGTGGAACAGCTCCAGCTCGTCGGCCGGCGCCATGAGGACCATGTTCGGCAGGCAGCCTAGGTAGGCGATGTCGAAGGCGCCCGCGTGGGTGGCGCCGTCCGCCCCCACTAGCCCGGCGCGGTCCACGGCGAAGCGCACGGGCAGGTTCTGCAGCGCAACGTCGTGCATCACCTGGTCGTAGGCGCGCTGCAGGAAGGTCGAGTAGATCGCGCAGAAGGGCTTCATGCCCTCCGTCGCCAGGCCGGCGGCGAAGGTCACGGCGTGCTGCTCGGCGATGCCGACGTCGAAGAACCGCTTGGGGAAGCGCTCGGCGAAACCGTCCAGCCCGGTGCCCGACGGCATGGCGGCGGTGATGGCGATCACGCGGTCGTCCGCCTCCGCCTCGGCCACCAGGGCGCGGGCGAAGACCTTGGTGTAGGAGGGCGGCCCCGGCGGCGCCTTGACCTGCTCGCCGGTGACGACGTTGAACCTGACCACGCCGTGGTACTTGTCGGCCGACGCCTCGGCCGGGGCGTAGCCCTTGCCCTTCTGGGTGACAACGTGCAGCAGCACCGGCTGTGCCTCGTCGGCGTCGCGCAGGTTGCGCAGGACCGGGAGCAGGTGGTCCAGGTCGTGGCCGTCGATCGGGCCGACGTAGTAGAAGCCCAGCTCCTCGAACAGCGTTCCCCCCGTCAGCAGGCCGCGGGCGTACTCGTCGGCCCGCTCGGCGGCGCGGGCCAGCGGCGCGGGGAAGCGCCGGGCCAGGCGGGCCATCACCTCGCGCAGGCTCAGGAAGGGGCGCGAGGATATCAGCTGCGACAGGTAGGCCGACAGCGCCCCCACTGGCGGGGCGATGGACATGTCGTTGTCGTTGAGCACCACGATCAGCCGCGACTTCACGGCACCGGCGTTGTTCATGGCCTCGTAGGCCATGCCCGCGCTCATGGAGCCGTCGCCTATCACCGCGATCACCTGGCGCTCGTCGCCCTTGAGGTCGCGCGCCACGGCCATCCCGAGGCCGGCCGAGATGGAGGTGGAGGAGTGGGCGGCGCCGAACGGGTCGAACTCGCTCTCGGAGCGCCGGGTGAAGCCCGACAGGCCGCCGGGCTGGCGCAGGGTGCGGATCTGATCGCGCCGGCCGGTGAGGATCTTGTGCGGGTAGGTCTGGTGGCCGACGTCCCAGATCACCCGGTCGTACGGCGTGTCGAACACCGCGTGCAGCGCCACCGTCAGCTCGACGACGCCGAGCGAGGCGCCGAGATGGCCGCCGGTGGTGCTCACCGCGTCCACGGTCTCGGCGCGCAGTTCCGTGGCCAGTTGCTTGAGTTGATCGGCCGAGAAGTTTCGCATGTCGGAGGGCGTGCGGACGCGATCGAGCAGCGGCGTGGGGGGTCTGGTCATGGTGTCCTCCGCTCGTTCACGGCGCGTCACGCCCGGCGGGCGATGGCGTAGTCGGCCAACTGGGCCAGGAGATGGGTGTTCGGGCCGAGACCCTCGAGGTGCGCCTTGGCCTGGGCCACCAGCCGCTCGGCCTGGGCGCGGGCGCGCTCGGGCCCCAGCAAACCCACCAGGGTGGCCTTGCCAGCGCCGGCGTCCTTGCCGGTGCGCTTGCCGGTTTCGGCGGCGGTAGCCGTGGCGTCGAGCAGGTCGTCGGCGATCTGGAAGGCGGTGCCGAGGTCGTGGCCGTAGCCGCGCAGTGCGGTGCGGCCCTCGCGCGAGGCGCGGCCCAGGATGGCGCCGGCTTCCGCCGAGAACTCGATCAGCTTACCGGTCTTGAGCAGCTGGATGCGCGCCACCGCCGCCTCGCCCGGCGGCGCCCCTGCCCGCTCGGCCAGCATGTCCAGCATCTGGCCGCCGCACATGCCGTGCGCGCCGGCGGCCCTGGCGAGCGCCAGGCACAGCTCGGCCCGCACGGCAGGGTCGGCGTGGGTCCGGGGGTCGGCCAGCGTGGCGAAGGCCTCGGCCTGGAGCGCGTCGCCGGCCAGGATGGCGGTGGCGTCGTCCCATACGACGTGGGCGGTGGGCCGGCCGCGGCGCAGGTCGTCGTCGTCCATCGCCGGCAGGTCGTCGTGGGCCAGGGAATAAGCGTGCAGCATCTCCGCCGCCGCCGCCGCCCGAAGCGCCGCGTCGCGCGACACGCCGAAGATGCGCGCGCCTTCCAGCACCAGGAAGCCGCGCATGCGCTTGCCTCCCCCCGTGGCGACGTGGCGCATGGCGGCGAAGAGCTGCTCGTCGGTGCCCCGCGCGGCATCCTCGTCCGACCCGGGGGCGGGCGGCAGCAGCGCGTCCAGCGCGTCCTCGATCTCCCGCCGCGCCGCGGCCAGAGCTTCGGGTAGGTCCGCGGGCTGCGACTGGTCGGGCATCACTCCATCTCCCGCAACGAGGGCACGCCGCCGCCGGGATTGGGTACGATGGCCTGCACGCGCTGCTCGGCCTCGGCCAGCTTGCGCTCGCAATGCGCGCGCAGGGTGGTGCCGCGGGTGTAGGAGGTGATGGCGTTCTCCAGCGTGGCGTCGCCGCGCTCGAGCTGGCGGACGATCTCCTCCAGCTCCCGCAGCGCCTCCTCGAAGCTCAAGGTTTCCACGGCGGCTTCGGCAGGCGTCTCGGTCATGAACTCTCGCGCGGCAGTCGGGCGGCGGTGCACCCGGACGGGGGGACGCTCAGGCGCGCATCAGGGCCAGAACGTGCGCGGCGGTCGAACTGGCCAGCGCTTCCAGGTCGTAGCCGCCTTCGAGCAGCGACACCACCCGTCCCCCGCACAGGCGCCGCGCCGCCTCGCAGATGGCGGTGGTGACGTGGGCGAAATCCTCCTCGCGCAGCCGCAGCTGGGCCAGCGGGTCGCGGGCGTGCGCGTCGAAGCCGGCCGAGATGACGATCAGCCCCGGCGCGAAGGATTCCAGCGCCGGCATCACCTTGTCCGCCCAGGCGGCGCGGAATGCTTCGCCCCCCGCCCCCGGCGGCAGCGGCACGTTGAGGATGTTGCCCACGCCGCGCTCCCGCACAGCCCCAGTGCCGGGGAACAGCGGCATCTGGTGCGAGGACGCGAAGAACACCGACGCGTCGCGCTCGAAGGCGGCCTGGGTGCCGTTGCCGTGGTGCACGTCGAAGTCCAGCACCGCCACGCGCTCGACCCCGTGCGCGACCCGGGCGTGACGGGCCGCGATGGCCGCCGAGGAGAACAAGCAGAAGCCCATGGCCCGGGCGGGCTCGGCGTGGTGGCCGCAGGGGCGGACGGCGCAGAAGGCGTTGGCGTGCTCGCCGCGCATCACCGCGTCCACCGCCGCCACGCCGGCCCCGACCGCGCGGCGCGCGGCGAGCACACTGCCCGGTCCGACCAGCGTGTCGGGGTCGAGGGCGATCCGCTCACCGGCCCGCGGCCGCAGTTCCAGGATGGCGGAGACGTACTCGGCCGGGTGAACCAGGGCGAGCTGCTCGGGGGTGGCCTCGGGGGCCTCCTCGCGCACCAGGGCGGAGAACTCCTGGGCTTCCAGCGCCCGCATCACCGCCACCAGTCGCTCGGGACATTCCGGGTGTCCCGCCCCCGGATCGTGGGCGAGGCAGTCACGGTGGGTCAGCAGCAGGGTGCTCAAGGCAGCTCCGTGGCGTTGGCGCCGGCGGGCGGGGAATCGCCGGCCGCGGCGTCCCGCTTGCGCAGCGTGAAGCGGTACAGGCCCGCGCCCTCCGAGAAGCCCACCAGCGCGTGGCCGGTTTCGCGGGCGTAGGCCTGGAAGTCCTTGACGCTGGCCGGGTCGGTGGCCAGCACGGTGAGCCGGGCGCCGGCCTGCATGGAGCGCAGGACCTTGTTGGCCTTGAGCACCGGCAGCGGGCAGGTCAGGCCCTGGACGTCGAGCGTGGTCTCACTCATGCGGGAAACTCCACCACCCCCTCGGGACCGTGTCCAGCGGTGCCGGCTTCTCGCCGAGCGTCGCATCGGGCAAACCTTCGCGTGACGCGCGGGCGACCGCGCGCCGGGGCGCGCCGCGCGGCGGCCGCCGGGACCGGTTCTCGGGAGACAATCGTTGCGCGTCAAGCTCGGAGTGGATCTCGGCGGCACGAAGACCGAGGTGGTGGCTCTGGACGAGGACGGGCGGGTGCTGCTGCGCCGACGCCGTCCGACGCCGAAGGGGTACGGGGACATCGTGTCCAACATCGCCGCCCTAGTGGCGGAAGCGGAGCGCGACCTGGGCGCGCGCGGCACGGTGGGCGTGGGCATCCCCGGCTCCATCAGCCCCGCCACTGGGCTGATGCGCAACGCCAACACCACGGCGATGAACGGCGAGCCCTTCGGGACCGACCTGAATGCCGCGCTGGGCCGCACGGCGCGCATCATGAACGACGCTAACTGCCTGACCATGAGCGAGGCGGCCGACGGCGCCGGACGCGGCTTCGGGGTGGTGTTCGGCGTGATCCTGGGCACCGGCGTCGGGGGGGGCATCGTCGTGCACGGCCGGCCGCTGGACGGGTTGAACCGCGTGGCCGGCGAGTGGGGCCATTCGCCGCTGCCCTGGATGACGGCGGCCGAGCACCCGGGGCGGCAGTGCTGGTGCGGCAGGCACGGCTGCCTGGAAACGTTCCTCAGCGGCCCGGCGCTGGCCACGGACGCGGATGGGCCGGGGGCGCGCGACGCCGGCCGGCTGGAAGCGCGGGCGGCGGCGGGCGACAGCGCGGCGCGGGGCGCGCTGGAGCGCCACGCCGAGCGGCTGGCCCGCGCCCTGGCCAACCTGGCGAACGTGCTCGACCCGGATGTGATCGTGCTCGGTGGCGGCGTGTCCAACATGGCGCACCTGTACGCCGAGCTGCCGGGGCGGATGGCGCCTTGGCTGTTCGGCGACAGCAAGGCGGTGAACCTGCGGCCGGCGGCGCACGGCGACAGCTCCGGCGTGTTCGGCGCGGCGCGGCTGTGGGACCACGATTGACGGGTCGCGGCGAACCGGCCCCGGCCGACCCCGACGCGGCGCCGACCGGTCGGCCGACGCGGCGCGCGGGCTGAGGCCGTCGTGCCCGCGCTGTGCCGGGACTGCTTGCATCTCGACCGCAGCCGAGGCGAGGCGGCCGCGCCCGCCCGCTGCCCGCGCTGCGGCGGCCGTCGGCTGGCCTCGCACCCCGAGCTGTTCGACCTCGCGGTGGCGCACGTGGACTGCGACGCCTTCTTCGCCAGCGTCGAGAAGCGCGACCGCCCGGAGCTGCGCGGCCGGCCGGTGATCGTGGGTGGTGGCCGGCGCGGCGTGGTGGCGGCGGCCTGCTACGTCGCCCGCACCCGCGGCGTGCGCTCGGCGATGCCGATGTTCCAGGCCATCGCCGCCTGCCCCGACGCCGTAGTGGTGCCGCCCGACGGGCGCAAGTACGTCGCGGCCTCGCGGCAGGTGCGCGCCCTGATGGAGGCGCTGACGCCGCTGGTGCAGCCGCTGTCGATCGACGAGGCGGCGCTGGACCTGCGCGGCACCGAGGCGCTGCACGGGCTGCCGCCGGCGGCGGTGCTGGCGCGCTTCGCCCTGGCCGTGGAGCGCGAGGTGGGGGTGACGGTGTCGGTGGGCCTGGCGCCGAACCGGCTGCTGGCCAAGATCGCCGCCGGGCGGGACAAGCCGCGCGGCTTCGCGGCCATCGGCGCTGCGGAGGCGCCCGCCCTGCTGGCGGCGGAGCCGGTGGGGCTGCTACCCGGCGTCGGCCCGGTGCAGGCGCGCCGGCTGGCGGCGGCAGGCTTCAGCACGCTGGGGCAGATCGCCGCGTTGTCGGCCGGCGAGGCGTTCGTGCGGCTGGGCGAGGACGGGCCGAAGCTGGCCGCCCGGGCGCGGGGCGAGGACGGGCGGGCCGTGCAGCCGCAGCGCGATACCAAGTCGATCAGCGCCGAGACCACCTTCGAGTCGGACCTGTCGGCCGCCGCGGAGTTGGAGGTGCCGCTGTGGCAAGCCTGCGAGAAGCTGTCCCGCCGGCTGGCCGAGAAGGGGTTGGCCGCGTCGGGGGTGGTGCTGAAGCTCAAGACCGCCCGCTTCGCGCAGCGCACCCGCAACGTCCGGCTGCCGAACCCGACGGCACTGCCCGACACGCTGTTCGCCGCCGCCCTGCCGCTGCTGCGGCGCGAGGCCGACGGCACGGCGTTCCGGCTGATCGGGGTGGGGGCGCAGCCGCTGGCCGCCGCCGGGGAAGCCGACCGCGGCGACCTAGCCGACCCGGAAGCGCCGCGCCGCGCCGCGCGCTGGCGGGCGATGGAGTCGCTGCGCGCCCGCTTCGGCGAGGCAGCTGTGCGGCGGGGCCGGTCGCTGCCGCCGCGCCGGGATGACCGGGCGTAGGCTTCGCGGCGCAACGCGGGAATCACCCGGCGTCCGGCACGCGCGGGTCGTAGGCGGGGCTGCCGGACGCCCGAATCCGTTCCGCCGTGGCCGCGTTCCGTTCGGCGCCGCCGGTCCCGCGGGCGGGCGGCGAGGGCGCGGCGTCAGGAACGCGCGACGAGGCCAACGCCCGCCACCATCGGGCCGGCGCCGACGATCCGCCACGGGCCGGCCGGGTGCTCCTCGAAGCCCATCAGGCCGTAATGGTCCAAGCCGAGGGAGACGACCACGGCCGCGGTGACGGTAAGGCCGATGTAGAAGCCGGCGCCGACCTGCTGGGCCACGAAGAACTGGGAGGCCAGGAAGATCGCGCCCAGCACGCCGCCGACCCAGGCCCACGGGGGCACCCCGCCCCACCTGCCCGGCTCCGGCCAAGCGAGGTGCCCCGAGACGAGGCCGGCGACGAGCAGGCCGCTGGCGCTGATCGCGACGATCAGCAGCGCCGCGACGAAGGGCTGTCCCAGGGTCTTGGCCAGGGCGCCGTTGGCGCCGGACTGAAAGGAGTTGAGCGCGCCCGCCACGACGGCGAACGCGTAGAGGAACCACATCGTCTCGTTCCTTCGGGCCGGTTCGGCCGCCGCGCGTCTCGGCCCGCGCCCGACTCAACCCGCGAACGGATCGCTCACCAGCACGATGTCGTCGCGCTCGGGCGAGGTGGACAGCATCGCCAGCGGCGCCTCCACCAGCTCCTCGATCCGGCGGACGTACTTCACCGCGGTGGCCGGCAGGTCGGCCCAGGAGCGGGCACCCACGGTGCTGTCGCGCCAGCCCTCCATGGTCTCGTAGACCGGCTCCACCCGCGCCTGAGCGGCGGCCGAGGCTGGCAGGCGGCGCAGCACCTCCCCGTCCAGCCGGTAGCCGGTGCAGACCTTCAGCTCGTGCAGCCCGTCGAGCACGTCGAGCTTGGTGAGCACCAGCGCGTCCACGCCGCCTACCTTGACGGCCTGGCGCACCATGGTGGCGTCGAACCAGCCGCAGCGGCGCGGCCGGCCGGTGACGGTGCCGAACTCGCGGCCCCGCTCGCCCAGGCGCCGGCCCACCGCGTCGTCCAGCTCGGTCGGGAACGGGCCGGCGCCGACCCGGGTGGTGTAGGCCTTGGCGATGCCCAGCACCCGGCCCACCGCGCGCGGGCCCACCCCAGCGCCGGCCGCGGCGCTGCCGGCCACCGTGTTGGAGGAGGTGACGAAGGGGTAGGTGCCGTGGTCCACGTCCAGCATCACCGCCTGGGCGCCCTCGAACAGCACGCGCTTGTTCTCGACGCGGGCCGCGTCCAGCCGCTCCCATACCGGCTCGGCGAAGGGCAGCAGCTTCGGCGCGAGCGCCAGCAGGCCGGCGAGCAGCGCGTCGCGGCCGAACTCGGCCGCGCCCAGACCGCGCAGCAGCGCGTTGTGGTGCAACAGCAGCTCGTCGAGCTTGGCGCGCAACGTGTCGGGTTCGTTCAGGTCGCACAGGCGGATGGCGCGGCGGGCCACCTTGTCCTCGTAGGCCGGGCCGATGCCCCGGCCCGTGGTGCCGATCCTGTTCGCACCCCGTGCCGCCTCGCGCGCCTTGTCCAGCGCCGGGTGGACGGGGAGGATCAGTGGCACGTTCTCGGCGATGCGCAGGTTGTGCGGCCCGACCTCCAGCCCCTGGGTGGAAACGCGGGCGATCTCCTCCAGCAGCGCGTCGGGGTCCAGCACCACGCCGTTGCCGATGATGCCGAGCTTGCCGCGCACCACGCCCGAGGGAAGCAGGCTCAGCTTGTAGGTCTCGTTGCCCACCACCAGCGTGTGGCCGGCGTTGTGGCCGCCTTGGAAGCGCACCACGATGTCGGCGCGGCTGGCGAGCCAGTCCACCACCTTGCCCTTGCCCTCGTCGCCCCACTGGGCGCCGATCACCGCGACGTTGGCCATGAACGCTCAGTCCCTTCCGTTGAGCACGGCCGCGCCGCGCGCGCCGTCGGGCACGGCGGCCCCGCGCGGCTCGATGCTCTCGTCGCATCCCCGCGGGGCGGTCGTCACGTCGCCCCGGTCGCGCCGTGGCACGGCGGCCTCGACGCCGGCCCGGGCGCTTCCCCGGACGTTCTCCCGACCGCCCTGCCCGCTGCCTGCCCGTGGTTCGCCGCGGCCGTCGAGCGGCGCGGCGGCGTCCTCGCCCGGCACGCATTCGTGCAGGACGCCCTCCCGCAGGAGGTGGGTGCAGCGCAGGGGAAGCGGGTCGGCGGCGCCGTCCAGGGCCGCGACGGTGACGAACCCCCGTGCCCGCAGTGCCGCGGCAGCCGGGCCGCCCGCCTCCGTCGCCGGCACCAGCACGCGGCGCGGCTCGGGCGCGCGCGGGGCGGCGCGCAGCACGGCGTCGGGGTACAGGGTCAGCCCGGTGGCGGGCTCCTCGCCGGAGCGGTAGCGGCCGCCGCGTCCGAGCTCGCCGGTGCGGCCGGGCCCGAACACGGTGTAGGCGATGCCGGTGTGGTAGCTCAGGCCGCGGAACTCCACCGGATCGAGCGTGACGCGCAGGCGCGGCGCGCGGGCCAGGATCGCCGCCACGACGGCCGCCGCGTTGTCGGCGATGCCGCGGGCGGCGGGCGGCAGGTCCGCCCCGGCCAGGGCCGCCAGCGCCCGGTCGGCCGGCCCGGCGGCGGCCATCAGCACCGGCAGCAGCAGCGCCGGCGAGCCGGCCGCATCCGCCAAGCGCGACACCTCGGCGGCGTCCTTGCGGTCCAGGGCGCGGGCCAGCGCGGCCCGGTCGTCGCCGGCCAGGCCCGCCGCGTCCAGCAGCGCCGGCGACAAGTTGGGCAGGGTGACGTCCAGGCCGCAGCCACGCACGCCGAT
The DNA here is from genome assembly GCA_964243365.1 of uncultured Roseomonas sp. GTDB lineage: Bacteria > Pseudomonadota > Alphaproteobacteria > Acetobacterales > Acetobacteraceae > Roseomonas. The sequence goes on along the minus strand of CAXTEL010000023.1, from coordinate 14,331 downwards.
CCGCTCCAGCGCCTCGATGCCCACCAGCGCCACCTCGGCGTCCGCGGCGGGACCGCCGGGGCCGATCAGCTCCACCCCCGCCTGCGGGATTTGCCGCTCGGGCGAGAGCTGGGTGCCGCGAACGCGCAGCACTTGGCCGGCGTAGGACAGGCGCAGCGGGCGCACGGTGCCGGCCAGCCGCGTGGCCGCTATCCGCGCCACCTGCGGCGTGGTGTCGGCGCGCAGCCCCATCATGCGCTGCGACACGGGGTCCATCAGCCGGAAGGTTTGCTCCGCCACCGCCGCGCCGGAGCCGGCCAGCAACCCTTCCTCGAACTCGATCAGGGGCGGCTTGACGCGCTCGTAGCCGTGGCTCGCGAACACCGCCATCATCGCCTCCACCAGCGCCGCCTCGCGCGCCGCGTCGGGCGGCAGCACGTCGGACAGGCCGGCGGGCAGCAGGGCGGGGCTGGGACCCCGGGCGGCGGACATGATGGGACGGCTTTCCTCGACGTCGCGCCCAACCGGCCTCGCCGCGGCGCACGGCCATGTGACAGCGGTAGGGGTCAACTGCAAGCCGGCACGTCCGTTCCGATTGGATCATGAATTATGTCCCGAAGCGGTCCGTTGCCCTCGTCGCCGCGCTGGCTGGCGTGCTCGCGCTGGGCGCGTGCGCCACCGGTCCGAATGAGCCCTACCTCGGCGGCGCGGGCGACCCGCTGACGGGCGCCGCCCTGAGCGCGCCGTGGGAGTTCGGGCAGACGGCGCGGCTGAACGGCAAGCCGCAGGAGAGCGCGGCGGCAGCTTTCCGCGTGGAGCAGCTGGCCGACGCCGCCGACAACGACCCGCGTTGGCAGTTCAACGTGCCGGGCACCCTGCAACCGCAGCTGCGGATGGCGCGGGCGCAGATGCGCGAGGCGCTCGGCATCTCGCCCAATGTGTCCCCGGCGACGGCGGAAGCGGCGCTGTACCGCGCGCTGGTGGACCTGGGTGCCGGCAACACGGCCGGGGCGGTAGCGGCGCTGGCGGTGCCGGGCTTCACGCTGGGCGGCGCCGGCACCCTGGCGCGGCTGGGCGACCTGCCGCGGCTGAGGCTGGTGGATGAGGCTGCGAACTACACGGCCCAGGCATTCGGGCCGACCGGGAACGGCTACTTCGGGCGGAGCGGGCGCAGGAACGGTTGACCCCCGGCCAGCGTCGAGAAGGGACCTGCGGGCAGGCGGCCCTGGTGATCGGTGCCGCGATGGGCCGACGAGGCCGACCGCTCTCCAGGCGTTCACCGACACCAGCGTGCCTCGACGTCGTCGAAACCCCAGTCGAGCCAGGGTAGCAGCGCCTCGACGTCGCACGCCTCCACCGTGGCGCCGCCCCATATCCGCAGGCCGGGGGGCGCGTCGCGGTGTGAGGCGAGGTCGTGGCCAGCGCCTTCCGCGTCCAGCAGCGCCGCGAGATGTCGGGCGGCGCTCGCCCGCGTCGCCGGCTCCAATCGCTCGAACCAGGGTGCCGCGATCCGCAGACAGATCGACGTGGAGGAGCGGGTCCGCGGATCGTCGGCCAGGAACGCCGCCCAGCGGCTGCCCTCCACCCAGCGGGACACGGCGGCGAGGTTGGCCGTCGAGCGCGCCACCAGGCCCGGCAACCCGCCCACCGACTCCGCCCAGCGCAGCCCGTCCAGCGCGTCGGCCACGCACAGCATGGACGGCGTGTTGATCGTGTCGCCGCGGAAGATGCCCTCGATCGGCGCGCCGTTGCGCGAGAAGCGGAACACCTTGGGCAGGGGACGTTCGGTGCGGAAGGCCGCGAGCCGCTCCACTACGCGTGGCCCCAGCGCCAGCATGCCGTGCGCCGCCTCGCCACCGAGCACCTTCTGCCAGCTCCAGGTCACGACATCGAGCCGGTCCCAGGGCAGCGGCATCGCGAAGGCGGCCGAGGTGGCGTCGCAGATCGCCAGCCCCTCGCGGTCGGGCGCGATCCACTCGCCGTGGGGCAACCGGACGCCCGAGGTCGTGCCATTCCAAACGAACACCACGTCGCGCGCCCAATCCACGGCGCCGAGGTCGGGTAGCGCGCCGTAAGGGGCGGCGATCACCCGCGAGTCGGCGAGGCGCAGCTGCTCGACGACGTCGGCCGCCCATTCGGCGCTGAAGGTTTCCCACGCCAGCACGTCCACGCCGCGCGGGCCGAGCAGCGACCACAGCGCCATCTCCACCGCGCCGGTGTCGGACGCCGGCACGATGCCCAGGCGCCATTCTTCCGGCATGCCCAGGATGGTGCGGGAGCGGGCGATGACCTCGGCCAGCTGCGTGCGCGGCGCTTCGGCGCGGTGAGAGCGGCCCAGCAGGGCGCCGGACAGCGCGCCGAGCGACCAGCCCGGGCGCTTGGCGCAGGGACCCGAGGAGAAGCAGGGGTTTTCCGGGCGGACGGTCGGCTTCGCGACGGCGGTCAATGGACGAGCACTCCTGCGATCGATGCCGGCGTCGCGGGCGGCGGCCGCGGCGGCAGCCTGTCCTTAGAGCGGATCGCCGCGAACCGCGCACGGGCGAAGAAGCGGGGCCGCCGTTCAAACAACGGCTAGAACCGTTCCGTTCCCGGACGCGGTCGGGGCGAACCCGCTCCGGAGACTGGCTGCTCCCGACGCCATCCCGCGCCGGCCCGCGGCGGACACCCGGCCACGCGCCGCCGGCGGGATTGTGCTCGGCGCCCGCCACGGGCATGCCGCCGCCATGAGTCGCGCCAACCTGTCGCTCGCCGTGCTGTTCGCCATCTTCGCGCTCTCGTGCTGGCTGGTGCCGCACGCGCTGCTGATCGGCTTCGCGGGGGCGCTGGTGGGCGTCGGCCTGCGCTCGCTCGCGGCCCCGGTCGCAACGCACACGCCGCTGGGCGGCGGCTGGGCAGTGCTGCTGGTGGCGGCGCTGCTGGCCGTGCTGCTGGGCTTGGGGGGCTGGGCCGCGGCGGGGCCGCTCACCGAGCAGGCCCGCGCCTTCGCGGACCAGCTACCCGCCACGCTCGACGGGCTGCGCCAGCGACTGTCCGACTATCCCTGGGCGCAGTCGCTGTTAGGGCAGCTCGATCCCGGCAGGGTCGCCTCCTCGATCGGCGACGCCGCCTCCTACGCCGCCGTCGGGCTCGGCGGCGCGCTGGGCGCACTGGGCGACGTCGTGCTCATATTGCTGCTCGGTCTTTATCTCGCCTCGGCGCCCTCGACGTACAGGCGCGGCTTCGCGGCGCTGCTGGCGCCGGCGCTGCGGCCGGCCGGGATGCACGCGCTGGACACCGCCGGCGGCGTGCTGCGCGGCTGGCTGAAGGGCGCACTGATCTCCATGGTGTTCGACGGCCTCATCACCTTCGCCGGCCTGTGGCTGCTCGGCGTGCCGCTGGCGCCACTGCTGGCCGCCATCACCGCGCTGCTCGGCTTCATCCCCTACGTCGGCCCGGTGCTGGCGGCGATCCCGGCGGCGCTGGTGGTGCTCGGCCACGACCCTTCGCTGCTGCCCTGGGCGATGGCGGTCTACGTCACGGCTCAGATGCTGGAGGGCAACGTGGTCACCCCACTGGTGCAGAAACAGACGGCCGACTTGGCGCCGGCCCTGCTGCTGATGGCACAAACGGGGATGGGGCTCGTCGCCGGGCTGCTGGGCATCGCGCTGGCCGCGCCACTCGCGGCGATGCTGGTGGCCGTGGTCCAGGCAACCTACGTCGAGCGGACGCTGGAAACGGGCGGGACGCTCGACGGGCCCGGCGTCGGGCGAGCGTAGGCCACGACCATTCCAGCTCGCGGCGCCCGGCTCACGGTGCGTCGTCCGGGCCGGCGCCGGGCATTACCACCGCCGGGTCACACCCTCCTGAGGAATCTCTCGGCGAAGTCGCTCGGCCTCACTCCGGAGCGTCCAGCCAGCCCGGGTTCACGGTCACCCCGTGGTCCAGCGGGCCGTGGCCGCGGCCGTAGCCGGGCGCGGCCCCGATCGCCGCCCGAACGTAGCGCCGCGCCCGCGCCACCGCGTCGCGCAGCCCCATGCCCCGCGCCAGCCCCGCCGCCACGGCCGAGGCGGTGGTGCAGCCGGTGCCGTGGGTGTGCCGGGTGTCGATGCGCGGATCGGTGAAACGCTCCACGCCGTCCTCAGTGGCCAGCACGTCGGTGATGGTGTCGCCGGGCAGATGGCCGCCCTTGAGCAGCACCGCCGGCACGCCCAGGGTCAGCATCAGCCGTGCTGCCTCCTCCATCTCGTCGGCGTCGCGTATGGCGCAGCCGCACAGCACCTCGGCTTCCGGCAGGTTGGGGGTGAGGATCGCGGCCAGTGGCAGCAGCCGGCGCTTGAGCGCCTCCACCGCGTCCGCGGCCAGCAGCCGGGCGCCGCCCTTGGCCACCATGACGGGGTCGGCCACCAGCGGCACGCCGCGTGCTCCCCGAGCGAGGGCGTCGCACACCGCTTCGATGGTGGCGGCGTCGCCCAGCATGCCGGTCTTGATCGCGTCGACGCCGATGTCGTCGAGCGAGAGCCGTATCTGCAGCGCGATGAAGTCTGTGGGCACCGAATGAATGCCGTGCACGCCCAGCGTGTCCTGTGCGGTCAGTGCGGTGATCGCCGTGGCGGCGTAGGCGCCCAGCGCCGTAATCGCCTTGACGTCGGCTTGGATGCCCGCGCCGCCGCCGGAGTCCGACCCGGCCACGACGAGCACGCGACCCCTCATTCGGCGGCCTCCGACAGGGCGTAGTGACCCGCGGACGCGCCCCGGAGGGATGCGTCGCGGATCGCGTCGACCAGGGTACCGACGGCCGCCAGCACCGCGTCCTCCTCCTCGTGCTCGGCCATCACGCGGATCACCGGCTCGGTGCCGGAGGTACGGATCAGGACGCGGCCGCGCCCGCTCATCGCCCGCTCCTGCTCGGCGATGGCGGCGCGCACGGCGGGATCGTCGAGCGGCGCGGCGCCCGCGGGATAGCGGACGTTGACCAGCTTCTGCGGCAGCGGCTCGAAGCGACGGCAGATACGGCTCGCCGGCCGCCCCTCCTCCACCAGCGCCGCCAGCACCTGCAGCGCCGCCACCAGCCCGTCGCCGGTGGTGCCGTAATCCGAGAGCACCAGGTGCCCCGACTGCTCGCCGCCCAGGTTGCAGCCCGCCTCGCGCATCCGCTCGCCGACGTAGCGGTCGCCCACCCTAGTCCGGTGCAGCCCGATGCCGAGGCTGCCGAGCCGGCGCTCCAGCCCGAGGTTGGACATGACAGTGGCCACCACCGCGCCGCCGCGCAGCCGGCCCGATGCCGCCCAGGTTTCGCCCACCAAGGCCAGGATCTGGTCGCCGTCCACCACCCGGCCGCTCTCGTCGCACAGCACTACCCGGTCGGCGTCGCCGTCCAGCGCGATGCCGAGGTCGGCGCGGCGCTCGCGCACCATCTCGGCCATGCGCGCGGGCGCGGTGGACCCGCAGCCGGCGTTGATGTTGGTGCCGTCCGGCGCCACGCCCACCGGCACCACCTCGGCGCCCAGTTCCCATAACACGGTGGGCGCCACGCGGTAGGCCGCGCCGTGGGCGCAGTCCACGACGATGCGCAAGCCGCCCAGGCTTAGCCCCTTGGGGAAGCTCGCCTTGGCGGCCTCGATGTAGCGCCCGGCCGCGTCGTCCAGCCGGCTGGCCCGCCCGAGCCGAGACGCCGCCACCAGGCCGGCGGAAAGGTCGCCATCCATCAGCGCCTCGATCTCGCCTTCCTGCGCGTTGGACAGCTTGAGTCCGTCGGGGCCGAACAGCTTGATGCCGTTGTCCTCGTAGGGGTTGTGCGAGGCCGAGATCATCACGCCGAGGTCGGCGCGCAGCGAGCGCGTCAGCATGGCGATGGCCGGCGTCGGCAGCGGCCCCACCAGCACCACGTCCATGCCCGCGCCCACGAAGCCCGCCACCAGCGCGGGCTCGAGCATGTAGCCGGACAGGCGAGTGTCCTTGCCGATCACCACCCGGTGCCGGTGCGCGCCGCGGTTGAAGTATCGCCCCGCGGCCTGACCCAGCCGCAGCGCCGTGCCGGCATCCATCGGCGGGCTGTTGGCCACGCCGCGCACGCCGTCGGTGCCGAAGAGTCGTCGGGGAGTCTCGCTCATGGGAACGACCCTAAGTCCCTCGCCGCGTCTGGTCCATGATGGCGGAGTGCCAATGCGGGACGGCAGGTCCGCGGTCGGGCGTGGGGCCAGGGGTCCTGCCGCCGGGGCCCGCCGGGGATCCAGGGGGGCGACTCCCGCCGTCGGTTTGCCCCGGCGTACAGGAGGTGCCGTCGACACAGCTACGCCGTCGAGAGCACCTCCCTGTACGCCGGGCCATCTCCTTTACGGATGAAAGATCCAGGAAACTCGGTTTCCTGATAGGGTATCCGAAGGGGTGGAGTCCCCCTGGTCCCAAACCTGACCAGCGGAGACCGGCTACGGCTCAGCCGACCGCCGCGCCCGACGTCGCCGCCGCCCAAACCCGCAGGGCCTGCACCGTTTCCACCACGTCGTGCACGCGCAGGATGGCCGCGCCTCGGCTCGTTGCGGCCAGCGCCGCGCCGACGCTGCCGGCCGTGCGCGCCGCGGGCGCCTCGACGCCGGCCAGCGTGCCCACGAAGCGTTTGCGCGAAGCACCCACCAACATCGGACAGCCCAGCCCGAGCAGGAGAGGCAGGCGGTCCAGCAGTTCCAGGTTGTGCGCCAGGGTCTTGCCGAAGCCTATTCCCGGATCGAGCGCGATCCGGCCACGCGGGATGCCCGCCGTCTCGCATGCCGCCAAGCGCCCGGCGAGGTGGCGCGCCACCTCCAATGCAACGTCCTCGTACTGCGCCAATTCCTGCATGGCGCGCGGATCAGTGCCTGGCATATGCATCAGCACGACGTGGCACCCGGCGGCAGCGACCAGCGGCAGCGCGTCGGGATCGTGGCGGAGCGCGGTGACGTCGTTGACGATCTCGGCCCCCGCGTCCAGCGCCGCGCGCATCGTGGACGCGTGGCGGGTGTCCACGCTGACCGGCGCCGCCTTGGCCAACTCGCGCAGCACCGGAAGGATGCGGGCCGTTTCGGCCTCCGAGTCCACCGGCGGCGCGCCGGGCCGGGTGCTCTCGCCGCCGACGTCGAGGATGTCGGCGCCTGCTTCCAGCATGGCGTGGCCGGCGGCGATGGCGGCGCGGGCGTCGAGGTGGCGACCGCCGTCGGAAAAGCTGTCCGGCGTGACGTTCAGGATGCCCATGATGAGGGGTAGGCCGGGCGTCGCCGTCGCGATCCCGGCGAAAGGCGGCAGCGGCCGAGTCAGCGCCTCGAGCGCGTCCGACCACGCTTCCGGCACGGCGCCCGGCGGCAGGATGCCCCACGTGGCGCCGTCCTCCACGAGCCGGACGAGGGGAAAGGCCGACCCGCCCCCCCGCAGCGGCAGCGCCAGCCCCGCCGCTACCGCGGCGAAGGCGGCGCGACCGCGCAGCAAGGCCAACGGCTCCATCCAGCGCTCCGTCATCGCGGCGATCGTCCAACCCGGGTTCCCGGAACGCGAACGGGAGCCCGGAGGCCTCCGCTCGAACGCCGAACCGGGCGGGGCCGGATCAGGCCCCGGACGGCGCCGGGTTCGGGTTCAGCCCGCCGCCGCTGGGACGGGGGTTGGCGCGGCCCGAGGTCGGCACCGAGCCGCGTCCCTGGTTCACCGGCTCGTCGGGACGGACCCGCACGATCGGCTCGCCACGCAGCACCTGCCGGATCTCGTCGCCCGACAGGGTCTCGTGCTCCAGCAGACCCTTGGCCAGCAGGTGCAGCCCCTCGACGTTGTCGGTCAGCAACTGCGTGGCGCGGGCATAGGCGCCGTCAATGATGGAGCGGATTTCGGCGTCGATCGCCTTGGCGGTCTCTTCGCTCAGATTCTTCGACTGCGTGACCGAGTGTCCCAGGAACACTTCCTGGTCGTTGGAGCCGTAGGCGATCATGCCGAGCTTGTCCGACATGCCCCACTCCGTGACCATCCGGCGCGCCTGATCGGTGGCCATCTTGATATCGCCCGAGGCGCCATTCGACACCTTGTCGGCGCCGAAGATCACCTCCTCTGCGACACGCCCGCCCATTGCCATGGCCAGCTCGGCCTTCAGCTTGGACTTGTGCTTGGAATAGCGGTCGCCCTCAGGCAGCGACATCACCAGCCCCAGCGCCCGGCCGCGCGGGATGATGGTGGCCTTGTGCACGGGATCGCACTCCTCCTCGTGCATGGCCACCAAGGCGTGCCCGGCCTCGTGGTAGGCCGTCATGCGCTTCTCGGCCTCGCTCATCACCAGCGAGCGGCGCTCGGTGCCCATCAGCACCTTGTCCTTGGCCGACTCGAACTCGAACATGCCCACCGTTCGCCGTCCCGTGCGCGCGGCCAGTAGCGCGGCCTCGTTCACTAGGTTGGCGAGGTCAGCACCCGAGAAGCCCGGCGTGCCGCGAGCGATGGTCTTGGGCTCCACGTCGGAAGCCAGCGGAACCTTGCGCATGTGCACGCGCAGAATCTTTTCGCGGCCGTTCACGTCCGGGTTGGGCACCACGACCTGACGGTCGAAGCGGCCGGGGCGCAGCAGCGCGGGATCGAGCACGTCGGGCCGGTTGGTAGCGGCGATTAGGATGACGCCCTCGTTGCTCTCGAAGCCGTCCATCTCCACGAGCATCTGGTTCAGCGTCTGCTCGCGCTCGTCGTTGCCGCCGCCCAGGCCGGCGCCGCGGTGGCGACCCACAGCGTCGATCTCGTCGATGAAGATGATGCAGGGAGCGCTCTTCTTGCCCTGCTCGAACATGTCGCGCACGCGGCTCGCACCGACGCCGACGAACATTTCCACGAAGTCGGAGCCCGAGATGGTGAAGAACGGCACGTTGGCCTCACCCGCGACCGAGCGGGCCAGCAACGTCTTGCCAGTGCCGGGCGGGCCCACCAGGAGCACGCCCTTGGGGATCTTGCCGCCGAGGCGCTGGTACTTCTGCGGGTCGCGGAGGAACTCGACAATCTCCTCCAGTTCGGCCTTGGCCTCCTCGATTCCGGCGACGTCCTCGAAGGTGACGCGGCCGGACTTCTCGGTCAGCAACTTGGCCTTGGACTTGCCGAAGCCCATAGCCCGGCCGCCGCCGCCCTGCATCTGGCGCATGAAGAATACCCACACGCCGATCAGCAGCAGCATGGGGAACCAGCTCAGCAGGTAGTGGAAGAGCGGGTTGACGTCGCTCTCCTCCGGCCGCGCCTCGACCCGCACGCCCTTCTCGGTCAGGCGCGAGATCAGGTTGGGGTCCTCGGGGGTGTAGGTGCTGAAGCTCCGTCCGTCAGAAAGCTGGCCGGAAACGACGCGTCCCTGTATCCGCACGTCGCGGACGTGGCCCGCGCCGACCTCGTTGAGGAAGTCCGAGTAGGCGACTTGCTGCCCTCTCGTCTGACTGCTCGTGGATGGCTGGAAAAGGTTGAACAGCGCCACCAGCAGCAGCGCCACGATGACCCAGAGCGCGAGGTTGCGGCCGAAATTGTTCACGAGGGGGTTCCGTCCTGTGCCGGAGCGCCCCGGCTGCCATGCAAGATAGGGGGCCGCAAGCGTTTCTGGAACCACGAGCTGTCGGTTTCGCAATGTGACAGTCGCGTGGGGTCAGGCCGGCGCCCCTCCGGCGGGCGAGAAGCGCAGCGCCGCGCCCCCGCCCGGTCCCGCCCAGTCCAGCAGCGCGCCACCCCGACGCAGAGCCGGCAGGCCCCGGGCCACGGCCCCCGGAAGCGTGCCGCGCGGCAACCGGTCCGCGTCTTCCCCCAGCGCGCCCACCGCCGCGCCGGGGCTCGCGGCCGACACGCGCCAGCGCCCGTCCCAGCGGGCGCCCGGGACGGCGGGCGCGGGCGGCGCGATGGCGGCCGGTTCCCGGCACAGCACGCGCCCGCGCCACAGCGCCCCCGCCAGCGTGCCGCCACGGCGCGTCAGCAGGGCCTCCACCCCGGCCCGGGGCGGCGGGTGCGCCCCGCCCGACACCGCGCGCACGAGCCGCGCCAGAACCTCGCGGGCCACCGCGTCCGTGCCCAGGGCGGCGGCATCGAGGATCGCCCAACCCTCGGGCTGGAACACCGCTGCTTCGGCCAGCCGCGCCGCCACCGCCGTCGCGAGCGCCGCGCGCCTCCGGCTGAAGGCGTTCGCCGCTGCGTCCAAGGCCGCGACGCCGGGGCCGTCGCCCCCGGGATCGGCCAGCGCCGCGCGCAGCCGCGCCCGGGCGAAGCGCGAGTCGACGTTGGACGGGTCGCGCACGGGATCCAGGCCGGCCGCCGCGAGGGTCGCCTCCAGCCGGAACGGTGGCAGCGACAGGAGCGGCCGCAGCACCAGCGCGTCGGCGGCAGCGCGCGCCGGCGCCATGCCGGCCAGACCCGCCTCGCCCGAGCCGCGCAGCAGGCGGAACAGCATGGTCTCGGCTTGGTCGGCGCGGTGCTGGCCCAGCAGCAGCCAGGGGGTGCCGGCGCCGCCGGCGGCGCGCAGCAGGGCGTCGAGACGCGCGTCGCGGGCGCGCTCCTGGAGGGCCGGCCCGGGCGCCAGCGCCAGCGGCAGCAGGCGCACCGCGATACCTCGCTCGACCAGGGTCGTTGCCACCCCGGCGGCTTCGGCGCCGCTGCCGTCGCGCAAGCCGTGGTCGGCCACCAGGGCCAGCAGCGAGCCGCCGCGCGCGCGCGTCCAGTCGCGGGCCAGGAACGCGAGGGCGAGGCTGTGCGGGCCACCCGAAACCCCGGCCGCCAGCGCCGGCGAAGGGCCGAAGGGCCCGAGCGGCTCCATCAGGGCCGCGAACTCGTCCGCCCCGACGGGTTCCCCCGACCCGGAGGGACTCAGCGGCAGCCGGCGTTCCGGCGCGCCTGCTGGACCCGCTCGGCCAGCGTCGGGCTCAGGCGCGGGAACCCCGCGCGCAGCTCATCCAGCGTCTGGCAGGATTCGCGCCGGGCGTTGAAGCCCTGGAAGGCCGCGGCCAGTCCCAGCATCGCTTCCGGAGCGCGGGCGGACTGCCGGTTGCGGCGGTAGGCGTCGTCGTAGGCCAGGGCGGCGTTCTGGAAGTCGCGCTTCCCCGCCAGCGCGTCGCCGAGGAGTATCTGCGCGTCCTGCCCCCGCGTGGTGTTGCGGGCGGCGAGCACCTCGCGCGCGGCGGCCTCGGCGCTCGCGTAGTCGCGCCGGGCGATCGCCGCCTGCCCATCGGCCAGGGCGCGCTCGGGTGGACGCGGGCCGCTCGCCGGTGCCGGGCCGGCGGGTGCCGCGGGCGCGGGAAGCACCACACCTTGCCGCTGCGGGGCCGGCCCACCGCCGCCGCCCCGGCCCTCGATCTGCTGCATGCGGTAGTCCAGGTCGCCTTGGAGCTTCTCCACCGTGCCCTGCAGCTGGCGGATGCGGTAGTCGTTCTGCTCGGCCTGCCCGCGCAGCCGTCGGATCTCGTCCTCCAGAGCGCTCACGCGGTCGAGCAGCGCCCCCACCAGCTCGCCGCCCCCGCCGGCCCGGGCGGGAGGCGCAAGCGCCGGCGCGGACGCGAAACCGCCGCGCCTCGCCTGGTCCAGCTCCTGGCGGAGCTGCAGGATCTGGTTCTGCAGCGCGATGCCTTCCCGGCTCTCGACCTGCGCCCGCGCGGGAAGCGCGACCGCAACGGGGGCGAGGGTGGCCAGGAGCACCAGGAGCCGGGCCAAGGAGCGCCGGGCGAGCGCGGCGTCGCGCATCTTCCTCAGCGCACCGCCGTCACAGCGCGCCGGTTCTGCGTGTAGGATTCCTCGTCCGAGCCGAGCGCGGCCGGGCGGTCCTTGCCGTAGGACACCGTCTGTATGCGGCTGCCTGCCACGCCGGAGGCCACGAGCACGTCGCGCGCCGAGCTGGCGCGGCGCTGGCCGAGGGCGAGGTTGTATTCGCGCGTGCCGCGCTCGTCGGCGTGGCCCTCCATCAGCACCGTCACCTGCGGGTAGCGGGACAGCCAGGCGGCCTGGCGGGACAGCACGTCGCGTCCCTGGCCGTCCACCGAGCTCTGGTCGGTGCCGAAGAACACGCGGTCGCCGACGTTGGCCACCAAGTCCTCCTGGCTGCCCGGACGCACCGAGCCGGCCCCGCCCGCGCCCAGGCCGCCCGAGGCGCCGGCGCCAGTGGCGGCGCCCGCCTGGTCGGCGTCGCTGGAACAGGCGCCCAGCAGCGAGAGGGCGGCGAGCGCCCCCATGATCTTGGACTGCATGTTGAGTCGGTCTCCTTGCTTCGCGCGCCGCGTGCGGCCGGCGTGATCAATACGCGTGCGTTGCGGTTACAGGCCGTGCGCGCCCGCGGTCAAGCGCGCCGGCCCGGACCTCATGACAGCAGTGGCGACCAAGCGGGATCGGTCGCGTCCGTGGGCGTGATGATCTGCCGCTCGTTGAAGCCGGCGATGTCTATCATCGACAATCGGGCGCCGTAGCCGCCACCGCGACGGTCGTGCGCCGGGCTTTCCCGGTAGAAGGCCAGCACGCGGCCGTTGGGCGCGAAGGTCGGCCCCTCCATGCCCCAGCCCTCGCTCAGGATGCGCTCACCCTGGCCGTCGGGGCGCATCACGCCGATGGCGAACTGCCCGCCCGCGATGCGCGTGAAGGCGATCAGGTCGCCGCGCGGCGACCAGACGGGGGTGGCGTAGCGGCCGCGGCCGAAGGAGATGCGCCGCGCGCCCCCACCGCCGGCATCCATGACGTAGAGCTGCTGGTCACCGCCGCGGTCGGAGTTGAACACGATCTGCGCGCCGTCCGGGCTGTAGCACGGCGACACATCGAGTCCGCCGCCGGAGGTGAGCTGCCGCTCGCGCCGGGAGCCGAGGTCGACGGCGTAGATGTTGGCGTCGCCGCCGCGGGCGTAGCTGAGCACCACCGAGCGGCCGTCGGGCGAGAAGCGCGGGCTCAACGTCATGCCGGGGAAAGAACCCAGCGCCTCCTGCCGCCCGGTGTCAAGATTGAACAGGAACACACGGGGCTGGTTGTTGGTGTAGGACATGAAGGCGATCTGGCGCGCGTCGGGGTGCCAGCGCGGGGTGAGCGCCTGCGCCGAGCCGTCGGTGAGAAAGCGGTTGTTCTCGCCGTCCTGGTCCATGATGGCGAGGCGGCGGTTGCGCCGGTCGCGCGGCCCGGTCTCGCCGATGTAGACGATGCGGGTGTCGAAGTAGCCCTTCTCGCCCAGCAGCCGCTCGTAGATCACGTCCGAGATCAAGTGGGCGATGCGGCGCCATTGCGCGGCGGGCGCGGTAAAAGCGGTGCCCTGGATCTGCTGCTCCGGCAGGATGTCCCACAACCGGAACTCGACGCGAAGCTGGCCACCCTGGTCGGCCACGCGGCCGGTCACCAGCGCGTTAGCGCCGATCACCCGCCAGTCCGCGAAGCGCGGCGTGGCGGCGGCCGCTTCCGCGCTCTGGATGAAGGCGGCGTTGTCCACGGGGCGGAACAGGCCGGAGTTGCGCAGGTTATTCTGGACGACGCGGGCGATGTCGGCGCCCTGCAGCCCGCCCGCCAGGGCCGGCACCGCCACCGGGATCGGGTCGGTACGGGCGCGCGTGACGTCCACCACCGAGGATCGCCCGCCGGGCGCCGCGCCGGCCCCCTGGGCGCCGGCCGGCGCGGGCCGTAGCAGGCCCGGCGCCGCGGCGGCGGCGGCGGCAGCCCCGAGCAGCGCGGCGCGGCGCGTCAGGTCGCTCGCGTGACGGCTCGTCATGCGCGTCGTTTCCCCATTCCTGCGGTGGTCGTGCGAGGGCGGCAACATCCCCGAACGCGGCCGCGAATCAAGCCCCGGCCGCGTCACGAATCATCGCAGCCCGAGGTCGCGCGGGTTGAAGCGGAACTCGGTCTCCCGCAGCACCGCCAGCCGATCGCGGGCCAGGGGCAGCGTGGCGCAGCGGGCGTCGAGCAGCGCCCGACGCGCGGTCTCGTAGACCGCCCTCGCCCGCGGATCGGTGGGCACGCCGCCGCTGCCGGGGGAAACGCGGCGCACGGTGCCGCCGCCGTCCACCTCGACTCGCAGCGTCACCGTGATGTTGCTCAGCCCGGGCGCCCCGGCGTCGACGTTCCAGCATTCGCTGATGCCGTCGGCCAGCGCCGCTCGCTCGCCCGACGACAGCGCCGCGGTGCCGGCGGGGGCGCCGCCGCCCTGCGAAGGCGCGCCGGCCTCGGGATTCGGCCGCGCGCGCGGTGCTTCCGTCTGCGGCCGCTGCTGGGCGCGCAGGCGGTCGAGGGTGTTCTGCACGCTGTCGGACCGTTCGGCCGGGCGCTGTACTGGTGGCGTGCGGCCGGTGCCGGCGTCGGGGCTCGGGCGCGGCGGCGGCGGTGCCTGGGTTGGTCGCGGCGGCGTCGGGTCGGGTCGCGGCGGCGCCGGGCTCGGCGGCGGGGGTGGCTGGCGCGCCGGCTCCGGCG
>CAXTEL010000022.1:0-51484 GCA_964243365.1 uncultured Roseomonas sp. | reverse complement strand
TCGCGCCTGCGCCGTGGCCCGGCCGCCCGCGCCGCGGGACACGGCCGCGGGCCCGCCGCCCCCAGGTGTGCGCGCCGCGGCGCGAACCGGCGAAGCGGGCGCCTTGGCGGCTCTGCTCTGCTGCGCCCCCTCACGGCGCGCGGCCCCGGCGTCCCCCACACCGAACGCCGCGAGCCCGAGGCCCGCGATGATCACCACGATGATACGGCGCATGTCTTTTCCCCCCCTCATGCGTCTCAGGTCAGGTGCGGCAGCGCCAGGTATTCCTGGCTCTGCATCTCGGCGAGGCGCGAGGCGGTGCGCTGGAACATGTGCGCGCCCCCTCCCCCCTCATAGAGCGCGTCGGGCTGCGCGGCGGCGGAGGCCACCAGCTTGCAGCGGTGCTCGTAGAGCGCGTCCACCAGCGTGATGAAGCGGTGGGCGCGGTCGAAGTTCTCGGGTCCCAGGCGCGGCACCCCTTCCAGCACCAGGGTCCGGTAGTGGGTGGCCAGCGCCAGGTAGTCGGCCGGTCCCAGCGGCCTGCCGCACAGCGCCTCGAAGTCCGCCCGCGCGACGCACCCCGACACCTGCGGGATGCTCACGCGGTGGCCGAGCACGGCCAGCATCGCCGGCTCGCCGCGCGGCACGCCGGCCAGCTCGCGGAAGGCGGCGTCCAGCGCCCGCCGCGCGCGGCCGTCGTCGGGGCAGTGCCAGGTCGGCATGCCGCGCACGCGCTCGCGCCGGTAGTCGCCCTGGCCGTGCAGGTGCAGCACGTCCAGCCGCCGCTTGATCAGGGCGATGAAGGGCAGGAAGGCGTCGTGGCCGGGCTGGCCGCGGAACAGGTCGTCGGGCGCGGTGTTGGAGGTCGCCACCACCACCGTGCCGCGCGCGAACAGCGCCTCGAACACCCGGCCCAGGATCATGGCGTCCGTCACGTCGTGCACCTGGAACTCGTCGAAGCACAGCAGCGCCGCCTCGTCGGCCAGGGCGTTCGCCAGCAGCGGAATCGGGTCGGCGCCGACGGGATGGGTCCGCCGCCACGCGTGGACGCGGGCGTGGGCGTCGCGCATGAACTCGTGGAAGTGGAGCCGGCGCTTGCGCGGCACGTCGGCGGTGTCGAAGAACAGGTCCATCAGCATGGACTTGCCCTGCCCCACCTCGCCCACGAGGTAGAGGCCCCCGGGGACGTCGCCCGGCGCCTCGTCCACCGGCTTGTGCCGGAAGAAGCGCGACAGGAAGCCGCCCTCCTCCGGGGCGCCGACGTTGGACGGCGCGTGGTGCGGGTCGTAGCCGCGGGTGCGGCGCCACAGGTCCTGCAGCTTCTCGGCCGCCAGTGCCTGCGCGGGGTCGGGGCGCAGCTTGCCCCCCGCGATCCTGGCGCGATACGCGAACAGCGGGCCTGCCGCGTTCCTGGCGGCGGGAACGGGGGAAGGTCCGTCCATCACCGGCCGGGGGATAGCCCGGCCGGCGCGGTGCGGCAACCGCGCTCGCGTCGCCGTTACCGCGCCACCGCGCGACCACCGCCCGCGACGCGCGCCCGGTCCGCCCGTCAGGCTCAGGCGAGCAGGTTCAGCTTCGCGCGGCCCAGCAGGAACGGCGAGGTCCTGCTGCCGTCCTCGCGCATCGGGCCGAACAGCCAGCGCATCTCGCGCGGCGCCACCCGGCCATCGCCGGTACGGTCCACAAAATTGAGGAAGCGCGACGCGCGGACGTTCTTCGCCCGGCCGAGCGTGCCCATCCGAAGCTCGCTCCTCCCCACGACGCCGTCGCCGCGCTCCAGGTCGCGCTTCATCTCGTCGCCGCACAGCGCGCTGTCGCGGTCCGTCCGCTCGGACAGCGCCCCGGCCGTATCGCGGCCGAACAGTTCCTCGGCCACCCCCACGAACTCGCCCCGGATCACGACCCCGTCCGCGTCGGCGTCGAGCAGGTTAATGAAGAAATCCTTCGCCGCGTCGCGGCGCTGCCCGGGCGGGGCGCGGTCGGCTTCCGCGCGGGCGGCCCGGCTCAGCGGCAGCATGGCGTCCAGGGTCCCGACGGCCTGCCGGGCGCCGGCGAGGCGGTCGGCGGGCGCGGGGATCTCCGTCAGGGCCGCCGCCGGGGGCCGGGACGCGACGCGCCCGGCGACGCGGCCGGCGGGAAGGACGCGGAGATCACGGCGAACGCACTCCCTTTCGCCGGCGCGGGCCGAGCATGCCGGGCGCCGGGTTGACGGCCCCCTGACGCGGCGCCGTCAGGCTTCCCCGCGCTCGTCCCGGGCGGTGTCGTCGCGCATCGCCGCGCGCGCCTCGGCGGCGGTGAGCTGGAGGTGCACCGCGTCCTCGTCTACGCGGTCCACCTGCGCCAGCGGCAGGTGGTGGTGCCCTTCCGGCCCGCCGTCCCGGGTCAGCCTGAGGCGGCCCCCGTCGAGCGCGTCCACCGTGCCGACGCTGCCGCCGTCGGACCCCAGCACCAGCATGTGCTCGCGGATCAGGGTGGTGTCCGCCATCGTCGTCTCCTCCGCGGGAAGAGTTCCCGCCGCGGGAGGAACGGCGCGCGGGGCGCCGGGATGCGGGCGGCCGCGCCCGCCGCCCGGGCGGGATCAGCCCTCGCGGTCCACCATGGCGAGCTTGATCTGGCCGATCGCCTCCGCCGGGTTCAGCCCCTTGGGGCAGGTGCGGGCGCAGTTCATGATGGTGTGGCAGCGGTACAGTCGGAACGGGTCCTGGAGGTTGTCCAGCCGCTCGCCGGTCCGTTCGTCCCGCGAATCCGCGATCCAGCGATAAGCCTGGAGCAGCACCGCCGGGCCGAGGAAGCGGTCGCCGTTCCACCAATAGGACGGGCAGGCGGTGGAGCAGCAGAAGCACAGGATGCATTCCCACATCCCGTCCAGCTTGGCGCGCTCCTCCTTGGACTGCCGGCGCTCGGCATCGGGGGGCGGCGGCGTGTCGGACTTCAGCCACGGCTCGACCGAGCGGTACTGGGCGTAGAGCTGGCTCAGGTCCGGCACCAGGTCCTTCATGACGGGCATGTGCGGCAGCGGGTTGATCCGCACGTCGCCCTTGATGTCCTCGATCGGCTTGAGGCAGGCGAGCGTGTTCAGTCCGTCGATGTTCATCGAGCACGAGCCGCAGATGCCCTCGCGGCAGGAGCGCCGGAAGGTGAGCGTGCTGTCGGTCTCGTTCTTGATCTGAATCAGCGCGTCCAGGACCATCGGCCCGCACTTGTCGAGGTCGAGCTCGTAGGTGTCGTAGCGCGGGTTCTCGCCGGTGTCGGGGTCCCAGCGATAGACCTTGAAGGCGCGCACGTCCTTGGCGTCCGGCTCGGCGGGGTAGGTCTTGCCGACTATGGTGCGGCTGTTCTTGGGCAACTGGAAGGTGGCCATGGGTGCTTCTCGGTTCGGCGGGCGCGCAGCGCGGCCCTAGTACACGCGTGCCTTGGGCGGGAAGACCTGCACCTCGTTGGTCAGGGTGCGCATCTTCACGTCGCGGTAGTCCAGCCGCACGCGGCCCTGGTCGTCGCACCAGGACAGCGTGTGCTTCATCCACTCGCGGTCGTCGCGGTCGGGGTAGTCCTCGTGCGCGTGGGCGCCGCGGCTCTCGTGGCGGGCGTCGGCGCTGACCATCGTGGTCATCGCGTTGCCCATCAGGTTGTCCAGCTCCAGCGCCTCGGCGAGGTCGCTGTTCCACACCAGCGAGCGGTCCGACACCCGCAGGTCCGACAAGCCCGACCAGATGTCGCGCATCTTGTCCACGCCCTCGCGCAGACTCTCGGAGGTGCGGAACACCGCCGCGTGGTTCTGCATGGTGCGCTGCAGCCGCACACGCAACTCGGCCGTGGGCGTGGCGCCGGAAGCGTGCCGGGTGCGGTCCAGCCGGGCCAGCGACGCTTCGCCGGCGCCGGGCGGCAGCGGCGCCTGGGACGCGCCGGGCCTGACCGTCTCGGCGGCGCGGTGCGCCGCGGCGCGGCCGAACACCACGAGGTCGAGTAGCGAGTTGGTGCCCAGCCGGTTGGCGCCGTGCACGCTCACGCAGGCGGCCTCGCCCACCGCCATCAGTCCGGGCACGGTGGCGTCCTGGTCGGTCGCGGTGGGGCGCAGCACCTCGCATTGGATGTTCGTGGGGATGCCGCCCATGTTGTAGTGCACGGTGGGCAGCATCGGGATCGGCTCCTTCGCCACGTCCACGCCCGCGAAGATCTTGGCGGTCTCGGAGATGCCGGGCAGGCGCTCGTTGAGCACCTCGGCGCCGAGGTGCTCCAGGTGCAGGTGGATGTGGTCCTTCTTCGGGCCCACGCCGCGCCCCTCGCGGATCTCCAGCGACATCGCCCGGCTCACCACGTCGCGCGAGGCGAGGTCCTTGGCGTTGGGGGCGTAGCGCTCCATGAAGCGCTCGCCCTCGGAGTTGGTGAGGTAGCCGCCCTCGCCGCGCGCCCCTTCCGTCACCAGGCAGCCGGCGCCGTAGATGCCGGTGGGGTGGAACTGCACGAACTCCTGATCCTGCATCGGCAGGCCGGCGCGCAACACCATGCCGCCGCCGTCGCCGGTGCAGGTGTGGGCCGAGGTGCAGGAGAACCAAGCGCGGCCGTAGCCTCCCGTGGCCAGCACCACCTTCTGCGCCCGGAAGCGGTGGATGGTGCCGTCCTCGAGGTTCCACGCCATCACGCCGCGGCAGGCGCCCTCCTCGTCCATGATCAGGTCGAGGGCGAAGTACTCCACGAAGAACTCGCAGTTGTGCTTGAGCGACTGCTGGTAGAGCGTGTGCAGGATGGCGTGGCCGGTGCGGTCGGCCGCCGCGCAGGCGCGCATCACCGGCGCCTTGCCGTACTCCGAGGTGTGGCCGCCGAAGGGCCGCTGGTAGATCCTGCCGTCCTCGGTGCGCGAGAAGGGCACGCCGTAGTGCTCCAGCTCGATGATCGCGGGAATGGCCTCGCGGCACATGTACTCGATGGCGTCCTGGTCGCCGAGCCAGTCCGACCCCTTCACGGTGTCGTACATGTGCCAGCGCCAGTCGTCCTCGCCCATGTTGCCCAGCGCGGCGCCGACGCCGCCCTGCGCCGCCACGGTGTGGGAGCGGGTGGGGAACACCTTGGTGATACAGGCGGTCTTGAGCCCCGCGGCTCCCATGCCGAAGGTGGCGCGCAGCCCGGCGCCGCCGGCGCCCACCACCACCACGTCGTAGGTGTGGTCCACCACGCGGTAGGCGCCGCCGCCGAGGCCGGGCTTGCTGATGGCGTTCATGGAATTCGCGTTCGTCCTCAGGCCCGGATCGCGGCGGGGAGGGAGGCGGCCGGGAAGGTCGTCCCGCCCCGGGCGTGCCCGGCGCGATTGTTGTCGGCGGGCGATCGAGTGGTCACCGCCGCGCCGCGATAGATGGGGTAGGCGCCCCGTTTCCGCACCGGCGAACGGGGCCGGCGACGCGCATTTTCACGTGCCCGATCGCGGGGCGGACCGCGCGACCGCGGTCCGCCCCGCGCGCATCAGACCGCGATCCGCAGCACGGCCAGGGCCGAAACCAGGGCCGCCACCAAGCAGAGCCCCTTCTGGGCGAGGTTGGCCGCCTTGCGCGCGAACTCGGGCCGCACGTAGTCCTCGATCACCACCTGCAGGCCGTTGGCGGTGTGGTGGAAGCCGATGCCGATGCTCAGCAGCAGCAGCACGGCGTTGAAGGGCTGGGCGATCCAGCTCACCACCCGCTCGTAGGGCGCCCCGGCCAGCGCCGACACCGCGAACACGAACCACAGCGTCAGCGGCAGCAGGGCGACGGAGGTGACGCGCTGCAGCCACCAGTGGTGCGTGCCGCCGTGCGCGGCGCCCAGGCCACGCACCCGCCCGAGCGGGGTTTGCAGCCGCAGGGCGTTGTCGTGCTCGCTCAGCCCCTTCATCGCGCGGCGCTCCTCAGCGGGACCAGGCCACGGCGGCGACCACCCAGGTCAGCACCGTGAGAGCGGCGGTGCCGACCAGCACGGCGCGGCCGGTCCTGTAGGTGGAGGGGATGTCGTAAGCGTAGCCGGCGTCCCAGACGAGGTGGCGCACGCCGTTGAGCGTGTGGAACCAGGCGGCGGCGGACATCCCGAACAGCACCAGCACGCCCAGCCAGGAGCCCGCGAACCATTGCGCGTTCCCGAAGGCGCGCGGCCCGGACGCGGCCGCCGCCAGCCACCACACCATGAACACCAATCCCGCCGACCAGGCCACCCCGGTGATGCGGTGCGCGATGGACAGCGACGAGGACATCTGCAGCATGTCGTAGACCTGCAGGTGCGGCGAGAGCGGCCGGCGAACGGTGCCCCCGTCCGACGTCACGCCCGTCATCATCGCCTCGCGCGCGTCATGCCCCGCCATTCGACCCACCCCTGCACCAGTGCGTCCTCGCCCCGGCGCGGCCCGGGAGAACGCTCCGGGGGCGGGGAAGGAACCTCGCCACTCTTTATGTAGCTGATTCCGGGAGCGTCAACGCGACGGGGCGCGTGAGGATCGTCGTCAGGGGCCGCGACGGCAACGGTTTCCCGCCGCCGCGCGCCAGCCTCACCAGCTGTCGCGGCTCCGGCGGCCGTAGCCGCGGCCGCGTCCCCGGCCGCGGTCGTCGTGGTAGCGCGGCTGGTCCGGCGTGGTGACGGCGCCGCCCACCGCGCCCAGCGCGCCGCCGATCAGCGCCCCCGTGCCGGGATCGCCGCCCGTGAGGGCGGCGACGCCGGCGCCGCCGCCCGCCCCGAGCAGGCCGCCGCCCACGGCGCGCTGGCCGGGGCTGTAGGGGTTGGTGCAGGCGCCCAGGCCCAGCAGGGCGGTGACCAGGGCCGTCGTCCGAATCGCGTGGCGCATGCCGCCCTTCTCCGTACTTCGCATGAAGGAAGGGTTACGATCACGGCGCGGCGGAATCGGGGCGCCGGCCGGGCGCCGGCGTGGCACCCGGCGACATCGCGTAACGACGCCCGGCCCCGCCGCGCCGCGTGGCCGTCCTCAGAACGGCGTGCTGCCGCCGGTGACGCCGATCACCTCGCCGGTCATGAAGCTCGACTCCTGCGAGGCGAGCAGCACGTAGGCCGGCGCCAGCTCGGCGGGCTGGCCGGGCCGGCCGAACGCGGTCTGGCCGCCGAACTTCCCGATCTTCTCCTGCGGCTGGCCGCCAGAAGGCTGCAACGGCGTCCAGAACGGCCCCGGGGCCACGGCGTTCACGCGGACGCCGCGCCCGATCACCTGCTTGGCCAACGACTTGGTGAAGTTCATGATCGCGGCCTTGGTGGCGGCGTAGTCCAGCAGCGTTTCGGACGGGTCCATCGCCTGGATCGAAGTGGTGTTGATGATCGTGGCGCCGGGCGGCATGTGCGGCAGCGCCGCCTTGGTGATCCAGAACATCGCGTACACGTTGGTGCGGAAGGTGGCGTCGAACTGCGCCGTGGTGAGATCGGCGATCGCCTTCACCGCGGTCTGCTTGCCGGCGTTGTTCACCAGGATGTCCAGGCCGCCGAGCCCCCTCACGGCGCCGGCCACCAGCTCCTCGCAGAAGGTCTCGCCGCTGATGTCGCCGGGCAGCAGCACGGCGCGGCGCCCCGCCGCCTCGATCAGCCGCGCTACCTCGCGGGCGTCGGCCTCCTCGTCGGGCAGGTAGCCCAGCGCCACGTCGGCTCCTTCGCGCGCGAAGGCGACGGCCGCCGCGCGACCCACCCCGGAATCGGCGCCGGTGATCAGCGCCCTTCGGCCGGGCAGGCGCCCCGAGCCGCGGTAGCTGCTCTCGCCGTGATCGGGCACCGGGTCCATGCGCCGCACCGTGCCGGGCGCGCCCTGGGGCTGGTCCGGGAAAGGCGGGCGGGGGTACTGCTCGCGCGGGTCGCGCATGGCGTAGGGATCGGCTCGGTCGGGGCTGCTCATGGCCTGTTCTTCCTGTTCGCGCTGCCCGGGCTGGCCGGTCGCGGAAGGGCTCCCGCGTGAAACGGCGGCGCTCGGGGGAGCGCGGCGATGCGGGACCGACGCGCGGCGGAACATCGATGTCCCGACGCGCCGTCCGTATCCGCTGCCATTCACGGCTGAACGGTGCCGGCAGGGGCGCGTTGCGACCCGGCCAGGCGGTCGCGCGGCGGTGATGACGGGCGGCTCGAGGAACCCGGTACCGGTTTCCACTGGTCCGACGTGGAATCGGAGGAGCTCCGTCCCTCCGGACATCCCGCGAGGAACCTCGAAGCCGATGCGGAAGGTGTCGCCCACGTTGCCGATCCTGCGGGCCCGCGTCCCGAAGCTCGCCGCTGGGCGGACCGTGCCAGGAGCCACCTGACCCGTCGCGGGAAGCCACCCGAGCTTCCCGCGACGGGTCAGGTGGCCCTCACGCGAGATGTGAGCAGTCCGAGCCTCGAGCTCGGAAGGATAGTTCCCGGATCGGCTCCGAGGTTCCTCGACCTCCCGTACGTGAAAGAGACGCCCCGGCGGACAGGAAGGCGAAATCACGGCGGGGGTCCGGGAGGCCCCACAAGTCCCCGGCGGGGTCCGGGGGCAGCGCCCCTGGCCCCAGGCCGGACCCGCCGAAACCAACGCCGGTCACGGAACCCCGGCGACGGATCGCCCCTCGACACCGCCCGTGTCAGGCGGCTTCGCGCACCAGCAGGCCCTGGCGGTGCATCTCCTCGGCGATTTGCACCGCGTTCAGCGCCGCGCCCTTGCGCAGGTTGTCGGCCACGCACCAGAAGGCCAGCCCACTGGGCACGGTGGGATCGCGGCGCAGGCGGGACACGTAGGTGGCGTCCTCGCCGGCGCACTCGATGGGGGTGACGTAGCCGCCGTCCTCGCGCCGGTCGAGCACCTGCACCCCCGGCGCCTCGCGCAGCGCTGCCCAGGCCTGCGCCTCGCTGATCGGGCGCTCGAACTCGACGTTCACCGCCTCGGCGTGGCCGATGAACACGGGCACCCGGACGCAGGTGGCCGCGACCGCGATGTCGGGATCGAGGATCTTGCGGGTTTCCACCGCCATCTTCCACTCCTCCTTGGTCGAGCCGTCATCCATGAACGAGTCGATGTGGGGAATGCAGTTGAAGGCGATCGGCTTGGTGAACTGCTCCGGCGTCGCGGCGTCGTTGACGAACACGCCGCGCGACTGGGTGAACAGCTCGTCCATGCCCTCCTTGCCGGCGCCCGAAACGGACTGGTAGGTCGCCACCACCACGCGCCGCACCCGCGCTAGGTCGTGCAGCGGCTTGAGCGCCAGCACCATCTGGATGGTGGAGCAGTTCGGGTTGGCGATGATGCGCCGCTTGCGGAAGCCGGCCAGGGCGTGCGGGTTCACCTCCGGCACCACCAGCGGCACGTCGCGGTCCATGCGGAACTGCGAGGTGTTGTCGATCACCACGCAACCGGCTTCGGCCGCGCGCGGGGCGTGGATCGCCGAGACCGCGGCGCCGGGCGAGAACAACGCGAGGTCGGTGCCGCGGAAGTCGAACTTGTCCAAGCTGCCGACCTTGAGGACGCGGTCCTCGCCGAAGCTCACGTCCTGCCCGGCGGAGCGGCCCGAGGCCAGCGCCACCATCTCGGTGACCGGGAAGGCGCGCTCGCTGAGCGTCTTGAGGATCTCGCGCCCAACCGCCCCGGTGGCGCCGACGACCGCGACCCTGTAGCCCATGACCCTGTTCCCCGTGACCCGACGTTTCTGCGGGACCGCAGTTAGGGTAGGCGGGGTCGCCCGCGCAAGTCCGCGCGGCCCGCACGCCTCCCCGGTGCTGCCGGCCCGGCGCCGTCGAGGGGACGCGGCGGCTAGGGGTGGCGGGTGCCGCTGCCGAACTTCGGCGTGCCGGCCTCGGGCGGCACTAGGCGCAGGTCGTCGGAGGAGACCACCAGCGGGCCGGCGAAGCCGCCGGGCAGCCCCTTGAGCTTGAGCTTGGCGGCGGCGTCGATCAGCGTGCGGAACCGGTCGAACGACTTGCGCCGCAGCACGCTGGTGGAGGGCAGCCGCAGGTCGGCCACCGCTTCCAGCGCCTCCTCCGACACCAGGCAGCTCACCCGGCGCATGCCGTCGCGCACTTCGAACGGCACCGGGCGCGGGCCGGCATCGGAGTCCGGCGCAGCGGGGATCATCCCTTGGCCCCGGGCTGCTTGGCCGGCGGCTTGAGGAAGGCTGAGGCCGACGTCGCCGGCGCGGTCTTCTTGTCCGCCTTGGGCTTCTTGGGCTCGCGGCCGCTCTTCTTCTGACCCTTGGCCATCGTCGTCTCCCCTCAGCACCGGGCGGGCATACGCAACACCCTCGCCCGGTCCGCGTCCCGCCGTCCGCGAACCGCGCCCGGCGACGCGCCGGGCCGCGCCAGCTGTCAGCCCGCCGGCGGCTCCGTCGCCGCCCCGTCCGGCGCGTCGTCGAGGTCGTCGGCCCAGACGATCACCGGGCCGGACGCGCCCTCGGACCGCGCCCGCGACTTGAGCCGCGCCACCGCCTCGATGCGCGGCCGGGCCGCCTCGAAGCAGGCGAGGAAGTCGGCCGGCCGGAACAAGCGCCGCTCACTGATGTCCTCGAGCGCGGCGCCGGAGATCGCGCAGGGCACGCGCTGGCCATGGTCCTCGATCCCGAACAGGATCCGGTTGGCGCTCCACTGGGGGCGCGAGGGCGCCGTCGCTTGGCCGGCCGGGTCCATCTCCGCAGGTTCCTCATCATGGCGGGTCGCAGCGCGCGGGCCGCGCGCATTGCCATGCTATATATCGTGCGCCTTATCCGCCGCTGCCGCAAGGCGCGGCCGCGCGGGCCGGGCCCCGACCGGGGTTTCTCCCCGGCCGGGCTGCCCTTCCCCGGACCGGCCGGCCGCCCCGCCGGGCCGCGCGCGGCCCGCACCCGAAGCGTCACCGCATCGTGCTTGCGCCGCCTCCCGGCCGGGCCGATCCTCGGCACTGGCCGCGCCCCGGGGCTCGCACCGCGACCCGCGGGACCCGGCCCGGGCGACCCGACCGGATAGGTTTCGACCGGCGGCCCCGACCAGGAACCCCGATCACTGGAGGAACGAACCGATGCCGCAGGACGTTGCCGCCGCCCCGCCGGCCGCCCCGGCGCCGGACGGGCTGCGCGAGGAGGTCCTGCGCGCCGCGGACGAGGCGCTGGCCCGGCTCGCGCCCGCCCTGCCGGCCGCCGCCCGCGTCCTGCTGCGCGGCATGTTCGCGGCCGTGCCCACGCCCGAACTGGCGGCCGAGCCGCCCGAAGCCCTGGCGGACGCGGCGGCCTCGCTGTGGTCGCTCGCCGCCGCGCGCCCCCCGGGCCCCGCCGGCGGACCCCGCCCGGCCGCGGTACGCGTTTCCCCGCCCGGCCCGGGGCGCGCCGCGGCAGTGGCCGAGATCGTCGCCGACGACATGCCCTTCCTGCTGGACAGCGCCATGGCGGCGCTGACGCTGACCGGCCGCTCGGCGCGCCGGCTGCTGCACCCGGTGCTGCGCGCCCGCCGCGACGCGGGCGGACGGCTGCTCGGGCTCGACGAGGACGACCCCGGCGCCCCGGGCAGCGCCCCGGAGAGCATGATGCGGATCGAGATCGCCCCCGCGCCCACCCGGCTGCTGGGCGAGGGCGCGCCCGCGGCCGAGGGCTGGCCCGGCGTCGAGGCGGCGCTGCGGCGGGCGCTGGACGAGCTCCGGCTCGCGCGAGCGGACCGCGCCGCGATGCTCGACCGCCTGGGCGAGGCCGGGCGCGAGGTGGCCGCCGCCCCCGCCGGCGGCACGGAAGCGGCCGCCTTCCTCGGCTGGCTGGCCGACGGCAACTTCCTCCTCCTCGGCCACCGGCTGCTGCCCCTCGAGCCCGCGGCACACCCCGCCGAGGGACTGGGGCTGCTGCGCGACCCGGCCGCGCAAGCTTTCGAGGACCTGCGCGACTTCCCCGCCGTGCGCGCCGAGGTCGGCGCCGCCCTGCGCGAGCCCGACGCGCTGGCCGTGGCCAAGGCCAGCCTGCGCACCCGCGTACAGCGCCCCGTGCACTGCGACGTGGTGGCGACGCGCCGCTTCGACGCTGCCGGCGCGGTGGTGGCGGTGCGCCTTTTCGTGGGCCTGTTCGCGGCCGACGCCTACAACCGCAACCCGCGCGCCATCCCGTGGCTGCGGGCGAAGGTGCAGCGCGTGCTGGACGCCGCCGGCGCCGCCCCGGGCTCCCACGACGACCGTGCGCTGCGCTCGATCCTCGACACCTGGCCGCGCGACGAGTTGTTCGCCGCCGGCGAGCGCGACATCCTCGACGGCACCCGGCGCGTGCTCGACCTCCAGCTCCGCCCCCGCCCGGCCCTGGTGCTGCGGCGCGATCCCTTCGGGCGCTTCGTGTCCGCCATCGCCTTCCTGCCGCGCGACACCTTCGACTCCCGGCTTCGCGAGCGGGTGGCGCGGCTGCTGACCGGCGCCTTCGGCGGCCGGCTGTCGGCCTTCGGCATCGCCGTCGGCGACGGCCCGCTGGCCCGCGTGCACTACGTCATCGGCATCGGCCCCCGCGCCGGCGCGGCCGGCACCAGCACGTCCGCGGCCGGCGCGGCGCCCGCGGTGGACCTGGCGGCGCTGGAGGCCGCCGTGGTGCAGGCCGCGCGGCCCTTCGGCGATCGGCTCGCCGACGCGCTGGCGGCCGAGGCCGGCGAGGCGGAGGCGGCGCGGCTGGGGGAGCGCTGGGGCCGAGCCTTTCCCGCTGCCTACCGCGACGAGGTGCCGGCGGCGCTGGCTGTGGCCGACCTGCGGCTGGCCGAGCGGGCGCTGGAAACCGGCGCCCCCGCCGCGCGGCTCGCGCGCGCCCCCGGCGACGACCCGCGCCGCCTGACCCTGCGCCTGGCCAACCCCGGCGGCCCGCTGCCGCTGGCCGACGCGCTGCCGTTGTTCGAGGCGCTGGACCTGCGCGCCGTGGAGGAACAGCCCTACCGTCTCGCCCCCGCCGGCGCGGGTGCCACGGTGCTGCACGTCTTCGCACTCCAGGCCGGGACCGACGCCGACCCGTCGCGCTTCCCCGCCCTGCTGGAAGCCTTCGCGGCGCTGCGCGACGGTCGGGCCGAGGCGGACGGCTTCAACCGGCTGGTGCTGCGCGCCGGGCTGGACTGGCGGGAATGCTGGCTGCTGCGGGCGATGTTCCGCTGGCTCAAGCAGGTCGGCTTCTCCTTCAGCCAGGAGGCGGTGTCGGGTGCCCTGGGCTGGCAGCCGCGGGCGGCGCGGTTGCTGGTGGACCTGTTCATCCTGCGCCACGACCCCGACCTGCCCCCCGCGGCGCGGGACGCGCCGGCAGCCTTCGGGGCGCCGGACGCGTCGGGAGCGCCCGGCCCGCGCGAGGCCACCCTGCTGGCGGACTGGGAGGCGCTGCTGGAAGGGCTGGAGGACCTCGATACCGTGCGCATCCTGGCCCGGCTGCGCGAGCTGCTCGACGCGGTGGTGCGCACCTCCTACTTCGCCACCCCGGACCGCATCGTGCTCAAGATCGACAGCGCGCGCGCCGGCGACATGCCGCTGCCCCGGCCGTGGCGCGAGGTGTTCGTGCACGCCGCCCACGCGGAATGCTGCCACCTGCGCGCCGGCCCCGTGGCGCGGGGCGGCATCCGCTGGTCCGACCGGCGCGAGGACTTCCGCGCCGAGATCCTCGGCCTGATGAAGGCGCAGCGGCTGAAGAACGTCGTGATCGTGCCCACGGGGGCCAAGGGCGGCTTCGTGCTCAAGGGCGCGGTGCCGCCACCCTCGGACCGCGAAGCGTTCATGGCCGCCGGCATCGCCGCCTACCGCACGCTGATCCGGGGCATGCTCGACGTCACCGACAACCTCGAGGCCGAGGCGGTGGTGCCGCCCGCCCGCGTGGTGCGGCGCGACGGCGACGATCCCTACATCGTGGCCGCCGCCGACAAGGGCACCGCCACCTTCTCCGACCTCGCCAACGCCATGTCGGCCGAGCGCGGCTATTGGCTGGGCGACGCCTTCGCTTCCGGCGGCTCCCGCGGCTACGACCACAAGGCGATGGGCATCACCGCCCGCGGCGCCTGGGTGATGATCGCCCGCCACTTCCGCGAGATGGGCCGCGACATCCATCGCGATCCCTTCACCTGCGCCGGCGTCGGCGACATGTCCGGCGACGTGTTCGGCAACGGCCTGCTGGTGTCGCGGCGAACCCGGCTGGTGGCGGCCTTCGACCACCGGCACGTCTTCCTCGACCCCGCGCCCGACCCGGACAGCTCCTACCGCGAGCGCGCGCGGCTGTACGCCCTGCCCCGCTCCTCCTGGGCCGACTACGACGTGCGGCTGGTCAGCGAGGGCGGCGGCGTGTTCCCCCGCAACGCCCGCTTCATCCCGCTCTCGGCCGAGGCGGGGGCGCTGCTGGAACTGGCGCCCGGTCGGGCGGAGCCGGCCGAGGTGGTGCGCGCCATCCTGCGGCTCCCCGTGGACCTGCTCTACTTCGGCGGCATCGGCACCTACGTGAAGGCGAGCAGCGAAGCCCAGGCCGAGGCGGGCGACCGCGGCAACGACCCGTTCCGCGTGGACGGCCGCGCGCTGCGGTGTCGCGTGCTCGGCGAGGGCGCCAACCTCGCCATCACCCAGGCCGGGCGGATCGAGGCGGCGGGCGTCGCGGGCGTGCGGCTGAACACCGACGCGTTGGACAACTCCGCCGGGGTGAGCACCTCTGACCGCGAGGTCAACATCAAAATCGCCCTGGCCGACGCCACCGCCTCGGGCGCGCTGACCATGCCCGCGCGCGACGCGCTGCTGGCCGCCATGACCGATGAGGTCGCCGCCCTGGTGCTGCGCGACAACGCGGCGCAAGGGCTGGCGGTGAGCCTGGAAGTGGCCGCCGGCGCCGAGGCGCTGCCCGCCCACGCCGCGCTGATGACCCGCCTGGAGGCGGCCGGGCTGCTCGACCGCGCGGTGGCCGGGCTGCCCGACGCCGACGCCCTGGCGGCGCGCGCGGCCACCGGCGAGGCGCTGGGCCGGCCCGAGATCGCCGCCCTGCTGCCGGTCGCGAAGCTGTGGCTGACCGAAGCCATCGAGGCGAGCGCGCTACCCGACGAGGCGGCCCTGACGCCGGCGCTGCTGGGCTACTTCCCCAGCGCCCTGCGCGAGCGCTTCGGCGCAGAAGCGCTGCGCCACCGGCTGCGGCGCGAGCTGGTGTCGACCATCCTGGCCAACGCGGTGGCCAACCGGCTCGGCCCGGCGGCGCTGGCGCGGCTGGCGGGCGAGGCCGGACCGGCCGCCGCCGCGCGCGCCGGCTGGCTGGCCGCGGCGCTGTTCGGCATCGACGCGGCGGCCGACGCGCTGGACGCTGCCGACGCTCCCTGGCCGGCCCGGCGCGACGCGCTGCTGGCGCTGCGGCGGTTGCAGGAAGCCGCCGCGCGGTCGTTGCTGACCGGGCCGGAAGCGGCGCTGCCGCTCGCCGACGCCCTGGCGGCGCTGCGCCCGGGAGTGGCGGCGCTGGTGGCCGACGCGCCCGCCGCAGCACCCGACCCGGCCCTGCCGGACGCGGCCGAGCGGCTGGCCGCGGCGGCGCCGTCGCTGCTGCCGGCGGTGGGCGTGCTGCGCTTGGCCGCCGCCGCGGGCGCCGAGCCGCGCGCGGCCTCGGCCGCCTGGGGCGAGGCGGGACGGCGCATGGGGCTGGACGCGCTGCGGGCGGCGGCCTGGGCGGCCCCGGCGCCGGGCACCTTCGGGACGCGGGCGCGCGCGGTGCTGCTCGACGAGTTGGACGCGATCCAGACGCGCGCGGCGCGGACGCTGCTGGACGGGCGGGACCCGGCGGCGGGCGCGGCGGAAGCGCTGCGCGTGGCGCGCGAGGCGGCGTCGGTGCCGGACCTGATGGCGCTGACCGTGGCGTTGCGCGCGCTGGGGCGGCCGGGGGGCTAGCGGCGGGTCGCGCCGCGGGCGGGCGGGCAGGCGCGGCGGCCCGCCGTCCTCACGCGGACCGCTGCCGCGTTTCGAGCTCGTCGAGCACTGCCTCGGGCGCCACGTCGCGCTTGATCTCGGCGACCTCGGGGTCGTCGGCGACGCCCACGCCGAGGCGCTCGGCGATCGCCGCGACCACCTCGGCCAGCTTGGTCAGCTCGTGCTCGGCCAGCAGGTTGATCTGGAGGTCGAGGTCGGCGCGCTTGTAGGCGGCCGCGGCCAAGCGGTTCTGGCTGATCAGCACGAAGGTGGACAGGAAAATCGCCTCCACCGACGCCACCATCGCCAGCACCACGAAGGACGGGTCGAAGCGCGGCACCCCCGGCACCGCGCCCAGGTTTACGACGATCCAGGCGCCGTAGAGGGCGAGGTGGACGTAGACGAACGGCATGCTGCCGGTGAAGCCGGTGATCGCCTGCGCGATCCGCTCCTCGCGCGTCGCGCCCGCCGCTTCCCGCTCGCGGCGCTCCTCCAGGGCCTCGATGTTGCGCTTCAGCGCGGTGCTCAGGCTGGAGGACCTGGGCGGCGGGACGGTCGGGGTTTCCGCGGTCATGCGTGGGCTGCTCCTCGGCTCGCCGGGAACGGCGCGCGGGGCCGCCCGCGACGCCGCCAGCTACTCTGGTTAAGCCGCCAGCGGCGGCGCGGTTGCCACCCCCCGGACAGGGCCGCCGAGCCGGGCGGGGCGCGCGACCATCCTCGCCGACGCCCCCGCAGCGCTGCGCCCGGAGCCGGCGCGGAAACCCGGCCCGCCGCGGCGTGTTGGCCGGGCGGGGAAACAACCCTAGGGTCGCGGCCAGAGCGGCCCGGGCTTTCCCGCGGAACGCGGCCGGAACAGGAGCATCCGTGAGCACGGGCTTGATCGCGCTGCTGGACGACGTCGTGGGCCTGGCCAAGGTCGCTGCCGCCTCGCTCGACGACGTCGGCGCGCAGGCCGCCAAGGCCGGCGCCAAGGCGGCGGGCGTGGTGATCGACGACGCTGCCGTGACGCCGCGCTACGTGGTGGGCTTCGCCGCCGAGCGGGAGCTGCCCATCGTCGGCCGCATCGCCCTAGGCTCGCTCAGGAACAAGCTGCTGTTCCTGCTGCCCGCGGCGCTCGCGCTCGGCGCCTTCGCGCCCTGGGCCATCACGCCGCTGCTCATGCTCGGTGGCGCCTACCTGTGCTACGAGGGCTCGGAGAAGGTGCTCCACGCCATCCGCCCGCACGCGGCCGGGGCGCACGAGGCGGCGACCGGCGCGGCGCCCGCTGACCCCCGCGCCTTCGAGGACGCCAAGGTCCGCAGCGCCATCCAGACCGACTTCATCCTGTCGGCCGAGATCATGGCCATCACCCTGGGCACGGTGTCGGAAGCCTCGTTCTGGCTCCAGGCCGCCATCCTCGCCGCGGTCGGCACCGGCATCACCGCGCTGGTCTACGGTGCGGTCGCGTTGATCGTGAAGGCCGACGACGCCGGCATGGCGCTGGCGCGCGGCGAGCGGCCCTTCTCCGGACTGTTCGGCGGGCGCCGGCCGGCGCCGTTGGGCGCCGACCGCGTGGTGTCCCCGCTGACCCGCGCCCTGGGCCGCGGGCTCGTGCTGGGGATGCCGATCCTGCTCAAGGCGCTGGCCGTCGTGGGCACCGCCGCGATGGTGTGGGTGGGCGGCGGCATCATCATCCACGGCCTGGAGGAGTACGGCCTGCCGGGGATCGCGCATGCGGTGCACGACGCCGCGCTCGCGGCCGGTCGCGCGCTGCCGGCCCTGGCCGGGACGTCGGAATGGGCCGTCACCGCGGCGGCTTCGGGGGTGTTCGGGCTGCTGGTCGGGGCTGCCACGATCCCCTTCGTGCAGCACGTGGCGGCGCCCGCGCTGCGGCGGCTGCGGGGCGGCGATGCCGCAGCCGCACGGCACGCCTCCTGAGCGCGCCCGTCCCGCGCCGTCCGCGCCGTCCGCGCCCGGCCCGGCCGGACGCGGCGTCGGGACCGCCGGACGCCCGCGGCCCGACGCGGCGCGCCGGCCGCGGCAGTCGCGGCGGCGGGCGATGACGACGGCGATCCTGGACGCCATCACGGTCTACCCGGTGAAGGGCCTGCGCGGCGTTTCGGTGCGCGAGGCCACGGTGGAGCCGTGGGGCCTGGCCGGCGACCGGCGCTGGATGGTGGTGGACGCTTCCGGCCGCTTCCTGACGCAGCGCGAACTGCCCGCCATGTCGCGGGTCGCGGCGGCGCCCGACGGCGAGGGCGGTGTGGCGCTTTCCGCCGCCGGCGCGGGCGAGCTGCGCGTGCCGGCGCCGGGCGCGGACGACCCGGCCGTCGGGGTGCCGGCGGTCGCCGTCGTCGTTTGGCGCGACCACGTCCGGGCGCGGGCGGCCGGATCCCGCGCCGACGCCTGGCTGTCGGCAGTCCTTGGGCGCGCCTGCCGCTTGGTGCACATGGACGATCCCGCGTCGGCGCGGCCGGTGGACCCCGCCCACGGCCGCCCCGGCGACCGGGTCAGCTTCGCCGACGGCTACCCCCTGCTCGTGACCGCGAGCGCCTCGCTCGACGACCTCCGAGCGCGCCTCGCCCGGCCGGTGCCGATGGCGCAGTTCCGCACCAACCTCGTGGTGTCCGGCACCGCGCCTTGGGCGGAGGACGGTTGGCGGCGGCTGCGCGTCGGCACGGTGGCGCTCCGCGCGGTCAAGCCCTGCGCGCGCTGCGCGGTGGTCGCGGTGGATCAGGACACCGGCGAGCGGTCGCGCGACGGCGAGCCGTTGCGCGCGCTGGCCGCGTTCCGCCAGAGCGCGGACGGGCGGGTTCTGTTCGGGCAGAACCTGGTGCCCGACGGCACCGGCCGGATCGCGGCCGGCGACCGGGTGGAGGTGCTCGAAGCCGGGCCGGCGCCGCGATGACGCCGCCCGACCCGCGCGCGGGCCGTGGGGCAGCCGGCGCCCCCGACCGACGCGCCCTCGCCTGGGCCCTGTACGACTGGGCCAACAGCGCCTTCCCCACGGTGGTCTCCACCTTCGTGATCGCCGCCTACTTCGCCGGCGGCATCGTCGCCAACCCGGCCGCGGGGCAGGCGCAGTGGGGCTGGATGCAAACCTTCGCCGCGCTCGCCGTCGCGCTGCTCTCCCCCGTGCTCGGCGCGGTGGCGGACGCTGGCGGCCGGCGGCGGCTGATGCTGGCCCTGTGCACGGGGGGCACGGCGCTGTTCACGGCGCTGATCTGGTTCGCCCGGCCCAGCCCGGAGTGGGCCACCTGGGCGCTGGTCTGCGTCGGCCTGGCCACCGTGTTCTTCGAGGTCGGCACGGTGTTCTACAACGCCATGCTGCCCGGGCTGGTCCCGCCCGGGCGCATGGGCCGCCTGTCGGGCCTCGCCTGGGGCCTGGGCTACGCCGGCGGGCTGGCCTGCCTGGTGCTGTCGCTGCTCCTCCTGGTTCGGCCCGATCCCTCGCCGCTGGGCCTGGATCGCGGACAAGCCGAGCACGTCCGCGCCACGGCGCCGCTGGTGGCGGTCTGGCTGCTGGTGTTCGCCGCCCCCGTGCTGGTGCTGCTGCCCGACCCGCCGCGGGCGGACGGCGGCGCGCACCCGGGCTGGGGCGCGGCGGCGCGCGAGGGACTGGCCGAGATCGCGGGCGTGCTGCGCCGCCTGCCGGGGCAGCACGCGATGGGCCGCTTCCTGCTCGCCCGGCTGTTCTACACCGACGGCCTGAACACGTTGTTCGCCTTCGGCGCCATCTTCGCCGCCGGCGTGCACGGCATGGGCTTCGAGGAGATCCTGGTATTCGGCATCGCGCTGAACGTCACGGCCGGGCTGGGCGCGGCCGGCTTCGGGCTGGTGGAAGACCGCCTGGGCTCCAAGCGCACCGTGCTGGTCTCGCTCGCAGCCCTCGCCGCGCTCGGCGCCGCGGTGGTGATGGCGGAATCGCGCGTCGTGTTCTGGGGGCTGGCGCTGCTGCTGGGGGTGTTCCTCGGCCCGGCGCAGGCGGCGTCGCGCACGCTGATGGCCCGCCTCGCCCCGCCCGGCGAGGTGTCGGCGCATTTCGGGCTGTTCGCGCTGTCGGGGCGGGTGACCGGCTTCCTGGGCCCGGCGGCGCTAGCGGCGGTCACGGCGGCCACCGGCAGCCAGCGCGCGGGCATGGCCACGGTGGTGGTGTTCCTGGTGGTCGGCGCGGCGATCCTGCGGACCGTGCCAGCGGGGCGCGAGGATGCGGGGGCGCCCGGTCCGGGGTGACGCGGGGCCCTCGGACGCCGATGTCGGATGCGACGGTGCGACGACCGGGAAGGCAGCCGTCGAGAAGTTCCTGGAAGGTGTGACGGCTCAGCGGGATGGCCCGCGCGGCAGGTTGCCGCACGGACCACCCATCCCTGTGTCTCACCCGTACCCACGCGTCGAACCGGGCGTCCGGGGCCGCGCATCCCGGGGAGCGGATAATCGCGCGGGTGGCCTCAGCTCGGGGCCGGCAGGAACGGCGGATCGCCGTCACGGTACGGCCGGTCGCGACTCCGCGACACCCGGCCGCCCAGCCGCGCGAC
The DNA here is from genome assembly GCA_964243365.1 of uncultured Roseomonas sp. Lineage (GTDB taxonomy): Bacteria > Pseudomonadota > Alphaproteobacteria > Acetobacterales > Acetobacteraceae > Roseomonas. Next base: position 31,216 of record CAXTEL010000022.1, on the reverse strand, counting down.
AACCGGGGCGGGAAGGCGCCCGTTCCGTCGGCGAGGCACGGCGCGAGCGGGCCGTCCTCTTCCCGAAGCACCGAGAACGCGAGGACACCCGCATGAAGGCCGTCGTTTTCCACGGCATCGGCGACATCCGGCTCGACGACGTGGCCGTGCCCAGGACCAAGGACCCCACGGACGCCATCATCCGGCTGACCGCCTCCACCATCTGCGGCACCGACCTGCACATGATCCGCGGCATCTTCCCCGGCATGAAGCCGGGCACGATCCTGGGCCACGAGGGCGTCGGCGTGGTGGAGGAGGTGGGGCGCGGCGTGCGCAACTTCCGCCCCGGCGACCGGGTGGTGATCCCGTCCACCATCGGCTGCGGCAACTGTTCCTACTGCCGGGTCGCTATTCCGCGCAGTGCGACGACGCCAACCCCAACGGCGCCACCGCCGGCACCGCCTTCTTCGGCGGCCCGCAGCCTTCCGAGCCCTTCGACGGCCTGCAGGCCGAGTACGCCCGCGTCCCCTTCGCCGACCACAACCTCGTCAAGCTGCCGAACGACGTGTCCGACGACCAGGCGATCTTGCTCTCGGACATCTATCCCACCGGCTACTTCGGCGCGATCCTGGCCGAAGTGCGGGAAGGCGACGTGGTGGCGGTATGGGGCTGCGGCCCGGTGGGGCTGTTCTCCATCATCAGCGCCTTCCAGCTCGGGGCGCACCGCGTCATCGCGGTGGACGGCCACGCCGACCGGCTGGCCAAGGCGCGCAAACTGGGCGCCGAAACCATCAACTTCAACGAGGAGGACCCGGTCGAGGCGATCAAGGAACTCACCCGCGGCATCGGCCCGAACCGCGCCATCGACGCGGTGAGCGTGGATTCCGAGCGGCCCAAGGCCGGCCCGGCGGCGGTGGGCGGCGCGCAGGCCGAGGAGTTCGACGCCGAGGTGGCCAGGATCGCCCCCGGCGCGAAGCCGGACGGCCAGCTGTGGAAGCCCGGCGACGGTCCCTCGCAGGCGGTGACCTGGGCGGTCAAGACGCTGGCCAAGGCGGGCAGCCTGGGCATCATCGGCGTCTACCCGCAGACCGACACGTTCTTCCCGATCGGCGCGGCGATGAACAAGAACCTCACGATCCAGATGGGGAACTGCAACCACCGCTCCTACATCCCCAAGCTCGTGGAGATGGTGGACGCCGGCACCGTGGACCCGACGGCGATCATCACCCAGCAGGAGCCGATCACCGACGCCATCGAGGCGTACCGCCAGTTCGACCTGCGCCGCGCCGGCTGGATCAAGGTGGAGCTCAAGCCGGGCGCCTGACGCTCCGGGCGGCCCCGCGGCGACGCCGGGCGCGAGGCCGCTCCCCCGGCCGCCGGGGTGGTCGCGACGGCCGGGATCGTGCCAGACCGTGGCTCGCTCCCGTCCCGCCGAGGTAACACCATGACGCCACCCGAGCCGGCCGGAACGGTCGCGCCCGACCCTGCCGCGGTGCGGCGCGATCGGCTGGTGGGCATCGCCCTGCTGTGCGCGGCGGTGGCGTGCTTCGCCTGCCTCGACGCCTCGGCCAAGTGGGTGAACCGCACCGCCGACCCGTTGCAGACCGCGGCAATCCGCTACCTCGGCAGCTTCCTGGTGACCGTCGCCTTCCTCAACCCGTGGACCCGGCCCGGCATCCTGCGCTCCCGCCGGCCGTGGTTGCAGTGCGCCCGGGCGCTGCTCCTGGTGCTGACGACGCTCTGCGCCTTCTTCGCGCTGCGCCACCTGCCGCTGACCACCAACACCTCGATCGGCTTCGCGGCACCCCTGATCGTGACGATCATCGCCGGCCCCCTGCTCGGCGAGCGGCTTGGGCCGTCGCGGATCGCCGCCGTGCTGGTCGGCTTCGCGGGCGTGCTGGTGGTCACCCGCCCCGGCGGCGAGGGCTTCCATCCCGCCATGCTCATCGCCCTGGCCGGCGCCCTCGCCAGCGCGCTGTATTCCGTCGCCACCCGCAGCCTCGCGGCGCGCGATCCCACTGAAACCACCCTGCTCTACGCCGGCCTCGTTGGCGCCGGGGTGTTCCTGCCGGTGCTGCCCTTCGTCTGGGTCACGCCCGCCGAGCCCCGCACCTGGATGCTGCTGGCCGGCATCGTGCTGCTCGGCACGGTGGGGCACGGGCTGCTCACCCTGGCGCACCGGCGCGCCCCGGCCTCGGTGCTGGCGCCGTTCTTCTACGCCCAGCTCCTGTGGGCCAGCCTGCTCGGACTCGCGGTGTTCGGCGAGGTCCCGGACCGCTGGACGCTGGGCGGCGGCGCCGTGGTGCTGGCTTCCGGCCTGTACCTGCTGCGCGGCGAGCGGAGATCGGCCGGCCGGCCGACGACGAGCCCGGGATCGGCAGCCCGGGACACTTAGTGATCGGCCCCGGCTTCCGCCGGTTCGGGCCCGGGGCCAGGAGCTCCGCCCCTGGCTCCCGCCGGGGTCCGACGCACCGCGTCGGACGGGGGGCCCCGGACCTCCGCCGTCAGTTTCCCGGGGCGGACGGGGGGAGGTCGAGGAACCTCGGTGTCCTGGCGGGGTGTCCGGACGGGTAGAGCCCCTCCGGTCCCACGCCAGGGCCAGCGGAAACCCGAGCCGGCCGCGGGCGAGCGCAACTTCCGCGCGAATCCTGGCGCATCTCCACGCGTGGTCCCATCATGCGCCGCCATGCGTCGCGCGCTCCTCCCGCTCCTGCTGCTACCGTCGCTGCTCGCCGGCTGCGGCGACGCGAGCCCGCGCGAGGTGCTGCGCGCCGGCATCTGGCCCTTCGGCTTCCTGCTCGGCGACGGCGCCCCCGAGCCGCCCGCCGACCTGCCGCCGCCGCGCGACCGGCTGGCGGCCGCGGCGCCGGGAACGGGCGATCCCCCCGCCGAGCCCGCGCTGCTGGTCTCGGTGGGCCGCCGACGGGTGGTGGCGACGCTGCTGGAACAGAACGGCGAGCGGCGCACCTGGCGCTCGCCCGATGGCACGGTGGTCGCCACCGACGGCGCGCGCGTGGTGGCCACCGCCGGCCTGCCGGTGTGGCTGGCGGCGACGCGCATCGACGGGCCCGACCCGCTCGACGACCCCACCGCGCTGGCCGACCAGCCCGCCACCGCGCGCCGCTCGGTGGACCTGATGCGCGCCAACCGCGACCCGCAGGACATGCGCTTCGGCGTGGGGCTGGAATGCCGGCTGCGCGCCGCGCGCGAAGCCGACGCGCTGCTGGTGGAGGAGCGCTGCGGTGGGGGGGCGTCCTTCACCAACCGCTACTGGGCGGTGCCCGAGACCGGCTCGATCTTTCGCTCGGAGCAGTGGGTCGGCGGCGACGCGCCGATGGTGGTCGAGGTCCTCACCCCGCCCGCCAGCTGAGCCCGGCCCGCCGCGCCCGCAGCGCCACGTAGCCCAGCCAGGCGAGCTGCACCGCCAGCGCCGGCACCACCACCAGCGGCTTGGCCCAGGCCGCGAGGTGCGGGAACACCAGCGCCAGCGCGGCCTGGAAGGCGGCGAAACCCCAGTGCGCGGCGGCGACGCGCGAGGCCTTCAGCCCCGAGCGGTGCGCCATCTGGTACAGGTGCGTGCGGTGCGGCGCCGACAGCCGCTCGCGCATCCAGGCCCGGCGCCCCAGCGTGAAGCCGGTGTCGAACAGCAGCGCGAACAGCAGCAGCGGCACCACCAGGAACGACACTTGGCTGGCGTCGAAGCGCGCCGCCGCCACCGCCAGCACCGCCAGCACGAAGCCCAGGAACTGCGAGCCCACGTCGCCCATGAAGATGCGCGCCGGCGACAGGTTGAACGGCAGGAAGCCCGCCACCCCGGCGGCGAGGAACAACGAGGCGGCGTAGACGAACCACCCTCCCGCCAGCGCCGCCACGACGCACAGCGCCGCGCAGGCCACCAGCACCGCGCCCCCCACCAGCCCGTCCAGCCCGTCCATGAAGTTCACCGCGTTGGTGCAGGCCAGGATCCAGAACAGCGTCAGCAGCGGCCCGCCGACGCCCAGCTCCACCGCGCCGTACCAGGGCAGCGCCACGCGCGCGAGCACCAGCCCGCTGCCCATCGCCACTAGCGCCGCCGCCGCCTGGGCGGCGAGCTTCACGACGAAGCGGAAGTCGCGCACGTCGTCGAGCAGCGACACCGCGGCGATGGCCACCGCGGCCCCGATCACGCCCAGGAACTGCGGCTCGGCGATGCGCGCGTACTGCGCCGTGCCGAACAGCACCACCATCCCCGCCACGAAGGCCGCCACGATGCCCACCCCGCCGCCTTTGGGCGTGGGCACGCGGTGCGCCTTGCGCGGGTGCGGCCGGTCCAGGATCGGGCGCGCGATCATCAGCCGCACCAGCGTGGCCGACAGCAGCGCGAGCAGCGCGGCGAAGCCCGCGTGCTCCGAGGCGACCGCCAGCGCCATCAGGGTGCGAGCCGCGCCGGCTCCAGCGAGCAGTACGCGTCGCCGCTGTTGGCCGCGTGCGGCAGGGCGGCGATCCACTCGGCCACCTCCGCCGGGGCGCGCGCTTCCGGCAGCGCGAAGGCGGTGCTCTCGCCCAGGCAGGCGTTGCAGCGGTAGGGGCCCAGCCGCGCCAGCAGGCCCAGGGATTCCAGCGCCACCTCGCGCTGGATGGTGGTGAACTCGAAGCTCAGGCCGCGCGGCGGCCGGCTCAGCCCCCGCAGCGCCTCCGCTTCCCACCCTTCCACGTCCAGCTTCACGAAGGTCGGCGCCCCGTGCGCGAGCGCCAGCGCGTCGAGCGTGGTGACCGGCAGCGTGAGCGACCCTTCCCACAGCTGCCCTTCCCACCCCGCCGCCCCGCGCGCCGCCGCCACGAACGCGTCCGACGCCGTGGCCACCGTGGGGTTCGCGGGGTTCAGCCGCAGCGCCGCCTCGCCCGCCCGCGCCCCCACCAGCGCCGCCACCACGCTCACCCCCGCATCCCCGCCGAACAGCCGTCGCAGCAGGCGCGCGAGCCGCGGCTGCGGCTCCACCGCCACTGCCCGCGCCCCCAGCCGCCGGAACGACGCCGTGCGGTCCCCCACGTGCGCGCCCACGTCGAACGCGACCTCCCCCGCCCCCACGAACCGCGCGAGGTGCGCGTCCAGCAGCGCACCCCGCCCCGGCGCGTGATAGGTGCGCAGCGATCGGCCGACGGCGCGCGCGTTCGGGGCGATCATGCCGGCGGGCGTCGCGCGGCCGGCGGGAGGCCCCGCCTCCCGCACCCCCTGCTGGCCGCCCCGACGCGCGCTCACGCCGCCAGGACCAGCGCCACGCCCCCGGCCAGGGCGGGCGGCACGGTCAGGCCTAGCGGGCCGTCCGACGTCGCGCCGGCCAGGACGCGCCGCGCGCTCGCGTTGCCGTCGTCGGTGCGCAGCACGATCGCGGCGAGGAAGGGCAGCGCGGGCGGGGTCACGCCGGGCAGCAGGTCGGCGAGCGCCCCGGGAGGCACGACGCGGACGCGCCCGCGCGGCAGCGGCAGGGCGTAGCCGCCGGCGGGGTCGGGCTCCAGGGCCAGGCCGGCCAGGCGGGACAAGCGGGCGGCGCTGGCGGCGGGCTCGGCGGACACCAGGATCGCGGCTTCCAGCGCCACCGCGCGGTTGGGGTGCTCCAGCCAGCGCGGCTGCCACAGCAACTCGGGCGTCTCGTGGCGGATCAGCTGCACCCGTCCCTCGGGCGCGTCCGTCAGCGGGATGCGCGTGAAGCGCGCGCGCGGGCCGCCGGCATCCTCCACCGGCCGTTCCAGCAGCGCCACGCCGGGGATGTCCAGCCCGGCGCGACGCAGGCGGCCGAGGTTGGCCTCGGCGTCCGCCATCGCCAGCGCCAGGATGTGGGCGCCCTCGTGGCGATCCAGCATCGCCGCCATGCCGTTGTCCGGCAGCCCGGGGTCGAGGATCGCCAGCAGCTCCACGTAGCCGTGCCGCAGCATGGCGCAGCGGTTGCCGGTGGCCATCGGCTCGGCCGCGCCGCCCCGGGAAGCAGGGGCGGCGTGCCGCGCCAGGGGAGTCAGCGCGAAGCCCAGCCGCTCCCACGCCGCCCACAGCGCCGAACCGTCGCGCGTGCAAACGCCGACATGGTCGAGCGCCGCCGCGACGGCCGCCTCGTCCATCGTCCAGGGCCGCGCCCGCGTCCCCGGACTCAAGCCGGGTCCTCGTACTTCAGCAACTGCCACGCCACCGGCTCGGCCGCCGCCTCGTCGTACCAGCGCGCCACCAGCGGATGCGCGCGCACGCTCGCGACGTAGCTCTCCGCCGCGGCGCCCAGCGCCGGGCGGTAGGTGAGGAAGCGCGCCGCCACGGGTGCGAACATCGCGTCGGCCGCGCCGAAGCCGGGGCCGAACAGGAACGGGCCCCCCGAAGCGTCGAGGCACCCGCCCCACGCCGCCTCGACGCGGGCGATGTCGGCCAGCGCGCCGGGGGTACGCCCGCGCCCGGAGAAGTCGCGGCCCAGGTTCATCGGCATGGCTTGGCGCAGCGCCCGGAAACCCGCGTGCATCTCGGCGGCCACCGAGCGGGCATGGGCGCGGGCGACGCGCTCGGCGGGCCACAGCTGCGGCCCCCCGGCGTCGGCGGACCGCTCGGCGCAGTATTCCGCGATGGCCAGGCTTTCCCACACCCGGGCGCCGCGGTGCTCGAGGTAGGGCACCAGGCCGGCGGGGGTGGCCGCGGCGACGGCCGGCGTGGCGCCGGCAACCGCGCCGGCGAGCGGGATCACCACCTCCTCCACGTCCAGCCCGGCGAGGTGGACCAGCAGCCAGCCGCGCAGGCTCCAGGAGGAGTAGCGCTTGGTGCCGATGAGCAGCCGGCCGTCGGCCATGCGGGGATCCTCCGGGGCGGCGCGCCCCGCCCCGGTTCGGGCGGTTCAGGCGGCCGCGGGCACTCCCTTGCCGGTGGAATACTCGAAGTGCAACGCTTCGCCCGGAAACACGCGCGGGAAGATGGCGTGCGCCGCCACCGCCGCCTCGGAGAAGCCCTGCACGATTAGCTTGAGCTTGCCCGGGTAGGTCGCGACGTCGCCCACCGCGTGGATGCCGGGGGTGGTGGTCCCGCAGGTCGCCGGGTCCACGGAAACGTGGTGGTGGTCCAGACCCAGGCCCCATTGCGCGATCGGCCCCAGCTCGGTGCTCAGGCCGAAGAAGGCGAGCAAGTGGTCCGCCTCCACCTCGCGCACCTCGCCGCGCAGCGTGGCCAGCGCCACGTGGGTCAGTCGCCCGCCCTCGCCGCGCAGCCCGTGCAGCTGGTAGGGGATGACTAGGTCGAGCTCGCCGCGCGAAGCAGCCGCCTCCATCTGCGCCACCACCTCGGGGGCGGCGCGAAACTTCGGGCGGCGGTGCACCACCGTGACGCGGGCAGCCACCTCCTTGAGGGAAAGCGCCCAGTCCACCGCGGAGTCCCCTCCCCCCGCGATCACCACGCGCTTGCCCCGGAACGCTTCGCGCCGCGCCACGGCGTAGCGCACGGCCCCGGATTCCTCGTAGGCTTCCAGCCCGTCGAGCGGCGGCCGGTTGGGTCCGAAGGCGCCGGCGCCGGCCGCCAGCACCACCGCCTTGGCGGTCACCACGTCGCCCTTGTCGGTGCGCAGCTCGAAGCCGCCGGGGATTTCGCGCAGCCCCTCGACCCGTCGGCCGAGCAGCCGGTCCGGCGTGAACGGGCTCGCCTGGCGCTCCAGCTGCTCGATCAGTTCGGCGGCGGCGATCCGCGGGTGGCCGGGGATGTCGTAGATCGGCTTCTCCGGGTACAGCGCCGTGCACTGGCCGCCGATGCAGTCCAGGGCGTCGATCACCGCGCAGCGCATTCGCAGCATGCCGCACTGGAACACCGCGAACAGCCCGGAAGGGCCGCCGCCGATCACCGCCACGTCCGTCTCGATGCGCGCGGTCATCGCGAACCACTCCCCTTCACGCCTGGGGCATAGGTCAGGGCGGGGATGGAACAGTCAACCCGGGCGCGGCGCGCGACGCAGGCGATGCGCGAGGCCCTCGTCCGCGCACCCCCGGGGGTCGGCGCGTCAGCCCACGATGGCGCGCACGATGCGCCGGATCTCCTCCGGGGTCAGCGTCGTCGCCTCGGGCATGCGGGGCGCGAGGGAAGCTGCCGCGCGCGACGGCGCGACGGCGGATGCTACGTTGTTGGAATGTATGGGAACGTCCTGCGGGGTGACGTCGGGTCGAGGTCGTCTGCCGTTCATTGTCGGGTGCAAAGATGAAGGCGCAGTTACGCGCGGGCAGCAACCGTTGCCAATCAGTCGGGGAGCGGAGGCGCCGACGCGTTTCGCGAGCGCGATCGCGGGAGCCGCGCGGGTACGGACGGTAGGCGGGGAAGCGAGGCCGGGGGTCGCGCCGCCCCGTCAGCGCGGCGCGACCCCTCGGGAAGGCCGCGCCGCCAGGGCGCGTTCGCGCCGGTCGCTCAGGCGCGCTTGAGGTTCGAGGCGGACAGCTTGTTCTGCTGGCCGCGCTGTATCTCGTATTCCAGCTTGTCGCCCTCGTTGAGGGCGTCCATGCCAGAGCGCTGCACGTCGGAGATGTGCACGAAGACGTCCTTGGAACCGTCGTCGGGCTGGATGAAACCGTATCCCTTGGTGGCGTTGAACCACTTCACGGTGCCGGTGGCCATGTTTCTGTTCCGATCCCTGCGGGAACACACCGGCGCGCGGGAATGCACGCCGGATCAAGCTTCGATGAGATCGAGCACAGAACCCGTGCCGCGTGTGGCGGCGTCGGGGAAGCGGGTCGAACCAAGCGTCTTGACGACCTAATATGTGGCAATCCCCGGCGATCCGCGCAACCCCCGCGCGCAGGGCGGGCGCCCGTCGGACGGGCGCTTGTCGGACGGGCGGGCTGCGATGCAGATTACGCGCCGCGACATGCCCGAGCCTTCCCGCCCCGCGCCGCCCGCCGACCCGGACGCCACGCCGCGTGACGCCGCCGCGTCCGGACAAGCGGAACCCGGCTCGGCAGCGACCGGCGGGCGGGGAGCCGACGCGCGGGGGGCCGACGCGCCGGGAGCCGCTGGCCCTGACCTGCTGTTCCCCTGCCCCGGCGCCACCGCCCGGCTCGCCGCCCGTGCCGCCGTTCTCGCCCGCCCCGGCGACGCGATCCTGCTCGACGGCCCGCTGGGCGCCGGCAAATCCGCCTTCGCGCGCGCCTTCCTGCGCGCCGCCAGCGGCGACCCGGCGCTGGAGGTACCCTCCCCCACCTTCACCCTGGTGCAGGAGTACGCGCTGCCGCCCGACGGCGCCGGCCGGGCGCACCATTTCGACCTGTACCGCCTCGACGGGCCGGCCGACCTCGACGAGCTGGGCTGGGACGAGGCCCGGAACGGCATCGTGCTGGTGGAATGGCCCGAGCGGCTGGGCGCCCTGGCGCCGGCCGACGCCCTGCGCGTGTCGCTGCGCTTCCCGCCCGGGGGCGAGGACGGCCGCGCGGCGCGGCTGCGCGGCTGGCCGGGCCGCCTGGCCGGGCTGGTAGCGGGGCTGCCGACCGTCGCGGCGTCGCCGGCGTGAGCGCCGGACCCGACACCTCCGCGGGCATCCCGCCCGACATCCCGGCGGGCGACCCGCCCGATGCCTCCGCCGGCCACCGGCCCGACGCCTCCGCCGCCGGCGCCTTCCTCCGCCGCCACGGCTTCGGCGCCGCCAGGCTCGACCTGCTGCCGGGCGACGCGGGTCGGCGGCGCTACACCCGGCTGCGCGGCGGCCCGCGGCCGGCGCTGCTGATGGACTGCTCGGCCGAGCCCGCCTCGGACCTCGTACCCTTCCTCGCCGTCGGGCCGCACCTCGCCGCCGGCGGCCTGTCGGTGCCCGCCGTGCTGGCGCGCGACGAGGCGGCCGGGCTGCTGCTGGTGGAGGACCTGGGCGAGTACACCCACGCCGCGCTGCTGGATGCCGGCACCGACCCGGTGCCGCTGTACGCCGCCGCGGGCCGCGCGCTGGCCGCCCTGCACGCCGTGCCGCCGCCGCCCGGGCTGCCGCGCTGGAACGGGGAAGCGATGGCCCGCGCCGCCGCCGCCACCTTCCTGGACTGGTGGTGGCCGCTCGCGCTGGGCGCCGCGCCAGACGCCGCGGCGCGGCGCGGCTTCGAGCGCGCGGTGCGCGACACGGCGGCCCCCTTCGAGGGCGCCGCGGCGCTGGTGCACCGCGACTGGTTCCCCGCCAACCTCACCCGCGCGCCGGGGCGGACGGGCTTGGCCGCCGTGGGCGTGCTCGACTTCCAGGACGCGGCGCTGGGCCACCCGGCCTACGACCTCGTGTCCCTGGTGGAGGACGCCCGGCGCGACGTGCCCGACGCGGCCCGCGCGGCGGCGCTGTCGGCCTACGCCGCGGCGGGCGGGGCGGCGTCGGGTGCTTCCCTGGTTCCGGCGATGGCGGCGCTCGGCGCGGTGCGTCACCTGCGGGTGGCGGCGCTGTGGGTGCGGCTGGCGCGGCGCGACGGCAAGCCCGCCTACCTCCGGCACGGGCCGCGCTGCTGGCGGCTGCTGGGGGCCACCCTCGCGCACCCGGCGGCCGCGCCCCTGGCCGGCTTCCTCGACGCCCACGTGCCCGCTGCCGCGCGCGGCAACCCGCCCGCCGCCGGGGCCGCGTGATCGCGCTGCACAGGGCCATGGTGCTAGCCGCGGGCCTGGGCACCCGCATGCGCCCGCTGACCGATCTCACGCCCAAGCCGCTGCTGCGCCTGCGCGGCCGGACTCTGCTGGACCGCGCGCTGGACCGGCTCGACGCCGCCGGCGCGGCCGGGGTGGTGGTGAACGCGCACCACCTCGCTCCCCAGGTCACCGCCGCCTGCGAGGCCCGTCGCGCGCCACGCTGTACCGTGGTGATCGAGGACCGGCTGCTCGACACCGGCGGCGGCGTGGTCAACGCGCTGCCGCTGCTGGGGGATGCGCCGTTCGCGGTGGTCAACGGCGACAGCGTGTGGCTGGACGGGCCGACCCCGGCGCTGTCGCGACTGGCGGCCGCTTTCGACCCGGAGCGCATGGACGCGCTGCTGCTGCTGCACCGCGCCGCCCAGGTGGAAGGCGAGACCGGCCGGGGCGACTTCCTGCTCGACCCGCTGGGCCGGGCGCGTCGGCCGCGCGAGCGCGAGGTGGCGCCCTACATGTTTGCCGGCGTCCAGGTCGCCCACCCCCGCTTGTTCCGCGACCCGCCGCCGGCGCCGTTTAGCAACCTCGCGCTGTGGGAGCGCGCGGCCGCCGACGGCCGGCTGTGGGCGCTGGTGCACGACGGCGTGTGGTTCCACCTGTCCACGCCGGCCGACCTGGCGCTCGCGGAACGGCGGTTGACGGAAGGGCTGGTGCGGCTGTTCTGATCCGTGGCGAGGCCGGGAGGAGAAACCGCCCCAGGTCCCTCGCCCGACCGCGCCGCGCCGCAGGCGCCGCGCGCAGGCCGACGAGAGAAAGATGCGGGCTTGGAGGAATTCCTTGCCCCGACCCTTCCCCCGCCGGCCGACGCCCCCCCCCCGGCGGCGCCCGCACCCCAGCTGAGGAAAGCGAACCGTGGCCGGCACCCGCCAGATACGCTTCAACGCCTTCGACATGGCCTGCGTCGGCCACGTCCAGCAGGGGATGTGGACGCACCCGCGCGACCGCTCGGCCGACTACCTATCGCTGGAGCACTGGACCGCGCTGGCCCGCACGCTGGAGCGCGGGCTGTTCGACGCGCTGTTCCTGGCCGACGTGCTGGGCGCCTACGACGTGTACGGCGGCTCGGCGGACGCGGCGGTGGCCAACGCCGTGCAGGTGCCGCTGCTCGACCCGTCGCTCCTCGTGCCGGCGATGGCCGCCGTGACCGGGCACCTGGGCTTCGGCATCACCGCCAACCTCGCCTACGAGCCGCCCTTCGCCTTCGCGCGGCGCATGTCCACGCTGGACCACCTGTCGCGCGGCCGGGTGGGCTGGAACGTCGTCACCGGCTACCTCGACAGCGCCGCGCGCGCGATCGGCATGGCGCGGCAGATGGCGCACGACGACCGCTACGACCTCGCCGACGAGTACATGGAGGTGGTCTACGCGTTGTGGGAAGGCTCCTGGGCCGACGACGCCGTGAAGCGCGACCGCGCGGCGGGCGTCTACGCCGATCCCGCCCGCGTGCGCCGCGTCCGCCACGAGGGGAAGCAGTTCCGGCTGGACGCGTTGCACCTGTGCGAGCCTTCCCCCCAGCGCACGCCGCTGTTGTTCCAGGCCGGCGCGTCCGAGCGCGGCCGACGCTTCGCCGGGCGGCACGCGGAATGCGTGTTCCTCAACGGTGGGCCGGAAGCCGAGGTGGCCCGCCTCGTGGCCGACCTGCGGGCGCGGGCCAGCCCGCGTCCGATCCTGTGCTTCGTCGGTGCCACCCCCGTGGTCGGCCGCACCGAGGCCGAGGCGCGCGACAAGCTGGCGGAATACCGTCGCCACGCCTCGGTGGAAGGGGCGCTGGCGCACGCTTCCGCGTCGATGGGCATCGACTTCGCCCGGCTCGGCATGGACGAGCCGGTGGACGCAGCCCCCACCGCCGCGATCCAGTCCAACGTCGAGGCCATGCGGCGCGCCGACGGCCCGGCCTGGACCAAGCGCCGGCTGATTGACCGGCTCGTGCTGGGCAGCCGCCAGCCGCCGGTCGTCGGCTCGGCGGAGCAGGTCGCCGAGGCGCTGATCGGCCTCGCGGAGCGCGCCGACGTGGACGGCTTCAACCTGTCGCGCACCGTGACGCCGGAATGCCTCGACGACGTGGTGGCGCTGCTGGTACCGGCGTTGCAGGAGCGCGGCGCGTACAAGCGCGCCCACGCCCCCGGCACGCTGCGCGAGAAGATGTTCGGCGCCGGGCCGCGCCTCGCGGGCCCCCACCCGGCGGCGGCGCACCGCTTCGGCTGAGCGCGGCGGCCAACGATCCCGGCTCCCTGTTCCGGTCCCCCGGCTCCCGCGCGTATACGCCTCGCTCCCGGCCCCGCCCGCCCCGAGTCGCGAGTCCACCCCCCCCGCGTGAACCTGTTCGCCGTTCCGGCCCACCTGCCCTTCCTCGACGCCCTGGCGCGCGGGGTGATGGCGCGCGCCGCCGGCGCGGCCGCGGACCCGTCGGCGCTGGCGCGCACCACGATCCTGCTGCCCACCCGCCGCGCCGCCCGCTCGCTGCGCGAGAGCTTCCTCCGCGCGTCCGGCCGGGACGCCCTGCTGCTGCCCAGGATGCGGCCGCTGGCGGGGCTGTCGGTGGAGGACGCCGAGGAACTGTCGCTGCCGGCGCTGATGGATCTGCCGCCGCCGGTGGACGCGGCGCGGCGGCTGTCGGTGCTGACCGCGCTGGTGATGCGCCTGCCGCCCAACTTCGGCGGACCCTCCCACCCCGACCAGGCGTGGCGGCTGGCGCTGGAGCTGGCGACGCTGCTCGACGAGATGGCGCTGGAAGGCTGCGACGCCGCGCGCCTGCCCGGGCTGGTGCCCGACGCACTGGCCGTGCACTGGCAGGTGACGCACGTGTTCCTGTCCGGCGTGATCGAGGCCTGGGATGCTTGGCTGGCCGAGCACGAGCTGTCCGACATCGGCACCCGCCGCGTCGCCGCGCTGCGCGCCCAGACCGAGGCGTGGCGACGCGAGCCGCCGCGCGACCCGGTGATCGCGGCCGGCATCGGGGTGGGCGGCACCATACCGGCGGCGGCCGAGTTGCTGCGGGTGCTGGCGCGCGCCCCGCACGGCGCGGTGGTGCTGCACGGCGCCGGCGAGCCGGTGGACCGCGAGATGTGGGAGCAGGTCTGCGACAGCCACACCCACCCGTTCTCCGGCCAGTTCCGCCTGCTGCGCGCGATGGACGCGACGCCCGCGGACCTGCTCCCCTGGCCCGGGGGCGCGGCGGCCGACGACTCGCCCGGGGGCGCCCGCAACGCGTTGCTGGTGCGCGCCCTGCGCCCGGCCGCCGCCACTGGCTGCTGGGCCGAGCGCGAGCCCGCCCGCTGGGCGCCGGCGCTGGGCAACATGCGCCTGCTCACCGCCCCCGACGAGGGGGCCGAGGCGGCCGCCGTGGCGCTGCTGCTGCGCGAAACGCTGGAGATCCCCGGCGCGCGGGCGGCGCTGGTGACGCCCGACCGGGACTTGGCGCGCCGCGTGGTGGTGGAGCTGGCCCGGCACGGCGTGCTGGCCGACGACAGCGCCGGCCAGCCGCTGGGCATGACGCCGGCGGGGTCGTTCCTGCGGATGATCGCCCGCATGGTGGCCGAGGACTTCGCCCCGGTGCCCACGCTGGGCTGCCTCAAGCACCCGCTGTGCGCCGGGGGCATGCCGCGCATGGCGTGGATCGGCGCGGTGCGGGAGCTGGAGCGCTCCGTGCTGCGCGGGCCGCGCCCGGCGGCCGGGCTGGCCGGGCTGCGCGCCGCCGCGGCGGCGGCCTTCGCGCCGCGCACCGACGATGCCGAGCCGGAACCGGAGCGGCGCCGCGTCGCGCGCGAAGCGCGGCGGGACCGGGTGCTGGGGCTGCTGGACGCGCTGGAAGCCTGCCTGGGCGCGTTCCGCGCGCTGCCCGACGCCGTGCGCCCGCCCGCCGACCTGCTGGCCGACCACCTCGACGCGGCCGAGGCGCTGAGCGGCACCGACGAGCGGCCCGGCGGCCTGCGGCTGTATTCCGGCGAGGAAGGCGAGCCGCTGGCGGTGCACCTCGCCGGGCTGGCGCCGGCCATGCGCTGCCTGCCGCCGATCTCGGCCGCCGCCTGGCCGGCGCTGTTCGACGCACTGCTGGAAGGGCCGCTGGCGCCGGGGGTGCGCAACATGCGCGGGCGAAAGGGCCACGCCCACCCGCGGGTGCAGGTGCTGGGCCTGCTGGAAGCGCGGCTGCAATCCTTCGACCGCGTGGTGCTCGGCGCGCTGGAGGAAAGCGTGTGGCCGATCGCCACCGACCCCGGCGCCTGGATGAGCCGGCCGATGCGGCGCGACTTCGGCCTGCCCGAGCCGGAAGCGCGGATCGGGCGGGTGTGCGCCGACTTCGTGCTGAGCGCGCTGTCGGCCCCCGAGGTGGTGCTGAGCCGGGCCCGCAGGCGCGGCGGGGCGCCCACCGTGCCGGCGCGCTGGCTGACGCGGCTCGAAACGTTCCTCAGCGGCCAGGCCGGCGGCGGCGCGGCGCTGGCGGTGCGCGGCTCGGACGCGGTGGGCTGGGCGGCGCTGCTCGACGCGCCGGGCGCCCCCACCCCCTGCCCGCGCCCGGCTCCGGCGCCGCCGGCGGCGCTGCGCCCGCGTCGGCTGACCGTGACCGACGTGTGGACGCTCAAGGCCGATCCCTACGCCTGGTACGCCAAGCGGATGCTGGGGCTGCGGGCGCTGGAAGCGCTGGACGCCGAGGCCGGCGCCTCGGACTACGGCTCGATCGTGCACGACGCGGTGGCGGCGTGGGTGCGCGGCGGGCTGGGCGGCGCGGGGGCGCGCGGCCTCGGGGGGGCGGACGCCGCGGCGGGCTTCGCGCAAGCCGCGGCCGAGGCGCTGCGGCTGCACGCGCCGCGCCCCGGCCTGGTGGCCTTCTGGCGGCCGCGCCTGGACCGGATCGGCGCCTTCCTGGTGGAAGCCGAGCGGGCGCGCGACGGCGTGCTGGCGCGGCACCCGGAGGTGTCGGGCGCGCTGGAGCTGGCGTGCGGCGTGCGGCTGGAAGGCCGGGCGGACCGCGTGGACCTGCTCGACGACGGCACGATCGCGGTGCTGGACTTCAAGACGGGCACGCCGCCCAGCCACGCCGACATCCACGCCGGGCGGGCGCCGCAGATGCCGCTGGAAGCCGCGATGGCGATGCGCGGCGGCTTCGCGGGCGTGCCCGGGGGGGAGGTGTCCTCGCTGGAGCACTGGCGGCTGTCGGGCGGCTACGAGAGCGGCGGGGTGCACTGCTTCCGGCCCAAGGGCGGCGCCGGGCTGGCGGAGGTGGCGGAGGAGGCGCTCGCCCAGGTCTCGGTTCTGGCGGAAAGCTTCCTGCTGACCGCGCGGCCGTTCGTGGCGCGCCCGCATCCCGGGCGGGCGCCGGCGGGGTCGGACTACGACCACCTATCGCGGCTGCGCGAATGGGGCGGCGCCGAGGAAGGGAGCGACGCGTGAACGAGATGGCCTCCGCACGCGCCCGCGCCGTGGCGGCGCAGCGGCGGGCGTCGGACCCGGCGGTGTCGGCCTGGGTGGGCGCCTCGGCCGGGTCGGGCAAGACCAAGGTGCTGACCGACCGCGTGCTGCGGCTGCTGCTGCGCGAGGACGCCCAGCCCGGGCGAATCCTGTGCCTGACCTTCACCAAGGCGGCCGCTGCCGAGATGAGCACGCGCCTGGCCCGCCGGCTGGGTGAGTGGGCGGTGGCGGGCGAGCCAGAGCTGCAGGCGCGGATCGAGGCGCTGACGGGGGCCGCGGCCACGGCGCGGCAGGCGGCGGACGCGCGCCGGCTGTTCTGCCGCGTGCTGGAGCAGCCGGGGGGGATGCGCATCGCCACCATCCACAGCTTCTGCCAGTCGCTGCTGCGCTCCTTCCCGCTGGAAGCCGGGCTGCCGCCGCAGTTCGCGCTGCTGGAGGAGGCGGACTCGCTGTCGCTGCTGGCCGAAGCGCGGGAAGCGGCGCTGTCGGGGGGTCGGGTGCCTCCCGAGAGCCTGGCGGCGCTGGCCCGGCTGGTGTCGGCCGAGGACGTGGGTCAGGCGCTGCGCGGCATGGCCAAGCAGCGCGAGCGGCTGTCGCCGCTGCTGGATGCACCCGGGGGCGCCGCGGCGTCCGCCGCGATGCTGCGCGCGGCGCTGGCGCTGCCGGAGGACGAGCGGGAGGAGGACATCCCGGCGTTGATGGCGGAGGTGTCGGAGGCGTTGCGGGCGCAGGCGGAGACCCTGCTGGAACACAAGAACAAGACGCAGCGCGACCTCGGCGCCCGGATGCTGGGCTTCCTGGGCTGCGGGACGGCGGCGCGGGCCGGGCGGGTGGCGGAATGGTGGGACTGCCTGCACACCGAGAAGGGCACGCTGCGCAAGGCGCTGGAGCCGATCCCCGCGATGGTCGCCGAAGCCGCGCGGCTGGCGGCGCTGCGCGAGCGCGAGAGCGGCCACCGGCTGCACGGCGCCACCCACGCGCTGCTGACCGCGGCCAAGCCGGTGCTGGCCGACTACGCCGCGCGCAAGCGCCGCGCCGGCGCGCTGGACTTCGACGACCTGATCCACCGCGCCCAGGCCTTGCTGCGCGATCCCGGCTCGGCGTGGGTGCTGTTCAAGCTCGACGGCGGGCTGGACCACCTGCTGCTCGACGAGGCGCAGGACACCAACCCGGCGCAGTGGGGCATCGCCTCGGCGCTGGCGGAGGAGTTCTTCGCGGGCAGCGGCGCGCGAGAGGCGGGGGCGCGGACGCTGTTCGTGGTGGGCGACGAGAAGCAGTCGATCTTCGGCTTCCAGGGCGCCGACGCGCGCGGCTTCGCGGAATGGGAGGGGCGGTTCGGGGCACGGGTGTCGGAAGCGGGGGCGGCCTTCCACCCGGTGGCGCTGGACGTGTCGTTCCGCTCCTGCGCGCCGGTGCTGCGGCTGGTGGACGCGGTGTTCAGCGAGGGGCCGGCCGCCGCCGGGGTGGTGCGGGCGGGCGACGCGCTGGCCCACTACCCCGACCGCGCCGGCCACGCCGGGCTGGTGGAGGTGTGGCCGGTGCTCGCCCGCACCCCCGCGCCCGAGCCGGAGCCGTGGCTGGTGCCCGAGCAGCCGGTCCCCGCCCAGGACACCGAGGCGCAGCTGGCCGAGGCCCTGGCGGCGCGGATCGCCCACATGGTCCGCCACGACCGGCTGCCGGCGCGCGGCGACGCGGCCGGGGGACGCCCCGTTCGGGCGGGCGACGTGATGGTGCTGGTGCGCCGCCGGACGCGGTTGACGGCGCTGCTGGTGCGCCAGCTCAAGCGGCGCGGCGTGCCGGTGGGCGGCGTGGACCGGATCAAGCTGGTGGAGCAGATCGCGGTGCAGGACGTCCTCGCCCTGTGCGACGCGGTGCTGCTGCCCGAGGACGACCTCCAGCTGGCGGCGGCGCTGAAATCGCCGCTGCTGGGGCTGGACGAGGCGGCGCTGTTCGGGCTGTGCCACGGGCGCGAGGGGGCGGCGCTGTGGCACGTGCTGGTGAAGCTGCGCGGCGAGGATTCCGCGGCCGGGCGGGCGGCGGACTGGCTGGCGGGGCTGATGGACCGGGCCGACCTGGTAACGCCGCACGCGCTGCTGTCGGAGGTGCTGGGCGAGCACGGTGGCCGGGCGCGGCTGCTGCGCAGGTTGGGGGCCGACGCGGGCGACGCGCTGGACGAGCTGCTGAGTGCCGCGCTGCGGCACGAGAACCGGCACCCGCCGTCGCTGCAGGGGTTCGTGCACTGGCTGCGGCGAGGGGGCGCGGAGGTGCGGCGGGAAGCGGAGAACGCCGGCGACGCGGTGCGGATCATGACCGCGCACGGGGCCAAGGGGTTGCAGGCGCCGGTGGTGATCGTGCCCGACGTCGGGCGCGGCGGCGGGCGGTCGACGCTGCTGTGGGACGAGGCCGGCGGGGCTGCGGGGCCGAACCGGCCGGCGGTGCCGTTGTGGGCGCCGCGCAAGGAGTTCCAGGCGCTCGCGTGGCGGGATGCCGAGCGGCGGCGGGCCGAGCGCGAGGCGGAGGAGGAGAACCGGCTGCTATACGTGGCGCTGACCCGCGCCGAGGACCGGCTGATCGTGTGCGGGCAGGAGCCGGCCGCGCGCGCCAGGGGCGGGGCGGAGGCGGGATGGCACGCGCTGGTGCGGGCCGGCATCGCGCGCTGCGAGGAGGCGGAGGAGGTGGCGTTCGACCCGGCCGCCTTCGGGGCGCCGGCGGGGCTGGGGTTCGGGCCGACCTGCTGGCGGCTCGAGAGCGCGCAAACCGCCGAGCCGGTGGCGGAGCCGGCGGACGCGGCGGCGGACCACGCGACGCTGCCGGAATGGGCGGGGCGGCCGGCGCCGGAGGAGCCGTCCCACGACCCGGTGGCGCCATCGCGGTTGTCGGTCGAGGAAGGCGAGCCGCCGGCCGCGGCGCCGCACGGGGCGGGCGACCCTTCGGGGGGGCGGTTCCGGCGGGGCTTGCTGATCCACGCGCTGCTGCAGTTCCTGCCCGACCATCCGGCCGAGGCGCGGGAGGCGATCGCGCGGCGGCACCTGGCGCGGCCGGGGCACGGGCTGTCGGCGGCCGAGCGGGAGGCCACGCTGCGCGAGGTGATGGCGGTGATCGGGCACCCAGGCCTGCGCGAGGCTTTCGGGCCGGACAGCTTGGCCGAAGCGCCGCTGGCCGGGCGGGTGGCGGGCGGGGTGGCCGTGGCCGGGCAGGTGGACCGGCTGTGGATCGGCGACGGGCGGGCGCTGGTGGTGGACTACAAGACCAACCGGCCGCCTCCGGAGCGGGTGGAAGAGGTGCCGGCGGCGTACCTGCGGCAGATGGCGGCGTACCGGGCGGTGCTGCGGGCGGCGTGGCCGGGCTGCGAGGTGGCGTGCGCGCTGGTTTGGACGTGGTCGGGGGTGGTGATGGAGCTGCCGGGGGAGTTGCTGGACGGACACGCGCCCGGGGGGTGAGGGGGGCGGGCGCCTTACTTCCTTACTATCTTACTTCCTTACCGGGTTCCGGAGGAGGTCGGAACCTTCCTAGGATTTCTTCGTAACATCAACGGTTTGTCTGTGCAAGTGGGTGCGCGCGGTGGGCGGGAGATGGCATTCCGGCGCGGCGGTGCCATTCGGCGGCGGAGATGGCACCGGACGGTGAAATGCCATTTCGGGCCGGGAATGCCGTTCCGGACCGTCGGTGCCATTCCGGGCCGGGGATGACGCCAGCGGTCCGGGCAGGCCGGATCGCGCCGCGGACGGGGTGCCCGCGCGCGGCGGGAGCCGGACGCGCGCCGGCCGCTCCGGTCGCGCCCCGGCCCGGTCGCCGGTCGTGCCGGCGGGGGATCGGCCGGCGGAGCCGCGCCCGGCGCCGCCGAGATTGCAATCCCGCGCCGGAGCTTAATATCCGCGTCGGTGGCGGAGGGAAGGCTGACATGCCGTTCGACGGAACCGGCTTTCCCGGGAAGCGCGAGCCGCCGCGCCGGTCCGGGCCGTCGGGCGATGCGGCGTGCGTCCTCATCATCCTCGCGGCGTTCATCCTGCTGGTGATGCCGATCTCGCTGCACGCGCTCGCCGACATCGTGCGCTTCCTGTCGGGCGGCTGACGACGCCGGCGGGGACGCAGGGCGCCGGCCGCGCCGCCCGTCCCCTTCCCCGCGGCAACGTTTGAATTAGGATGGATCGGGACGGGCGAGCCTTGCGGAACCCGGGTTCGAGGCGACCTGCTGGGCGCGTCGCCGCCGCGTCGATCCAGGGAGCATGGTGCTTGCCACACGAGAAGGCATCGGCCGACCGCCCCGCGCGCCGCGGCGGCCCACTCCCGGCGGGGCGCCGCGGCGGCGTCCGGGCGGGCCGCGCGACCGCCGCGCTGCTGCCGCTGCTGCTGGCCGGCTGCGGCGGCGTGCTCGACCCTCAGGGCGCCATCGGCGTGGCCGAGAAGCAGATCCTGATCAACTCGATGGCGATCATGCTGGCCATCATCGTGCCCACCATCCTGGCGACGCTGGGCTTCGCCTGGTGGTTCCGGGCGGGCAACGCGCGGGCGACGTACCGGCCGGAATGGACCTATTCCGGCCGCGTCGAGCTGGTGGTGTGGGGCGTGCCGCTGCTGACGATCATGCTGCTCGGCGGCGTGACGTGGATCGGCTCGCACGAGCTGGACCCGGCCAGGCCGATCAGCTCGGAAGCGCCGACGCTGGAGGTCCAGGTGGTGGCGCTGGACTGGAAGTGGCTGTTCATCTACCCCGACCAGCGCGTCGCCAGCGTGAACCGGCTCGTCGTGCCGGCCGGCGCGCCGCTGCACCTCACGCTGACCTCGTCGGGCGTGATGAATTCCTTCTTCGTGCCACAGCTGGGCAGCCAGCTCTACGCGATGAGCGGCATGGCCTCGCAGCTGTACCTGATCGCCGACCGACCCGGCACCTTCCGCGGCATCTCGGCCCACCTCAGCGGTGACGGCTTCTCGGACATGAGCTTCGAGGTGCGCGCCGTGCCCGACGAGCAGTTCCGCGCCTGGGCCGCCGCCACGCGCGGCGACGGGCCGGTGCTCGACGGGGCGGGCTACGACGAGCTGGCCAAGCAGAGCACGAAGGTGGCGCCGCACACCTTCCGCGACGTCGACCCGGCGTTGTTCGGCAGGATCGTGTCGCAGGAGATCCCGCCCGCCGCCGGGCCGCAGGCGGGGCGGCCGCACGGGGCGCCGCGCGACGTGTCCCCCACCCCCGGCCCGCAGGCCGGACACCCCGCCGCCAACGCGTCGCACCGAACGGATCACTGAGATGCTGGGCAAGCTCACCTGGTCGGCGATCCCGCTGGATCAGCCGATCCCCCTGGTCGCGGCCGGCGTGGCCGGGCTGGTCATCCTGGCGGTGCTGGGCTGGATCGTGGCCAAGGGTCACGTGCCCTACCTGTGGCGGGAATGGATCACCTCCGTCGACCACAAGCGGGTGGGCATCATGTACTGCCTGCTAGCGATGGTGATGCTGCTGCGCGGCTTCACCGACGCCATCATGATGCGCTCGCAGCAGGCCCTGGCCTACAACTCGGAAGGCTTCCTGCCCCCGGAGCACTACAACCAAGTGTTCTCGGCGCACGGCACGCTGATGATCTTCTTCGTGTCCATGCCGTTCCTGATCGGGCTGATGAACTTCGTGGTGCCGCTGCAGCTCGGCGTGCGCGACGTGGCGTTCCCGACGCTGAACTCGGTGAGCTTCTGGCTGACGGCGACGGGGGCGCTACTGGTCAACGTGTCGCTGGTGGTGGGCGAGTTCTCGCGCACGGGCTGGCTACCCTACCCGCCGCTGTCGGAGCTGGAGTACTCGCCCGGGGTCGGCGTGGACTACTACCTGTGGGCGCTGCAGATCGCGGGGGTGGGGACGCTGCTGTCGGGGGTCAACTTCGTGACCACGATCCTGAAGATGCACGCGCCGGGCATGACCTACATGCGGATGCCGATGTTCTGCTGGACCTCGCTGGCGTCCAGCCTGCTGATCGTGGGCTCCTTCCCGATCCTGACGGCGACGCTGGGGATGCTGACGCTGGACCGCTACCTCGGCTTCCACTTCTTCACCGCCGACGGCGGCGGCAACGCCATGATGTTCATGAACCTGATCTGGGCGTGGGGGCACCCGGAGGTCTACATCCTGATCCTGCCGGCGTTCGGGGTGTTCTCGGAGGTGATCTCGACCTTCTCGCGCAAGCCGCTGTTCGGCTACCGCTCGATGGTGGCCGCGACGATGGTGATCTTCGTGCTCGCCTTCTCGGTGTGGCTGCACCACTTCTTCACTATGGGGGCGGGGGGCGACGTCAACGCCATCTTCGGCATCACCTCGATGATCATCGCGGTGCCAACGGGGGTGAAGGTGTTCAACTGGCTGTTCACGCTGTACGGCGGCCGGGTCACCTACAACACGCCGGTGCTGTACGCGATCGGCTTCATGGTGACCTTCGTGATCGGCGGCATGACGGGGGTGCTGCTGGCGGTGCCGCCGGCCAACTTCGTGCTGCACAACAGCCTGTTCGTGGTGGCGCACTTCCACAACGTCATCATCGGCGGCGTGCTGTTTGGCGCCTTCGCCGGCTACACCTACTGGTTCCCCAAGGCGTTCGGCTTCCGGCTGCACGAGGGGCTGGGGCGGGCGTCCTTCTGGTGCTGGATCACCGGCTTCTACATCGCCTTCATGCCGCTCTACGTGGTCGGGCTGATGGGTATGACCCGGCGCACCGCGCACTACGACGTGGCGGAATGGCGGCCGTGGCTGCTGGTGGCGGCGCTGGGGGCGGCCGTGATCCTGGCCGGCATCGTGCTGCAGGTGGCGCAGCTGGTGGTCAGCATCCGGAACCGGGAGTCGCTGCGCGACGAGACCGGCGACCCGTGGGACGGGCGCTCGCTGGAATGGGCCACCGCCTCGCCGCCGCCGGCGTTCAACTTCGCGGTGCTGCCGGTGGTCGAAGGCGAGGAGCCGTACTGGGGCATCAAGCAGCGCGCCCGCGAGCAGATGAAGCCGCACGAGGAGCCCGAGTACCACGGGATCGAGGTGCCGCGCAGCAGCCCCACCGGGTTCATCTGCGCGTTCTTCTCGACCGTGGTAGGCTTCGCGCTTGTGTGGCACATCTGGTGGATGGCGGCGGCCGGGCTGGTCGGCGCCTTCGCGACCTTCGTGGTGTTCGCTTGGCGCGACCGGACCGAGGAGGAGATCCCGGCCGAGGAGGTGGCCCGCATCGACCGCGCCAACCGGTGGACGCGGGCGGAGGCGCTGGCCCGCACGGGCGCGAGCGCGTCGTGAGCGCCACGCTCCAGCCCGCTGCCAGCGGGGGGGCCGGCCGGGGCGATCCTTATCGCGTCGGGCACGGGGGCGGCGAGCACTCGGGCATCGCCGAGCACGGCGAGCGCGACCAGGCTTCCAAGCGGGTCATCGCCGGCTACGGCTTCTGGATCTTCCTGCTCAGCGACATCATCATGTTCGCCGCG
Organism: uncultured Roseomonas sp.; assembly: GCA_964243365.1. Lineage (GTDB taxonomy): Bacteria > Pseudomonadota > Alphaproteobacteria > Acetobacterales > Acetobacteraceae > Roseomonas. Next base: position 7,773 of record CAXTEL010000022.1, on the reverse strand, counting down.
TTCTTCGCGACCTACGTGGTGCAGCGCGATGCCACCGCCGGGGGACCTGCGGGGCGCGAGCTGTTCGACCTGCGCAACGTCGCGATCGAGACGGCGCTGCTGCTGGCGTCCTCCTTCACCTGCGGCATGGCTTCCATCGAGGCGGAGCGGCGGCGGGCGGCGTGGTTCCAGGGGGCAATGGCCGCGACCTTCGCGCTCGGGCTGGCGTTCCTGGCGCTGGAGGCTCTCGAGTTCGCCGACCTGCTCGGGCGGGGGGCCGGGCCGGGGCGCAGCGGCTTCCTGTCGGCGTTCTTCGCGCTGGTCGGGCTGCACGGGCTGCACGTCGGCATCGGGCTGCTGTGGCTGCTGACCATGATGGCGCAGGTGCTGGCCAAGGGCTTCCGGGACGACATCATGCGCCGGGTGCTGTGCTTCACGCTGTTCTGGCACGCGCTGGACATCGTGTGGGTGGCGGTGTTCACGGTGGTCTACCTGTTGGGAGCGGGCGCATGAGCGCGGGCGGGCACGCGGAACGGCAAGCGGCGGGCGGGCGCGCCGCGGACCGGCACGCGAAGGACCGGGCGCCGGGGGACGAGCGGGGCGCCGAGGCGGAGGAAGGCGGGGGCGGGCTGACCGGCTACCTCGTCGGGCTCGGGCTGGCCGCGGCGCTGACGGTGGTGTCGTTCGTGGTGGCGGGGACGGACCTGGTGTGGCAGCCCTCCATCCCGGTGGCGCTGTGCGTGCTGGCGGTGGCGCAGATGGGCGTGCACCTCGTGTTCTTCCTGCACATCACGAGCGGGCCGGACAGCACCAACAACGTGATGGCGCTGGCATTCGGGGTGCTGATCGTGCTGCTGCTGATCGGCGGCTCGCTGTGGATCATGGGGCACCTGAACCACAACATGATGCCGGTCGAGCAGATGATGCGGATGCAGCGGTGAGGGGGTCGCTCCGTGGACGCGAATGTTCTTTCATAAAGGTGCCGATTTGAAGAATGGAGAGGATGGTAACGGCTTTATTGCCCAGTGGTAACCTCTACCTTTACCAGAATGCAACACGTGCAAGTCCCTTGGTTGGTAAATATGCTCGTGACAATTTTTTGGCGAGTTTTTATTTCTTAGTGGGCGAGCATTGTAGTATTCCGAAAATTTTTGGGTAAGAATCGGCCTCTACGTGTTCGCATATCTTTCCAAGCTTACGGATTTTTGGTTCACAAAAGTAGATTTTTATTTTCAGATCGGGAATTTTTTTGCGAGCTCCGGAATCCAAATCTTAAGGTGAGACGTCAGACGTTGCTGGGCTTTACCTTTTCCGATGTAAGCTACAGGCGAATTTTTCTGCCCATACCAGAATGAGTAAGGCCGCATTACTCTAATAACGTACACTGCTCTGTCAGATAACAGGATTTTACGTTCATTCAATTGAGTTTTTGTGGCAAACGAAATCCACCCTGTTACTTCTTTCGCATTAAATGCTACTTCTTTCCAAGATAGGCTGACGTTTGCCATACCTCGTCCTCCGTTTCACGTTTTTATGGTTCCCACTTTAATAATTGTCTCAATAATGGTGTCTAGTTTCTACGCTATCTCTCCTCAACCGAACCACCACCCCACGCCATCCCGCCGCCAGCACCACCATCACCGTCGCCGTCGCTGCGATCGTCAGACTGGCCTAATTGTTCAGCCCAGCGAACATCTGTCGCGGCAGGGTGCGCTGCGCCGGGCCGGCGATGAACAGCGCTACTATGACCTCGTCTAGCAAGGTGGAAGGCGAACACCGCGCCGGCCGCGAACCCGCCCCTGTCCCCGCCCCCAACTCCGCTGAGGAGTTCAGCGCGACACCCAAGTGTTGAAGCGGCCATTCAGGGCGTCGAGGTGGTCGAGCCAGAAGCGGTCGGAGATTTCCAGAGCGTCCTGGCTGTTGGCCGGCGCGGAAGGCAGGTTGGCCAGCACGGCGGGGGCGAGCAGCGCGTCGGCGCCGACGGCGGTGGCGCCGTAGGGGATGATCGGCGGCAGGCGGGCCTGCGCCTGCGGCTGGCCGGCGAAGCGCAGGAAGTCCATCGCCGCGGCGCGGTTGGGGGAGTCGCGCATGATCACCCAGCTGTCGAGGGTGAACAGGTTGCCGGGCCAGGAAATCGCGAGGTCGCGGCCTTCGGCGTGGTTAGCGGCGTCGATGCGGCCGTTGTAGGCCACCGTCATCGCCACCTCGCCCGAGGCCAGCAGCTGCGGCGGCTGGGCACCGCGTTCCCACCACACCAGGTCGGCCCTGATGGCGTCGAGCTTGCGGAAGGCGCGGTCCACGCCGGCGCGGGTGGCGAGGACCTCGTAGACCTTGGCCGCCGGCACGCCGTCGGCCAGCAGCGCGATCTCGAGCGTGGTCTTGGGGCCGCGGCGCAGGGCGCGCTTGCCGGGGAAGCGGCGGGTGTCGAAGAAGTCGGCCCAGCCGGTCGGGCCGGGGGCGGTGCGGGCGCGGTCGTAGGCGAGGACGAAGCTGTACAGGATGGTGCCGACGCCGCAATCGGAGGCGGCCGCCGGGACGTAGTGGTCGCGGCCGCCGAGCGCGGCCCAGTCGAGGCGCTCGAACAGCCCCTCGTCGCAGCCGATCAGCAGCTCCTCGCTCTCGACCTGCACCACGTCCCAGTTGTTGGCCCCCGACCGGATCTTGGCGCGCAGCACGCCGACGCCGCCGTCCCAGGTTTCCTCCAGCAGGCGCTGGCCGGACTGCTGCTGGAAGGGGCGGAAGTAGACTTCGCGCTGGGCGTCCTGGGCGGCGCCGCCCCAGCCGACCACGGTGAGGTCGCGCGTCTGCGCCCGCGCGCCGTGCCGGCCCGCCAGCAGCGGCAGCAGCGCCGCGGCTGCGCCCAGTGTCCTGCGCAGCATGAATACTTCCCCCGCTCCGGCCCGCCGCGCGCAGGCTAGCGCGGCGCGGGCGGAGCGCGGAAGGCTACGGGACGGGGTCGTGCGGACGCCCGGGGCGCGCGGCCGGTCGCCGGGCGCGCCGCGGAACCGTCCGCGTCGGGGCGGCGCGCGGGTGCGCGGCTCAGGCGGCGGCGGCGGCGTCCTCGGGAAAGGCGGTGGCGTGGGCGGCGTCCCAGGCCAGGGCGGCGGGGCCGCCGGGCTCGGGCAGGGCGCCGCCGCCGGCGGGGCGCTTGGCCACCACCTCGGCGCCGCCGAGGTCCAGGCGCAGGCGGACGTGGTCGCCCTGGAAGATCGCCTCCAGCAGCCGGGCCGGCAGCGCGTCATCGCCCAGGTCGGCGGCCGACACGGGGGCCACGGCGATCCGCTCGGGCCGCACCGCCACGGCGCAGCGGCCGCCGCGCTCGATGCCCGGCCCGGTGCGCGCCACGACGACGGGGCCGCAATCCAGCCGCACCCGGCATTCCTCGCCGTCGGCGGCCAGCACCAGGCCGGGCAGGCGGTTGTTCTCGCCCACGAAGCCGGCCACGAAGCCGTCGGCCGGGCGCTCGTAGAGCTGGCGCGGGGGGGCGACCTGGCGGATCAGGCCGGCGCGGAACACCGCGACGCGGTCCGACAGGGTCAGCGCCTCGGACTGGTCGTGGGTGACGTACAGCATGGTCACGCCGAGCTCGCGGTGCAGGCGGCGTATCTCGAACTGCATCTCCTCGCGCAGCGACTTGTCCAGGGCGCCCAGCGGCTCGTCGAGCAGCACCATCGGCGGCTCGAACACCAGGGCGCGGGCCAGGGCGACGCGCTGCTGCTGGCCGCCCGAGAGCTGGCCGGGGCGGCGGTCGGCCAAGCCCGACAAGCGCACGGTGTCCAGGGCGCGGCGGGCGCGGGCGTCGCGCTCGGCCCGGCGCACCCCGCGCACCTCCAGCGGGAAGGCGACGTTCTCGGCCACGCTCATGTGCGGGAACAGCGCGTAGGACTGGAACACCACGCCCAGGTTGCGCCGGTGCGGCGGCACCGGGGCGAGGTCGCGGCCTTCGAGCAGGATGCGCCCGCCGGTGGGCTGCTCGAAGCCGGCCAGCATCATCAGCGTGGTGGTTTTGCCCGATCCCGAAGGGCCGAGCAGCGTCAGCAGCTCGCCGCGTCGCACGTCGAGGTCGATGCGGACCACCGCCGGGTGGGTGCCGCCGTAGGATTTCCGCACGCCCTCGAAGCGCACGAGGGGCGCGTCGGGGTGGGTGGCGGCCGGCGGCATGGCGGTGAGGGTGTCCCGCGCGGGGCGGGCGGCGTCAACGGCGGGGGGGGGGGGCGGCGACGCGCCCGGTGCGGCGTCTTGCGCCGGCGCCCGGCGCGACGGAAGGATGGCGGCGCGCATACCGGGAGGGCCGGCCGATCGGCACGCAGCAGCACGATTTCGCCGCCGCGCAGTACGCGCCCCGCGCGCGCGACTACGTCCACAGCGCCGTGCACGCCGGCGGCGAGGACCTCGACCGGATCGAGGCGCTGGCGCGCGAACTGGGGCGCGGCGCGCGCGTGCTGGACCTCGGCTGCGGCGGCGGCCACGTCAGCTACCGCACCGCCCCCCACGTGGCCGAGGTGGTCGCCTGCGACGTGACGCCGGCCATGCTGGAGGCGGTGGCGGAAGCGGCGGCCGGGCGCGGCCTGGGCAACGTTTCGGTGCGGCTGGCGGCGGCGGAAGCGCTGCCCTTCGCGGATGCCAGCTTCGACGCCGTGCTGTGCCGCTTCACGGCGCATCACTGGGGAGACCTGGAAGCCGGGCTGCGGCAGGCGCGGCGCGTGCTGCGGCGGGGCGGGTCGTTCGTGCTCGCCGACACGGTGGCGCCGGCCGACAGGGCGCTCGACACCCACCTGCAGGCGGTGGAGCTGCTGCGCGACGCTTCACACGTGCGAAACTACGGGGTGGCGGAGCTGCTGTCGGCGCTGTCGCGCTCGGGCTTCGCACCCGAGGAGCTCGCCCTGCGCGCGCTGCGCATGGAGTTCCCCGCCTGGATCGCGCGCACGCGTGCGTCCGCCCCGCACGCGGCGGCGATCCGCTCGCTTCAGGCCGGCGCGCCCGCGGCGGTGCGGGAGCATTTCGCGGTAGGGGCGGACGGGAGCTTCGACATCCAGGCCGCGACGTTCGTGGCGCGGGCAGCGTAGTCCGTGCTGTCGGCCGGACCGATCGAGTGGTCCGGCCGGGCCAGGCGCCGCGCGGCGCCGGCTGGGTCGCCGCCGCACGGCCCCGGGACGCGCCGCTGGCCGGGCCGGTGCCCGGGCCGCCGAGCGCGGAAGCGGAATTGCTCTCGTTGTTCGGCGTCGCGCCGGGGGCGGACCGGGTGGTCGTCGTGCCCGAGAAGCCGGGGTTGCCGCGGGCGGAAGCGGAGTTGCTGTCGTCGGTCGGCGTGGAGCCGAGGCCGGAGCGCGAGGTCGAGGGCGCGCCGGATGTCCCGGACTGGCCGCTGTTCGCGGTGACGGCCGTTTGGCTGTTGCCGGTGCCGCCGAAGGCAGGCCCCTCGCCAAGCCCGCCCAGCACGCCGGCGCGGTTGCCGACGACGTTAGAGGGTCGGAGCGGGGCTGGCGCCGCAGGCGGCGAGGCCCAGGAGCAGCGCGGCGGGCGCGAAAGCGTTGCGGAGCATGGAGGTTCTCCCGGCTGGGGCTTCGGTCGCCGGACCCGGAACCCCGGACGGCACGCGACGCCACAACGGGCTCCGCGCGCGGGGGTTGCCGCCCGCGCTCAAGTTTCCGCGAGCGGCCGCGTCGCGGGCGGTGGGCTGGAACCGGCACCCGGCAGGGCCGATGCTGCCCCGCGCCGGCATCACGGTCGGTCGGGATCGCGGGCAAGGGGGGTGGGCGCATGGTGGATCGGTACCCGGGCGTCGCGGCGCGCGTGGAAGGCGCCGCCGGCACGATCCTGCTCGATCGGCCGGCGGCGCTGAACGCGCAGGATGCCGGCATGATCGCCGCGCTGGCCGACGCGCTGGCGCGCTGGCGCGACGACGACCGGGTGCGGCTGGTGCTGCTGGAAGGCGCGGGGGGACGCGCCTTCTGCGCCGGCGGCGACGTGCGCGCGGTGCGCGAGGCGGTGCTGCGCGGCGACCACGCCGCGGCGCGCGGCTTCTTCGCGGCCGAGTACGCGCTGGTGGCCGCCATCGCCGCCTTTCCCAAGCCCTGGGTCAGCCTGATCGACGGGGTGTGCATGGGCGGCGGCGTGGGGGTGTCGGTGCACGGCTCGCACCGGGTGGTGACGGAAGGCGCGGTGATAGCGATGCCGGAGGTGCTGATCGGGCTGTTCCCCGACGTCGCCACTTCCGGCCTGCTGGCGCGGCTGCCCGGCGCGCTAGGCGCGTGGCTGGGGCTGACGGGGGCGCGGCTGCGCGGGGCGGAAGCGGTGGAAGCTGGGCTGGCGACGCATTTCTGCCCGCGCGCGGGGCTGCCGGCGCTGCGGGCGGCGCTGCTGGCCGGCGACGCGGCGACGGTGGAAGCGCACGCGCGGCCGGTGCGGCCCGGCGCGGTGGCCGAAGCGGCGCCGGCGGTGGAGCGCTGCTTCTCGCACGGCACGGTGGGGCGCATCCTCGACGCGCTGGCGGCGGAGAACACGGCGTGGGCGCGCGAGCAGGCGCTCGCGCTGCGGCGGGCGTCGCCCACCAGCCTGGCGGTGACGCGCGAGCTGCTGCGGCGGGCGGCGGCGCTGGACCTGGGCGGCTGCCTAGCGCTGGAGCTGGCGCTCACCGGCCCGATGACCCGGCACCCGGACTTCGCGGAAGGCGTGCGGGCGGCGCTGGTGGACCGCGACGCGCCGCGCTGGTCGCCGGCGACGGTGGAAGCGGTGGACGCGGCGGCGGTGGCGGCGATGTTCGACGCCGCGGCGGGCTCAGGGGGGCGGCCGTGAGCGCGGAGCTGCTGCTCGCCTTCGCGGGCTTCGCCCTGGTGGGCTCCATCACGCCGGGGCCGAACAACGCGATGCTGCTGGCGTCGGGGGCGAACCACGGCTTCCGCCGCACGATCCCGCACGTCGCCGGCATCGCCGCGGGGTGCGTGGTCATGCTGCTGCTGGTGGGTCTCGGGCTGGGCCGGGTCTTCGACGCGGCGCCGCGGCTGCACGACGCGCTGCGCTGGGTGGGCGCGGCTTACCTGCTGTGGCTGGCCTGGCGGATCGCCAACGCCGGGCCGGTCGCCGAAGGCGGGGCGGTCGGGCGGCCGCTGTTGTTCTGGCAGGCCGCGGCGTTCCAATGGGTCAACCCGAAGGCCTGGATCCTCGTGGTGGGAGCGGTGAGCACCTACGCGCCGCTCGACGGCTTCGGGCGCAACGTCGCCGTGCTGGCCGTGCTGATGGGCCTGGTCAACGTCCCCAGCGCCTGCGTGTGGGCGGGGTTCGGAACGGCGCTGCGTCCGCTGTTGTCGCGCCCCGGCCGCGCGCGGGCGTTCAACGTGGCGATGGCGCTGCTGCTAGTGCTGTCGTTGCTGCCGCTGCTGGGGGACTGAGGACGACGGGAAGGGTCGCGCCGCCGCCTCGCCGCCGTGGACGCGGTTCGACGCGACGCGCGGCGGCGCCCCGGCGGTCAGTCCCCGAGCAGGCCGCGACGCAGCCCCGCGCTCTGGGCGTCGGGGCCGATGAAGGAGGCCAGCATGCGGCGCCCGGTTTCGCCGTCCACGCGGATCGGCGCCTCGCCTTCGTAGCCGATCTCGACGCGCCCGGGCAGGAACAGCCAGGTTTCCCGCTCGCCTTCCCGGAGGTCGCGCAGGCGGGCGCGGAAAGCTTCGGGCATGGGGCAGCCGCAGTAGTCCCGGAAGCCGCCCTCCCAGCCCGAGGTGAGCTGGCTGCGGGAAACGTCGCGCAGGTAGCGCAGCCGCAGCAGCTTGGCGCCGGGCGAGGCCAGGATGGCGGCGG
>CAXTEL010000021.1:0-52422 GCA_964243365.1 uncultured Roseomonas sp. | reverse complement strand
GGCCGCCGACCGCGCCGACGCCGAGGCCGCGCTGCCGGCGTCCGATCTCGCCGCGCGCGACCCGGGCCTCGCCGCCGAGCGTGCGCGGTGGCTGCGCCGGCGCGAGCGCGACGCCGAGGCCGCTGCCGTGTGGCAGGCCGCCGAGCCGCTGCAGGGCGCCATGACCCCCGATGCGGCGCGCGCCGCCTGGGCCGAGCGGCAGGTGCTGGCGCGCAAGCTGCTGCGGCTGGGCGACGCGCCGGCGGCCTACCACCTCGCGGCCCGGCACGGCCAGCCGGGGCCGGGCGAGGCGCGGGGCGAGGCGGAGTTCCTCGCCGGCTGGATCGCCCTCCGGCGCACGGGCGACGCCGCCGCCGCGCGAGCCCATTTCGCCGCCGTTGCCGCCGGCAGCGACTCCGTCATCACCCGTGCCCGCGCCGCCTACTGGGAAGGCCGGGCCCTGGCCGCGTCCGGCGACGCGGCCGGGGCCCGCGCCTGCTGGGAAGCTGCCGCCGCGCTGCCCACCGCCTTCTACGGCCAGCTCGCCGCCCTGGCGCTGGGCGACGACCCGGCGCGGCTCGCGGGACGGGTGCGGTCGGTGGCCACCGGGGCGCCGCCGGCCGGGCTGGCCGGCGACTTCGTGGACCGCGAGCTGCCGCGCGCGGTGCTGACGCTGGCCGACCTGGGCGACACGCGCCGCGCCCGGGTGTTCCTGCTGCGGCTGGAGGATCTGGCACCGACCGCGACGGACCGGGTGCTGGCGGCGCGGCTGGCCAACAGCATCGGCCGCCCGGACCACGCCGTGTGGGTGTCCCGCCGCTCCGGCGCCGACGGCGTCATGCTGGTGCCCGAGGGCTGGCCCACCCCCTACGCCCAGCCTGCCTCCCCAATCGGCGAGCCGCCGGAGCCCGCGCTGGTCAACGCCGTGGCCCGGCAGGAAAGCAACTTCGACGCGTCGGCCGTGTCGTCCGCCAACGCGCGCGGCCTGATGCAGCTCCTGCCCTCCACGGCGGCCGAGGTGGCGCGCCGCAACGGCGTGGCGCATCAGCCGGCTTGGCTGACGAGTGACCCCGCGCACAACATGCGGCTCGGCGCGCGCTACCTCGGCGACATGCTGGGGCGCTTCGGCGGCAACCAAGCGATGGCGGCGGCCGCCTACAATGCCGGACCGCGCCGGGTGGACGAGTGGGTGGCGGCCAGCGGCGATCCCAACGCCGGCGCCGCAGACATGCTGGACTGGATGGAGCTGATCCCCTTCACCGAAACCCGCAACTACGCCCAGCGCGTGGTGGAGAACGTCGTTGTGTACCGGGCGCTGGACCCGACCGCCCCACTTCGGGAGCACCCGCTAGCGCGCTGGCTCGCACCGGCAGCGGGCGGTGGCGGCCCGGCGGCCGGCGGACCGGCGGCGACCGCCGCGAGCGCGGCACGGTGAGCGGGGCGCGCGAGCGGCATTTCCGGGCCAGCGACGGGCTGCGGCTGGCGGCGCTGGACTGGGCGGGGGATCCGGCGCGCACCCCCCTGCTCTGCCTGCCCGGCATCACCCGCACCGCGTTGGACTACGAGGGGCTGGCGTCGCGCCACGCCGGGCGGCGGCGCGTGCTGGCGCTAGACTACGCCGGGCACGGCGGCAGCGACCGCGCGGCATCGGTGTCGCGCTACAGCCCGCAGGCCGCGGTGGGCGACATCCTCGACGGCTGCGCGGCGCTGGGCATGCACCGCGCCGTAGTGTGCGGCACATCCTTCGGCGGGCTGATGGCGATGTTTCTGGCGCTGGTCCGCCCCACCCTGCTGCGCGGCGTCGTGCTGAACGACGTCGGGCCGCGGCTGGAAGCGGTGGGACTGGACCAGGTGCGCGCCTTCGTCGGCGAGGACCCGGGCTTCGCCACTCTGGCCGACGCGGTTCCCTATCTCCGCCGCATGATGCCCGGCATGGCCCTGCCCGACGAAGCGGCCTGGGAACGTTTCGCCGACCGCACCTTCGCGCGCGGCGAGGACGGGCGCCTGCACCCGCGCTGGGACACCCGATTGGCGACGCTGATGAAGTCCGGCGCTCCGGCGGGCGATTTCGGGCCGGTGTTCGCCGGGCTGCGCGACCTGCCGGTGATGCTGGTGTGGGGCGAGGAGAGCGACATCCTGTCCGCCCGCACCGTGGCCGACATGCGCGCCGAGAAGCCCGACCTGGAGCTGCTGGTGGTGCCCGGGGTGGGCCACGCCCCGACCCTGGAGGAGCCGGGCCCCGCCGCGCGGCTCGACGCCTTCCTGGAGCGCATCGCGTGACCGGCGCCGCGGCCCCGCCTTCCCCGCGAGAACACGGCTGATGCTCTCGACGGACACGCTCGCGCGGGCCGAGTCCCTCGTTGCGCGGCTACTGGCCCGGGGCCTCACGGTGGCCACCGCGGAGTCCTGCACGGGCGGGCTGATCGCGGCGGCGCTGACCGCCGTGCCCGGTTCCTCGGCGAGCGTGCTGGGCGGACTCGTCACCTATTCCAACGAGAGCAAGGCCGCGCTGCTCGGTGTGTCGCGCGCGGTGCTGGCCGCCGTCGGCGCGGTGAGCCCCGAGGTGGCCCACGCCATGGCGGAAGGGGCGGCCGGGCGCCTCGGGGCCGACCTCGCCGTGTCGGCCACCGGCATCGCCGGGCCGGGTGGGGAAACGCCGGGCAAGCCGGTCGGGCTGGTGTTCCTCGGCGTCGCGCGTCGCGGCGAGGCGGCCCGTGCCGAGCGCTTCGTGTTCTCCGGCGACCGCGCCGCGGTGCGCGAGGCCACGGTGCGCGAGGCGCTGCGCCTGCTCGGCGAGGCGGCGTCGTGAGCCTTCCCCTGGCGCTGACCATGGGCGACCCCGCCGGGATCGGCGGCGAGTTGACGCTGGCGGCCTGGGCGCGGCTGCGGCGGGACGGCGGCCAGTTCTTCGCGGTGCTGGACGACCCGGCGCGACTGACCGCGCTCGTCGCCGCGCTGGGCTTGGACGTGCCGATTGTGGTGGTGGACGGGCCGGAGGGGGCACTCGCGGCGTTCCCCGACGGGCTGCCGGTGATCCCGGTGTCCCTGCCCGTCCCCGCCGCGCCGGGGCGGCCCGATCCGGACAACGCTCCGGCCGTGCTCGCCTCCATAGAGCGCGCGGTGCGCCTCGCCCTGGACGGGCGCGTCGGCGGCGTGGTCACCAACCCGATCAGCAAGTCCGTGCTCTACGGGGCCGGCTTCGCGCACCCCGGCCACACCGAGTTCCTCGGCGCCCTGTGCGGCGCCGCCGAGCCGCCAGTGATGATGCTCGCGTGCCCCGGGCTGCGCGTGGTGCCGGTGACCGTGCACGTGTCGCTGCGCCGGGCGGCGGCGGAACTGACGGCGGCGGAAATCCTGCGCGCCGGCCTCGTGTTGGCGCGGTCGCTGCGCCAGGATTTCGGGGTGGCGGCGCCGCGCCTCGCGGTGACCGGACTGAACCCGCACGCCGGCGAAGGCGGCGCGATGGGCGTGGAGGACGCCGCCGTGGTCGCCCCCGCCGTGGCCGCCCTGCGCGCGCGCGGCGTCGACGCGCGCGGGCCGCTGCCGGCCGACACCCTGTTCACGCCCCGCGCGCGCGCCACCTACGACGCGGCGCTGTGCATGTACCACGACCAGGCGCTGATCCCGCTCAAGACCCTCGACATGGACGGAGGCGTGAACGTGACGCTGGGACTGCCGATCGTGCGGACCTCGCCCGACCACGGCACCGCCTTCGACATCGCGGGCACCGGGCGCGCCGACGCGGGCAGCCTGCTGGCTGCGCTGCGAATGGCGGCCGCGATGGCCGCGGCCCGGCGCGCGCGAGGCTCGCGGCCGTGACCCCGCTGCCGCTGCGCCTGGGCGTGAACGTGGACCACGCGGCCACCCTGCGCAACGCGCGCGGTGGCATCCACCCCGACCCGCTGCGGGCGGCCGAGGCGGCGGTGGAGGCGGGCGCTGACAGCATCACCGTGCACCTGCGCGAGGACCGTCGCCACATCCGCGACGACGACGTGCGCGCCATGCGCCGAGCGCTGCGGGCGCCGATCAACCTGGAGATGGCGGCGCTCCCGGAGATGGTGCGCTTCGCCGCCGAAATCCGCCCGCACGCCTGCTGCCTAGTGCCCGAGCGGCGAGCGGAGCTGACCACGGAAGGCGGGCTGGACGCGCTCCGGGCGGAGGACGCGCTGCGTCCGATGGTGACGGCGCTGGCGGCGACGGGCGCCCGAGTGTCGCTGTTCCTCGATCCCGAACCGGCGCAGGTAGAAGCGGCGGCTCGGCTCAGCGCCGGCGCCGTGGAGCTGCACACCGGCACCTTCTGCGAGGCGCACGGCGAAGCGAGGGCGCGGGAGCTGGACCGGCTGGCGTCGGCCGCCCGCCTGATCTTCGCGCACGGCATGGAGTGCCACGCCGGGCACGGCCTGGACTACGACACCGCCGCAATGCTGGCCGCCATCCCCGAGGTGGTGGAGCTGAACATCGGCCATTTCCTGCTGGGCGAGGCGGTGTTCGTGGGCCTGCCCGCGGCCGTGGCGCGCATGCGGGCTGTGATGGTCGCCGCCCGGGCGGGCTGAGCGGGCCGCCCGATCAGCCGCGCGACAGGACCGCGCGGATTGCCGCCAGGGTTTCGCCGATCATGTCGGCCGAAACATCCAGGTGCGTGCAGGCGCGGACCCGGCCGTCGAGGAAGCTCACCAGGATGCCCCGGTGCCGAAGCGCCGCCTGCAGCGCCGCCGGCGACGTTCCGGCACTCGTCGGGTCAAAGAAGACGAGGTTGGTGTCCGGATCCTCGACGGTCACCCCGGGAATTTGCCGCAGGCCACGCGCGAGGGCCTTCGCGTTGGCATGGTCCTCGGCGAGCCGGTCCACGTGGTGGTCCAGGGCATGAAGGCAGCCCGCCGCGCAGATGCCGGCCTGCCGCATCGCGCCGCCGAGCCGCTGCTTCCAGCGCCAAGCCTGGCCGATGAAATTCTCCGAGCCCGCCAGCACCGCGCCGAGCGGCGCGCCCAGCCCCTTGGTGAAGTCCAGCCAAGTGCTGTCGAAGCCTTCGCACATGGCGCTCGCCGACACGCCGCTCGCGACAGCGGCGTTCAGCAGCCGGGCGCCGTCCATGTGGGTGCGCCAGCCCTGCTCGCGCGCCACGGCGCACACAGCGTCGAGCTGCGCCGTGGGCCACACCGCGCCGCCGCCGTAGTTGGAGGTCTGCTCGACTTCCAGCATGGCCTGCGACGGCGCGTTGCGGCTGCGCGGCCGGATCGCCGCGCGCACGGCATCCGCGGTGAACATCCCGCGCGCGCCCGTCAGCCCCTTGATCTGCACCCCACCCAGCGCCCCGTGCGCGCCTCCCTCGGCGGTGAGGATGTGCGACGTCTCGTGCGCCACGATCTCGTCGCCGGGGCGGGTGTGCACCAGGGTGGCGATGACGTTGCACATGGTCCCGGAAGGCAGGAACACCGCCGCCTTCTTGCCCAGCAGCGCCGTCATCCGCTCGCACAGGGCGTTCACGGACGGGTCGTCGCCGGACTGCTCGTCGCCCACCTCGGCGCGCAGCATCGCCTCGCGCATCGCCGCGGTCGGCCGGGTCTGGGTGTCGGAGTAAAGGTTGACGCGGACGGGCGGGGCACCGGCGGGCGGGCGGGCGGGAGCGTGGACCATGCGGTCGACCTTACGATGGGGCGGCGCGCAACCTGCCAGCGCCGGCCACCCCTGGCCAGCCGACCGCGGCTCAGTCGCCGAAGTGCCGCGCCCAGACGGGGACGAGGGCGGGCACGGCGGCCGCGGCGCGCGCCAAGCGGGCTACGCGGGGGGCGTTGGCGTCCACCCAACGGCCGCGGTCCATCCAGCGTGACATTACCGCGAGGTAGGGATCGGCGAGGCCGAGGCGATCGCCCAGCAGGAACGGTCCCCGCCCGTCCGGGCCGAACGGCGCGTGCGCCTCGACCACGGCCCAGACATCGCGGAACATCGCCAGCGCGCGGTCGCGAACGGCCTCGGCGCGCGCCGGGTCGGCGATGAAGCGTTCGGGGTAGTCCGCCCGGGTGACGTGCCGGTAGAGTTCGCCGGCCAGCACCGCCATCCAGCGTAGCGCGACAGCGCGATCCGGCTCCCCGGGCGGAGGCAGCAGCCCAGACCCGGGGTGGCGGTCGGCCACTGTCAACAGGATGGCCAGCGACTCCGTCACCACGGTGCCGTCCGGCAGCACGAGCACCGGCACCCGCCGAGAGGGTTCAGCGCCCGATGCGCGCCGGAGAGCTGGCGGTCGCCTTCCAACGGCACCCCGCGCAGCTCGTAGGGCGCGCCGACGGCTGCCAGCGCCAGTTCGACGGCGGCGGAGCCGGAGCGGCAATCGCCGTGAAGGATGTAGAGGTCCATGCCGCCGAGCTTGACGGGCCCGCGCGGGGTCGACGAGTGAGAAACGCGGAAGCCCCCCATCAGCGGCGCTGAACGCTGCGCCCCCTCGGCGGGACCGCTCCGGGCAGCCGGACGGATCGCGCCTCAGGCGCTGGCCGCGCTGTCCCTGGCCGGTCCGGCGGCGGAGTCAGGCGGCACGGTCCCGCGGCCGTACAGCACCGTCGCCCGGCGCTCGAACGCCCGCACCATCAGCCGCACTGCCTCGTTGAACACGGTGCCGATCACCGCCTGGAGGAGGCGGGACTTGAACTCGAAATCCACGAAGAAGCTGACCTCGGTGCTGCCCGCCACCGGCGTGAACCGCCAATGGTTGTTGAGATAGCGGAAGGGGCCAGTCAGGTACTCGACGTGCACGTGGTCCGGCCGTTCCAGCGTGACGCGAGAGCGGAACGTTTCGCGGAACACCTTGAAGCCGATGGTGAGGTCGGCGGTCAGCTCGGCGTCCGTGCTCGTCACGACTCGCGCAGCCACGCACCAGGGTAGGAACTCCGGGTAGCGGCGGACGTCGGCGACCATGTCGAACAGCTGCTCCGGCGAGTACCGGAGCACCCTCTTCTCGGCGTAGGTTGGCATGCGTCAGGCCGAACGCCGGCCCGGTGCCGCCAGTTTCGCCTCGCGCGCCGCCCGCAGCGCGGCGAAGTCGCGGTCCGCGTGGTAGGAGGAACGGGTCAGCGGCGTGGCGGACACCAGCAGGAAGCCTTTCGCCCTCGCCATGGCGGCGTAGTCGGCGAACTCGGCCGGAGCCACGAAGCGGTCCACCGCGGCGTGCTTGACCGTGGGCTGCAGGTACTGGCCGACGGTGAGGAAGTCGATGTCGGCCGAGCGCATGTCGTCCATCACCTGCAGCACCTCCGCCCGTCCCTCGCCCAGCCCCACCATGACGCCGGACTTGGTGAACATCCGCGGGTCCAGCTCCTTCACCCGGTCGAGCAGACGCAGCGAGTGGAAGTAGCGCGCCCCCGGCCGGACGGTGGGGTACAGCTTCGGCACGGTCTCGAGATTGTGGTTGAACACGTCCGGCCGCGCAGTCACCACCACCTCCAGCGCGCCGTCCTTGCGCAGGAAGTCGGGGGTCAGGATCTCGATCGTGGTGTCGGGCGCCGCCACGCGGATCGCGCGTATGGTGCGGGCGAAGTGCTCGGCGCCGCCGTCGTCGAGGTCGTCGCGGTCCACCGAGGTGATCACCACGTGGCGCAGGCCGAGCTTGGCCACCGCTTCTCCCACCCGGCGTGGCTCGTCGGCGTCCAGGGCGCGCGGCATTCCGGTGGTGATGTTGCAGAAAGCGCAGGCGCGCGTGCAGGTGTCACCCATGATCATCATGGTGGCGTGGCGCTGGGACCAGCACTCCCCGATGTTCGGGCAGGCCGCCTCCTCGCACACCGTCACCAAGCGGTTCTCACGCATCAGCGCCCGGGTCTCGTGGTAGACCGGGTGCGTCGGCGCCTTGACGCGTATCCAGTCCGGCTTGCGCCTGATGGGGTTGTCCGGCCGGTTCACCTTCTCGGGATGACGCGGCGGGACGCGCGACGCCCCGGTCGGCGGCGGACCGACCATTTCCGGAGCGCCGTCCAACATCGCGCCGGGGACGTCGTCTGACGCCGGGCCGAAGGCGTACCCGGCATCGGTGCGCGGGACGTCGCCGACCGCCGCGTCGCCGTTCGGCACGAAGGCGCCCGCGCCGAACGCGCCGCCGACGCGGTGGTCCACCAAGATGCGATTGGCCATGGCACTACATGTGGATGACGCGGCCGTAGGCATCAAGCACGGCCTCGTGCATCGTTTCGGACACGGTCGGGTGCGGGAAGACCGTGTGCATCAGCTCCACCTCGGTGCTTTCCAGGGTGCGGGCGATGCCGTAGCCCTGGATCATCTCCGTCACTTCGGGCCCGATCATGTGCGCGCCCAGCAGTTCGCCCGTCTTCGCGTCGAACACCGTCTTGGCCAGCCCTTCCGGCTCGCCCATGGCGATCGCCTTGCCGTTGCCGACGAAGGAGAAGCGCCCGACCCGGACCTCGTGTCCGGCGGCCTTCGCTCTCGCTTCCGTCAGCCCCACCGAGGCGACCTGCGGCCGGCAGTAGGTGCAGCCCGGGATGTTCAGCACGTCCATCGCATGCGGGTGCAGCCCGGCGATGCTTTCCACGCAGATGACCGCCTCGTGGCTCGCCTTGTGCGCCAGCCAGGGCGCGCCGGTGAGGTCGCCGATGGCGTAGACGCCCGGCTCGCCGGTGCGCCCCATCGCGTCGGCGACGACGTGGGCACGCTCCACCACCACCCCCGTGCCCTCGAGCCCGATGTCCTCGACGTTGCCGACGATGCCAACCGCCGAGATCAGCCGATCCGCGGTGATCTTCCGCGTCTCGCCGCCGACCTCGACCGTGACGGTGACGCTGTCCGCACCCTTCTCCACCGCGCCGACCTTGGCGCCGAGCAGGATCTTCATGCCCTGCTTCTCGAAGGCCTTTCGCGCGAAGGCGGAGATTTCCTCGTCCTCCACCGGCAGCACCCGGTCGAGCGCCTCCACCATCGTCACCTCGGCGCCCATGTTCAGGTAGAAGGACGCGAACTCCGTCCCGATGGCCCCCGAGCCGATCACCACCACCGACTTCGGCATCGCCGGCGGCACCATCGCCTCGCGGTAGCTCCAGATCAGCTTTCCGTCCGGCTCCATGCCCGGCAGCACCCGCGCCCGCGCCCCGGTCGCCAGGATGACGTGCTCGGCGGCCAGTTCGGCGACCGGCTTCCCGTCCTTGGACACTGCTACCTTGCCCGGCCCGGCCAGCCCGCCCTGCCCGTCGAACACGGCGACCTTGTTCTTCCGCAACAGGTGCTTCACGCCGCCCGAGAGCTGCCCCGCCACGGCGCGGGAGCGCTTCACTACCTTGTCGAAATCGAAGCGGACGTTGTCGGCGCTGAAGCCGTAGGCGTCGAGCGTGTGCAGCAAGTGGTTGATCTCGGCCGCCCGCAGCAGCGTCTTGGTCGGGATGCAGCCCCAGTTCAGGCAGATGCCGCCGAGGTGCTCGCGCTCCACCACCGCCACCTTCATCTTCAGCTGGGCGGCGCGGATCGCCGCGACGTAACCCCCCGGCCCGCCTCCCACCACCACCAAGTCGAACTGCTCGGCCATGTCCGTCATTCCTTCCGTCCGTCGGCCAGGGCGCGCAGCGCGTCGCCGCTCAGCCGCTGCACCGTCCACTCGTCCATCGCCCGCGCCCCCAGGCCGCGGTAGAAACCCACCGCGGGCGCGTTCCAGTCCAGCACCGACCATTCCATGCGCGCGCAGCCCGCCGCCAGCGTACGTCGGGCGAGGTCGCGGAAGATCGCCCGCCCAACTCCCCGCCCGCGCTGCTCAGGCTCCACGAAGACGTCCTCCACGTGGAGACCCGGCCGCCCCTCGAAAGTGGAGAAGCCGTGGAACCACAGCGCGAAGCCGACCGAGGTGCCGTCAAGCTCGGCCAGCAACGCGTGCGCCCGGACCGGCTCCCCGAACAGCGCCCGCTCGAAATCCTCCGCCGTGGCACGAACCTCGTGCTCCAGCCTCTCGTAGGCCGCCAGGGCGCGCACGAGGCGCAGGAGCACCGGCAGGTCCGCCACCGTCGCGTCGCGCAGCAGCAGGGTCACCGCGGCGGCCTCAGAGCAGCAGGCTCAGCGGGTCCTCGACGATTGCCTTGAAAGCCGCCATCCACTGCGCCCCCAGCGCGCCGTCGGCCACGCGGTGGTCCACGGTCAGGGTGCAGGTCATCACCGTGGCCACGGCGAGCTGGCCGTCCCGGACCACCGGCCGCTGCTCGCCGGCACCGACCGCCAGGATCGCGGCCTGCGGCGTGTTGAGGATGGCGGTGAAGTCGCGCACCCCGAACATGCCCAGGTTGGAGATCGAGAAGGAGCCGCCCTGGAACTCCTCGGGCTTCAGCCCGCCCGACTTGGCGCGCGCGCCCAGGTCGGCCATCTCGCGCGAGATGGTCGCCAGCCCTTTGCGGTCCGCTTCCCTCACGATGGGGGTGATGAGCCCCTCGGGGATGCTCACCGCCACCGAAATGTCGACGTCGTGCAGCATCAGCATCGCTTCGTCGGTCCACACGGCGTTCATCGCGGGCAGCTTGCGCAGCGTCGCGGCGGCGGCCTTAATGACGAGGTCGTTGACCGAAAGCTTGTAGGCGCCCGGACCGTCCTTGGGCGAGCGGGCGTTGAGGTCCGCGCGCAGCTTGAGCATCGCGTCCAGCGCGATGTCCATCGAAACGTAGTAGTTCGGAACGGTGGTCTTGGCTTCCAGCATCCGCCGCGCGATCACCTTGCGCATCGTGCTGTTCGGCACCGCCGTGTGGGGCATCGTGACCGCCGGCGCGGCCGGCTTGGGCGCGGGTGGCGGCGGGGCGGCGGCGGCCGGCAGGGGCGGTGGGGCGGGAGTGGCCGTCCGGGCCGCCTCCGGCGACGGCGCCGTGGCAAGTGGAAGGGCGGCGGGCGGCGGCGCGGATGCCGCGGCCGGCCGCGTGCCCTGCGCCGCCGCGGCTTCCACGTCGGACTTCACGACGCGCCCGTTCGGGCCGGAGCCCCGGACCGAGGACAGCTCGATCCCGGCTTGTTCCGCCATGCGGCGCGCCAGCGGCGAGGCGAACACGCGCCCTCCCTCGCCCGCACCGGCGGTCTCCGCCGCGCGCGGGGACGCTGGCGCCGGTGCGTCGGGCTTCGGCGGCAGGTCGGGCGTCACCGGCTGCTCCGCCGCCCCGGCCACTACCCCGCCGGACTGCTCCATGGCGGCCACGGCCGGCGCGTCGGAGGCGCCCTGCGCCGTCGTGCCGGCCGCCTCCGGCGCGTTCTTCGCGGCCGGCGCGGCGCCGCCGTCGGAGGGCATCGCCTCGCCCTCGGCCACCAACACGGCGATGGTGGCGTTGACCTTCACGCCTTCCGAGCCGTCGGGCACGAGGATACGGCCCAGGATACCCTCATCGACGGCCTCGACCTCCATGGTCGCCTTGTCGGTCTCGATCTCGGCGAGCAGGTCGCCGGACTTGACGGCGTCGCCCTCCTTCTTGAGCCAGCGGGCGAGTGTGCCCTCCGTCATGGTGGGCGAGAGCGCCGGCATCAGGATGTTGGTAGGCATGGGATCGGCGTCCCTTACTTCTTGTAGGTCACTGTCTTGACGGCGGCGACCACGTGCTCGACCCGCGGCAGGGCCAGCCGCTCCAGGTTGGCGGCGTAGGGCATCGGCACGTCCAGCCCGCACACCCGAACGGGGGGCGCGTCGAGGTGGTCGAAGGCCTTCTCGATCACCCGCATCGCCACCTCGGTGCCGACGTTGGCGTAGGGCCAGCCCTCCTCCACCGTCACCAGCCGGTTGGTTTTGCGCACCGAGGCCACGATCGTCTCGGTGTCCAGCGGCCGCAGCGTGCGCAGGTTCACCACCTCCGCCTCGATTCCCTCGGCCGCCAGGGCTTCGGCCGCCTGCATCGCCAGCCCCACCTCGATGGAGTAGGCGACGATGGTCACGTCCGCTCCCAGCCGCTCCACCTTCGCCTTGCCGATCGGCAAGATGAAGTCCTCCGCCGTCGGGCACTCGAAACTCTGGCCGTAGAGGATCTCGTTCTCCAGCACGATCACCGGGTTGGGATCGCGGATCGCCGCGCGCAGCAGCCCCTTGGCGTCGGCCGACGACCACGGCGCCACCACCTTCAACCCGGGGATGTGCGCGTACCAGGAGGCGAAGCACTGCGAGTGCTGCGCCGCCACCCGCGCCGCCGCGCCGTTGGCGCCACGGAACACGATCGGGCAGCCGAGTTGGCCGCCCGACATGTACAGCGTCTTGGCCGCCGAGTTCACGATCTGGTCGATCGCCTGCATGGCGAAGTTGAAGGTCATGAACTCGACCACCGGCTTGAGGCCGCTCAGCGCCGCGCCGATTGCCATGCCGGTGAAGCCGGCCTCGGTGATCGGCATGTCGATCACCCGCCTGGGCCCGAACTCGTCCAGCATGCCCTGGCTGATCTTATAGGCGCCCTGGTACTGGGCGACCTCCTCGCCCATCAGGAACACGTCGCCGTCGGCCCGCATCTCGGCCGTCATCGCGTCGCGCAGCGCTTCGCGCACCGTGGTCGGCTTGGTCTCGCCCCAGTCCTTCTCCGCCTCCGCGCCCGGCGCGATCGGCTGCGCCGCCGCTTCGGGCCGCGCGTCCTCGCCCTTCGCGAGCCTGTCGGGATCCTCCGCCTTCTTGGCGACCTCCCCGGTCCGTCCGGGCGCGGCGGCCGCCGGCGGCGCCGGCTCCCGCGGCATGTTGGTGTCGGCGCCCGGCGCCTGCGGCTGCCCGCCGCCGCCGCCGTCCAGTTCGGCGATCGGCGCGTTCACCGCGACGTTCTCGGCGCCCTCAGCCACCAGCAGCTTGGTGATCTTGCCCTCGTCGACCGCCTCGACCTCCATGGTCGCCTTGTCGGTCTCGATCTCGGCGATCACGTCGCCGGACTTGACCTCGTCGCCCTCCTTCTTCAGCCAGCGGCTGAGTTTGCCTTCCGTCATGGTGGGCGACAGCGCCGGCATCAGCACGGTGGCGCCCATCTCAGCGGACTCCGGCCACGGCGTCGTGCTCGATCAGGATGTCGGTCCACAACTCGGCCTCGTCGGGCTCCGGCGAGGTTTGCGCGAACTCGGCGGCGTCGGCCACGATCGCCTTGACCTCGTCGTCCACGCGCTTGAGCGCCGCCTCGTCCACACCGGCCTCGCCCAGCGATTTCCGCAGCGTCTCGATGCAGTCGCTGGTCTCCCGCATCTTCTGCACCTCGTCGCGGGTGCGATACTTCGCCGGGTCCGACATGGAGTGGCCGCGATAGCGGTAGGTCTTGATCTCCAGGAGGTAGGGACCCTTGCCCTCGCGGCAGTGCGCCACCGCCCGCTCGCCGGCCTCGCGCACCGCCACCACGTCCTGCCCGTTCACCTGCTCGCCGGGGATGCCCCAGGGGGCGGCGTTCCTGGACAGATCCTTGGACGCCGAAGCGCGCTCGACGCTGGTGCCCATGCCGTACTTGTTATTCTCGATCACGAACACCACCGGCAGCTTCATCAGCGCGGCGAGGTTGAAGCTCTCGAACACCTGCCCCTGGTTGGATGCGCCCTCGCCGAAGTAGGTCAGGCAAATCCTGCTGTCCTGGCGGTACCAGTTGGAGAAGGCCAGCCCGGCGCCGAGCGGCACCTGCGCGCCGACGATGCCGTGGCCGCCGTAGAAGCCCTTCTCGCGCGAGAACATGTGCATCGAGCCGCCCTTGCCCCGGGAATAGCCTCCCGAGCGCCCGGTCAGCTCCGCCATCACGCCGCGCGCCTCCATCCCCGTGGCCAGCATGTGCCCGTGGTCGCGGTAGGAGGTGATCACCTGGTCGCCGGGCTGCAGGCACAGCTGCAGGCCGACCACCACCGCCTCCTGGCCGATGTAGAGATGGCAGAAGCCGCCGATCAGCCCCATGCCGTAGAGCTGCCCGGCCTTCTCCTCGAAGCGGCGGATCAGCAGCATGTCCCGGTAGGCGCGCATCAGCTCGTCGCGGGACGCGCCGGCCTCCTTCGCCTTCCCCGTCACCTGGCCGCGACGCTTGGCCGTCTCGACGCCCTGGATCATTGGGCACTCCCGTTGCTGGCTGCTCGCCCCCCCCGAGGGCGTTCACCCGTCGCAGATACGCGCGGGTGCCCCCCCCCGCAAGCGGCGGTGCCACCGGGAACCCGGGCCAAGCCCTTGATGTTGCAGTGCGCCAAGTTGATTAACCGCAAGATGGTTAATCCGTATCGGCGGGGTCCCCGGCGTCGGCCCCGGCGTTCGCGCCGCGCGAAGACCCGCCGGCGCGGCTCAGAACAGCCGAGCGGACGGGAGATAGGGCACGATGATCTCGTCGCGGGCCACCACGTTGAGCAGCGCGCGGGCGCGCTCCTCGAGCACGTCGCGATCCAGCTGGTCCGGGCGCAGCCCGATCACCTTGCGATGCATGGCGTCCCGCTCGGCCTCGGCGGAGGCCAACTCGACGCGCGCCGCCGCGATCTCGGCGAAGCGCAGTTCGCGCGCGTTCGTGCCGCGTGACCCACCGATGGCGTGGTGCGCGAAGTAAGCGCAGAGCGCGAGGAATACAGACGGAAGAGCAGCGCCTTGAAGGCGCCGCTTGATAGACCGCAGCATCGTGTTCCGCCCCCCCGAGCGAAGATACGACCCGTATCGGAAGTGTCCCCAGAGCGATGGGATCGCACGCGGCCGTGAGCGCCGCAAGTGATTCGACGCGACCCTGACGCTTTCCTGCTACACTGTGTCAGGAATGCGCCACGCACCGCGGCGGGCATGACGCGCTCCGGTTGTGCCGCGTCAGCGGCGGGGCAGCACGGTGCGGCCGGCGTAGCGAGCGGCGCCGCCCAGCTCGCCCTCGATGCGGATCAGCTGGTTGTACTTGGCCAGCCGGTCGGAGCGGCTGAGCGAGCCGGTCTTGATCTGCCCGCAGTTGGTGGCTACGGCGAGGTCGGCGATGGTGCTGTCCTCGGTCTCGCCGGAGCGGTGCGACATCACCGCCCGATAGCCGGCGCGATGGGCGATCTCCACCGCCTCCAGCGTCTCGGTCAGCGTGCCGATCTGGTTGACTTTCACCAGGATGGCATTGCCGACCCCGCGCTCGACGCCCAGCCGCAGCCGCTCGGGATTGGTCACGAACAGGTCGTCGCCCACCAGGTTGACCCGCCCGCCGAGGCGGTCGGTCAGCAGTCTCCAGCCGTCCCAGTCGTCCTCGGCCAGCCCGTCCTCGACGCTCACGATTGGCCACTTGCCGCACAGCGCCTCCAGGTAGTCCACCATCGCCCCGGGCTCGAGCACCTTGCCCTCGCCGGCCATGTCGTAGCGACCGTCGTGGAAGAACTCGGTGGCGGCGCAGTCGAGCGCGAACACCACGTCCTCGCCTGCCCGGTGCCCGGCCGCCTCGCAGGCCTTGGCAATGAAACCCAACGCCTCGTCGGCGCTGCCGATGTTGGGCGCGAAGCCGCCCTCGTCGCCCACGTTGGTGTTGTGCCCGGCGTCGCGCAGGGCCTTCTTCAGGGCGGCGAAGATCTCGGCGCCCACCCGCACCGCCTCCGCTTCGGTACCGGCGGCGACCGGCATCACCATGAATTCCTGGATGTCGATGGGATTGTCGGCGTGCTGGCCGCCGTTGATGATGTTCATCATCGGCACCGGCAAGGTGCGCGCGTGCACGCCACCGACGTAGCGGAACAGCGGCATCCCGAGGTCGGCCGCCGCCGCCTTGGCCACGCCCAGGCTCACCGCCAGGATGGCGTTGGCGCCGAGGCGGGCCTTGTTGGGGGTGCCGTCCAGTTCGATCATCGCCTCGTCGATCAGCACCTGCTCGGTCGGGTCCATCCCCGCCAGCGCGTCGAAGATCTCCCCCTCGACGTTCTCCACGGCGCGGGCGACGCCCTTGCCGCCGTAGCGGGCCGCGTCGCCGTCGCGCAGCTCCACCGCCTCGTGCGCGCCGGTGGAGGCGCCCGACGGCACCGCCGCGCGGCCAACCGCGCCGCTGTCCAGCACCACGTCCACCTCGACGGTGGGGTTGCCGCGGGAGTCGAGGATCTCGCGCGCGATGATGTCGGCGATGGCGGCCATGGTCAGTGGTTCCTTCCGAAACGATGCCCGCCGATAAAGGCCCGCCGGCCGGGCGGCAAGGCATTCGCGCCCCGGCCCGGGAGCACGGATCCGGGCGCGGCCCTCAGCCGCCGGTCTTGCTCAGCGCGTCGAACGCCTTGAGACGGGCGATCAGCGCCGGCATCTCGCGGATCGGGATCATGTTCGGCCCGTCGCTGGGCGCGCGATCCGGATCGGCGTGGCACTCGATGAACACCGCCGCCACGCCCACGGCCACCGCGGCGCGCGCCAGCACCGGGGCGAACTCGCGCTGGCCGCCGCTGGACGCCCCCTGCCCGCCCGGCTGCTGCACCGAGTGGGTCGCGTCGAACACCACCGGGTAGCCGGTGCGCGCCATCTCGGGCAGCGCGCGCATGTCCGAGACCAGCGCGTTGTAGCCGAACGACGCGCCGCGCTCGCACAGCAGGACGTCGTCGTTGCCGGTGGAGGCGATCTTGGCGGCGACGTGCCGCATGTCCCAGGGCGCCAGGAACTGGCCCTTCTTGACGTTCACCGGCCTGCCCGCCTCGCCGGCAGCCAGCAGCAGGTCGGTCTGCCGGCACAGGAAGGCGGGTACCTGGAGGCAGTCCACCACCTCGGCCACCGGCGCGCACTGGGCGGCGTCGTGCACGTCGGTCAGCACCGGCAGGCCGGTCTCGGCGCGCACGTCGGCGAGGATCATCAGCCCCTCCGCCATGCCGATGCCCCGCGCGGCGGACGCGCTGGTGCGGTTGGCCTTGTCGAAGCTCGACTTGTAGACGAGCCCGACTCCGGCGGCCTCGGCCATCTCGCGCAACGCGTGCGCCACCTCCAGCGCGTGCGACCGGCCCTCGATCTGGCAGGGGCCGCAGATGAAGGCCAGCGGCAGACCGTTGCCCACCGCCACCCCGCGCGATCCGGCGGCGCCGATCCGGACCGTCCTCCCCGTCGGCCTCACACCAGCCGCGCCTGCCGCACCGCCGCGCCCACGAAGCCCGCGAACAGCGGGTGCGGCGCGAAGGGCTTGCTCTTCAGCTCGGGGTGGAACTGCACGCCGACGAACCACGGGTGGTCGGGCCGCTCGACGATCTCGGGCAGCACCCCGTCCGGCGACATGCCGGAGAAGCGCAGCCCGGTCTCCTCCAGCCGGTCGCGGTAGTTCACGTTGACCTCGAAGCGGTGGCGGTGGCGCTCGGCGATCTCCGCCTCGCCGCCGTAGGCCTCGCGCACCAGCGAGCCCTCCGCCAGCAGCGACGGGTAGGTGCCCAGCCGCATGGTGCCGCCCAGGTCGCCGTCCTCCGAGCGCCGCTCGGTCTGGTTCCCCCGCCGCCATTCCGTCAGCAGCCCCACCACCGGGTCGGCGCAGGGCCCGAACTCGGTGGAGGACGCGCCGGGCATCCCCGCTTGGTTCCGCGCCGCCTCGATCACCGCCATCTGCATTCCGAAGCAGATGCCGAGGAACGGCACCCGCCGCTCGCGGGCGAACTGCACCGCCCGCACCTTGCCTTCGGTGCCGCGCTCGCCGAAGCCGCCCGGCACCAGGATGCCGTGCACCCCTTCCAGACGCTCGATGGCGCCCTCGCCCTCGAACACCTGGCTGTCCACCCAGTCGAGCTTGACGCGCACGTTGTGGGCGATGCCGCCATGCACCAGCGCCTCGTTCAGCGACTTGTAGGCGTCGAGCAGGTTCATGTACTTGCCGACCACGGCGACCGTCACCTCGCCCTCCGGGGCGGTGATGCTGCGCACGATGCGCTGCCAGCGCGACAGGTCGGGCGCACCGTACACTGACATGTCAAAGTGCCGCAGCACCTCCCGGTCCAGCCCCTCGGCGTGGTACTTCAGCGGCACGTCGTAGATCGACGCCGCGTCCAGCGCCGGGATCACGCTCTCGGGGCGGACGTTGCAGAACAGCGCGATCTTGCGCCGCTCGTTCTCGGGGATCGGCCGGTCGCAGCGGCACAGCAGGATCTGCGGCTGGATGCCCAGGCCGAGCAGTTCCTTGACGCTGTGCTGGGTCGGCTTGGTTTTCAGCTCGCCGGCCGAGCCGATCCAGGGCACCAGCGTCAGGTGCACGAACAGGGAGCGCCGCGGCCCCAGCTCGAAGGCCAGTTGCCGCATCGCCTCCAGGAACGGCAGGCTCTCGATGTCGCCGACCGTGCCGCCGATCTCCACCAGCACGAAGTCGTAGCCGTCGGTGCCGGCCGTGATGGCGTCCTTGATGTGGTCGGTGATGTGGGGGATCACCTGCACCGTGCCGCCGAGATAATCGCCGCGCCGTTCCCGAGCGAGCACGTCGGAGTAGATGCGCCCGGTGGTCCAGGCGTCGGCCTGGGAGGCGTGCACTCCCGTGAAACGCTCGTAATGGCCGAGGTCGAGGTCGGTCTCCGCCCCGTCGTCGGTCACGAATACCTCGCCGTGCTGGTAGGGGCTCATCGTCCCCGGGTCCACGTTGAGGTAAGGGTCGAGCTTGCGCAGCCGGACCTTGTGGCCGCGCGCCTGCAGCAGCGCGCCGAGCGAGGCGGCGGCGATGCCCTTGCCCAAGGAGGAGACCACGCCGCCGGTGATGAATACGTACCGCGTCATGGGCGGTCTTCCTACGCCCTCGCGATGCTACTGGGCTAGGCACCCTGGCGCGACCCCGCCACGCGCCGCGGGGGTGTTGCGAAAATGCTCTCGCCTCCCGACAGGGCCCTCGCGGGCGGCGCGACGCTCAGTTCGTGGGAACGGCCGGGGCTGCCGGCTGGGCCGGCGCGGCGGGCAGCGCCGGCAAGCTGGAGGCTGGCGGCGCGTCGAGGATGGAGGAGCGCTGCGAGGCGCCGCGGGTGAGCAGCGCCAGCACTAGCGCCAGCACCATGAAGGCCGTGGCCAGCACCGCGGTCGAACGGGTGAGCAGGTTGGCGGTGCCGCGCCCGGACATGAAGGAGCCCATGCCCTGCGAGGAGCCGATGCCCAGGCCGCCGCCCTCGGAGCGCTGGAGCAGCACCACGCCGATCAGGGCCAGGGTGACGATGAGGTGCAGGATGACGAGGACGGTGGTCATGACCGCGCCCTTCTAGCGTCGCGCCCTCCCGACGGCCAGTGGCGGGATCGCGGGCGCATGCGCGGCCGGGTTCGCCCGCGACTCGCCCTCGCCGCGGCCGCAGCGCACCCGCGCCACCTCAGCCCGCCGCCGCCGCGATCGCCAGGAAGTCCGCCGCCACCAGCGACGCCCCGCCGACGAGCGCGCCGTCCACGTCCGGCAAGGCCAGGATGGCGGCGGCATTGGAGGGCTTCGCCGAGCCGCCGTAGAGCAGCCGCGTGGTGGCCCCCGCCGCGCCGAAGCGGGCCGCGACCTCGCGCCGCATCCGCCCGTGCATGGCCGCGATGTCGATCTCCGTCGGCGTGCGCCCGGTGCCAATGGCCCAGACCGGCTCGTAGGCCACCACGCCCCGCGCGTCCGCGAAGCCGTCCGGCAGGGAGCCGGCGAGCTGCCCCGCCACCACCGCCTCCGCCTCGCCCGCGTCGCGTTGCGCCTCGCTCTCGCCCACGCACACCACCGGCACCAGCCCGGCCGCGATCGCCGCCTCCGCCTTGGCGCGCACCTGCGCGTCCGCCTCCCCGTGGTCGGCGCGACGCTCGGAATGCCCCACGATCACGTAACCGCAGCCGGCATCCGCCAGCATCGGCGCCGACACGTCGCCGGTGTGCGCGCCCTTGCCCTTCGTCGAGCAATCCTGCGCCCCCAGCGCCACCGGCTTCCACGCCACCGAGGCGGCGACCACGTGCAGGTGCACGAAGGGCGGGCATAGCAGCAGGTCGGCGCGTCCCGACACGTCCGCCGCGCCGGCGCGCACCGCCTCGGCCAGCGCCGCGGCCTCGCGCAGCGTGCCGTTCATCTTCCAGTTGCCGGCGATCAGCGGGCGTACACCGGGGGTCATGGGCGGGCTCCTGGATGGCCCTCCGGCGGTATCCGGCGCCGGACGGTTTGGCAACCTAGGCCGCCTCCGCTAAGCGTCCCGCCCCGCCGGCCGTCGCTCTCGGAATCCCGCCATGCTCACCACCCTCCGCCGCCTGGCCGGCACCTGGTTCGCCAAGGCCCTGTTCGGGCTGCTGATCCTGAGCTTCGGCATCTGGGGCATCGAGGACGTGGTGCGCAATCTCGGCCGCGACGACGCCGTGGCGCGGGTGGGGGGCGAGGCGATCGACCTGGCCGACGCGCGAGATGCCGCCCGCCGCGAGCTGAGCCGCCTCCAGCGCCAGCTCGGCAGCCGCTTCGAGGCGACCGAGGGCATCCGCGAGATGGTGGCGCGA
This sequence comes from uncultured Roseomonas sp., assembly GCA_964243365.1. GTDB lineage: Bacteria > Pseudomonadota > Alphaproteobacteria > Acetobacterales > Acetobacteraceae > Roseomonas. The sequence continues at coordinate 32,162 of CAXTEL010000021.1, read as the reverse complement.
CAGGCGGTGGACGCGCTGGTGACCGAGCGCGTGCTGCGGCAGGAGGCCGGGCGCATGGGCGTCGCCGCCACGCCGGAAGCAATTCGCGACTACGTTTTCGCCATCCCCGCCTTCCAGGCGGACGGCCGCTTCGACCGCCGCCTGCTTGACCGGTTCCTGCGCGGCAACGGCGTCGACGAGGCCGCCTTCCTGCGCCTGGTCGGCAGCGAGCTGCAGCGCCAGCAGCTCTCGGCGGCGGTGCGGGCGGGCAGCGCGGCGCCGGACGCCATGGCGCGCCCCCTGCTCAGCTGGGCGCGCGAGCGGCGCACGGCCGACGTGGTCCTCCTGCCGCTCGCCGAGGCGCCGGAACCGCCGGCGCCCACCGAAGCGCAGCTCGACCGCTTCCGCGAGAACAACCCCACCAGCTTCTCCTCGCCGGAATACCGCACCGCCACGGTGGCGCGGCTGGCGGCGGAGACCGTGGCGCCCGAGATCGCCGTGTCCGACGCCGAGATCGCCCGGTCTTACGAGGAACAGCGGGATCGCTTCGCCGCGCCCGAGCGCCGCGTGCTGGAGCAGTTGCTGCTGCCGGACCAAGCGGCCGCCGCGTCGTTCGCGGAAGCCTGGGCCGCCGGAGCCACCTTCGAGGCGCTCGCCGCCCGGGCGCGCGGGGCCGGCGGGCAGGCTACCGAGCTGGGCGCGCTGGACCGCGCCGGGCTGCCGATCCCCGAGTTGGCGGAACCGGTGTTCTCGGCCGCCGCCGGCGGCGTCACCGCCCCGGTGCAGTCGCCCTTCGGGTGGCACGTGATCCGGGTCGCGCGGATCGAGCCTCCGGGCGTGCGCACCCTCGACGAGGTGCGCGAGGAGCTGCGCCGCGAGATCGCCCAGACGCGGGCCGCCGACCTCGCCTACGAGCGGGTCAACGCCGCCGAGGACGCCCTGGCCGGCGGCGCGCCGCTGGCCGAGGTGGCCGAGCAGTCCCGCCTGCGCGCCGGCACCGTCACCACGGACGCCGCCGGGCGCGACCGCTCGGGCACCGCCGTCGCGCTGCCGGTGCCCGACTACGCCCGTGCCGAAACCCTGGCCGCGATCTTCGCCGCCCGCACGGGCCAGCCCGCGCGCATGGCGGAATCGGCGGCCGGCGCCGGCTTCGTGGCGGTGGAACTGCGCGAGGTCTCGCCCCCCGCCCTGCGCCCGCTGGCCGCCGTCGCCGACGCCGTCCGCGCGGCCTGGGAGACGGAAGCCCGGGTACGAGCCCAGGAGGAGCGCGCGACGGCGCTGATGACGGCGGCCAGGGGCGGCGCCGGCCTCGCCCGAGCGGCGGAAGCGGCGGGGCTGGGCGCCGACCGGCTGGGCCCCTTCGGCCGCGACCCGCGCGAGGGCTCGCCCGTCCCCGGACCGCCCGGGGCGCTGCTGCCCGGCCTGTTCGCGGCCAAGCCGAACGACTTGACTATGAGCCGCGTCGCGGACGGCTTCGCGGTGGCGCAGCTGCTGTCGGTGGAAGCCGACCCCGGCACCGATCCGTCCGCCCTCGCCGCCATCCGCGGGGTCATCGAGGAGTCCATCCAGGACGAGCTGGAAACGCAGTACGTCGCCGCCCTGCGCGCCCGCGCCGACGTGCGGATCAACCAGAATCTCCTGTCGCAGGTGACCGCCCGATGAGCAGCGCCGGAACCCACGCCGAGGGCTTCGCCGCTTTCGCCGCCGCCCTGTCCGAGGGGCGCGGGCAGGTGGTGTGGCGCGAGCGCGTGGCCGACCTGGACACGCCGGTGGGTGCCTACCTGCGGCTGGGCGAGGGACGGCCCAACAGCTTCCTGCTGGAATCTGTCGAGGGCGGCTCGGCGCGCGGCCGCTACTCCGCCATCGGGTTGGCGCCCGACCTGGTGTGGCGCTGCCGCGACGGCCGGGCGGAGGTGAACCGCCACGCCCTCGCCGCCCCGCACGCCTTCGTGCCCGACGCGCGCCCGGCGCTGGACAGCCTGCGCGCGCTCGTCGCCGAGATCGCCATGCCGCTGCCGCCCGGGCTGCCGCCGATCGCCGCCGGGCTGTTCGGCTACCTCGGCTACGACATGGTGCGGCTGGCCGAGCGGCTGCCGGCCACGCTCCCCGACGTGCTGGGCATCCCCGAGGCGGTCATGGCGCGACCCACTGTCGTCGCCGTGTTCGACCACGTGCGCGACACCCTGACCCTGTGCGCCCCGGTGTGGCCGGGCGCCGGGGCCGGCCAGGACGCGTCCCGACCGGCCGATCCGCGTGAGGCCTGGGACGCGACGCAGCACCGGCTCGACGAGGCCGAGGCCGCGCTCGACCGCCCCCTGCCCCGCCCGGCGCCGCCGGCGGCGCTGCCGCCGCTGCCCGAGCCCGCCAGCAACTTTTCCCGCGCCGACTTCCTCGACGCGATCCGTCGCGGCAAGGAATACATTGCCGCCGGCGACGTGTTCCAGGTGGTGCCGAGCCAGCGCTTCTCGGTGCCCTTCGCCCTGCCCTCCTTCGCGCTGTACCGGGCGCTGCGGCGGATCAACCCGGCGCCTTTCCTGTTCCACTTCGACTTCGGCGGCTTCGCGGCCGTCGGCGCCTCGCCCGAGATCCTGGTGCGGCTGCGCGACGGCGTGGTGACGGTGCGCCCGCTGGCCGGCACCCGCGGCCGCGGCGCCACCCCGGCCGAGGATCTCGCCCTGGAGCGCGAGCTGCTGGCCGACGAGAAGGAACGCGCCGAGCACCTGATGCTGCTCGACCTCGGCCGCAACGACGTCGGCCGGGTGGCAGCGGTCGGCTCGGTGAGGGTCACGGCGCAGTTCCAGGTGGAGCGCTATTCTCAGGTCATGCACATCGGCTCGGAGGTGCAGGGTACCCTGCGCCCCGGCCTGTCCGCGCTCGACGCGCTGATGGCAGGCTTTCCCGCCGGCACGCTGACCGGGGCACCCAAGGTGCGGGCGATGGGGATCATCGAGGAACTGGAGCCCTCGCGCCGGGGCATCTACGCCGGCGGCTTCGGCTACTTCGGCGTCGACGGTGGCATGGACACCTGCATCGGCCTGCGCACCGCCCTGCTCAAGGACGGCGTGATGCACGTCCAGGCCGGCTGCGGCGTGGTGGCCGACAGCGACCCGCAGGCCGAGTTCGCCGAAACCCAGGCCAAGGCCCGCGCCCTGTTCCGCGCGGCGGAGGAAGCCGTGCGCTTCGCCGCCGGCCGGCGCTGACGGAACAGGGCTCCTCCCGGGCCGGGGAGCCCCCCGCCGTTCCCCGGGAATGCGAAGCACTCGCGAATGTTGCGTGTTTCCAACGCCTTGACGCCGTTCGGCCTTCTCGCGCAGAAGCGGGAGATGCGCAGCTTTAGCGACTTGTCCGAGCGCGAGATCCTCGCCCTGGCCATCAGCAACGAGGAGGAGGACGGCCGCATCTACGCCGACTTCGCCGACGCGCTGCGTGGCGATTACCCCGACAGCGCCCGGGTCTTCTCGGACATGGCGGCCGAGGAGAACGACCACCGCCTGAAGCTGATCGAGACCCACGTTTCGAGATTCGGCGACCACATCCCCCTGGTGCGGCGGCAGGACGTGCGCGGCGTGCCGACGCGTAAGCCGGCGTGGCAGGTCCTCCCGCTCGGGCTCGACGCGGTGCGTCGGCAGGCCGCGCAGATGGAGGCCGACGCCAGCCGCTTCTACGTCCAGGCCGCCGTGCGCACGAGCGACGCTTCCACGCGCCGCCTGCTGGGCGACTTGGCGGCGGCGGAAACAGAACACGTCCGCGCCGCCGGCCGCATCGTCGACACCCACCTGTCCGAAGGCAAGCGCGAGGCGGAGGACGACACCGCCCACCGGCGCTTCGTGCTGCAGGTGGTCCAGCCCGGCCTAATCGGGCTGATGGACGGCTCGGTGTCCACCCTGGCGCCGCTGTTCGCCGCTGCCTTCGCCACGCGCGACTCCGGCGACGCCTTCGTCGTCGGGCTGGCGGCCTCGGTCGGCGCCGGCATCTCCATGGGCTTCGCCGAGGCGCTGTCCGACGACGGCAAGCTCTCGGGGCGCGGTTCGCCGTGGCTGCGCGGCCTGATCTGCGGCCTGATGACCACCGTCGGCGGCATCGGCCATACGCTGCCCTACATGATCCGCGACTTCTGGACCGCGACCACCCTGGCCGTCGTGGTGGTGCTCCTCGAACTCGCGGCCATCACCTGGATACGCTGGCGCTACATGGAAACCCCGCCGCTCGCGGCCGCCTTCCAGATCCTGTTCGGCGGCGCCCTGGTTTTCGCCGCGGGCGTGCTGATCGGCAGCGGGTGATCCCCCGGGCGGTGACGCGGCGCGCCCCGGCTGGGCGCCGTCCCGGCGCGGCCCCCTCCTTCGGTCCTCGGGCTCGGCATTCCCGATAACCACGACAACAATTCGCGATATGTCCTTCATCCACGTTCATTTTTCGTGAGAAGCTTTCCCCGATCGCGACCGCCGCCTCAGCGAGGTCCGGAGGGTCCCGAGATGAGCACGAGCATCCCCGTCGCTGAGGCGGAAGTCCCGGTCGTCCGGCGCGAGGTCGGCTGGCGCGAACTGTGGCTGAAGGAGGACTGGTGGGCCGTGTGGCTCGGCCTGGGCCTCGTGCTGCTGGGCTACCTCCTCTGGGCCCAGGGCTCCAGCCTGCGCTGGATCGCGGTCGCGCCACCGCGCTGGTCCAGCCCTGACCAGCTCTGGTCGCACCTCGCCCCCAACGCGTGGCGCTGCGTCGCGCAGGGCGCGCTGTGGACGGCGCTGTTCACCCTGGGCACCGCCATCATCGGCGGCCCGGCGCGCGCCTTCGCCGGATCCTTCGTGCTGCTTTACCTCGCGGCGGTGCTGTTGTTCAGCTTCAGCACTTGGGACCAGGCGCAGCGCTTCAACGTCGGAGCGGCGCTGATGGCGCTGCTGTTCGGCCTGCTGCTGAGCAACTTCACCGGCTTCGCCCGGCGGTTCGAGGCTGCCTACCGCGTGGAGTTCTTCATCAAGACCGGCATCGTGCTGCTCGGCGCCACCCTGCCCTTCACCCTCATCCTCTGGGCCGGACCAGTGGCGATCCTGCAAGCCTCGATCGTCTCGATCGTCACCTTCGGCGTGATCTTCCTGGTGGCCAAGCGCCTCGAGCTGGACCGGCGCCTGGCGGCGACGCTGGGCGTGGGCGGGGCGGTGTGCGGCGTCTCCGCGGCCATCGCCATCGCCGGCGCGGTGCGGGCCAAGCGCGAGCACCCGCCCATCGTCATCACCCTGGTGGTGGTCTGGGCGGTGGCGATGATCTTCGTCCTGCCCTTCCTGTGCCGCCTGCTGGAACTGCCGGCCGGCGTCGCCGGCGCCTGGATCGGCACCTCCGAGTTCGCCGACGCCGCCGGCTTCGCGGCCGCCGCAGCCTACGGCGGCAAGGTGGGCGAGCACACCGGCATCGCCGGCACCCCCGAACAGGCGCTGTGGTCCTACACGCTGGTGAAGATCGTCGGCCGCGACGTGTGGATCGGCATCTGGGCGCTGGTGCTGTCCTTCGTCTCCGTGACCCGCTGGGAAGCGGCCGAGACCGGCGGCCGCGTCGAACTGGGCCAAGTGTGGTGGCGCTTCCCCAAGTTCGTGGTGGGCTTCCTCGCCGCGTCCGTGCTCGTCACCCTGGTGACGCGCGGCGTCTCCTTCGCTGACTACGATCGGCTGGTGCGACCCGACTTGGTGGCACCGCTGTCCACGCTGCGGAGCTGGGCCTTCGTGCTCAGCTTTCTCAGCATCGGCCTGACCACCCGCTTCCGCGAGCTGGCGCCGGCCGGTGGCAAGCCCTTCCTGGCCTTCACCGCCGGCGTGGCGGTGAACTTGGTGCTCGGCTACGTGTTGTCGGTGCTGGTATTCGACGACCATTGGGCAACCCTGTCGTGATGAGCGCGCGCAGCGCGACGCTGGCCGCCTTCTCGGGCACGGCCGCTGCGCTGGAGGCGGCCTTTCCCGGCATGGCCTCCCTGTCGTCTGGGCACGCCTCGGTGCGCGCCGAGGACGGCCTGTGCGACCGCCACGGCCTCTACCTGTCCGCCCGCGACGGCTGCTCCGCTTTCGCGCCGAGGAGCTCCGAGGGAGCCGAGCGCCGCTAAGGTCGCGGTGCCGGAAGGGTCGCGGCACCGGCCGCCCACCGTGCCGCGCTTGACCCGGGCGGGGCGCGGCGCGACATCGCCCACGCATGATCCTCCTCGTGGACAACTACGACAGCTTCACCTTCAACCTGTTCCACTTCCTGGGCGACCTGGGGGCGGAGGTGGAGGTGCGGCGCAACGACGACCTGTCCCCCGCCGACGCCCTGGCGCTCCGGCCCGAGGCCATCGTCCTTTCCCCCGGCCCCTGCACGCCCAACGAGGCCGGCATCTGCCTGGACCTCGTCGTTGCCGCGGCAGACGCGCGGGTGCCGCTGCTTGGCGTCTGCCTCGGCCACCAGGCGATCGGGCAGGCCTTCGGCGGCCGCGTGATCCGCGCCCCCACGCCCGTGCACGGCAAGGTGTGGGACATGCACCACGCCGGCGAGGACGTGTTCACCGGCCTGCCCTCGCCGTTCCGCGCCACGCGCTACCATTCCCTCGTCGTGGAGCGCGACACCCTGCCCGACGCCCTCCGCGCCACGGCCCGGACCGCCGACGGCCTCGTCATGGGGCTGGCGCACCGCGAGTTGCCGGTGTGGGGCGTGCAGTTCCACCCCGAGAGCATCGCCAGCGCGCACGGCCACGACATCCTGCGCAACTTCCTCCACCTCGCGCGGCAGGACCACCGCGCGCCGGCCACTGCCTGACGGGCGCGAACCGGTCCTGATGACGGCCCCCGCCACGTCCTCCCCGGCGATCCCGGCCCCGGCAGTCTCGCCGCCGGCGAGTCGGCTCCGGGCCGTGCTGGGGCGCCTCGCTACGGGCGAGACGCTCGACGAGGCCGAGGCGGAGGAGGCTTTCGGCACCATCATGGCCGGCGAGGCCACGCCCGCGCAGCTCGCTGCCCTGGTGATGGCCATGCGGGTGCGCGGCGAGACCGTGGCCGAGATCACCGGCGCGGTGCGGGCCATGCGCGCGCGGATGCTCGCCGTCGCCGTGCCGCCCGGCGCGATCGACGTCGTCGGCACCGGCGGCGACATGGCCGGCACGCTCAACATCTCCACCGCGACCGCCCTCGTGGTGGCGGGTTGCGGCGTGCCGGTGGCCAAGCACGGCAACCGCGCGCAATCCTCGCGCTCCGGCACGGCCGACATCTTGGCCGCGCTCGGCGTGAACCTCGACGTGCCGTCGGCGCGACTGCCGGAGGTGCTGCACCAGGCCGGCATGTGCTTCCTGATGGCACAGCGCCACCACGCGGCCCTGCGCCACGCCGCCGGGCCGCGGGTGGAGCTGGGCACCCGCACCATCTTCAACCTGCTCGGCCCGCTGGCCAACCCGGCCGGGGTGCGGCGCCAACTCACCGGCGTCTTCTCCCGCGAATGGCTGCGGCCGATGGCCGAGACGCTGTCGCGGCTGGGCACCGAGCGCGCTTGGCTGGTGCACGGCGATGGGCTCGACGAGCTGACCCTGTCCGGCCCGTCCGACGTGGTGGAACTGCGCGACGGTGCCCTGCGCGCCTTCACCATCACCCCCGAGGAAGCCGGGCTGGCCCGTGCGCCGCTAGCGGCCCTGCGCGGTGGCGAGCCCGCGGAGAACGCCGCCGCGCTGCTGGCGCTGCTGGACGGCGCCCCCGGCCCCTACCGGGACTGCGTGCTGCTCAACGCGGCGGCGGCCCTTGTGGTCGCCGCCACCAGCGACGATCTGAAGGCCGGTGCCGTTCTGGCCGCCCGCTCCATCGACGACGGCGCCGCCCGCGCCGTGCTGCACCGGCTGCGCGCCGCGACCGCGCCCCGGAACTGACCGACTCCCACCCGGCGCCCCCCTCGCCCAGGACACCCGATGAATCAACTCTCCCCGCCCGCACCCGCCCTGCGCGCCGGCCTCGGCGAGATCCCCGACGTGCTCGCCCGCATCATGGCCGGCAAGACCACGGAGGTGCGTGAGCGAGTGGCCGAGGTGCCGCTGGCCGAGATGGAGCGCCGCGCCGCCCACGCCCCCCGGCCGCGCGCCTTCACCGGCGCGTTGTGCGCCGCGGTGGCCGAGGGCCGCACCGGCTTGATCGCCGAGATCAAGCGGCGATCCCCGTCCGGCGGCCTGATCCGCCCGGACTTCGACGCGCCCGCCCTGGCCCGCGACTACTGCGAGGCCGGCACCAGCTGCCTGTCCGTGCTGACCGACGGTCCCAGCTTCGGTGGCAACGCCGCACACCTCGGCGAGGCGCGCGCCGCCTGCTCGGTTCCGGTGCTGCGCAAAGACTTCCTGTTCGACCCCTGGCAGGTGTTCGAGGCCCGCGCGATGGGCGCCGACTGCATCCTTCTGATTCTGGCCGCGCTGAGCGACGACCAAGCGCAGGAGCTCGAGGACTTGGCCCGATCGCTCGACATGTCGGTGCTGGCCGAGGCGCACGACGAGCGCGAGCTGGACCGGGCGCTGGCGCTGGAAACCCGCCTGATCGGCGTGAACAACCGCGACCTGCGAACCCTGCGCACCGATCTCGCCACCGCCGAGCGGCTGATTCCGGCGATTCCCGCCGATCGCATTCCGGTGGCCGAGAGCGGTATCCGCACCGCCGCCGACGTGCACCGCATGGCCGACAGCGGCGCCCGCTGCATCCTGGTCGGCGAGCACCTGCTACGCCAGACCGACGTCGCGGCTGCCGCGCGTGAGCTGATCAACGCAGCGTGAGCGACGACGGCGACCCCGGGGCGGCTCCGGCGAACGGGCTGACCCATTTCGACGCCGCCGGGCGCGCGGCGATGGTGGACGTGTCGGACAAGGCGGAAACCGAGCGCCGCGCCACCGCCCGGGGACGGGTGGTGATGCGGCCCGAGACCCTGGCCCTGGTGGCCGAGGGGCGCGCCGAGAAGGGCGACGTCCTCGGCATCGCCCGGATCGCCGGGATCATGGCCGCCAAGCGAACCGCCGACCTGATCCCGCTGTGCCATCCCTTGCCGCTGAGCGCCGTGACCCTGGACCTGCGCCCCGCCGCGCCAAACGCCGTGGAGATCGAGGCCACCGTGGCCACCGCCGGCCGCACCGGGGTCGAGATGGAAGCGCTCACCGCTGTCACTGTGGCGGCGCTGACGGTCTACGACATGTGCAAGGCGGTGGACCGCGCCATGCGGATCGAGGCGGTGCGCCTGACCCGCAAGACCGGCGGCAAGTCCGGCACCTACGAGGCGCCCTGATGGCCGTCCGCTGATGCTCGCCGTGGCCGAGGCGCTGGAGCGCATCCTCGCCGCGCTGGCCCCGGTGCCGGCCGAGGTCGTGGCGCTGTCGCAGGCGTGGGACCGGGTGCTGGCCGCCCCGGTGGCGGCCCGCCTCACGCAGCCGCCGGCCGACGTGTCGGCGATGGACGGTTACGCAGTGCGCGCCGCCGACGCCGCGCCCGGTTCCCGGCTGCGCGTGATCGGCGAGGCGCCGGCGGGACACCCCTTCGCGGGCGGGGTCGGCCCCGGCGAGGCGGTCCGCATCTTCACCGGCGGCGTGCTGCCCGACGGCGCCGACAGCATCCTGCCGCAGGAGGACGCCGAGGCCGCCGACGGCACCGTGACGGTGGGCGAGGCGGTGCGCCCCGGCCGCTGGGTTCGCAGGCGCGGGCTGGATTTCCGCGTCGGCGAGGAACTGCTGCCCCCCGGTCGGAGGCTGGCCGCGCGGGACGTCGGACTCGCGGCGGCCGCCAACCATCCCTGGCTGGCTGTGCACCGGCGACCGCGGATCGGCATCCTCGCCACCGGCGACGAGATCGTGCTGCCGGGCGAGCCGGTCGCCCCGGGCGGCATTGTGTCCTCCAACGCCCAGGCCCTCGCCGCCTTGGTGCGTGCGGCCGGCGCCGAGCCGACCGTGCTGCCGATCGCCCGCGACGATGCCGGAGCCCTGGCCGCGGCGGCCGCGGCGGCCGAAAGCTGCGACCTGCTGGTGACCAGCGGCGGCGCCAGCGTCGGCGACCACGACCTGGTGCAGTCGGCCCTCGCCCCGGAGGGCTTCGCGCTGGACTTCTGGCGGGTCGCCATGCGCCCGGGCAAGCCGCTGATCTGGGGCCGGCTGCGCGGCGTGCCGGTGCTCGGCATGCCCGGCAACCCGGTGTCCGCGCTGGTGTGCGGCGCGCTGTTCTTGCTGCCGGCGATCGCGCGCCTGTCCGGCCTGCCCGCCGGCCCCACGCCCACCCGCCCGGCACGGGCGGGCGGCGACATGCCGGCCAACGACCGCCGGCAGGACTACCTGCGCGTCGCGCTGCTGCCCGGAGCGGACGGGGTGCCGATCGCCGCGCCGTTCGGGACGCAGGACAGCTCCATGCTCCGCACCCTGGCGCGGGCCGATGCGCTGCTGGTGCGTGCGCCCCTCGCGCCACCCCTACCGGCTGGCGGGGTGGTCGAGGTGATAGAGCTCGCGCCCCTCGGCCTGTGAGATGCTGGGAGCTTCGGCGAGCGGCAGGCCGCGCAGCGCGGAAGCCGCGGGACGTGGCAACCGCCGGTGCTCCCTGCCTGTGAAGCACGGGGATGATCTTGACCGACGACCGGGAACCTATCTAGAACAAAGGCACAGGTTGCCTTTTTGTTCGTCGACGCCCAACGGGAGATCGCCAAGATGCTCACGCGCAAGCAGCACGAGCTGCTGGTCTTCATCGACGGCCACCTTCGCCAGACCGGGTTCTCGCCCTCCTTCGAGGAGATGAAGGAGGCGCTGCGGCTCCGCTCCAAGTCGGGCATCCACCGCCTCATCACGGCGCTGGAGGAGCGCGGCTTCCTGCGGCGGCGCGCCCACCGCGCGCGGGCGCTGGAGGTCGTGCGCCTGCCCGAGATGGCCGGCGCCGAGCCCGCCGCGGCGGCCCTCGCCTCGCCGGCGGCGGCGCCGAGCCTCCCGCCCCCCGGCTTCGCGCCCAACGTCATCCGCGGCAATTTCGCGCCGAACTTGGCCGGGGTGGCCCGCCCGACCGCGGCACCGGCAGTGCACCTCCCGCTCTACGGCCGCATCGCCGCCGGCCTGCCGATCGAGGCGCTGCGCGACGGGGGCGCCAGCGTGGAGGTGCCGGCGGCGCTACTGGGCAACGGCGATCACTACGCGCTGGAAGTGTCCGGCGACTCGATGGTCGAGGCGGGCATTCTCGACGGCGACACGGTGATCATCCGTCGCGGCGACACCGCCGACAGCGGCGCCATCGTCGTGGCACTGGTGGACGAGGCCGAGGTCACCCTCAAGCGGCTGCGTCGGAAGGGCAACTCCGTGGCCCTGGAAGCGGCCAACCCGCGCTACGAGACCCGGATCTTCGGCCCCGACCGGGTCAAGGTGCAGGGCAGGCTGATCGGGCTGCTACGCCGCTACTGAGATCCCGCCGTCACCCCGCGGCACGCCGGTGTCCCGGCCTACGGGACGGCCGCGCCCTCGTCGCGCGGCGCGAACGGCTCGGCGGGCGCGCGCGGGGCAGGCGGCGGTGGCACCCAGGGCCGGTCGCCGCGCCAAGCACGGTCCGACACCACGCGCGCCCCGTCCGCGCCCAGCCACACCGCGTGCGGCCCGTCCCGCCACGCGCTGAAGCGGTCCACGATCGCGGCACCCGGGCACCGTCCGCGGATTGGCTGCGCCGACACCAGCACCGCCGCTCCCTCGCAATGGCCGCGCGCCTGCGCGGGCGGCGGATAACCGCCGCGCGGCGCCGGCCCCGCGCGCAATAGCACCGCAGCCGGACCGTCCGGGCGCGGTCGCAAGGTGCAGGCCTCCGGGCCGCAGGACACCGCGCCTCCGGCCGCGACCCCCTCGCGCGGCAGTGGCACGGCATCGAGCTCGCCCCAGCCGCGCAGCCAGCTGTCGCGCACGAAGTTGCTGCCGCCTGCCTTCTCCACGAACACGCCGTCCGGCGCCGCGAAGGCGATCAATCGCCCGTCCCCCGACACCAGCAAGTCGGGCGGCGGCACCACCAAGCCGGCGGCGAGTCCCAGCGCAATGGCCGGACCGCCCAGCAGCCGCCACCGGGTGCGCCAGAGGCACAGCCAGCACAGGCCCAGCGTCGCGATCGCTAGGCCCGGGGCGGGGATCGTCGGCACGCTGGCGGCGGCGCCGGGCCAGGCGGCGACGGCGCGCGCGGTCCACAGCACCGCGTCCACGCCCCACCCCATCGGCACCAGCGCGAGCGACTCCAGCCCGAGCGGCATCAGCGCCACGGCGGCCGCCCCGGCTGGCATCACCACGAACGAGGTGACCGGCACCGCCAACGCGTTGGCGAGCACGCCGTAGGCTTGCAGGCGGCCGAAATGGTGCAGCCCGTAAGGCGTCGTCGCCAGCCCGGCCACCAACGAGGTCGCCGTCAGCGCCAGCACCGCGATCAGCGCCCGCCGCCACGCTTCGCCCTCGCCGCGCAGCCGGTTCAGCGGCTCGCGCAGGACTTCCCACGCCGCGGCCAGCGCCATCACGGCGGCGAAGGACATCTGGAAAGAGGGCCCGAGCACCGCGGCCGGCTGCCACAACATCACCAGGACGGCCGCCAGTGCCAAGCCGCGCAGCGACACCGCCCGCCGCCCCAGGATCAACGCCAGTGTGCCCAGCGCTGCCATCGCGAAGGAGCGCAGCATCGGCACCTGCGAGCCGGTCAGCAGCGTGTAGCCGCCACCCAGCAGCAGCCCCGCCACCGCGCCGAGCGCCTTGCCATCCGCCCGCAGCGCCAAGGGCGGCACCAGGGTGAGCAGGAAGCGCGTCACGGCGAAGCCGAGCCCGATCACGATGGCCACGTGCAGCCCGCCCACCGAGAGCAGATGCGCCAGCCCGCTGTCGCGCATGGCCGTCAGCGCTTCGGCAGGGATGCCGGCCTGCGCGCCGGTGAGCAGCGCCGAGGCCACGGCGCCCTCCGCTCCCGGCAGCGCCGCCCGCACCCGCGCCTCGATCCGCGCCCGCGTTGCCGCGAAACCCGACGCCTCGCCGCGCCCGAGCACCTCGATGGGATTCAGCGCCGTGCCGCTCCCGCCCAGCCCGCCGAAGAAGGCCGCGCGCTGGAAATCCCAGGCACCCGGCGCCACCGGCGGCGCGGGTTCCCGCAGCAAGGCGCGCACGCGAATCGCGTCGCCCGGCTCCGGTCGCGCCGGATCATCCCGCCGCAGCCGCACCCGCAGGTCGCGCGCCAGAACCGGCGCCTCCGGCGACAGCCGCACCCCGCGCAGCAGCAGGCGGCGCCCCTCGGGCAGCAGGTCGACCTCGGCGACCTCCGCCGTCAGCACCGCGGCGCGGGAAGGCAGGTCCGGCATCGGCGGTCGCGTGCCGGCGTGCCACAGCGCCGCTGCGAACCCCAGCGCCCCGGCGCCGGGCAAGGCGAGCAGCACCGAGGCCAGCGGCGCCCGGCGACGCAGCAGCAGCGCCAGGGCCAGGGCCAGCAACGGCCAGGGCAGCCACAGCCAGCCCGCCACCGGCTCCGCGCGTCCGGAGAAGTAGGCGACCACCCCCGCGCCCATGAACACCGGCAGCCACAGCGGCAGTCGCGGCCACTCCGCTTCCAGCAGCGCGACGGCGCGATCGGGGATGCGCCGGGACGCGCGACGCGCCAGGGTGGCGACGAGGAACACGACCGCAGATTGAACCAACCATCGCAGCACACAACCGCCATGCGCCGCGACGACGGGGTCCCTCAACAGCGGCACGCCCCGGTGCTAAGCCGCCGGCATGACGGTCCGGACGCGCTTCGCCCCTTCGCCCACGGGGTTCCTGCACATCGGCGGCGCGCGCACCGCGCTGTTCAACCACCTGTTCGCGCGGCACATGGGCGGTCAGTACCTCCTACGCATCGAGGACACGGACAAGGCGCGCTCCACGCCCGAGGCGGTGCGGCAGATTCTCGACAGCCTGGAATGGCTCGGCTTGTCGCCCGACGAGCCGCCGGTGATGCAGTCCGCCCGCGAGGCGCGGCACGCCGAGGTCGCGCGCGCGTTGCTGGCGTCCGGCCACGCCTACCTCGCCTACGATACGCCGGCCGAGCTGGCCGCCATGCGCGAGCGCGCCACCGCCGAGAGCCGCCCGCCCCGCTACGACGGCGCCTGGCGCGACCGCGACCCGTCCCATGCACCGCCCGGCGTTCCCGGCGCCATCCGCATCAAGGCCCCGCGCGGCGGCGAGACCGTGGTGCGCGACCTCGTGCAGGGTGAGGTGCGCGTGGCGCATTCCGAACTGGACGACATGATCATCCTGCGCTCCGACGGCACGCCCACCTACCTGCACGCCGTGGTGGTGGACGACCACGACATGGCCATCACCCACGTCATCCGCGGCGACGATCACCTCACCAATACCTTCCGCCAGCTCATGGTCTACGACGCCATGGGCTGGGAGCGGCCGCACTTCGCGCACATCCCGCTGATCCACGGCGCCGACGGGGCCAAGCTGAGCAAGCGGCACGGCGCCGTCGGCGCGCTGGAGTTCCGCGATCAGGGCCTCCTGCCCGAGGCGGTGTGCAACTACCTGCTGCGCCTGGGCTGGGGCCACGGTGACGAGGAGTTCGTCCCCCGCGAGCGCGCCGTCGCGCTGTTTGACCTCGCCGGCGTCGGCCGTGGCGCGTCGCGCATGGACTACGCCAAGCTCAGCCACCTCAATGGCCAGTACCTGCGCGCCGCCAACCCCGAGCGTCTGGCCCAGGACGCGCTGGCCCGGCTGGCGGCGCGCGGCCTACCCGCGGACCCGGACGGCGCGGCGCGCGTGCGAACGCTGATCCCCGACCTCCAGCCCCGCGCCCGGACGCTGCTCGACTTGGCCGACGGCGCCGCCTTCGCCCTCGCCCGCCCCGAGCCGGACGCCAAGTCCGCGGCGCTGCTCGACGGACCCGCGCGGGAGCGGCTCGCGGCCCTGGCGACGGCCCTGGAAGCCGCACCCTGGGAGCGCCCGGTGCTGGAAGCGCTGCTGCGCGAGCAGGCCGAGTCGCTGGGGATCAAGCTCGGCGCCTTGGCCCAGCCGCTGCGCGTCGCGTTGACCGGGAGCACGCAGTCGCCGCCTATCGACGCCGTGCTGTTCGCCTTGAGCCGCGCCGAAACCCTGGCCCGCCTGCGGAGCGCCTGACCCCGCCCCGCCCCTCTCCATCCCGCCAATCCCCGCCCGGAGGGCCACGCCGCGTGTCCGCGATCGCCAAGGTGACGTCCAAGCGCCAGCTCACCCTGCCGAAGGAGGCGCTGGAGGCTGTCGGCTCGCCGACGCACTTCCGGGTGCAGTGGGCCGACAACAAGCTGATCCTCACCCCCGCCGTGCTCACCGGCTTCGACGACGCGGCCGCCTCCCTGGAAGGGGTCGGCATCACGCGCGACGTACTGCGCGAGGCCCGTCGCTTGGTGAGGACGGCCGCCGGCAAGGCGAACGGGAAGCCCTGACGACCTCCCGGGCGGCTCCCCTCAGGCGCCGCGCTCCTCCGGCCCCGGCACGATCCGGCACGCCGCTGCCGCGGCACGCGCCAGGGTGAGCATCCGTCGCGCCGCCACCGCCCCGGTGGCCGCCTCGCCCGCCAGCTTCTCGATCAGCGGGTTGGTCACCATCGCCCGCGTCGCGGCGTCGGCCAGCACGTTGGTCGCCGCCACCTGGGCGGCGGAGAACGCCGAGCGCTTGAGCAGCGACAGCGTGCCGGCGATCCCCGGCCGCAACCCGTGCAGCGCCGCCACCTGCCGCACCAGCCGCACCGCGCGCCAGCCGAACACCAGCGCGTCCCACGACGGCGAGGGGCTTATCGCCGTGGCCGCGAAGGCCTGCACCGCCGCCACCCGGCCGAGCCCGGCCACCTGCGAGTCCAGGGTCCGCAGCGGCCCGGCTTCCAGCAGCGCGCGCAAGGTCGCCACGTCGCCCGCGTCGCGCAGCGCCGGCAGTACGGCGCGTGCGGCGGGCACGTTGCCGGCCCAGCGCAGCGCTTCCGAGCGGGCGCGCAGCAGGTCGCCGGCGGCGAAGGCGGCGCGTGCCCGGTCCACCTCGCCCAGCGCCATCAGCCCGCGCGCTTCGCGGCTCAGCGCCCAGGCGATCAGCCCGAAGCCGCCCACCGCCACGGCCAAGGTCAGGGACCCCAGCACGACGCTGCGGCTGAACTGCGCCGCCACGAAGTTCGCCGCGTCCAGCGCGGAGAACCCCAGCACCAGCGAGGCCACCCCCGTCGCGGCCAGCGTCAGGTTGGACCAGCCGCTCGCGCGCGGCGGGGCGACCGGCACCACCGCGCCCTCCCAGCCCAGGTCTAGCCGCGGCGGGGCGACGAGGCCGGAGGTTGCGGGCTCGTCCTCCAGCAGCACGCGCGGCCCCGCGTCCGGCGTCGGAGCGTGCGGGTCGGACGTCGGTCGGCTCACAGCAAATCCCCGATGAGGTCGGCTAGCAGCGCGTCCAGCCCCATGTGCGGAACGCCCGAGCCGCCGCCGGGCTCTAGCCGCGGCGGGCGGAAAACCGGCATCGAGAAGGACGATGCGCGCCAGTAGCCGTCCCCGGGCCGGCGGGACGGCACCAGGCCGGGGTCCACCTTGGCCCAGCGCCCGCCATCCAGCAGCACGCCGCGCACTGCGGGCGTCGAGCGGCCGTCGCGCTCGGCCACCGACTCCTCGGTGCAGCGGATCGCCGCGACCGCGTGCACCGACACCGCCGCCCCCGCGCCCAGCACCCGCGCGCGCGGCGCCGCCACCAGATCCTCCAGCAGCCCGCGCAGTGCGTCGCGCGACACCTCCGGCACGTGGTCTGCCTTGGTGGCGACGAAGGCCACGCGCGACACCCCCGCACCCGTGATCTTGTCCAGCCACGAGCCGCCGTAGCGCAGCGTCCCGGCCACGGCGGCCAGCGCCTCGGCGGTGTCGTCGAAGGCGGCGCGCCCGGCGTGCAGCGCGCCCAGCACGTCCACCAGCACCGCCTGCCGGTCGAAGCGGCGGAACACCAGCTCGAAGAAGTTCTCGCGCTGGTCGTCGAGGTAGGCGTCGTGGCGGCGGGCCAGTAGCGTCGCCAGCGCGCCCTCGCGTCGGCCATCGGGCAGCGGGAAGAACCACAGCAGCGGCGCCTCGCCGCGTGGCCCCGGGTTCAGCGTGCGGCCGGGTTGTAGGAAGCGCAGGCCCAGCGCGTCGCGGCAGTGCAGCAGCGCGTCGCGGTACAGCGACCAGCCGCGCCGGGCCAGCGCCTCCTCGGCGGACGCGCCGGCGGGGATCGCGTCGGCGAAGGACAGGAAGCGTCCCACCGGCTCGGCCGCCGCCGAGCGCCGCAGCCGCGCCAGGGCGGCGTCGGACCAAGCCCCGTACTCTCCGCCCAGCATGGGCAGGTCCAGCAGCCACTCGCCGGGATAGTCCAGCAGGTCCAGGGTGACGCGCCGCTCCGGCAGGAACTCGCCCACCACGCCGCGGCGGCGCACCACCAGCGACAGCGAGAGGGTGGATAGATCTTCGGTCCGCTCCGGCCAGCGCGGCGGGTCGGCGGCCAGCGCCTCCAGGTGCGCCGCGGCGTCGAAGCGCGGCGCCGTTTCCACCCCCGCCGGCACCAGCGACACCGCTCCCAGCCGCCCGTCCGCCGCCCGTTCCAGCAGCGGCAGCGTGCGGGCGCGACCGCCGGCGGCGAGCAGGTTGGCCACCAGCGAGGTCAGCATCACCGTCTTGCCGGCCCGGGACAAGCCGGTGACCGCCAACCGCACCCGCTCCCGCCCAACCAGGGCGCGCGCCGCGTCCTCCGTTCCCGCCCAGGCGTCGCGCAGCAGGCGCATGGGCGTCTCGACCACGAGGTCGAGCGGGTCGCGACTCACGCGCGCGCCGCCGCCGGCCGGATGACGATCAGGCGCGCTCAATCAGCTCGATCTTGTAGCCGTCCGGGTCCTCGACGAAGGCGATCACCGTGGTGCCGTGCTTCACCGGTCCCGCCTCGCGCGTCACGCGGCCACCCCCCGTCCGCACCCTCTCGCAGGCCGCCGCCACGTCCGGCACGCCCACCGCGAGGTGGCCGAAGGCGTTGCCCTGGTCGTAGGAGGTCTTGCCGTAATTGTAGGTCAGCTCGATCTCGCCGCCGTTATCCTTGTTGCCCTCGCCGTAGCCGAGGAAGGCCAGCGTGTACTCGCCCGCCGGCACGTCGTTGCGACGCAACTCGCGCATGCCCAGCAGCCCCGTGTAGAACTTCACGGAGCGGTCGAGGTCGCCGACGCGGATCATGGTGTGCAGGAAGCGGCCCTGTGCGCTCATGCGCGTTCTCCCGGTTTGTTGGTCGGCGACATATGGTCCTCCGGGCGCAGGGCGTAGAGGAAGACGCCGCGCTCCTCCGCCAGCCGGAGTGCGAGATCGCGCTCCACCAGCAGGGCGCCGTCGGCCTCGAAAGCGATCCCCGCCAGCCCGGCCGCCGCCGCCGCGGCCACCGTGGCGGGGCCCAACGCCGGCAGGTCGAGCGAGCGGTCCTGGCCGGGCTTGACCAGCTTCACCAGCACACCGCCCGGCCCTTCCCGGCGCAGCGGGCCGCAACGGGCGAGCAGCGCGTCGGTGCCCTCGATCGCCTCGACCCCCAGCACCAGCCCCTGCTGCACCACCACGGCCTGGCCCACATCGAGCGCTCCCAGGGCGTGAACCACCGCCACGCCGCGGGCGATGTCGGCCATGGCGCGAGCGTCGGGCGCGGCGCGGGTCAGCAGCCCGGCGGGCGCCTGCAGCCCATCCAGCACGGCGTCCGGGGCGACCAGCGCGAAGCCCTCGGCCCGCAGCACGTCGCGCAGCGCCGACAGCAGCCCGTCGTCGCCGGAGAAGGCGCGGGCGCCGATGCGGGCGAGGATGCGCGCCGTCGCGGCGTCGGGGCGAAGCATCAGCAGCGACGGCCGCTGCACCCGGCCGGCCAGCACGATCTCGCGCACCCCGCGGTCGCGCAACCATTCCACCGACGAGCCCACGGCACCAAGGCGAAGAACGACCGCTTCGTGCCCGGCCCAGCCGCGCGGCTCGGCGAAGCCGTCCAGCAGCACCGCGCACACCCGCCGCCCCGAGGCCGCGGCGGCCGCGGCCACCCGCAGCGGCAGCGCGCCGCCTCCGGCGAAGATGCCCAGCGGCGCGTCCCGGGGCACCGGGTCCGGCGATCCGCTCTCCGGTGGCATGCGGTCTGCCGCGCTCACGCGACCTCGCCGGCGGCCTCGTCCTCGGCGGTCGCGGTCCGGCGGGCGCGCATCAGCCCGCGCCTGGAGCGGAACTCGACGAAAGCCAGCATCTCGCCCACCGCCGGGTCCTCCCCCCAGACGGCCCGCGCCCGCGCCAGCCGCTCGGCGAACACGCCCTCGGTTCCGAACAGCGCGCGGAAGGCGGCGCGCAGGGCGTGTATCCGCGCCCGCTCGAAGCCGCGCCGCTTGAGGCCGATCAGGTTCAGCCCGGTGAGCCGCGCCCGGTGGCCGAGGCAGGCGCCGTAGGGGATCATGTCCGCCTCCACCCCCGTCATTCCGCCCACCACCGCCTGACGCCCGATCCGCACGAACTGGTGCACCGCCGAGTTGCCGCCCACGAACACGGTGTCGCCGATCTGAACGTGGCCGCCGAGGGTGACGTTGTTGGCCAGGATCACCCGGTCGCCGACCTGGCAGTCGTGGCCGACGTGGGCCACGCACATGATGAGGCAATCGGCGCCCACCCGCGTCACGCCCTCGCCGCCGACGCTGCCGCGGTGCACGGTGGAATGCTCTCGCAGCAGCGTGCGCGGGCCTATCTCCACCCGCGTCGGCTCGCCCCCATACTTCACGTCCTGCGGCGCGAGTCCGACGGAGCTGAAGGGCATCATCCGCACGCCCTCGCCCAGCACCGCGTGCCCGTCCACCACGGCGTGCGACACAAGTTCCACGCCGTCGCCCAGCACCGCGTCCGGGCCGACGGTGCACCAGGGCCCAATCCGAACGCCCCGGCCCAGCCGCGCGCCGCGATCGACGATAGCCGAAGGATGGATCGTCACGTTCTCGCCGGGCACGCTCACCTGTCCAGGATCATGGCGGAATACACCGCCTCGGCCACCACCGTGCCGTCCACCTTCGCTTCCGCCGCGAAGCGCCACACTGCCCCGCGCCGGCGCTGCTTGCGCACGTGGATGCGCAGCTGGTCGCCCGGCACCACCGGCTTGCGGAACTTACCAGACTCGATGCTCATGAAGTACACGAGCTTGCCCCTGGCCGACGGCCCCAGCGTCATCACCACCAGCACCGCGGCGGTCTGCGCCATGCTCTCGATGATGAGCACGCCCGGCATCACCGGGTGACGCGGGAAGTGTCCCTGGAAGAAGTTCTCGTTCACCGTGACGTTCTTGACGCCGATCGCGCGCTCGCCGAGCACGATCCCCTCCATCCGGTCCACGAGCAGCATGGGGTAGCGATGCGGGATCGCCTCCATGATCTGAGCGATGTCGTAAGTGCCCAGCGCACCCGTCTCGTCGGAAGACCCCGCGGCAGCCTCACCACCGTCCCCGCCGACGGCGTCCACTGCCATCTCGTCCTGCGCGCTCATCCCGTCCCGTCCGTTCCGTCGCGTCCCGCTGCCCGTCCGGCCGGCCGTCCCGCCCCGCCGCCGGCCGACAGCCGCCGCAGGGTCGCCACCGCGCGCCAAGCGTCGCGCGCCGGCATGGCGGGGCTGCCCATCACGTCGGTGCCGGGGGCGATGTCGTTCATGACCCCCGACTGCGCCCCGACCCGCGCCCGGTCGCCAACGCTCAGGTGCCCGGTCAGCCCCGCCTGCGCCGCGATCATCACGCCGTCGCCCAGCACGGTGGAGCCCGAGATCCCGGCCTGGGCCACGACCACGCAGCACCGACCCGTGCGGACGTTGTGCCCGAGCATGACGAGATTGTCCAAGCGCGTGCCGGCGCCGAGCACCGTGTCCCCGGCGGCGCCGCGGTCCACGCAAGCGTTGGCGCCGATCTCCACCCCGTCGCCCAGCACCACGCGCCCGAGCTGCGGCACGGTGACGAAGCCGCCGTTCTCGTCGGGCACGAAGCCGAAGCCCTCGTTGCCCACGCGCGCACCCTGGTGCAGCACCACGCGCTCACCGGCCAAGCAGCAATACGCGCTCGCGTGGGCGTGCAGCCGGCAGCCGGCGCCGAAGTCGCAACCCGGCCCCACCACCGCGTGCGGCCCCAACACGCACCTGGGTCCCAGCCGGGCGCCGTCCCCGACCACGGCGTAGGGGCCGATCTCGCAGCCATCGCCGATCACCGCACCCTCGCCCAGAACTGCGGTGGGATGCACCCCCGCCCGCGGCGCCGGGGTCGGGTGGAACAGGGCGGCGATCCGCGCGAAGGCGAGTTGCGGGCGGTCCGACAACAGCATCGCAGCCCCCGCCGGCACCTCCGCGGCGAATGTGGGGGCCACCACCACGGCGCCGGCGCCGGTGGCGCGCAGCGCGTCGAGGTTGCGCCGTCCTTCCGCGAAGGTGACCTCCGCCGGTCCAGCCGCGCCGAGCGCCGCCACGCCGGTGAACATCCGGTCGGAACCCGCCCCCGCAGCCAGAGTCGTCGATGCAGCCCGGGCGAGCGCGCCCAGCGCGTGCGGGCCGGCCGGGAGATGGAACCGCGGATCCGCCAAGAAACGCTGCCTCAGTTCCGGCGCTGCGGCTGGCCCTGGCCCTGGCGCGCCGGCTGCTGCGCCGCGGCCGGCGGGGTGGGCGGGGCCGCGACCTGGGCCGGCGCGCCGTCCGCCGCCAGCGCCACGGTCCGCAGCACGCGGTTGAGCTGGCCTGCGATCTCGTCGGTGAGGTCGAACGGCGCGTCGTTGAAGATCACCAGCGCCCGCGGCATCACGATGTTCACCTTGCGGCTGCCGGCCACCTGCCGGATCACCACCGCCAAGGCCTGCTCGATCTCCCCCAGCGCGGCCTGCGCGGCCTGCTCGATGCCGCGCGAGCGGTCGCGGAACACCCGCTGGCTCTCGGTGACCCGCTCCTGCAGCTCGCGCTCGCGGGTGCGCAGCGCGTCGGGCTGCAGCGTCGCGCGCTCGGCCTGCAGCGCCTGCTGGGCGTCGCGCCACTTGCCCTGTTCGCGCTGCAGGTCGTCGTTCAGGCGCTGCCGACGTTTCTCGATCTCCTCGCGCACCGCGTTGAAGGCCGACGAGTTCCGCTGCACCTCGGGCACGTCGACGATGCCGATCACCGCGTCCGGCGGCGGCTGGCCGGGCGGCAGCGGCGATGGGTTGGGCTGCACGGGACGCGCGCCCTGCGCCGGGCGCTGCTGCGCCTGCTGCTGCGCCGGGCGGGCCGGCTGAGGCTGGGGCACCTGCTGGGCGGGGCGCGCCGGCGCCTGACCCTGCGGCACGAACCAGTCCTGCGCGCGCGCGGGGCCGGTTGCCGGCAACAGGATCGCGAGAAGGGCGAACGCGGTGCGCGCCTTGGTCATCATCGTCGCTCCGGGCATGATCAGAAGCGGGTGCCGAAGCCGAAGCGGAACACCTGCGTCTCGTCGTAGGACTTCTTCACCACGGGGGCTGCGAAGTCGAGGTTGATGAGGCCGAACGGGCTGGCCCAGGACACGCCCACGCCGGCGCCCACGCGCGGCGAGCCGTTGTCCACGACCCGGTCCTGCGGGTCGCCGCTGGGCACCTTGGACAGCGCGCCGACGTCGGCGAAGACGCGGCCGGTGATGCCGATCTCCTGCGGGACCGGCAGCGGGAAGCGGAACTCGGTGGACTGCGTCCACAAGAATCGGCCGCCGAGCGCGTCGCGGTCCGGCGAGCCCAGCGCCCGCGGCCCGGCGCCGGCGATCTCGAAGCCGCGCAGGTTCTCGCCGCCAAGGAAGAAGCGGTCCACGATTCGGTCGCGGTCGCCGCCCCAGGGCTGCAGGTAGCCCACTGATCCGCTCAGCGCGAGCACGTAGGCCGGGTCGCCCAGCAGTCGCTCGAAGGGGATGAAGTACGAGGTGTCGCCGCGGCCGCGCACGTACTGCGCGTCGCCGCCCACGCCGGCGAAGTCGGTGCCCAGCCGCACCACGTAGCCCGCGCTCGGGTCGAGCCGCGAATTGCGGCGGTCGTAGGTCAGTGTCTGCCCGATTTGCGACAGCAGCGTCTTGCCCGCTTGGTCCCGGATCAGCCGCGAGGCGTCGTTGCGTATGTCGAAAATGTTGCGCTGCGACAGCGTGTACGACCACGATTGCCGCAGGAATTCGTTGAACTCGTAGCCGGCGCGCAGCGCGAAGCCGTAGCGCCGCTCCTGGTAGGACGCGTAGTCGCGCAGGTCGCGCGTCACGTAGAACACGTCCGCCCCCACCGCGAGATTGCGGTCCAGGAAACTCGGGTCGGTGACCGACAGGTCCACCTGGGAGCGCCGCTGCGCGATCACCGCGTTGACGCGCGCGTCGATGCCAGTGCCCAGCAGGTTGCGCTCGCGCAGCCCGATGTCAGCCAGCGCGCCGGCGTCCGTGGAGTAGCCGCCGCCCAGCGAAATCTCGCCCGTGGCGCGCTCGCTCACGTTGGCGCCGAGCACGACGCGGTCCGGCGTGGAGCCTTGCGTGGTGCTGATCGTCGCGTCGCTGAAGTAGCCGAGGTCGCGCACCCGCTGCCGTGATCGGCGGACCTGGGCGGCGTTGAAGGCGTCGCCCTCGGCGATGCGGAACTCGCGGCGCACCACCCTGTCCTGGGTGCGCGTGTTGCCGGTGACGTCGATGCGCTCGACGAACAGCCGCTGGCCCTCGGTGACGTCGTAGATGATGTCCACCGTGCCGGCGCCGGCGTTGCGCTCGATGCGCGGCTGCACCTCGGCGAACGGCGCGCCCTCGACGTTGGCACGGTCCTGGATCGCCTGGGTGGCCCGCTCCACCGCCTCGCCGTCGTACCAGTCACCCGGCGACAGCTCAACCTCCTCGCGCAGCGGCGCGGCCGTGACGGTGCGCAGCCGCGATTCCACGTCGATCCGCTCGACCCGGTACCGGCGTCCCTCGTCGATCGTGTAGGTGACGAAGAAGCCGGAGCGGTCGGGCGTCAGCTCGGCCGACGAGGTCGTGACCTGCACGTCCGCGTAGCCCTGCCTCAAGTAGTAGCGGCGCAGCAGCTCGCGGTCGAAGCCCAGGCGCTCCGGGTCGTAGGAGTCCGATGACGAGAACGGCCGGTACCAGGCTGCCTCGCGTGTCGCCACGACCTCCTTGAGCCGCGAATCGGAGAAGGCGCGGTTGCCCACGAAGTTGATGCGGCTGATCAGCGCCGTCTCGTTCTCGGTTATTTCGAACACCACGTCGACGCGGTTCTGCTCCAGCTCGATGAGCTTGGGCTCGACGGTGGCTGCGAAGCGCCCGCGACGGGCGTAGCCCTCCAACAGCCGCTGGCGATCGCTCTGCGCCGCTTGCGGCGTGAACACCGCGCGCGATCGCAGCTGCACCACCGATCGCAGCTCGTCGTCCGAGAGCTTGCGGTTGCCCTCGAAGGCCACTCGGTTGACGATCGGGTTCTCCTGTACCGTCACCAGGATGCGGCCGCCCCGTCGCGCCACTTGTACGTCGCGGAACAAGCCGGTGGCGAACAGCGTGCGCAGCGAACGGTCGAGCCTGTCGCCCTCGAAAGCGTCGCCGGGCTGCAGCAGCATGTAGGAGCGCACCGTGTCGGCCTCGATGCGCTGGTTGCCGGACACGTCGATGCCCTCCACGACCGCCCCGCCCCGGGCAGAAGCCTGGGCGGGGGATGCCCGGCGCGGCTGCGCCCAGGCCGGATGGGACGCGAACACGGGAACGAGGCAGGTCGCTGCGAGCAGCAGGGCGCTTTTGCGTTGCAAGTCTTGGTTTCCGTGCCGGCGTATCCCCGCAGTAGGTCGGGGCGACGGCAAGCTAGCGGAGAGCCGCCGACAGCGCCAACCCCGCCGCCCACATCGCCCCGGGAAGGCTGCGGACCCGCCCTTATCCCACCAGCCCAGTGATCCAGCGCACCACGCCCAGCGAGGACAGGTCGTTCCAGGTGGCGAACACGAACAGCGCCGCCAGCAGCGCCAGCCCGGCGCGGAAGCCGTACTCCTGCGCCCGCACCGGCAGCGGCCGGCCGCGCAACGCCTCGGCCGCGTAGAACAGCAGGTGGCCGCCGTCGAGCACGGGGATCGGGAACAGGTTTATCAGCGCGAGATTGACCGACAGCACGGCCATGAAGGTCACTAGGCTCGCCGCGCCGAGGCTCGCCACCTGCCCGGAGAGCTGGGCGATGCGCAGCGGCCCGCCCAGATCCTCGGTGCCGCGGGCGCCGGTGATCATCCCCCACACCCCGGCCAGGGTCTGCGCCGAAACGTCCGCCGTGTGGGTGATGCCGGCCCAAACGGCGGTGAACGGATCAGCGCGCTCGAACGTCGGCGCGCCGCCGGCAATGCCCAGCACGCCTACCGGCGCGCTCCCCTCGCGCGGCCGCGCGTCGGGGGTCACCGCCAGCGTCAGCGCGCGCCCGTCCCGCTCCAGGCCGAGCTGCACCGGCACGCCGGCGCGGGGCTGGACGTGGCGCTGCACGTCCTCGAATCGGCGCACCGCCTCGCCGTCGAGCGCCACGATGCGGTCGCCCGCCAGCACCCCGGCGCGCTCGGCGGCGCTGCCCGACACCACCGTAGCCACGGTCGCGGTCGCCACGGGGCGGCCCACGGTGGCGAACAGCCCGGCGAACAGCACGGCGGCGAGCAGGAAGTTGGCCACCGGCCCGGCCGCCACCACGATGGCGCGGTCCCCCACCGGCTTGTCGTGGAAGGTTCGGCCCGCCTGCCAGCCGGCGCGCGTCGCCGCGTCCACGTCGCCCGGCTGCTCCTGCCCGTGCAGCTTCACGTAGCCGCCCAGCGGCAGCCAGCCGACCTGCCAGCGCGTGTCGTGCCGGTCGGTCCAGCGGGCGATCGGCCGGCCGAAACCGATGGCGAAGCGCTCCACGTGCACGCCGCGCCAGCGGGCGGCGAGGTAGTGCCCCATCTCGTGCACGAAGACGAGCACGCCCAGGACCACCACGAAGGCGAGCGGGGTGCGGATCGCGGCGATCAGGGCGTCCAAGTGCGGGAACTCCGGGATGGCGTTCTGGAAAGGAACGACGGTTCGAGGATCGGCTCAGGGGGAAAGGCGGTCCGCCATCCGGGCCGCCGCCTCGCGCGCCGCCCGGTCCAGGCCGAGCACCGCGTCGAGTTCGGTCACCGTCGGCGCGCCCAAGGCGTCGAGCGCGTCCTCCACCACCCCGGCGATGTCGAGGAAGCCCAGGCGGCGCTCGAGGAAGCGCCCCACGGCGACCTCGTTGGCGGCATTGAGGATGGTGGTGGCGCCCTGCCCCCGCCGCAAGGCTTCCCGCGCCAGCCGCAGCGACGGGAAGCGCACGGGATCGGGGGCCAGGAAGTCCAGCCGGCCCAGCGCCGCGAGGTCGAGCCGCGGTACGTCCACCGCCATCCGCCCCGGCCAGGCCAGCGCGTGGGCGATCGGCGTTCGCATGTCCGGCGTGCCGAGCTGGGCCAGGATCGATCCGTCGGCGTACTGCACCATGCCGTGCACCGCCGATTGCGGGTGGATCAGCACGTCGATCCGCTCGGGCGACACGGGGAACAGGTGTGCCGCCTCGATCAGCTCCAGACCCTTGTTGAACATCGTGGCGCTGTCCACGCTGATCTTGGCGCCCATGCTCCACACGGGGTGCCGCACCGCCTGCTCGGGCGTGGCGCGCCGCATCTCGGCGAGCGTGGCCTCGCGGAACGGCCCGCCGGAGGCGGTCAGCACGATCCGCTCCGGCGTCGCCGGCTGCTTCTGGTCCAGCACCTGGAAGATCGCGTTGTGCTCGGAATCCACCGGCAGCAGCGTGGCGCCCGCTGCCGCCGCCGCGCGCAGCACGATGTTGCCGGCGCAGACCAGCGCCTCCTTGTTGGCCAGCGCCAGGACGCCGCCGCGCCCCAGCGCCGCCAGCGTCGGGCCCAGCCCGGCGGCGCCCACGATCGCCGCCATGGTCCAATCGGCCGGCCGCGCGGCGGCTTCCAGCACGGCGCGGCGCCCGGCGGCGGCGGCGATCCCGGTCCCGGCGAGCGCCTCGCGCAGGGCCGGCAGCCCGTTCTCCTCGAACAGCACGGCCACCGCCGGCCGCAGCCGCCGCGCTTGGGCGGCCAGCCCGGCGACGTCGCGCCCCGCCACCAGCGCCTCGACCCGGAAGGCACCCGGCGGCGCGGCGTCGAGCAGCGCCAGGGTGGAACGGCCCACCGAGCCGGTGCTGCCCAGCACGGTCACGCTGCGCGGCCCGCTCATCGCCATCCCCTCACCGCCACAGCGGCACGCCCTGTCCGGTTCCCAGCGACAGCAGCGCCGCCGCCGGCGCGGCCGCAAGCAGCCCGTCCAGCCGGTCCAGCAGCCCGCCGTGCCCGGGGATCAGGCTGGAGGTATCCTTAACCCGGAAGTGCCGCTTGATCGCGCTTTCCAGCAGGTCGCCCGCCTGAGTCGCCACCGCCAGCACCGCCGCCACCGCCGCCGCGTTGGCCGCCGAGCCCTGCGCCAGCACGGTGGAGGCCAGCAGCACCGCCGTGACCATCGCCAGCCCCAGCCCGCCGGCGGCGCCGGACCACGTTTTGCTCGGCGTCACCGCCGGCCACAGCAGCGGCCCCCCCAACGCCCGCCCGGTGATGTAGGCGCCGACGTCGCTGGCCCACACCGCCGCGAGCAGGAACAGCAGGTTGTCGCGGCCGGCCGCGTCGTCGTGCCGCAGCGCGATCAGGCACAGGCCGGCCACGCCGATGTAGAGCACCCCCAGCGCCGGCCACCAGGCAGGCCGGCCGGCGCGACGGTGGCGGCGCGAGCCCGCGGCCACCACCCAGGCGAGCAGGAATCCCCCCGCCAGCACCGCCCAGGCCGGCCCCGGGTGCTCCGTCACCGCGAGCGCACCGGCGCCGAGCACCACGACGGGCACTGCCGCTCCCGGCAGCGCCCGCGCGCGCAGGCCGCACAGGTGCACCCATTCCCACGCCAGCACGGCCACGCAGATGGCGAGCAGCGCGGTGTAGGGCTCGGCGCCGAGCCAGACGCACAGCAGCGCCGCGGGGCCGAGCACGATCGCCGACAGGAAGCGCTTGCGCAGGTCGCGCCATCGCTTCGCTCCCGCGGGCGCGTCCCCGCGCTCAGCCCGCACGGGCACCGTAGCGACGCTCGCGCCGACGGAACTCGTCCAGGGCGGCGAGCAGGTGCGCGCCCTCGAAGTCCGGCCACAGCACGTCGAGGAACACCAGCTCGGCGTAGGCGGACTGCCACAACAGGAAATTGGACAGGCGCTGCTCGCCCGAGGTGCGTATCACTAGGTCAGGGTCCGGCATCCCGGCGGTGGCGAGGTGCGCCCCCAGCGTGTCCTCGTCCACCTCGCCCGGCCGCAGCCGTCCCTCGCTGGCCGCGATCGCGATCGCCCGCGCGGCAGCGGCGATCTCCGCCCGCCCGCCGTAGGACAGCGCGACGTTGAGGTTCAGCGCCACGCCGTGCGCCGTCCCCGCCTCGGCGCGGTGGATCGCCTCCGCCGTGTCCGGCCCGAAGCGGGCGCGGTCGCCGATCACCCGCAGGCGCACCCCGTCGCGCGCGAGCTGAGCGACCTCGTGGCGGAGGTAATGGCGCAGCAGCGCGGTCAGCTCGAACACCTCCTGCGCCGGCCGCCGCCAGTTCTCCGAGGAGAAGGCGAACAGCGTCAGCCAGCCCACCCCGGCGTCCGCGCAGGCGCGTATAGTCCGCCGCACCGCCTCCGCGCCGGCCTTGTGACCCATGGCGCGCGGCAGCCCGCGTGCCGCGGCCCAGCGCCCGTTGCCGTCCATGATGATGCCGACGTGCGCCGGGACCGGCCCCGGGGCCACGGTCTCGGCTCGCCGCTCCGGCGCCGCGCTGCTCATCGCGTGTTGCCCGTCGCGGACCCCTCCCCCCGGGGCCCGTCAGACGGACTTGATGTCCCTCTCCTTCTCGGAGAAGCCCTCGTCGACGCGCTTGACGTAAGCATCCGTCAGCTTCTGAACCTCCTCGGACCAGCGCTTGGCGTCGTCCTTGGAGATTTCCGACTTCCCTTCCCAGCCCTTGACCTGCTCCATGCCGTCGCGGCGCACCCCCCGCACCGCGATCTTGGCGGCCTCGGCGTAGCGGCTGGCCTGCTTGACGAGGTCGTTGCGTCGCTCCTGGGTCAGTGGCGGCAGCGGCACGCGGATCACCTGCCCCTCGGCCTGCGGGTTGAGACCGAGGTTGGAGTCGCGGATCGCCACCTCCACCGCCTTGGTGATCGACTTGTCCCACACCTGCACCGATAGCAGCCCAGGACCCGCGACCGAGATGTTGGACACTTGGCTCAGCGGCTGGTTGGACCCGTAGGCCTCGACGCGGATCGGCTCCAGCAGGGCGGGGCTGGCGCGGCCGGTGCGCAGGCCGGTGAACTCCTTGCGTAGCGTTTCCAGCGCCCCGTCCATGCGGCGCGTGAGGTCTTTCTTGAGCGACGGAAGCTCGGGTGCGTCGGCGGCCATGCTCGGCGGTTCCTCAGTGGTCCACCACGGTGGTGAAGCGGCCCTCGCCGCGCATCACGGCGGTGAAGGCGCCCGGCTCGTGGATGTTGAAGACGATGATCGGCAGCTTGTTCTCGCGCGCCAGGCTGATCGCAGCGGCGTCCATCACCGCCAGATCGCGCGCCAGCATGTCCAGGTAGGTGAGCGTCTCGTACCGCTCGGCCTTGGGGTTGCTGCGCGGGTCGGCCGAGTACACGCCGTCCACCTGGGTGCCCTTGAGCAGCGCGTTGCAGCCCATCTCGGCGGCCCGCAGCGCGGCGGCGGTGTCTGTGGTGAAGAACGGGTTGCCGGTGCCGGCGGCGAAGATCACCACTCGCCCTTTCTCCATGTGTCGGATCGCCCGCCTGCGGATGAACGGCTCGCACAGCGAGGCCATGGAGATCGCCGACTGCACCCGCGTCACCACGCCGGCCCGCTCCAGCGCGCTCTGCATTGCCAGCGCGTTCATCACGGTGGCCAGCATGCCCATGCCGTCGGCCTGCGCGCGGTCCATGCCCGAGGCGGCGCCCGCGATGCCGCGGAAGATGTTGCCGCCCCCGATCACCAAGCTGACCTGCACGCCCATCTCCACGACGCCGCGCACGTCGTCGGCGATGGCGCGCACGGTGCCGTTGTCGAGCCCGTAGTCGCGGGCGCCCATTAGCGCCTCCCCCGACACCTTGAGCAGGACGCGCTTGTAGGTCGGCTCTGGCATCCGGCGGGCGAGTCCTCTGGGCGGCAGCTGGGAAAGTACTCGGGCGCGGACGGCCCGGGCAAGTGCGCCCGCCCGGGCCGGTCGAGGCTGCCGATCAGTCGGCGGGCGCGGGCACCGCGTCGGGCTTGCTCACCCCGGCCGCGGCCGCGACCTCGGCGGCGAAGTCGCCGGACTGCTTCTCGATGCCCTCGCCGAGCTGGAAGCGCGCGAAACCGCCGAGCTTGCCGCCCGCCTTGCCCACCACCGCCTTCACCCGGCTCTCGCCGTCATGCACCCAGACCTGCTCCAGCAGCACCACTTCCTCGTAGTACTTGCGGATGCGGCCCTCGACCATCTTCTCGATGATCGCCTCGGCCTTGCCCGAGGCCCGCGCCTGCTCGCTCAGCACCGCCCGCTCGCGCTCCAGCGCCGCCGGGTCCACGGCGGAAGTGTCCAGCGCCTCCGGCCGCGTGGCCGCGACGTGCATGCCGACCTGCCGGCCCAGCAGCTCCAGCGCGTCCACCTCCGACTCGCCTTCCACCGCCACCAGCACGCCGATCTTGCCCAGGCCCGGCCTGACCGCGTTGTGCACGTAGGTCGCCACCGCACCCTTCGGCACGCTGAACACCTTGGCGCGGCGGATCGACATGTTCTCGCCCACGGTCGCAATCAGCCGCGTCAGCTCGTCGGCCACCGTGCCCTCGCCGCCGGGGTAGCGCGCCGCCCTGATCGCCTCCACGTCCTCGCCGGCCTCCAAGGCGATCCCCGCGACCGCGGTCACGAAGCCCTGGAACTGCTCGTTGCGCGCCACGAAGTCGGTCTCGGCGTTGACCTCGACCATCGCCGCCCGCAGCGGCGCCGAGGCCACGCCCACCAGCCCCTCCGCCGCGACGCGGCCGGACTTCTTGGCCGCCGCCGAGAGGCCCTTCTTGCGCAGCCAGTCGACCGCGGCGTTCATCTCGCCGGCACTTTCCACCAGCGCCTTCTTGCAGTCCATCATGCCCGCGCCGGTCTTCTCACGCAGGTCGCGGACCAGGTTCGCCGTGATCTCGGCCATGGGGTGTTTCCTCCTCGCCTCAGCCGGCCTTGTTGCCGTCGTCGGCGTTGTTCTGCACCGCCGTTTCCATGTCGCCGGCCGACAGGCCCGCCGTCGCGGAGGACTGGCTGCCGCCGTGCGGCACGGTGGCGGGATTGAGCCCCTGCGCATCGGCCCGCGCCGTGGCGTCGTTGTCGCCCGCGGCCACGCTCTCGGGCAGGACGATGTCGCCCCCGGGCACCAGGGTGTCGGATACCACGCCGCCGGCCAGCATCGCCTCGGCGACCTCGTCGGCCTGGGCGTTGGTGACCGCACCCGCGTCGTCCTCGGGCAGCGATTGGTCGGAAGTGTCCTCCTGCGCGCCCAGGTCGACGCCGGATGCCTGCATCTCCGCCGAGATGCCGTCGAACACCGCCCCCGCGATCATGTCGCAGTACAGGTTGATGGCGCGGATGGCATCGTCGTTGCCGGGGATCGGGAAGGCCACCCCCGTGGGGTCGGCGTTGCTGTCGCACACTGCCACCACGGGGATGCCGAGCTTGTTGGCCTCCTCGATGGCCAGCTTCTCCTTCACCGTGTCGATCACGAAGATGATGTCGGGCAAGCCCCCCATCTCCTTGATGCCGCCCAGCGCGCGCTCGAGCTTCTCGCGCTCGCGCGTCAGCATCAGGATCTCCTTCTTGGTCAGGCCCTGCACGTCGCCGGCGAGCTGCACCTCCATCTGCTTAAGGCGCTTGATCGAGCCGGTGATGGTCTTCCAGTTGGTGAGCATACCGCCGAGCCAGCGGTGGTTCACGTAGTACTGGCCGCAGCGCGTCGCCGCCTCGGCCACGTACTCGGCAGCGGCCTTCTTCGTTCCCACGAACAGCACGCGCCCGCCGGCCGCCACCACGTCGCGCACGGCGCGCAGCGCGCGGTCCATGAGCGGAACGGTCTGCTGCAGGTCCAGGATGTGGACCTGATTACGGATGCCGAAGATGTAAGGTCCCATCCGCGGGTTCCAGCGGCGGGTGTGGTGTCCGAAGTGGACGCCGGCCT
>CAXTEL010000020.1:0-54303 GCA_964243365.1 uncultured Roseomonas sp. | reverse complement strand
GCCCGGTGCCGCTCCTGCCGAAGCGGGAAGCTCGGCCGCGCCGCCCCCGGCCGAGGCGCCCGCGGGCGGGGCATCCACCGGTGGGGCATCCACGGGCGCCGCGGCCGGGGACGGCGCGTCGCCCGCGGAGGGCACGGCCGGCGTCGCGCCCCCGCCGGCCGCGGCGCCGGCCGTGCTGGCCCCCGACACGCTGGGCGCGCTGGTCATCAACGGCGTTTCCGAGCGGCTGCGCGCCTTGGCGCAGCAGGCGCTGGCCGGGGCCCGCTCGCTGACCGACCTGCCCAACGTCGCCGCCTGGGCCTCGGGGGTCGCGCGCGACCCGGTGACGCGGGCGCGGGTCGCCGACGCCGCGCTGAAGCTGTTGCTGGTGTTCGGCGCCGGGCTGCTCGCCGAGGTCGGGGTGTTCCGGCTGCTGCGCGGCCCGCGCCACCGGCTCGACGCCCTGGCGCCGACCCGGCGCGGCGGCTGGAGCTGGGTGCGCCGCGTTCCGGTGGTGGTGGGGCGGCTGCTGCTCGACCTCGCGCCGGTGTGCGTCTTCGCCCTCGCGGCCAACGCGGCGGTAGAGGTGGCCGACCCGCTGCCCACCACGCAGCTGGTGCTGGTCACCGCGATCGGCGGCTACATCGCGGTGCGCGCCATCATGGTGGCCTCGCGGATGCTGTTCTCGCCGCGCTCGGCGCACCTGCGGCTGGTGCCGGTGGGCGACGCGTCCGCCGCCTACGTCACCGCCTGGTTGCGCCGGGTCGTGGCGGTGGCGGTGTTCGGCTACGCCCTGGCCGAGGCGGCGCTGCAGTTCGGCGTGCCGTGGGCGGTGTACGACGGCATCCTGCGCGCGGTGGCGCTGGTGGCGTCGCTGATGCTGGTGGTGGTGATCGTGCAGCAGCGCGCCGCGGTGTCGGGCGTGCTGCGGGCGCCGCCGCTGGCGCCGGGCGACGCGCCCAGCCGCTCCCGCCGCCTCGCGCGCACGCTGCGCGACCGGCTGGCGCGGGTGTGGCACGTGGTCGCTATCCTGTGGCTGCTGGCGCTGTGGGGCATTTGGGCGCTGGAGGTGCCCGACGGCTTCCGGCGCCTGCTGCGCGGCACCGGCGCCACGCTGCTGGTTCTGGCGCTGGCCAGGGCGGCGGACTACGCGCTGCGGCGGGGGATCGAGCGGGCCTTGCGCGTCGGCAGCGACCTCGGGCGGCGCTATCCCGGCCTGGAAGCGCGGTCGGGCCGCTACGTCCACATCCTGCGGGTGGTGGCGACGGCGCTGGTGACGCTGGTGGCGGCGCTGGCGCTGCTGGAAGCGTGGGGGATCGCCGCCTTCGGGTGGCTGATGGCTAACCGGCTGGGCTCGCGGCTGCTGGGCTCGCTGATCTCGGTCGGCCTGACCTGGCTGGTGGCGCTGGCGGTGTGGGAGGTGGCCAACGTCGCTATCGCTCGTCAGCTCGCCAAGGTGGCGCGCGACGCCCAGGCCGCCCGCTCGGCGCGCGTGCGCACGCTGCTGCCGATGCTGCGCACCGTGCTGATGATCGTGATCGTGATCTTCGTGGTGCTCAACGTGCTCAGCGAGATCGGCGTGAACGTGGCCCCCTTGATCGCGGGCGCCTCGGTGGTGGGGGTCGCCGTGGGCTTCGGGTCGCAGAAGCTGGTGCAGGACGTGGTGACCGGGATCTTCCTGCTGCTGGAGGACGCGGTGGCGGTGGGCGACACCGTGACCGTCGCCGTGCCGCCGCTGACCGGGGTGGTGGAGCGGCTGAGCATACGCTCCATCCGGCTGCGCGCGATCGACGGGTCGGTGCACATCATCCCGTTCTCCTCGGTCAACGCAGTGACCAACATGACCCGCGACTTCGCCTTCGCGATGGTGGAGTTCTCGCTGGCCTACGGACAGGACGTGGACGCCGCCTCCGCCCTGTTGCGCGACGTGGCCGCCGAGATGCGGGCCGAGGCGCGGTGGGGCGGCGCCATACGCGACGAGCTGGACGTGATGGGCGTGGAGCGCCTGGGCGAGGGCGGCGTGGTGCTGCGGGCGCGGTTGAAGACCGAGCCGTCGCAGCGCTGGCCGGTGATGCGCGAGCTGAACCGGCGGATCTCGAACCGCTTCGACGAGACCGGCACGGTGATCGCCACCCCGTTCCGCACGCCGGTCGCCGAGCCGGGCGCCGAGCACGCCCCGGCCTGAGGGTGGCGCCGGCCGGGCTGGCCGGGCCCGCCCCGCGCGTGCTTGGCTGTGCCCTCCCCACGGAGCCCAGCCGATGCGCAGAACCCTCCCCCTCGCCGCTGCCCTGTTGCTGCCCGCCGATGCCGCCCTCGCCCACACCGGCGCGGGCGACGCGTCCGGCTTGGCGCACGGCTTCGCGCACCCGATCGGCGGCGCCGACCACGCGCTGGCCATGGTGACAGTGGGGCTGCTGGCGGCGCAGCTCGGCGGCAGGGCGTTGTGGGCGGTGCCGGCGGGTTTCCTCGGCGCCATGGCGCTCGGGGCCGCGCTGGGCGCGGCGGGGGTGGGGCTGCCGTTCCTGGAAGCGGGCATCACGCTGTCGGTGGTGGTGCTGGGGGCCGCGGTGGCGCTCGGCCTGCGGTCGCCGGTAGCCGCCGCCGCGCTGGCCGCCGCCTTCGCGGTGTTCCACGGCGTCGCCCACGGGGCGGAGATGCCGGCGGACGCGTCCGGCCTCGCCTACGGCCTGGGCTTCGTGGCGGCGACCGCGACCCTGCACGCGGCCGGGATCGGGCTGGGCCGGAGGCTGGAGCGGCTGGGGAACGGGCGGGGCCGGAGGCTGGGGCAGCTGGGCGGCGCGGCGGTCTGCGCGGCGGGGCTCGTCCTGCTCGGGGCGGCGGCCGCCTGAGGGGCTGCGGCATGAAGGGCGTCGTTGACAAGCGGCCCCGCGCGTGAGGAGATCGCGCCACGTTCCAAGGGGGGTCCCGTCAGGGGGCTGAGAGTCCGCCATCGGCAGTTGCCGGCGCGGTGACCCTTCGAACCTGATCCGGGTCATGCCGGCGAAGGGACAGGAACGGGAACCGCGGCGCGCGCGGCTTCCCACCCGACGCGTCACCGAGACCCGGATCTCCCCGGAAGTTCGTCCAGGAGATCCGCCCAGTGCCCGACAGCCTTCCGTCCCCCGCTCCCGGCGGCCTCGCCCGCATCGGCACGGTCGCCACCGGCCCCCTGCCCGGCTCGCGGCGCGTTTACGCGGAATGCCCCGCGCGCGGCATCCGCGTGCCGTTCCGCGAGATACGGCCGCATTCTTCCGCCAACGAGCCGCCGGTGACGCTGTACGACGCGTCCGGCCCCTACACCGATCCCGAAGCGATCGTGGACATCGCCCGCGGCCTGGCGGGTGCGCGCGGCGCCTGGGTGCGGGCGCGCGGCGACGTGGAGGAGACGATCGGCCGCGCCGTGCGCCCCGAGGACAACGGCAACGTGTCGGCCGAGCGCGGGGTACCGCAGTTCCCCGACCGGGTGCGGCCGCTGCGCGCCGTGGGCGGGCGGTCGGTGACGCAGATGGCCTACGCCCGGCGTGGCCTGATCACGCCGGAGATGGAGTTCGTCGCGATCCGCGAGAACATGCGCCGCGAGACGCTGCGCGAGATGGTCCGCGACGGCGAGGATTTCGGGGCTTCCATCCCCGACGTGGTGACGCCCGAATTCGTGCGCGACGAGGTGGCGCGGGGGCGGGCGGTGATCCCGGCCAACGTCAACCACCCCGAGCTGGAGCCGATGGCGATCGGCCGCAACTTCCTGGTCAAGATCAACGCCAACATCGGCAACTCGGCGGTGACATCCTCGGTGGGCGAGGAGGTAGACAAGATGGTGTGGGCGATCCGCTGGGGCGCCGACACCATCATGGACCTGTCCACGGGGCGCAACATCCACGACACGCGCGAATGGATCCTGCGCAACGCGCCGGTGCCCGTCGGCACCGTGCCGATCTACCAGGCGCTGGAGAAGGTCGGCGGCGTGGCCGAGGACCTGGATTGGGCGGTGTTCCGCGACACGCTGATCGAGCAGGCCGAGCAGGGGGTGGACTACTTCACCATCCACGCCGGCGTGCGGCTCGCCCACGTGCCGCTGACGGCGCGGCGCGTGACGGGAATCGTGTCGCGCGGCGGCTCCATCATGGCCAAGTGGTGCCTGGCGCACCACCGCGAGAGCTTCCTGTACGAGCGGTTCGACGAGATCTGCGAGATCATGCGGGCCTACGACGTGTCGTTCTCGCTGGGCGATGGGCTGCGGCCGGGCTGCATCGCCGACGCCAACGACGCGGCGCAGTTCGCCGAGCTGGACACGCTGGGCGAGCTGACCAAGCTGGCCTGGGCGCGCGACTGCCAGGTGATGATCGAGGGCCCCGGCCACGTGCCGCTGCACAAGATCAAGCACAACATGGACCGCCAGCTCGAGGTCTGCGGCGAGGCGCCGTTCTACACGCTCGGGCCGCTGACCACCGACGTGGCGCCGGGCTACGACCATATCACCTCGGCGATCGGGGCGGCGATGATCGGCTGGTTCGGCACGGCGATGCTCTGCTATGTCACGCCCAAGGAGCACCTGGGGCTGCCCAACCGCGACGACGTCAAGACCGGGGTGATCGCCTACAAGATCGCCGCCCACGCCGCCGACCTCGCCAAGGGGCACCCGACCGCGCGCGCCTGGGACGACGCGCTGAGCCGGGCGCGCTTCGACTTCCGCTGGGAGGACCAGTTCAACCTCGGCATGGACCCGGAGACGGCGCGGGCCTTCCACGACGAGACGCTGCCCAAGGAGGCGCACAAGGTCGCGCACTTCTGCTCCATGTGCGGCCCGAAGTTCTGTTCCATGAAGATCAGCCAGGAGATACGCGACGCCACGCTCCGGGCCGAGGCGGAGCAGGGCATGGGCGACAAGGCGCGGGAGTTCCGCGAGGGCGGCGGGGAGATCTACCGCGCCACCGCGGAGTAGCGGGCGCGGCGGCGCGCCGCGGGGCCGGTCGCGGGCGTGTTCCGTGGCCGGCCCCGGGTTTCCGCCGGTACGACGTGAGGCCGGAGAGGTCCCGCCCCTCCGGCCACCCCGCCAGGAAACCGGAGCCTGCCACGGGTCAGCCGCGGCCGCTCAGCGTGCCGCCGTCCCCCGGCGCCGCAGCGGCCGGGCCGGCACGCCGACCACGGTGACGCCCGACGGCACGTCCGACACCACCGCCGCGCCGGCGCCTACCACCGCGTCGGCGCCGATCCGCGTGCCCGGCCGCACGGCGCTGCCCACGCCCACCAGCGCGCGGTCGCCGACCGCGACGTTGCCGGCCAGCGCGCAGCCGGGGGCGAGGTGGGCGGCGCGGCCGATTCGGCCGTCGTGGTCCGCTACCGCGGCGGTGTTCATGATCGCGAGCGCGCCCACCAGGGTGCTGGTGCCCACCACGGCGCGCGCCAGGATCGCGGCGCCGTCGCCGATCTGGGCCGAGGGCGAGACCAGCGCCGAAGGGTGGACCACCGCCGGGAGGAGGAACCCCAGCGCCAGCAGCCGGTCGCCGGCCCGCTCGCGCGCGGCGTTGTCGCCCAGGGCCACCGCCGCCGCCGCGACGCCTTCGGCCAGCAGGCGGGGCAGCAACTCTTCGCCGCCGAGCACGGGCACGCCGAGGACCGGGGCGGCCGTGGGCGCGGCGTCCAGCAGGCCCACCACCTCGCCCAGGCCGGCGGCGCGCACGGCTTCCAGCAGCACCGCGGCGTGGCCGCCGGCGCCGATCAGCACCAAGCGCGGCGGGGCGGGCACGGCGATCCGCGCGGACGTCATCGGCTCGTGGCCTCGCGAGCGGTCGGGGCGTGGCGGGCGTCGGCGGCGTCGCGGGTGGCCGGGGCTTCACGAGTGCGGGTGAGTCGGCGCCGGGCGGGGCCCCGCGCCCTGGCAGCGGCGGCGGCGATCGCCATCTGACGTGGTGCGCCGCGGCACCGTCGCGGGCTTGCTTCCGGGGGCCGCCGCGAGACGGTTCTCAAGAATCGGGATCCATGCTCGACACCATTCTGCCCACCGCCCTCAACCTCGCGCGGTTCCAGTTCGCCTTCACGATCGTGTGGCACTTCCTGTTCCCCGCTTTCACCATCGGGCTGGCCTCGTTCCTCGCGGTGCTGGAAGGGCTGTGGCTGTGGACGGGCAGGTCCGTCTACCTCGACGTATTCCGCTACTGGCTCAAGATCTTTGCCATCGCCTTCGCGATGGGCGTCGTTTCGGGGCTGGTGATGTCCTACCAGATCGGCACCAACTGGTCGGTGTTCTCCGACAAGGTGGGCGCCGTGATGGGGCCGGTGATGGGCTACGAGGTGCTCACCGCCTTCTTCCTGGAAGCCGGGTTCCTGGGCGTGATGCTGTTCGGCCTGGGCCGGGTGGGCCGCGGCCTGCACATGGCCGCCACCTGCCTGGTGGCGCTGGGCACCTCGATCTCGGCGTTCTGGATCCTGTCGGCGAATTCGTGGATGCACACCCCGGCGGGCTACTCGGTTTCGGCGGACGGCCGCTTCATGCCAGAGGACTGGTGGGCGATCATCTTCAACCCGTCTTTTCCCTACCGCTACGCCCACACGGTGACCGGCGCTTACCTGACCACGGCGCTGATCGTGGGCGCGGTGGGCGCCTACCACCTGCTGCGCGAACGCCGGCCCGGCACCGCGCGCGGCGAAACGGTCGCGGCGCGCGCGCCGAACCCGCGGGCACGGCTGATGTTCTCGATGGCGATGTGGATGCTGGCGATCGTGGCGCCGGTGCAGCTGGTGCTGGGCGACCTGCACGGCGGCAACACCTTCGAGCACCAACCGGCCAAGCTGGCGGCGATGGAGGGCCATTTCGAGACCCAGCGCGGCGCGCCGGCCATCCTGTTCGGCATCCCCTCGGTGGAGGAAGGGCGCACGAGGATGGCGGTCGAGGTGCCCAACCTCGCCAGCCTGTACCTGACGCACGACCTCAACGGCGAGGTGCGCGGGCTGAACGCCTTTCCCCGGGACACCTGGCCGACCAACGTGCCGCTGGTGTTCTTCGCCTTCCGCACGATGGTGGGCCTGGGGATGCTGATGATCGCGCTGGGCGCGGTGGGGCTGTTCATGCGGCTGCGGAGCAGGCTGTACGACGCGCCGTGGCTGCTGCGCGCGGCAGTGGCGATGGGGCCGGCGGGTTTGATCGCGGTGACCTGCGGCTGGATCACCACCGAGGCCGGGCGCCAGCCCTTCACGGTGTACGGGATGCTGCGCACCGTCGACAGCGTGGCGCCCGTTGCGGCGCCGGCGGTGGCCGCCTCGCTGGCCGCCTTCGCGGTGGTGTACTTCGTGGTGTTCGGCGCCGGCATCTGGTTCCTGTTCAAGCTGTTCGGCCAGGTGCCGCGGCCCCAGGAGGCGGGCCCGAG
This sequence comes from uncultured Roseomonas sp., assembly GCA_964243365.1. Classification (GTDB taxonomy): domain Bacteria; phylum Pseudomonadota; class Alphaproteobacteria; order Acetobacterales; family Acetobacteraceae; genus Roseomonas. The sequence goes on along the minus strand of CAXTEL010000020.1, from coordinate 46,963 downwards.
CACGGCCAAGCCGATCCGCACGGGCGGCATCACGCCGGCGCCCTCGGTGATGCGCGGCGCCGATGCCTCGCCGCAGCCGCTGCCGGCGGAGTGAGGGGGCCGTGATCGACGCCCTGCTCACCGCCCACAACGTCGCCCTGATCTGGGCGGTGCTGATCGCCACGGCGGTGTTCCTGTACGTGTGCCTGGACGGGTTCGACCTCGGCCTGGGCATCCTGTTCCCGCTGCTGCCCGACAAGGCGGACCGCGACGTGGCAGTGAACTCGGTGGCGCCGGTGTGGGACGGCAACGAGACCTGGCTGGTGCTGGGCGGCGCGGGGCTGTTCGCGGTGTTCCCGCTGGCCTACGCGACGATCCTGCCGGCGCTGTACATGCCGCTGCTGCTGATGCTGATGGCGCTGATCTTCCGCGGCGTGAGCTTCGAGATGCGTTTCCGGGCGGAGAACGAGGCGCAGCAGTCCTGGTGGGACCGCGCCTTCTGCTGGGGGTCCTACGTGGCGGCGTTCACCCAGGGCATCGCGCTGGGCGCCTTCGTGCAGGGGATCGAGGTCAGCGGCCGGTCCTACTCGGGGGGCTGGTGGGACTGGCTCACCGGCTTCTCGGTGCTGACCGGGCTGGCGCTGGTGACGGGCTACGCGCTGCTCGGCGCCTGCTGGCTGGTGTGGAAGAGCGAGGGCGCGCTGCACGAGCGGGCGCGCGCCCTGGCCCGGCCGCTGGCGGTGTCGCTGCTGTTGTTCATGCTGGCGGTGTCGGTCACCATGCCGTTCCTGCAGCCGGCGTTCCGGGCGCGGTGGTTCAACTTCCCGGCGATCCTGCTCGCCACCCCCGTGCCGGCGCTGGTGGGCTTCCTGGCCTGGCGCTTCTTCCGCGCGCTGGAAGCGGCCGACCAGCACGGGCTGTGGGCCGACGCGCGGCCGTTCGCCATCGCGCTGGGATTGTTCTTCTTGGGCTACACGGGATTGGGCATCAGTATGTGGCCCAACATCGTGCCGCCCTCCATCTCGATCTGGGACGCCGCCTCGCCGCGCGGCAGCCAGCTGTTCCTGTTGGTGGGGGCGTCGGTGCTGATCCCGATCATCCTGCTCTACACGGGCTACGCGTACTGGCTGTTCCGGGGCAAGGTGCGGGCCGATGCCGGTTATCACTGAAGCGTCCCGCAGGCGGGCGGACCCGCCGGGCAAGGGAGACGGGCGGCCGCCCGGGCCGGGCGACGCGCCGGGCGGGCCGCTGCGGCGCTTCGGCTGGTTCGTGCTGCTGTGGTTCGCCGGCGTGGCGGCCACCGGCGCGGTGGGCTTCCTGATCCGCGCCGCGCTGAAGCCGTGATCCCGGGGCGCGGCACGCCGGCGACGCCCGCGGTCGCCAGGTCTGCCCGATCCGGCGCTGCTCGGGGTGCGTCGCGGCGCCGCGTTCGGGCGTCCGGCGCGCGACGGCGCGCGCTGGTGCTGGGGGGAGGCATCGTGGGCCTGTGCTCGGCCTGGGCCTTGGAGCGCGACGGCTGGGCGGTGGAGGTGGCCGACGCTGCGTCCCTGCCCAACCCGCGCGGCGCGTCGGTGGATCACCATCGGCTGATCCGGCACGCCTACGGGGCGAGCGCCGGCTACGCGCGGATGGTGGACGCCGCGCACCTCGCCTGGGAGGCGTTGTTCGAGGCGATCGGCGAGCGTCCCTACCATCCCACCGGCACCCTGGCCCTGGCCGACGCTGCTTCCGCCGCCGGCTGGCTGGCCGACACCCGCGCCGTGCTGCGGGCGCAGCATCGCCCCGCCGCCGACCTGGCGGTCCGCGACCTCGCCGCGCGTTTCCCGCTGCTCGACCCCGAGGGTCTCGCCGACGCGCTGCTGCTGCCCACCGGCGGGGTGCTGCTGGCCGGTCGGATCGTGGCCGGGCTGGCGCGCCATCTCGCGGATCGCGGGGTGGGGTTTCGGCGCGCCCTGGCCGTCGGCGTCGATCCCGGGCGCGCCCGCCTGACCCTGGGGGATGGGAGCGCCCTGGAGGCCGACCTGCTGGTGCTGGCGGCCGGGCCGTGGACGGCGCGGCTGCTGCCCGGGCTCGCGCCGCGCGCGGTGCCGTCGCGGCAGGTGGTGGTCTACCTGGAGCCGCCGCCCGGGCGGCGCGACGCCTGGGCCGGAATGCCGATGCTGCTCGACTTGGCGGAGCGCGGCGGGTTCTACGCGGTGCCGCCGGTGGCGGGCACGCCGCTCAAGGTGGGCGACCACCGCTTCTCACTGCGCGGGGACGCCGAGGACCCGCGCGAGGCGTCCGCGGCCGAGGCGGAGGAGATCCTGGCCCTGGCCCGGCCGCGGCTGCGCGGCGCCGAGGGCTACCGCGTGCTGGGCGCGCGGGCCTGCTACTACGACGTGGCGCCGGGCGAACGGATCGTGCTGGAGCCGCTGGGAGAGCGGGCGCTGGCGGTGTGCGGCACCTCGGGCCACGGCTTCAAGTTCGGCGCCGTGCTAGGGCGGGCGGTGGCCCGCGCCGCGTCGGAGCCGGGTGCGCGGCCGGGGCTAGCCGTTTGGGCGGCGGGCGGGGCGGCGATGCCGGGGTGAGGCGGGGGGGAAGGTAAGGTCGGCGGAAGGACTTCCCCCGGAACCCCCATCCTTCTTTCCCCGGCTTGCGCGCGGCGCCGGAGGCGCAGCGCGAACGGATGAAAGCAGATGGGGCCCGGGGGAATACCTTTCCCTGGCCTTATCCTCTGCCCGAGCCCGCCGGCTCCTCACGGTCCCGGCCTCGCCAGCCGCCCGTCCCGCGGCCCCGCCGGGAAGTCCCCGCGCCGGGGGACGTGAGGGACGGCGGCCTTCGCCCCGGGCGCGGGAGAGACTAGGTTGCGCGGCAAATGCCAGATGCGGCCGTTCCGAACCCTGCGCGACCGCGTCGCCGGCCCCCCGCCGCGCCGGGCCCGGAAGGAGCCACCCCAGCGCGCGGCCGGCACTTGCGCGCCGGCAGATCGAACGAACATCCCCCACCCCAGCCCGCGGTCAACGCTTCGCGGCACCAAGGATTCGACACCCGCTCGATGAATGCTTCACCGCACGCTCCCTCCATCCACCGCGCCCGACCCCACGTCGCCGTGATCGGCGCCGGGCCCGGCGGCCTCGCCTCGGCCATGCTGCTGGCGTCCCGCGGGGTGCGGGTGACGATCCTGGAGAAGGACGGCGTGGTGGGCGGCCGTTCACGCACGCTGACCGCGCCGGGCGGCTACCGCTTCGACCTCGGGCCGACCTTCTTCCTGTATCCGCGCATCCTGGAGGAGATCTTCCGGGAATGCGGCGCCGAGCTGAATGACGAGGTGGAGATGCTCCGCCTCGACCCGCAGTACCGGCTGATCTTCGAGGAGGGGGCCGGGGGCACGACCATCGACGCCACCGGCGACCTCGACCGCATGGAAGCCGAGATCGCGAAGATCAGCCCGCACGACGCGGCCGGGGTGCGGCCCTTCCTGGCGGAGAACCGCGCCAAGCTGGCTTCCTTCCGGCCGGTGCTGGAGCGCGCCTTCTCGCGCGCGGCGGACGTGGCCAGCATCGACATGCTCCGCGCGCTGCCGCACCTGCGGCCGACCCTGTCGGTGGACAGCGACCTGCGCCGCCACTTCCGCGACCCGCGCACCCGGCTGGCCTTCTCGTTCCAAACCAAGTATCTTGGGATGAGTCCGTTCCGCTGCCCGTCGCTGTTCACCATCTTGAGCTTCCTTGAATACGAGCACGGGGTGTTCCACCCCCGCGGCGGCTGCGGCGCGGTGGCCGAGGCGATGGCGCGGGTGGCCTCGCGGCTGGGCGTGGACATCCGGCTGGACAGCCCGGTGGACGCGCTGGCCTTCGAGGGCAAGCGGGCGCGCGGGGTCGAGGTGAGGGGCCGGCGGATCGCGGCGGACGCGGTGGTGGTGAACGCCGACTTCGCGCACGCGGTGCCGCGGCTGATCCCCGACGCGCTGCGGCGCAAGTGGTCGGACAGGAAGATCGAGCGCGCGCGCTACTCGTGCTCGACCTTCATGCTCTACCTCGGCGTCGAGGGCACCTTCCCGCAGCTGGCGCACCACACGATTCTGCTGGCCGAGGACTACCAGCGGAACCTGCGCGAGATCGAGACGGGCACGATCCCCGACATGCCCTCGCTGTACGTGCAGAACGCCGGCGTGACGGACGACGGCATGGCGCCGCCCGGTCATTCCGCGCTCTACCTGCTGATCCCGGTGCCCAACATGCGGCACGGCGAGGACGGCCAGGGGCACGACTGGGCGACGGAAGGGCCGCGCTACCGCCGCTTAGCGCTGGACCGCATCAAGGCTCTGGGCATCACCGACATCGAGAGCCGCATCCGCTACGAGCGGATGGTGACGCCGCGCGAGTGGCGCGACGACTTCTCTGTTGGCTACGGCGCCACCTTCAACCTCGCCCACGACCTGCGGCAGATGCTGTTCTTCCGCCCCGGGAACCGTTTCGGAGGGGTGGAGGGGGTGTACCTGGTGGGCGGCGGCACGCATCCGGGCTCGGGGCTGCCGGTGATCTACGAGGGGGCGCGCATCAGCACCGACCTGTGCCTGCGCGACCTCGGCATGGACGGGATGGACACGCGGATGCACGGCGCGCTCGACGCCGTGCCGGCGGCTTGAGGGAAGACGGACGGATGGCGCGCGTGGTGGTGGTGGGTTCCGGCCTGGGCGGACTGGCGGCGGCGGCGGTGGCGCAGGCGCGCGGGCACCAAGTGACGCTGCTCGACAAGAATCCCTGGCTCGGCGGCAAGGCGGCGGTGCTGGACCTGCCGGCGCCGGACGGCTCGGGTGCGTTCCGCTTCGACATGGGGCCGACCATCCTGACGGTGCCGCGCGTGCTGCGGCGCATCTTCGCCGAGGCCGGGCGCGACCAGGAACGCGACCTGCCGCTGATCCGGCTGGACCCGCAGTGGCGCTGCTTCTTCGACGACGGCTCGCGCATTGACCTGGTCGAGGGGGTCAAGCCGATGGCCGCGGCGATGGATGCCTTCGCGCCGGGGCGAGGGCTCGGCGCCGGCTACGAGCGGTTCCAGAAGGTCGCCGAGCACCTGCACGGGGTGTCGGAGAAGTTCTTCTTCTGGAAGTCGGTGGAGGACCTGTTCGACACGGTGGACTGGCGCTCCAACATGCAGCCCAACACCATGCGCGACGTGCTCAGCCTGCGGATGGGCCAGACGGTGGCGAAGGTGATCCGCGGCCACGTGCCCGACGAGCGGCTGGCGCAGATGCTCGACCACTTCTGCCAGTACGTGGGCTCCAACCCGTACATGGCGCCCGCGGTGCTGTGCTCGATCGGCGACATGCAGGCGGCCGAGGGCGTGTGGTACCCGGTGGGTGGCACCCGGGCAGTGGCGGAGGGGCTGGCGAAGCTGGCTGGGGATCTCGGCGCCGACCTGCGGCCGGGTGTGGAAGTCACGGGGTTCGACGTCGAGGACGGGCGCGAGGGCGAGCGGGTGCGCGGCGTGTTCTGCGGCTCCGAGCGCATCCCCTGCGACGCGGTGATCTCCAACATGGACGCCATCCGCACCTACACCGAGCTGGTCGGCGGCGGGACCGGCGAGAAGTACGCGCGCAAGGGGTTCGAGCCGGCCTGCTCGGGCGTCGTGCTCTACCTCGGGCTGAACAAGCGGTACGACCACCTCGGCCATCACGACTTCGTCTTCTCGCGCGACGCGGAGGAGGAGTTCGACGCGATCTACCGCCGCGGCGAGCCGGCGCCCGACCCCACCGCCTACCTCGCGGCACCCTCGGGCACCGATCCGTCCGTGGCCCCCGAGGGGGGCGAGGCGCTGTACGTGCTGGTGCACGCGCCGCACCTGCGGCCCGGGCACGACTGGGGGAAGATGTTCCCGGCCTACCGGCAGGTGATCCTGGACAAGCTCAAGCGCACCGCGGGGCTGGAGGACATCGAGGAGCGCATCGTGGTCGAGCGGTCGCTGACGCCGGTGGACATCCACGAGCGCTACAAGGTGCTGGACGGGGCCATCTACGGGCTGGCCTCGCACGGGGCGTACCTCGGCGCCTTCAAGCCGGGCAACCGGTCCAAGGCGATCGGCGGGCTCTACCTCGCCGGCGGGGCGGCGCATCCGGGGCCCGGGATGCCGATGGTGATGATGTCGGGCTGGATCGCGGCGGACGCGCTGGACCACGACCTCGGCGGGCGGGGGATGGGCGAGCGCGCCGACCTCGCCGGCCGGCGCGACCGCGACCATCCTTCCGGCCCCGCGGCGCGGACCGGCGCGGCGGCGCAGCCGCAGGCCGCCGAATAGCCGGCGGCGATGCCGGGGGACGCGGACGGGAAACGGGCGGGGGAGGTGCAGCCGGAGGATCCGGTGGCGCTCTTCGACCCGCGCCTGCACCGCTTCTTCCAGCTCGTCTTCGCCCGCTTCTGCCGCCGCCACGCCCGCGCGCTGCGGGTGGCCCGGTGGGGCTGGCCGGGGGCGGCGCCGGACGGGACGCCGATGGTGGTGTTCGCCAACCATCCCTCCTGGTGGGACGGGGTGGCGTTCATGCTGCTGTCCACCCGGGCGCTGCCGTCGCGCCGGATGTTCGCGCCCATGGACGCCGAGGCGCTGGGGCGCTACCGCTTCATGCGCGGCATCGGCGTGTTCGGGGTGGAGGCGGCCACGCCGCGCGGTGCGCTGGGCTTCCTACGCGTCGCCGGGGGGTTGCTGCGCAATCCCGCGCACGCGCTGTGGATGAACGCGCCGGGCCGGTTCCAAGATGTCCGCGAGCGTCCCGTGGCCATCGCCCCCGGCTTGGTTCGCTTGGCCGAGATCGCGCCGGCGGCCTGCTTCGTGCCGCTAGCGCTGGAGTACCCTTTCTGGAGTGAGCGCAAGCCCGAGATGCTGGCCGCCTTCGGTCCCCCGATCTCCGGCGCGGCGCTGGCCGCCCTGTCGCGCGCCGAGCGCGCCGGGTGCCTGCGCGAGGCGCTCACCGCCACCATGGACCGCCTCGCGGCGGATGCCGTTTCGCGCGACCCGGCCCGCTTCGACGTCGCGTTGCAGGGCCGCGAGGGCATGGGCGGCGTCTACGACCTGTGGCGCCGCGCGGTCGCCGCCCTGCGCGGCCGACGCTTCGACCCGCGGCACGCGGCACGGTGATGCGCGGCCCGGACCCCCGGGGAGGGCTCCGTCCCCCCGGACCCCCCGCGAGAACCCCGAGGTTCCTCGACCTCCCTGTCCGCCCGGGCAAACTCACGTCGGGGTTGCAGGGGGCGGCGCCCGCTGCGGGGCCGCGCCGCGCATGACCGCGCTCGAGATCGCCGTGCTGGTGCTGGCGACGGTGCCGGTGGGCATGGCGGCCGTGAACCTCGCGCTGCTGCGGCCGCCGCGCGGGGCCGCGCCGGCGGGGGCGCTGGTGTCGGTGCTGGTGCCGGCGCGGGACGAGGAGGCCAACGTCGCCGCCTGCGTCGGCGCGGCGCTGCTCTCGGCGGGCGTGGCGGTCGAGGTGGTGGTGATGGACGACGGCTCGCGCGACGGTACCGTGCGGGTGGTGGAAGCGATGGCGGCGCGCGACGCGCGGGTGCGGCTGGAACGATGCCCGCCCCTGCCGCCGGGCTGGACCGGCAAGGTGCACGCCTGCGCCCGGCTGGCCGAGGCGGCACGGGGGACGCACCTGCTGTTCATCGACGCCGACGTGCGCTTGGCGCCCCACGCGGCGGCGGCGATGGCCGGGCACGCGGCGGCGCGCGACGTCGCGGTGGTGACGGGCGTGCCGCGGCAGGAGATCGGCACGCTGGGCGAGGCGCTGACGGTGCCGGCGATCAACCTGCTGATGCTGGGCTACCTGCCCGGGGGCGGGCGGGCCTTCACCGCGCACCCGGCGCTGGCCGCGGCCTGCGGGCAGTTGATCCTGGTGGAGCGCGGCGCCTACCGGGCGGTGCGCGGGCACGCGGCGGTGCGGGGCACGCTGCACGACGGGCTGGCACTGGCGCGGCTGCTGCGCGCGGGCGGGCACCGGACGGAGGTGGTGGGCGGCGCCGATCTCGCGACCTGCCGCATGTACCGCTCCTTCGGCGAGGCGTGGGGAGGCTTCCTGAAGAACGCGCGGGAAGGCATGGCGACGCCGGTCGGCCTGCCGGTCTGGACGGTGCTGCTGTTCGGCGGGCATATCGCGCCCTGGCTGCTGCTGCCCGCCCCCGCGGCGGGGGCGGCGTTGCTGGCGGGCTACCTCGTGCGGGCGGCGGTGACCTGGCACGGGCGGGAGCCGTCCTGGACCGTGCCGCTGCACCCCGCGACCGTGCTGGTGGCTCTGGCGATCCAGTGGACGGCGCTGTTCCGCTCGGCCACTGGCCGCAAGGCGGGCTGGAAGGGGCGCAGCTACGCGGCCCGGGGCGAGGGAACGGACGGGGGAGCGGGCGACGTGGACGGTTTGGCGAACGCTGGCGCGGATGGGATGGCGGTGTCGGGCGCGGCCGTGCCGGGCGGGGCCATGCCCGGGATCGCGATGTCGGGCGGCGTCGCGTCCGGGGGCGGCTTGTCGGGGGGCGCGATGCCGGGAGCCGCCGCGCCGGCGAGGGCCGCGACGGACGCGGGCAAGCGCGGCGCGGGCGAGGCGTGAGCGGGGCGCCCACCCGCACGCCGGCCACGGAGAACTTCCCCGTCGCCTCGGCGCTGCTGTCGCCGGCGGCGCGACCCAAGGTGCTGGCCTTCTACCGCTTCGTGCGCACCGCCGACGACGTGGCCGACGACCCCCGCCTGTCCGCGGCCGACAAGCTCGCCCGCCTGGACGCGATGGAGGCGGCGCTGGACGACCCGGCCACCGCCATGCCCGAGGCGGCGGGGATGCACACCCACGCCGTGGGCACCGCCGAGGCGCGGCTGATGCTCTCGGCCTTTCGGCAGGATGCCGAGCGGGCGCGCTACGACGACTGGGCGGGGTTGCAGAGCTACTGCGCCCGCTCCGCCGCGCCAGTGGGGCGGATGCTGCTGCGGCTGCACGGCACGGAGTCCGCCGCAGCGCGGGCGGCGTCGGACGGGTTGTGCGAGGCGCTGCAGGTGCTCAACCACCTGCAGGACCTAGTGCCCGACCGCGCGGCCATGGACCGGGTCTACCTGCCGGTGCCGTGGATGGCGCTGGCCGGCGGCGAGGCGGCGTTCTTCGCGGGCGGCGGGGGCCATCCCCCGAGCGCCGCCGGAGATGGTCCGCGCGCCCGCAATACCCGCCGCGAGGTGCTCGACGCCGCGCTGGACCGGGTGGAGGAGGCGCTGGACCGCGCGAGCGCCCTGCCCCGCCTAGTCGCCTCGCGCCGGCTGGCGCTGGAAGCCGCCGTGACGCTGAACTGCGCGCGCACCCTGCTGGCCCGGCTGCGGGCGGCGGACCCGGTGACCGGCCGGGTGGCGCTCAGTCGCACCGACTTCGCCGCGGCCCTGCTCGCCGCGCCCCGTGCGGTCTCGCGCGTCGCGCCCTCGGGCACCGACGCGGAGGTGGTGCGGGCGCACGTGGCGCGGGCCGGGTCCTCGTTCGCGCGCGGCATGTCGGCGCTGCGCGGTGAGCGGCGGCGGGCGCTGTGGGCGGTGTACGCCTTCTGCCGCGCCGTGGACGACGTGGCCGACAACGCCATGCCGGAACCCGAGAAGCGTCGCTTCCTCGCGGAATGGCGCCGCAAGCTGGACGCGCCGGACTGCGCCGTGTCGCGCGAGCTGGCCGTCGCCCGGGCGCGGTTCGCCCTGCCGCGCGCCGAATGCGAGGCGATGATCGCGGGCATGGAGACCGACGCGGGACCGCGCGTGCGCCTTCCCGACGAGGACGCGCTGGACCTGTACTGCCGCCGCGTGGCCGGCAGCGTCGGCGCGATGTCGGTGCGCATCTTCGGCGCGGACGGGGCCGAGGGGGATGCTGCCGAGCGCTTCGGCCTGCGCCTGGGCCGCACGCTGCAGCTGGTGAACATCCTGCGCGACGTAGACGAGGATGCGGAGCGGGACCGCGTGTACGTGCCGCTGTCGCTGCTGGGGGGTGGCGACGGGGCGCGGCCGGCGGCGGCCCTGCTCGCCGGGCCGGGGCTGCCGCGCGCCCTGGACGCGCTGGCCGAGCGCGCCCGCGAGGGTTTCCGGCAGGCGCGAAACGAGATCGCCCGGCTCGACGCGCGCGCGATGCGCCCGGCGGCGGTGATGATGTGGGGCTACGGCCGGCTGCTCGACCGCATGGTGGCGCGCGGCTTCGCCGACCGCCGCGAGCGGCCGCGGCTGACCCGGGCCGAGAAGGTGCGCATGGCCTGGATGGCGCTGAGCGGCGGCGGGCGCGCGACGGTGGCCGCCGGATCGCCCGACGAGGCGCGGGCGGCGTGATCCACGTCGTCGGCGGCGGCATCGCCGGGCTGGCGGCGGCGGTGGCGCTCGCGCGCGCCGGCCGCCCCGTCACGCTGCACGAGGCTTCCGCCGGGGCCGGCGGCCGCGCCCGCGCCCTACCCGACGGCACCGACAACGGCACCCACGCCCTGCTCGGCGCCAACCGCGCGGCGCTGCGCTTCCTCGATGCCGTCGGCGCGCGGGACGGCTGGCTGGAGCCGGAGCCGGACGGGCTTCCGGTGCTCGACCTCGCCGACGGCGGCGCCCGGCGGGTGTCGCTCTCGCCGGCCGGCTGGGGCCGCGCGGCGCGGCGCCCGGCGGGCATGACCGGGCGCGGGCTGCTGGCGCTGCTGCGGCTCGCCCTGCCCGGCCCCGACCGCGCGGTGGGCGCGGCGCTGCGCGAGCACCCGGCGCTGCTGCGCGGCTTCGTGGAGCCGCTGGTTGTGGCCGCCCTGAACACCCCCGCGGCCGAAGCCTCGACCCGGCGGCTGGCGCCCGTGCTGCGCCGCGTCGCCGCCCCCGGCGCCGCGCGGCTGCTGGTGGCCAGACGCGGGCTGGGGCCGGACCTGGTGGCGCCCGCGCTGGACGCGCTGCGCGCCGCCGGAGGGGTGCTCAGCACCGGCGCCCGGCTGCGCGAAATGCCCGCGGCGGACGGCCGGGCGAGTGCCCTGCGCTTCGGCGGCGCCGACGTGACGCTGGGAGCCGACGACGCCGTAGTGCTCGCCACCCCGCCGTGGGAAAGCGCCCGCCTGCTGCCGCCTGGCCTGCCGGTGCCCCTGACGCACGCGCCGATCCTGAACCTGCACTTCGCCCCGCCCTGGCCGGCGGGAACCGACGTGCCCGTGCGCTTCCTGGGCGTGCTGGGCGGGCTGTGCCAGTGGGTGCTGGTCCGCCCTTCCGGCATCGCCGTCACCGTGTCGGCGGCGGACGCCGAGGCGCGCCAGGACGCCGACGCGCTGGCCCCCCGCGCCTGGGCCGAGATCCGCGCCGCCGCCGCGGCTTTCCGGCTCCCCGGCCCCTGGCCCCTGGCCCCGCCGCCCTGCCGCGCCGTCAAGGAGCGCCGCGCCACCCCGCGCCACACGCCGGGCCCGTCGCCGCGTCCCGCCATGCGTCCCCTGCGCAACGTCTTCCTCGCCGGCGACTGGACCGATCCCGTGCTGCCGGCGACCATCGACGCCGCCGTGCGCTCGGGCGAGGCGGCGGCGCGGCGGGTGCTGCGGGGGTGACGTTGGCGTTCGTCACGCGGCCCGCGGGAAGCGCTGCCTCCCGCACCTTCCACCGGGGACCCATGGAGGTTTCCGGTCGGGTCGGGTCGTTCTTTCGCGGACGAAAGGTCCGGGAAACGCGGTTTCCTGGCGGGGGTGCGGGGGGTGGCGCCCCCCGCGAGCCGCGGGAACCCACGCCGGCATGACCGCCTCCGCCGACGCGCTGGCCGCGCTGCGGGCCCCGGGAGCGCGCCCGACGATCGCCGAGCGGCGGCGGCTGCTGCGGGCGCTGGCGTCGGAGCTGGTGCGGCGGGCGGACGACGCTGCGGCGGCGGCGGACGCGGATTACGGCGGGCGGGCGGCGGAGGACACGCTGCTGGCGGACGTGCTGGTGACGGTGGGGGCGGCGCGGCGGGCGCGGCGCTGGGTGCGGTGGTGGTCGCGGCCGCGGCCGGTGCTGGCGCCGCTGGCGTTCCAGCCCTGCCTGGCGTGGCTGGAGCCGGTGCCCAAGGGGGTGGTGGGCGTGTTGTCGCCCTGGAACTACCCGATCCAGCTGTCGCTGTGGCCGGCGCTGGAAGCGGTGGCGGCGGGCAACAGCGTTTGCATCAAGCCGTCCGAGCGGACGCCGCGCACGGCGGCGCTGATCGCCGAGATCGTGGCCACCGCCTGGGGGCCCGGGGTGGCGCGCGTGGTGGAGGGGGACGCGTCGGTGGCCGCCGACTTCGCGGCCCAGCCCTGGGACCACTTGGTGTTCACCGGCGGGACGGGCACCGGGCGGCTGGTGGCGGCGGCGGCGGCGGCGAACCTGACGCCGACGACGCTGGAGCTGGGTGGGCAGTGCGCCGCCATCGTGCTGCCGGGGGCGCGGCTGGACGCGGCGGCGCGGGCGATCCTGGCCGGCAAGGCGGTGAACGCCGGCCAGACCTGCGTGGCGCCGGACACCGTGCTGCTGGTGGGGCACCGTCGCGCCGACTTCGCCGCGGCCGCCCGGGCCACGGGGATCGCCGCCGAAACGGCGGTGCCGCCCTGGGCCGCCGGGAGGCAGGCACGGCTGGCCGGGGGGACGGAAGCGCTTGCCCCCGGCCCGACACCGCTGCGGCTGGGCGGCGACGCGGCGGAGGAACACTTCGGCCCGGTGCTGGGCGCGGTGGAATGCGATGGGCTGGACGACGCGCTGGCCTGGCTACGCGCGCGGCCGGCGCCGCTGGCGCTGTTCCTGTTCGGCGCCACGCGGGCGGAGGAGGCGCGGGTAGCGGGCGGGGCGCGGGCGGGGGCGATCGCCACCGGGCGGACGCTGGACCACGCGGCCTTCCCTGGGCTGGCCTTCGGCGGCGTGGGCGGGTCCGGCCACGGGCGTTACCACGGCCGGGCGGGCTTCGACGCGTTCAGCGACTGGCGGGCGCGGGCGCGGCACGGCCCGTTCGCGCTGTCGCGGCTGGCCGATCCGCCGCGGGACGACTTCGCGCGGCGGCTGGCGCGGCGACTGGTGCGGTAGGGCGCGGGGATCGCCCGGCTCAGGACTTTTTCCGCAGCTCCTCGGGCTCGTGCGCGGCCTGCTTGCCCGACTTGTCGCTCCTGACGATGAACTGCGGATCTTCCTTCGAGGCCGCCACCTTGTGGCCCTTGATCTGCGTCGGCGAGGTCTGCTTCCGCACCACCTCGCCGTGGGTCTCGCCCTGGCTGGTGCCCCATTCGACCTCGTCGCCGGGCTTCAGGGTCTTCTCCGTGGCCATCGTGCCCTCTCCTCTCGTTCCGTGCGGGATAGCATCGGACCCTCGGTCGCCGATCCCCGGGCTGCCGGCGTTCCCGGCTCCCCAGGGAGCGCCGCGCGGGTGCCCGGGATCGTCGCCTGGCCGTGACGGTCGGCGCGCCCGGGCGGGATGCCCGGCACCGCCGGGGAGAACACCCTCACCGCCGCACGGGTTTCGGGGTGCTGACCCGACCCGTTCGGCCGCGCGCTTCCCACGGCGGCGGCGGCGGCGGCGGCACGCGAGGGCGCTCGTTCGTCGCTCCTGTGACGACCTCAGGCGATCTCGCGCACCAGCTTGGCCCGCATCGCCCGCGCGAAGTCGCCGCGGGATTCCGCGCCGACCACGAAGGCGCCGGGACCCGCGATCACCGTCCGCTCGTAGGTCTCGACCAGCCCGGCGCGGCCACCGGCGATGGCCAGGGCGTTGACCACGATGCCCGCCTCGGCCGCGTCGTGCCGCGCGTCCTCGACGGGGCGCAGGCCGCGCATGTCGGCCGCGTCGCCGGACACGTCGATCACCCGCTCGTCGGCCCGCCACGGCGCGCTCGCGATCAGCCGCGCGGCGTGGTCCAGCGCGTCGCCGATGGCGTTCCAGGACTGGCGCGAGCGCGGCGCGTCGATCACCGCGCGGGCGAGGAGGGCCGCCGTCGCGGGCCCGTCCACCCGGTGCCAGCCCACGGCCGTCTCGGCCCCGCCGGGCGAGCCCCACTCGACGATCGCCACCGCGATGGCGCCGCGCGGCTTGCTGGCCACGGCCGACAGCACGGCGGGGTGGGTCAGCGCCTCGGCGCAGCCCTCGCGCTGGAAGCGGAACTCGTCGGCGTCGATGCTGCCCGAGGCGTCCAGGGCGAGCACCAGCAGCAGGTCGAGCGAGGTTTCCTGCGCCGACGAAGCGCCCGCGCCGGGGAGCAGCGCCCCGGGGACAGCCAGGGGAACGACCAGGGCGGCGCGCCGGCCCACCGCCGCGCCGGCGGGCGGGACGCGGCCGGCGGGTGGGGGCGGCGCGGTTCGGGCGAGGTTCGTCACGCCGGCAGCCTAGGGCGGGTCGGTCGGGGACGTCATCCACCGAACGCGGGGTGCCGGGCCGTAGGGGGATCTCGCGCCCGCCGGCGCGAGCCGTCAGCCCGCGCGGTGGGCGGGCGCGGGCGGGCCGCGGTATCCTCCGGCGCGAAGCTTCCCCGGATCAGGATCGGACGGCGCGTGACCCGAAACGAAGGCGACCCCGGCGCGCCCCGACCGCCGCCGCGCGACCACGCGGCCCGCGCCGCGTCCGCGGGCAGGGGCGACGCGCCGGCGGACGGCTGGGCCGCGCTGGTTCCCGAGCTGGCCGTCTCGGACATCGGGGAAAGCCTGCGGTTCTGGTGCGGCACGCTGGGTTTCGCCGTCGCATACGACCGTCCGGCCGCCCGCTTCGCCTACCTCGTCCGGGGGCGAGTGCAGGTGATGCTGTGCGAGCGCAACGCGAACTGGGAGCCGGGGAAGATGGGGCGGCCTTTCGGGCGCGGCATCAACCTGCAAATGACCGTGGACCGCGTCGCGCCGCTCCCGGCGTCCCTGGAGGAAGCCGGCTGGCCCCTGTACGAGCCGCCGGGCGACGCGTGGTACGGGGTCGGCGACCGGGAGCGCGGCCAGCGGGAGTTCCTGGTGCAGGATCCGGACGGCTACCTGCTGCGCTTCGCCGAGGTACTGGGAACCCGGCCCGCCCCGCGCGACTGAGAACCGTGACAGCGGGCGCCCGGGGCCGAGCGGGATCGCACCGCCGGCGACGATCCCCCGCTCACCCCCGCGCCGCGCCGCCCGCCGCCCGCCCCGTCGGCGGCCGCCAGCCGTCGCGCCGCCGCGCCGCCCAGCCGTAGCGGTGGTCGCCTTCCAGCAGGTGCAGGTGCTCGGACAGCCGGTTGCGCTCCAGCCAGGAGACCGCCGCTTCCAGCTCGGACAGCGTCATCTCGCCGCGCCCCTTGTTGCCCAGCGCCCGCTTCATCGCCGCGTTGTAGGCGTGGTAGGTGCCCTGCCCGCGCGGCGGCGGGCGCGCCGACCACGTGCCCTCGTCCTCCACCACCTGCGCCGCCACCAGCTCGCCCAGCCGCGCCCGCAGCCGGCGCTCGGCCACCGAGGGCGGGTCGAGCAGCCCGAGTTGCGCCTCGGCCATGCCCGGCCGCGCGGCGGCCAGCCCGGCGGCGAGGTCGGGGCCGGGCCGCAGCGTGGACAGCCGCAGCGCCAGGGCGTTGCTCTCCAGCGGCACGATGCCCCGGCGCTCGCGCGCTTCCTCGTCGCGCAGCCACAAGGGTAGCACGCCCTGGCGCTTGGGCTTCGGCGCGCGGGCGCGGGTGCCCTGCTCCTCCTCCATGCGCCAGCGGAAGGTGGCGAAGAACGGGTCGTCGGGGTGGAACACCAGCGCTCCTTGCGTTTCGTAGGGGCCGGCGCGCGGGTCCACGCGGGTGGCGCGGGCCACCATCTGCTCCAGCCAGGGGCGCGAGCGGATGTGGGTCAGCGCCGCCACCACCGCGACCTCCGGCGCGTCGAGCCCCTCGTAGGCCATCGCCACCGTGACCAGGATCGAGGGCTCCGGGCGCAGCCGGAAGGCGGCCAGCGTCTCGTGGGCGTCGCGCTCGTCGGAGGTGGCCAGGCGCACGGTGCCGGCCTGGGGGGCCGGCAGCCAGCCGCGCAAGGCGTCCTCGTAGCGGCGGGCGCAGGTCTGGTCGGGTGCCACCACCAGCAGCTTGCCCAGGCCGCGCGCCGCCGCGCCGGGTGCCGCGCCCAGCGCCGCGCGCCGTTTCGCCCGCAGCTCGCGGGTGGCGTCGAAGGCTTCTCGCAGCAGGGCATCGGCGAAGCCGGTGCGCAGCGCGGTGAACAGCGCCGGGCGGGTGGTCTCGTTGGGGTGGCTGTTGGACAGGCGGTGCGGCCCCACCGCGGCGCGGGCGGCCCCCGGGGTGCCCTCGGCCGCGCCGGGCGCCGGGGCCGGCTCCAGCCAGGACGCCTCGCCGTCCAGCGCGCCGAAGGTCACCGGCAGCACCGCGCGCTCGGCCAGCGCCTGGGCGCGGGAATAGCCCACCACCGCCCAGCCCGGGGCGGCGAAGTCCACCTCGCGCGTCGCCGGCCCACCGCGGGAAGCATGGGCGCCGCGCTTGTAGGGCAGCCACAGGATGCGCCGGCCGTCCGCCCGCTCCAGCGTGCCCGACAGCAGCAGGCGCACGCGGGCCAGCTCCAGCAGCGGCAGGATCGCCTCCGACCAAGCCGCCGCCTCGTCGGCCTCGGCCGGCGTCGCTTCCGCGCCGGCGGGGTCGAACGCGGCCAGGGCGGGAAGGTGGTGCACCTCGTCCACCACCAGCAGCGTGCGGTGCCGGCGGAACTCGCCCAGGTGCAGGTCGGGGGCGGCGGCGACGCCCTGGTAGGTGGTGACGTAGCCTTCCAGGCCGCGGCACGGGTCGGCGGCGTTCTCCGCCGCCCGCACGCGAACCCGGTGGCCGAGGGTTTCGCGCCACAGCGGGTCGGCGAAGGCTTCCTCGGCCTGCAGGCGCAGGCTGTCGCGCGGCACCACCCAGCACACGCGCTCGGCGATCCCCGCCTCGAGGAGCTGCTGCGCCATCAGCACCGGCAGCAGCGACTTGCCGCCGCCCGGGGTGACGGCGGCGAGCACGTCGCGCGCTTCCGCGCCCCCCGCGATGGCGCGGGCGACGCCCAGCACCTGCCGCTGGTGGTCGCGGAGCGGTCGGGCCGGGGCCGCGAAGGATGCGGGGGCGGGAGGGATCAGGGAGTTTGCGGGCTGTTGCTGAGACGTTCTGTGAAGCTGGACCGTTTAACGCGCGGAAAGTCAAGGGAACCAGCGCGGAGCGGCCCGCCGGGTGGGGACAGGCTGCCCGCGCGCCCTCACACCGGCGGCGGGTTGCGCTCCGCGAAGCCCGCCTGGTGCCAGTACGGGTAGGCCGGCGTCACCCGGCTCGCCGCGTCCAGCGTCGCGACCTGCTCGGGCGTGAGGTTCCAGCCCACCGCGCCGAGGTTCTGCCGCAGCTGCTCCTCGTTTCGGGCGCCGATCACCACGGTGCTCACGGTGGGGCGCTGCAGCAGCCAGTTCAGCGCCACCTGCGGCACCGTGCGGCCCACCTCCGCCGCCACCGCGTCGAGCGCGTCCACCACCCGGAACAGGTGCTCGTCGGCGACGGGGGGACCGATGTCGGCGGTCTCGTGCAGGCGGCTGGTGGAGGGGAGCGGCTGGCCGCGGCGCAGCTTGCCGGTCAGCCGGCCCCAGCCCAGCGGGCTCCACACCACCGCGCCGACGCCCTGGTCCAGCCCCAGCGGCATCAGCTCCCACTCGTAGTCGCGCCCGACCAGCGAGTAGTAGGCTTGGTGGGCGACGTAGCGCGGCCAGCCGTGGCGGTCGGCGGCCGCCAACGACTTCATCAGGTGCCAGCCGGAGAAGTTGGACGCGCCGACGTAGCGGATCTTGCCGGCGCGCACGAGCGCGTCGAGCGTGGACAGCACCTCCTCGACCGGCGTCAGCGCGTCGAAGCCGTGCAGCTGGAACAAGTCGATGTGGTCGGTGCCCAGGCGCCGGAGCGCGCGTTCCACCGCCGCGACGAGGTGGTGGCGCGAGGAGCCGACCTCGTTGGGCGCCTCGGCGAAGCGGAAGGTCGCCTTGGTGGAGATGAGGAAGCCGTCGCGCGGCCGTCCCTTGATCGCCTCGCCCAGGATTTCCTCGGCCGCGCCCGCCGAGTAGATGTCGGCGCTGTCGAACATGTTGGCCCCGGCGTCGAGGCAGACGTCCACCAGCCGCTGCGCCTCCGCCACGTCCGTGGAGCCCCAGGCGGCGAACATCGCGCCCTTGCCGCCGAAGGTGCCGGTGCCGAAGGACAATGCCGGCACCCGCAGGCCGGAGGCGCCGAGACGTCGGTATTCCATGGTTCCACTCCTTGCCGCGCGGGGCGGAAGCGCCCGGCCCGGGTGCCCCGCCATCGCTCCGTGGGCAGTGGAAGCGTCGGCGGCGGCCCCGGTTGCGGGCGCGCCCGCGGCCGCGTTGCCGTCACGCCCCGGGACGGTCGCCGCGCCGGCGTCGCCGTTCCGCCGCCGGCGCCCCGGGTATCGGCGCCGGGCGGCCGAGCAGGTAGCCCTGCGCCAGGTCGCAGCGCTCGGCCCGCAGGACGTCGAGTTGCATGAACTCGGCCGGCTGTACCGGGGAACGGTGGTGGCTTCCACAGGCGGCGACCTCGGCCTGTCGCTGGCGGGGCTGGAGGAAGTGGAGGCGGCCCGGGCGGGGCGGCCGCTGGCGGTGCTGCGCCGGCGGGAGAAGATCGCGACCGACGTGCCGAACGGCATCAGCCGCACCGCCGGGCTCCGCGTCCACCTCGCCATGCCCGTGCTGGACGGGGGACGGGTGGAGGCGGTGGTGCTGCTGTCCCGCACGCCGGCGACGGTGACCGGGACGGTGGCGGGCAAGGCGCCGGAGATCGCGGCGGTGGGACTGTTGCTGCTGCTGCTTGTCGCCGGGCTGGTGGCGCTGGCCTCGCGCCTGATCACCCGGCCGCTGGCGGCCGTGGTCGCGGCGGCGCGGCAGGTCGCGACCGGCGGCACGGCGCGGTTGCCGCCCGTGCCGGGCATGGCGGTGCGCGAAGCGGCGGAGCTGTCGGACGCCATCGCGCGGATGACCGCCACGCTGGGGGGCCACGCGACCTACGTGCGCGGCCTCGCCGCCCACGTGAGCCACGAGTTCAAGACGCCGCTGGCCGCCATGTGCGGCGCGGCGGGGCTGCTGGGCGAGCACGGCGAGGCGATGACGGTTGCCGAGCGCGCCCGCTTCGCCGTGACCATCGAGGCGGGCGTGGCGCGGCTGGACCGGCTGGTGCGCGGGCTGCTCGACCTGGCGCGCACGGACATGGCCGCGGCGGGCGGGCGGGCGGCGCTGCGCCCGCTGGCCGAGGCGGCCGCCGCACGGGCGCTTGCACTTCGCGTGGAGGTTTCGAGGGAAGCGGAGGCAGCCATCTCCCCCGATGCCGCGGCGACGGTGCTCGACAGCCTGCTGGGCAACGCGCTCGCCCATGCCGGTCCGGGAAGCGCGGTGACGGTCTCGATCCTGCGCGAGAACGGGGCGGCGGTGATGGTGGTGGCGGATGACGGGCCGGGCCTGTCCTCCGCCAACGCGGCCCGGGCTTTCGATCCGTTCTTCACGACGGCGCGGGAGTGCGGTGGGACCGGGCTGGGGCTCGCCATCGCTCGATCCCTGGTCGAGAGCGCAGGCGGCAGCATCGCGCTTCTTCCTTCCATCCGCGGCGCGGCGTTCCGGATCGTCCTGCCGGTGGTGGAGGGCGGTGTTGGACGAGACACCGCGGGTCAGCGTTGGGGGTTAGGGCGAATGCCCGGCTCAACGGCGACTGGTTAGGGCCTCGTGTGGACGATCCCCTCGACGCAAGGCTCTGGGAGCGCGGCGGTGAACTCCTGTCCCGGGAAGCATCGGCCGACACGACGCCTCCAGGGACGCCGGCGGAACAGGGCGTGCCGTCCGGAGCCTGACGGGACGCCGTCCCGCCTCGCGGCGGGCGACGCGCCCGACGTTAACGCAGCGGCAGGAAGCCGCCCAGAACCGCCCCGTACACGGCTTGGCCGAGCAGCGTCGTGAGCGGCGTGCGGCTGCCGTAATGCAGGCCCATGAAGCCCGGCGGCTCCAGCTTCGGCTCGCTGGCGGGCGCATCGTACTCGGAAGCGATGCGAGGGTGCAGCTGCGCCAGCACGGGCAGCGACACCAGCAGGAACAGTCCGTGCAGCAGCCCGAGTCCGGCGCCGAGCCACCAGCTCGCCGCGCCCAGGCTGACGAAGATGAAGAAGTATAGCACCGCGAAGGCCCAGCCGCCGACGAGGTACAGGAGAGAGCCGACGAGCACGGCCCGCCTGCGGTCGGCGGTGACGAAGGTACCGAACAGGAAAGGCAGACTGAGCCGCGACAGGCCGAGGCCCTGGGCACCCTGCAGGATCGTCGTCATCAGCGCCGTCGCCACCAGGGCCCACAGCAGCACCGCGTCCAGGTTCGCGTCGAGTCTGTGCAGCAGGACGAAAATCTCGGTCATCGTGCAGCTTCCTTTCTCTTCGCCCGGTCCAGCGCCAGCGCGGCCGAGATCAGCCCGGCGTGGCTGAAGGCCTGCGGCACGTTTCCCAGCGCCGCGCCGGTGCGCGGGTCGTACTCCTCGGCCAGCAGGCCCACGTCGTTGGCCAGCGCGGCGGCGCGGCGGAAGACGCGCTCCGCTTCCGCCACCCGGCCCTGCATGGCCAGCAGCTCCACGGCCCAGAAGGCACAGATGCCGAAGGTGCCCTCCTCCGAACCGAGGCCGTCCACCTCGGGCAGGTAGCGCAGCAGCAGACCTTCCCGGGCCAGGTCACGCCAAATCCGGTCCGCGGTGCCGGCGATGCGCGGGTCGTTGGCGTCGCCGTAGCCCAGGCGCGCCATGATCAGCAGGCTGGCGTCCGCCCAATCTTCCCCGAAAGCGCCGACGTAGCTGCCGCCGCCGTGCCCGTCGGACCGGAAGCCCTCAGCCTCGATGGCCGCGCGCAGGGCGTCGCGTTCGCGCCGGAACAGGGTCTCGGGTGCGCGCAGCTGTCCGGCCGCGTGCAGGCGCAGCAAAGTCTCGAGCGCGTGCCAGCACATGACCTTCGAGTGCACGTACTGGCGCGGCGGGCCGGGCACCTCCCAGATACCGCTGTCCGGCTGCCGCCAGGTATCGCAGACAACCTTGCCGAAGCCGACGAGAAGCCGTTGCTCGTCGGGGTGCAACCTGCCGCCGTTGTTGACCTCGGCCGACGCAGCCTCGATCGCCGAGCCGTAAACGTCGTGCTGGACCTGCTCGACCGCGTTGTTGCCCACCCGCACGGGGGACGAGCCGCGGTAGCCTTCCAAATGGTCCATGATCTGCTGGCGCAGGTTGGTGCGGCCATGCACGTCGTAAAGCACGCCCAGCCGCGGCCGGGTGAGACGGGTGGAGTGGAGCAGCCAGTTCAGGTAGGCGCGACCCTCCCCGGTGAAGCCCAGCTCGGTGAAGGCGCGCAGCGTGGTCGCCGCGTCGCGCAGCCAGCAGAAGCGGTAGTCCCAGTTGCGCGTGCCGCCGATCGCCTCGGGCAGCGAGGTGGTGGCCGCCGCGACCACGGCGCCGGATGGGCCGTAGGCGAGCAGCTTCAGCGTGAGCGCGCTGCGGAGCACCATGGGGCGGTGCTCATGGTCGAAGCGACACCCGGCGCTCCAGTCCCGCCACCAGCGCGCCGTCACCTCCAGCCGCCGGTCCGCCGCATCGCCGAGCGGCGGGACGACGAGCATGTCGCGCGTGGCGTGCGCCAGGGACAGGCGCCGGCGCTCGCCGGGCCGCAGCACGGTTCGGCCTGCGAGGCCGTTGCCGTCCTCGGTGGCGTGGAGCTCCATCTCGGAGCCCAGCAGGAAAGCGTTCCCGCGATGCTCGAAGAACCAGCCCAGTGCGCCGCGCCGGACCAAGCGTGGCAGGGCGCGCGCGTAGTCGGGCCGCGGCTCGTACAGGGCCTCCAGTTCCACCTCGCCGTCGATCCCCTCGGCGATGCGGAGCAGCTCGCGCTCCGGTTCCAGCCCGTGGGTCTCGGCGCTCCTGAGCGGCATCAGGTCGATGACGCGAGCGCGACCGGTGGCCGTGACGAAGGTGGTCTCGAGGATGTTGGTTCCGTCGAGGTAACGGCGCTCGGTGCGGAAGGGCGCGGTTGGGCGGAGCGCGAAGCGGCCGCCACGGCGGCGGTCCAGCAGGGCCGCGAAGACCGAGGAACTGTAGATCTGCGGCAGGCAGAGCCAGTCCACGGAACCCTGCCGGGAGATGAGCGCGACCGTCCGGCAGTCGCCGATGATGGCGTAGTCGGCGATGGGCGGATAAGCCGTGGCATCGTCCGCGGGGGCCAGCCCGAGGTCCGCGGGGGCCGACGCGCCGTGGCGCGGGATCGTCGCTTCGCCGCTTCCTGCCTGCATCCGCGCGCTACCCAGCCCCCAGTGTCGATCTCTCGTTCTTCCGTGATATGGAGCGGGTGGGCAACCCACGAGGCATCGGCGCCGGGTGCGCGGTGTTGGTGGGTACTCCGGCGGTCCGAGGTCATTCCGGGGTGACGCGCACCGCTGCTCGCAACAGCCGCCACCCGGTCGAGCAGCACGTGGCACGCTGGCTGCTGATGTCGCACGACCGTGCCGAGAGCGACGAGTTCGCGATGACGCACGAGTTCCTGTCGATCATGTTGAGCGTGCGTCACGCAGGCGGCAGCGTCGCCGCCGGCGCGCCGCGGAAGGCGAGGCTGATCCGCTACGAGCGCAGCCGCATCGTGGTCACCGACCGCCTCGACCTCGGGAACGCCAGTTGCGCGCGCCACGGCATCGCCCGTCACGCCCCGGTGGCCGGCCCGAACCGAGACCGGGGACACCGGCCGGCCAACGCCGCCGAACGACTCGCCCGCACCGGGGCCCCGGGGAACGTGTCCACGGGAGCCTGCTGCCGACACTGCCGGTCGCGGAACAGCCCACGCGTCTTCCATGCGCCGGCTGCTTTCGGAACGGAGAGAGCGTAGGACGACCCCGGCTCCCTTCCCGTGCGCCCTGCCCTTCGTGGGCCCCGCTCCGTCCGCGCCCGGGTAACTCAAGCTCACCGACGGAACACCAGTGACAGGTTGTTGGCCGG
Organism: uncultured Roseomonas sp.; assembly: GCA_964243365.1. GTDB lineage: Bacteria > Pseudomonadota > Alphaproteobacteria > Acetobacterales > Acetobacteraceae > Roseomonas. The sequence goes on along the minus strand of CAXTEL010000020.1, from coordinate 24,080 downwards.
CATCGGCGTGACCTTCGCCGTCCCGAACCCGTGGGTCCGCGCCTCGGCCACCACCGCCTCCAGGTCACGCACGCCCCAGGCCTGGTCGCGGGCGCGCAGGTCCTCGTCGAAGGCCGCGTTGCTCAGGGCGGTGTGGCGGCCTTCCCGCCGGAACGGGCCGTAGAGGATGAGCGGTCCTCCCACCGGCATCACCCGCGCCGCGCCGCGCAGCAGTCCCGGCGTCGCCGCCCATGGGGCGATGTGGATCATGTTGACGCACAGCACGGCGTCGGCACGCGCGACGGGCCACTCGTCCGCTGCCGCGTCCAGCCTCAGCGCCGGCCGCACGTTGTTCGAACCGGCCGTGGCCGCCCAAGCGTCGATGCTGGCGAGCGCCTCGGGGTCCGGATCGCTCGGCTGGAAAGCGAGGGCAGGAAGCGCTGCCGCGAAGTGCACGACGTGCTCGCCCGAGCCGCTGGCCACCTCCAGCACGAGGCCGCGCTCGGGCAGGCTGCCCCGCAGCACGTCGAGGATGACGTCGCGGTTACGGAGTGTCGCCGGGGCGTAGCGGCGGGGGTCGTGCTGCATGCGGAATCGGTGTGCCGCAGGCAGCGTGCTAGTCAAGCGTCGCGGTCGGCAACGAGTGCCGGGCTCCCCGCGGCGGCGCCGAGCCCAGGACGCGGTGCACCGTCCGCAGCCTGATCGCTGATCCCAGGAGCGGCTTCGCCGGGCGGGGCGAACGGGCGGACCGGTTCGCTGCTCACGCGATCCGCTGCTCAGTACTCAGTACTCAGTACTCGGCGCTCGGCGCGCTCCCGTCGCGATCACCCGCGCGCCCGGCGTTCGACCCCGTGAGCAGGAATAGTCGAGGTTTCCGGCTCGCTGCCGCGGGTGCGTGCGGCCTGCGGCGTGCAGCCGGCGTTGCAAAGGCAGAATCGGTCCTGCCCGGCCGCGCGAAGGAGCATCATGTCCAGCCGCACGCCCACGATCACCGGACTGCCGGCACCTGCCAACCGCGAGGAAGGGGCCCAGGCTCGCTTAGAAAGGATCGCGAGCCTGCTCGACAGCAGGTGGCGAATTCCCGGCACCGGCGTGCGGTTCGGAGCGGACGCCGTCCTGAGCCTGCTGCCCGGCCTCGGGCCGGTGGTTTCCACGGCCGTGTCCGCCTACCTGATCTGGGAAGCGCGCCGGCTGGGGGTGTCAGCAGGGACACTCCTGCGCATGGTCGGCAACGTCGGCCTGGACGCCCTGATCAGCGCCGTGCCGTTGGCCGGCTCGATCGGCGACGTCTTCTTTCGCGCCAACTTCCGCAACATGGCGCTCCTGCGGCGGCACTTGGAGCAGCGGTGGCCCTCAGCGCGGTGAGTAGCGGATCCCGGCAGCGGACCCGGCCTGCCCACGTGGGTTTCGCTTTTCCGCGGGGCGATCCCCGCTCCGGGACGGTTCAGGTTGACGGCCCGATGCGCGGTCCCAGAGGTGCAGCGCGGTGGACCATTCCCCGAACTCGCCCGCGCGCCGTCCGGCCCCCGGCGGCGCGAAGCGCTGCTCCTGGTGCCCGCGGCCTGCTCGGCCGTTGCCGTGCCGAAGGTGGCCGCGGCTCAGGACGAACCGACCGACATCTCGCGCCGCGATTGCGCCGTGCTCGCACGGTCGCTGGCGGGGTCGGCACGTCACCGGTTCTGGCCGACGCGGGTCGGGATAGCCCGGATCGCGCCCTGTTCTCCTCTGGCGCACGGCGTACCGCGGGCAGGCGACCAGCCCGATGCCCTCCGGCCCGCACCCGCCGCGCTTCAGGAAAGAGCGCTCGTCATGACGAGACCGCCATCCACGTGCAGCGTTTGTCCCGTCATGAAGCCGCTGAGGTCGGACGCGAGGAACAAGGCGGGCCCGGCCACGTCGCGGGGCGCGGCGAGCCGCCGCAGCGGGGTCGCCGCGATGATCGCGTCCTTCAGCTCCTCGCGGGTGGCGCGGCTGGCGTCGGTCGGCCAGACGAGGCCGGGGGCGATGCAGTTCGCGCGGATGCCGAGCGGTCCGAGGTCGGACGCCAGGGCCCGGGTGAAGCCGATGAGGCCTGCCTTGGCCGTGATGTAGTCGTGATAGGGGACCGAAGGCCGCGCCACGAGGTCGCTCGCGATCGTCACGATGCTGCCACCCGGTTGCCGCTCCATGAGGGGCGCGAAGGCCCGGCAGACCGTGAAGGCCGCCCGCACGGAACCGTCGATCTGGCGCTGGTAGTCTTCCCAGGCGATCTCGCGGAACGGGACGCGGCGGTCGGCGTCGAAGACGAAAGGCGCGAAGGCGTTGCAGACCAGCACGTCGAGGCGGCCGAACTCCTCGTCCACCCCGCGCGCCATGGCCGCCACGGCCTCTGGATCGGTCACGTCGGCGCGCCAGGGAAGCGCCTCGCCCCCCGCCGCGCGACAGGCCTTGGCCACCATCCCGGCGGCGAGCTCGTCCACCCGGTAGTTGATCACCACGGCCGCCCCGGCCGCCGCGAAGCCCTCGGCGATCGCCCGGCCGATGCCCCGGCCGGCACCGGTGACGAGCGCGACCCTTCCCGTCAGGTTGGTCATCGCGGCCTCAGCGCCCGAGCAGCTCGGGGCGGATGACCTCGCCCACGTCGATCCGGCTCCGCAGCAGGCCCAGCTCGCGCATCATGTCGGCGCCGGCCTGCATCACCCGCGGGTCGAACTGCCCCAGGCCGGTGCTGTGCGTCGTCGCGGATACCGAGGACGCGTTGCGCAGGCCGATGATCTCCAGGTTGATGGCTTCGTCGCGCCCGTTGATCGCGCGCGTCACGGCCAGCTTTGCCGCCTCCGCGGGGCGGTCGATCATCCACTGGGCGCTGTCGCGGTAGCCGGCCAGGAAGTCGGCGATCACGTCCTTCCTGGTCCTGAAGGTCTGCTCGGTCACGACGAAGACGTCGCTGGGCAGGTTGATCGTGTCGCGGACCTCGATGACCCTGAAATCCGCGAGGCCCCGGGCGCGCGCGACGTGCAGGCCGGTATCAGTGGCCGCGGCGGCATCGACCCGGCCCTGGATCAGGGGGCCGAAGTTGAGCGGCCCGGCCACCTCGATCGTGACGTCCGCCTCGGACAACCCGGCCGCGTGCAGCAGCAGCAGAAGGTGTATCCAGGTCCCGCTGCCGCGCGCATAGACGCTCACGCGTTTGCCGCGCAGGTTCGCCGGCGCGGCGATGCCGCTGTCCCCGCGCGCCACCAGGTTGAAGACATTCTGCGGGTAGATGTTGTAGACCGCGACCAGCTTCTCGCCGCCGTCCAGGGCCAGGAAGAAGGAAGCGGGATCGGTGAAGGCGATGTCGGCCCGGCCGGTCAGCATATTCTGGATCGCCGAAGCGCTGCCTTGCCCAGGCAGGTAGTCCAGCGCTATGCCGCGCGCTCGGAAGAAGCCCTTGTCGGGTTCGGCGAGCATGTTGGTGATCTCGCTGATCGGCTGGCTCCAGCCGGCAACCGTGACCCTGCGGGGTTGCTGCGCGGCGCCCGGCCGCGGCACGGCGGCCAGCGCGCCCAGCAGGGCGGCACGTCGGGGAAGCATCATGGCCGAGCCTTCTTCGAGAGGAGTCGGCGCTCGACGAGGAGCGCGCCCTGGTAGGCCGCGCTGCCCAGCGCGGCGATCGCGACGAGGAGGGCGAACATCAGCGTCGTGTCCATCATCCCCTGCGCCGCCATCACGACGGCGCCGAGGCCCTCGCGGCCCATGATGAACTCGCCCACCACGGCACCGACCAGCGCCAGCACCACCGCGACCCGGAAGCCTGCCAGGATGACCGGCAGGCCAGCCGGAAGCCGCAGGTGGAGCAGGATCTGCCAGCGGGTGGCGCGCAGCATGCGGAAGAGCTCGAGCCGCGCCGGGTCCACGCGGCACAGGCCTGTCAGGGTATTCTCCAGCAGGGGGAAGAAGCAGACGAGCGTCGTGACGATCACGATCGAGCGCATGCCGAAGCCGAACCAGAGCAGCAGGAGCGGCGCCAGGGCGAGCTTGGGCACGACCTGGCTGGCCACGAGGTAGGGCTGCGCGAGGCGCCGCAGCGTCGGGCTTTCCGACAGCGCCGCGCCCGCCAGCAGGCCGAAGGCCACTGCCAGGGTGAGCCCGAGGAGCACCTCGCCCGCCGTGACCAGGAGATGATGCAGGAGCCTTCCGTTCAGCAGCTCCTGCGCGAGCACGAGCGCGACCCTGCCGGGCCGGGGCGCTACCAGCTCGGGCAGCGGGACGAGCAGGCAGGCCGCTTCCCAGAGTCCGATCAGCGCCGCGAACAGGATCACGGGCACCGCGCGCCTCACCGCGCGCGATCCAGCGCGGCCCGCACCGCCCGGCACCGGGCGTTGAAGTCGGCCTCGTAGCGGATGCCGGCGGGGCGGGGACGCGGCAAGTCCACGGCGAAGCGCCCGACGATGCGGCCCGTCGCCATCAGGGCGATCCCGTCGGCCAAGTAGACCGCCTCGGCGGTGTCGTGCGTCACCAGCAGGACCGTGATGCCGCTCCGCGCGCAGAGCCGCGCCAAGTCGTCCTGCAGCTCTTCGCGCGTCAGGGCATCGAGGGCCGCGAAGGGCTCGTCGAGCAGGAGGACGCGCGGCGCGTCGATCAGGGCGCGGGCGATCGCGACGCGCGCCTGCTGCCCGCCGGAAAGCTGCGCGGGGTAGCGTTCGCCGAGGCCGTCGAGGCCGAGGCGGGCGAGCAGGTCGAGGGCGCGACGGCGCTCGGCGGCGCCGCTCCGCCGCTTCAGCACCAGAGGCAGCAGCACGTTGTCGAGCGCGGACAGCCAGTCCAACAGGGTCGGCGCCTGGAATACGAAGCCCATGGCCTCGGCCGGGCCGCGCAGCACGCGCCCTTCGACGCGTACCGTCCCCGAACTCGGCTCCAGCAAGCCTGCGGCCAGCTTCAGCAGCGTGGTCTTGCCGCAGCCGCTGCGGCCTATGAGGACGTGGAAAGCGCCCTGCGGCACGTTCCAGTCGACGCCGGCCACGATCGGCGGGTGGTCCGGTGGCGCGAAGAACACCGCCTCCAGGCCGATAACGGCGCCCTCCGCCCGCGCGTCCGGAAAGGGGGCGCGCGGGGCCGCCTCAGTCGGCGTAGGATGCATAGGCTTCCGCCTGTTCCTCGGCCGCCGGGTCGATCTCGGTCATGGTCACGAGGTCGAGGAGGTTGAAGCGTCCGTCGTTGTGCCAGCCGGCGTCGGGCACGGTCATGGCGCCCATCGCGGCGATGCGCGTCACCCCGGCCGCGCCGAGGGCTTCGGCGAGCCGATGCAGGCGGGCCGGCGGCGCGGCGACGCCGGCGCTCTGGAGCAGGCTCCGGTAGGGCGCCACCAGCACGGCCACCTCCTCCAGGTCGTCGAGCGCCACCACCGTCACCGTGCGGTTCAGCGCCGCCGGTCGAAGGGGCTCGGCGGAATCCGCGTAGGACACGCACCAGCGCATCTCGGGGCCGGCCACGACGGCCCTGTCCGGCTGCCCGCACGCCTTGGCATCCTCGCGGTCGCGCCAGCTGGCGACGCCGGCGGCTTCCCCCAACGAGAGCGCCCGGCGCGGGTGGCGCGTGTCTAGGGACGCCAGCGCCGCCGCCAGGTGCTGGGCGAAGGCGCGGGGAGGCAGGACGCCGCCGCGCTCGACGAAGAGCATTTGCGGCGCGTAGCAGCCCTGCTGCTCGAAGCGCGCGACGTCCTTCGCGGCGAGCCCCGCGACCACCGTCGCCTTGCCAGCCGTCAGCGCTTCGCGCGCCACCGCCCCGAAGCTGACCTTATGACCGTGGCCGACGAAGCGGGTGGTCGCCGGCAGTCGGTTGCGGATCGCCGCGAGCGCCGCGTTGCCGCCGTAGGCCACGACGGCGTCGGCCGCGTCGAAGGCGGCCTGCTCCGCAGGGTCCTCGCCGCCCTTCCAGCACAGGATGGCGAGACTGCCGGCGAGCCGCGGCTCGACCTCGGCCAGCAGGCCGGCGAACCAGCCGGCGAGGAGCGGCTCCGCGGCGGACACCTTGCCGATCGACCCTGCCTTGACGAGCAGGCCCCGAACCAGGCTCCAGAGCGGCAGGCCCGGCACGTTGCCGGCCCACACGTGCAGCAGCAGCTCGGGCCCGTGGGCGCGCGCCAGGCCGCCGCGCGGCATCGGCCGGAACTCGTCCAGCATCGCCGGGTCCGCGAGGTCGGCGGCCAGGAAGCGCTTGACCTGCGGCAGCCGAAAGGTGCGGAAGGTGGCCGTCAGGCTGAGCCGGACGCTCTCGGCGTCGTAGCCGGTGACGATCGGCAGGAGGTGCTCGGCCTTCCGGCGGAGGGGATGGGTGCGGTCGAGCAGGCGCTCCGCCGCGGCGTCGATCGCGGCGGCGACGGCGGCCACGGGCATGGTCCGCAGGCTCGCGCGGGCTTCGCGCCGGACCCGGTCGGCCAGCGCCGTCATGCCGGCCGCGTCCAGCGCCGGCACCACGACCTCCAGGCGCTCGCCCTCCCGCGCGAAGGTTTCCGTTCTCCAGCTGCAATCGGCCGGGGGGCCGCCCCCCTCGTCCGGACGCGGAGCGGGCAGGTATCCCCCGACCTCCCTCACGGGGCAGCGGCCGGCACGCGCGCCGCGTCGAGGAACGCTTCGAGCGCCAGCGAGCACCCCTTCGCTTCGGCACCGCTCACCCGGCCGAGCAGCAGGAAGCCGTCGTCCCGCGCCACGCCGACATCCTCGGTCAGGATGGCCGAAACCACGCCGAGATGGGCGAGATCGTGGTGCGCCAGCACGCCGGGCGTGCCGTGCGGAACGTCCCTGCCGGTGAGCGGGTCCACGACGCGGCTGCGGAGCCAGGGCATCCCCCGCTTGACGGATGGAAGGCGCGCGTTGCCGGCGTCGTAGAACTGCGAGCTGAGTTCCGTCATGCCGTACATATTGACGCACAGCTCGGGCGGCACGCCGAAGCTCGCGGAAAGGCGGTCGTAGAAGAGTTCCGGCGACATGTCGCGCGACTGCCCCTTGAAGCCGCCGGTGTCGAGGACGCGGCTGCCCGCCGGCAGGGAGAAGCGCAGGCCGCCCGCTTCCAGGAGGTCGAGCAGCTGGACGAAGGCGTAGCTGGCGCCGAGCAGGGCGAAGGGCCTGCCCGACGCTTCCGCCCCGCGCAGCGCGGCGACGAGGGCGGGAAGCTCGATCCCGCTCCCGTTCACGAAGACGCGGCTGTCCGGCGTTCCGAACGCGCGCATCGCGGTGCCGAGGTAGTGCGCGAGCGAGGAGTTGGGCAGCGCCGCCTCATCGGGGAAGAGCAGAGCCATGGGGATGGATGCGACGCCCCGCATGAAGAAGCGCCCGAAGCCCGCCCGCACCGACCGGTCGTAGAGTTCGAGCGTCCGATGATGGATCCGCCCCTGTTTGCCGGACTGGGTGGTGCCGCTCGTCATGAATGTCCGGGCGGCCTGCTCCGGCGGCGTGCAGCCCACGGCGACGTCCTTGAAGGCGCTGATCGGCACCGCCGGGATTTCGCGCCAGCTCCTCACCGTGCGAGGACTGCGTCCGCGCTGGCGCGCGAACCGGCGATACACCGGGTCGCGCTCGAACTGGAACGCGAAAATGGCGAGGGCGAGCAACTCGAAGGCGGCTTCGTCCTCGGCCGGCAAGGCCATGAGGGCCTCCAAGCGTTCGCGCAGCGCCGCCTCGGCGTTCGGCCCGGACGAAGTGGCTTCTTGGCCCGAGAGCATCGTCCCCTCCGCGCGGACGAGCCGCGGCCGAGAAAGATCTCGGGGCACGCGCGCGAGAATGAAGAAAAGCGGCGCTTCGGCGCCCGATTTCCGCATCCCTCCGCCGGCACGACCCGGATCAGGTTCAAAGGGTCACCGCGCCGTCCCTTTCGGGCTTCCGCGGACTCTCAGCCTCCGGTCGAGGCTCCCCTGCGATGCCCGGAGCAGTATGCAGACCGACTGTCCGTGTCAATTGGACGGAGGGTCAGAAAACCATTCACGGACCGCGATTCCCAGCCGTAGTGGCGAGGTATCTCAATTGCCGGCCGGAAGATCGACGTGCTGACCTTGGGCTGCCGGAACCGGAGGACGCCGGAGGAACGGTCCGCCTGTCCGCCGAACACCCGGCGGGCGTGCTGCCGTGCCGCGACGAGTTCCGCGCCCCGATGGCCAGCGACGGCCTCCGCCGCAGGCCGAGCTGGTCGATCTCGCCGCCACGGCCGGACCAGTGCCCGAGAAACTTGCGCTCCCACCGGACGGACCAGCTTCCGGGGTCAGAACCGGCGCGTCCGCCGGGCGCACCACCGGCGGGCCGCCTCACGGGAGCAGGAGTTCATCAATCTGGACTCCGGAGAGCACCATCGAAGCAAGGATTGTCTGGTCGCCGGAACTTGCCTAGAGAAACTTGGCTCTGCCGTGGCTCGACCCACATCAGCCGCGGCATCGGCCGGGAGCCCGTTCGAGAATGACACCTGAGCACAATCCCTAGCGATCGAAGTGCCGCAGCAGCCGCTACGGGCGGTGCATCCAGAACATCCCCGAACGAACTCTGAGCCGGTCTCGCGAAAGATTATGGGCGGCGTTCCGCAGGGCAACTCCCACAACGTCCCGGAACCGACGCCCGGCTGTCCGGGAGGGCAGGAGCACGCGACAGATGCATGACGTTCCCGACGCTCTCGACCTGGGTAACGAGCTGCTCTGGACACCGCTGCGCGTGGTGCCTCCTCATTCCTGGGCGGGGCACGTTCCCTTCGCCTTCTGGCTCGTCAAGGTGCTGCGGCCCAATCTGTTCGTGGAGCTGGGCACTCACAGCGGAAACTCATACGCCGCCTTCTGCCAAGCCATCGATGCACTGGATGTCGCGGGACGCGCCTACGCGGTGGATACCTGGAAAGGCGACGAGCACGCGGGGACCTACGGCGAGGAAGTGTTCGCCGACCTGTCCGCCTTCAACGCCGCGCACTTCGAGCCGTTCTCCAACCTGCTGCGCACCACCTTCGACGACGCGCGCGGCTACTTCGCCGACGACAGCGTGGACCTGCTGCACATCGACGGCATGCACAGCTACGAGGCGGTGCAGCACGACTTCGAGACTTGGCGCGGCGCCCTGACGCGACGCGGCGTCGCGGTGTTCCACGACACCGCGGTCCGCGAACGTGGGTTCGGCGTGTGGCGGCTGTGGCGGGAGCTGTCGATGCAGTTCCCGTGCTTCGAGTTCGATCACTCCTACGGTCTGGGAGTCCTCGGCGTCGGGCCCGACCAGCCCGCGCCGCTGCAGTGCCTGTTCGAGCTGGGCCGTGACGGCGGGCGTGCCGCCGCCGTGCGGCGGACCTTCGCCGCGCGGGGCGAGAGCTTCTGGCGACAGGCCCAACTGGCGGCGCGGGACCAGCAGCTCGTCCGGCTCGCTGCGGACGTCGGCCGGGCCGACGTGGAGGCCGCCGAGATCGAGGCGAGGACCGCGCGCCGCGACGCCGAGCGCGAGCGCGAAGCGGGGCAACTTCGCGCCGAACTGGAGCGGCTGCGGCGGGATCTCGGTTGGAAGGACGAGGTGCTGCGCGTGAAGGAGCAGGTGGTGCGCGCCAAGGACGGCCTGACGCGCGCCCTGGACGACGCGTTGCAGGCGCGCGACCTGATGATCCGTCACCGCGATCGTCTCCTGCACGACCAGAGGAGCCGGCTGGAGGCCGAGATCAGGCGTCTGGATGCGGTCGGCTCCGAGCAGGCGCGCTCGGCGCGGGAGGAGGTCAACCGGACGACGGAGGAAGCCCGCCGGAGGGAGGAAGCGTCGCTGCACGCGCTGGCGCTGTCCTGGGAAGCGCGTGCGCTCGCCGAGCGCACGCAGCTGGTCGAGGCGTTCCGCACTTCCACCTCGTGGCGGCTGACCGGGCCGCTGCGCGCGGCGACGCGCCTGGCGCGCCGCGCGACCGGGCGGGGCACGCTCGAACCGCTCCTTCCCGCGCCATCACGGATGCCCGAGGCGCCCGCGCCCGTCGCGACCGGGGATGCGGCGGCCTGGGAGGCGACGGGAGCGGTGGAGGTGCCGATCTCCTTCCCGGTCCCCGACAGCAAGGCCGCGCTGCGCGCGCTCCTGGCGACACGACTGGAACTGTTCCTGGCTGGCAGCGGCAGGCTGGCTCTGCCGCGCCGCGACAACCCGGACGTGTCGATCATCCTGGTGCTGTTCAACCAAGCCGAGCTGACCTTCGGCTGCCTGTCCTCCATCGCCGAGAGCCTGGCCGGACACGACTTGGCGGTGGAGGTCATCATCCTGGACAATGGTTCGGACGACGCGACGGGCGCACTGCTGGACCGGCTGGACGACGCCACGCTCGTCCGTCACTGGGCGAACCTGCATTTCCTGCGGGGGGTGAACCGCGCCGCGAAGGAAGCGCGCGGCCGGCACGTCCTGCTGCTCAACAACGACGCCCAGCTCCTGCCCGGCTCGCTGGAGGCGGCGGTGCGGACGCTGGACTCCGATCCGGGGATCGGTGCCGTGGGCGGCCGCGTCATCCTGCCCGACGGTACGCTGCAGGAGGCTGGCTCGATCATCTGGAACGACGGCACCTGCCAGGGCTACGGCCGCGGACGGCAGCCCACCGACCCGGAGTTCATGTTCCGCCGCGACGTCGACTACTGCTCCGGCGTGTTCCTGCTGACGCCGCGGGCGGTGTTCGAGCGGCTCGGGGGCTTGGACGACCGCTACGCGCCGGCCTACTACGAGGAGACTGACTACTGCGCGCGGCTTTGGCAGGCCGACCTGCGCGTGGTGTTCGAGCCCGAGGCGGCCGTGCTGCACTACGAATTCGGCTCCGCCGCCACGACGGGGCAGGCGCTGGCCCTGCAGAACCGCAACTGGCAGGTGTTCCGCCGTCGGCACGCGACGTGGCTAGCGGGACAGCTGCCGCCGACGCCGGAGAACGCGCTGGCTGCCCGCACCGCGCGCACCGGCGGCAAGCGCTTGCTGGTGCTGGAGGACCGGGTACCGAAGGTGGAGCTGGGTTCCGGCTACCCGCGCGCCCACGACATCCTGCGCGAACTGGTGGCGCAGGGGGCGGAGCTGACGCTGTTCCCGATGTTCCGCCATCCCGAGACCTGGGACGGCGTGCGCCGCGCGGTGGGCACGGCGGTCGAGGTCTTCATCCGGGCGCAGGCGGACCAGCTCGGCATGTTCCTGCGCAGCCGGCGCGGCCACTACGATGCCGTGCTGGTGTGCCGGCCGCACAACATGCGCGCGCTTCAGGCGGTGCTGGACGCAGAGCCGGAACTGCTGGGCGACACCGCCATCCTGTACGACGCGGAGGCCATCTTCGCGCGGCGCGACCTGATCCGCGACGCCCTGCTCGGCCGCGAGGTCCCGCCCGACGAGGCGCGGCAGATGGTCGCCGACGAGGTGGCGCTGGCGTTGCCGGCGCGCGCCGTGACGTCGGTCAACCCGGTCGAGCAGTCCGTGTTTCGCCAGCACGGTGTCGAGCCGGTGTTTCTGCTGGGCATGCCGGCGACGGTCGACCCGGCCGTGGCGCCCTTCTCCGAGCGCGCCGACATCGTCTTCCTGGGCGCGATCCACGATGACAACGCGCCCAACGCCGACTCCGTTCGCTGGTTCGCTGCCGAAATCCTGCCGCGCGTGCGCCGCGCGCTCGGCGAAGACGTGCGGCTGAAGGTGGTGGGGCTGAACCAGGCGGCCACGGTGGCGGCGCTGGACGGCGCGGAGGTGGAGCTGCTGGGCCAGGTGGAGGACCTGCGCCCGGTGTTCGAGCGGGCGCGGATCATGGTGGTGCCGACGCGCTTCGCCGCCGGCACGCCGCAGAAGCTGCTGCAGGCGGCGGCGCTGGGGGTGCCGACGGTGGTCACCGGCCTGATCGCGGAGCAGACCGGCTGGGAGCCGCGGCGCGACCTGCTGGCGGGCAGCACGGCGGAGGAGTTCGCCGCCGCCTGCGTCGAGCTGTACCGGGACGAGGCGCTGTGGAGCACGGTGCGCGCCGGCGCGCTGGCGCGGGTGGAGGAGGAATGCTCGCCGGCGAGCTTCCGCAAGGCGGTGCGCCAGCTGCTGGCGTTGGTGCCGGCGCGGGACCGGGCGACGGCGGGCGTGCCGGCCGTTCCTGCCTCTGGCGACGACGAGGGCGGGGAGCCGGGCTTCGTCGGGCGCCCGGCGGAGGCGGACTACAGCCTCGCCGTGCCCTTCTCCTACGCGCCGGCGCCGCTGCGCGACCCGCCTTCCGTAGCGGTGGTGTGCCACCTGTTCTACCCCGAACTGGCCGCCGAGATCGGCGGCTACCTGCGCTCGCTTCCCTTTCCGGCCGACCTGTTCCTCTCAACCGACACTGAGGGCAAGCGCGACGACGTGGCCGCCAGCTTCGAGGCGTGGCGGCGCGGCACGGTGGAAGTGCGGGTGACGCCGAACCGGGGCCGCGACATCGCGCCGAAGCTGGTGGGCTTCCGCGATGTGCACGAGCGCTACGAGTACGTGCTGCACGTGCACTCCAAGATGTCGCGGCACGACCGGATGCTGGCGCCCTGGCGCGGCTTCCTGCTCGAGAACTTGCTGGGCTCCGCCGCGATCGTGCACAGCATCTTCGAGCTCTTCGCCCGGCAGCCCGGGCTGGGCATGGTGGCCCCGCAGCATTACGAGAACGTCCGTCCCTGGCTCGACTGGGGCGGCAACTACCGCGCCGCACAGAGCTTGGCTCGGCGCATGGGCATCGCGCTGCCACCCGGGCACGCACTCGACTTCCCGTCCGGCTCGATGTTCTGGGCCCGCACGGCGGCGCTGCGGCCGCTGCTCGACCTGGAGCTGGGGTTCGAGGATTTCCAGCCCGAGGCCGGGCAGACCGACAGCACCGTCGCGCACGCGGTGGAACGGCTCTACTTCCTGGTGTGCGAGAAGGCGGGTTACAGCTGGATCAAGGTCGCCAACCCGGCCCTGCACGGGCGGACCGACACCATCCTCGAGGTCGGGAGCCCCGGGGAGTTGGACGAGATCTCGGCCCGGCACGAGGTCGTGCTGAGCGGCGCCGAGCCGCCCCCGGTGGCGGAGGCCACGCCGCCGGTGGTCGAGCGGGTCGCGCCCGGCCTGGTCGAGGTGCTGCGGTCGCGCCGCCTCGCCGCCCCGCCGGGGGGCGTCGGCACGCGGGAGGCGGCCCATCGATGACGGCCCTGTCCCGAATGTTGCGGCGCTGCGGCGCCGGTGCCGGGGGCGCCGCGCCGTCGCGCGAGGAAGCGACGGTCGAGGGGCGCGTGTCCGTGGTGATCCCGCTGTTCAACCATGCCCCTTTCATCGCCGAGGCGGTGGCGAGCGCGCTGACGCAGGGGCTGCTGCTCCGCGAGCTGATCGTCGTGGACGACGGCTCCACGGACGAGTCCGCGGCGATCATGCGCCGGCTCGCCGCGCAGGAAGCGCGGATCGTGTTCTGGTCGCAGCCCAACCGCGGCGCGCATGCGGCCATCAACGCCGGGCTGGCGCGCGCCACCGGGGAACTGGTCGCGATTCTCAACTCCGACGACCGCTACGGCGAGGGCAGGCTGGCGGCGCTGGCCGGCGCGCTGGACGACGAGCCGGACGCCGACCTGGCCGCCTCGGAGATCGGCTTCATCGACGCCGACGGGGCGAGGATCCCGAACGCGTGGTACGACGCGGCGCTGGCCTTCCTCGACGTGTCGGGGGATCCCGGCGCAGCGCTGATCAACGGCAACTACCTGATGACGACCTCGAACTTCCTGTTCCGTCGCCGGTTGCCGGAGGAGGTCGGCGGCTTCGCGCCCCTGCGCTACGCGCACGACCTGGATTTCGCGCTGCGCTTGGTCGCCGCGGGCCGGGGAATGGCGCTGGTGCGCCGGCCGTTGTTGCACTACCGGATGCACGGCAACAACACGATCAGCGAGGGCCACGACCGGGTGAAGCTGGAATGGGCGGCGGTGGCCGCGTTCTTCCTGACCCAGCTATGGGACCGGCCAGACTCCGCGCCGATCGACTGGGCCCGCGCCCGCGCCCTGGAGGACGTGCTGGACCGGCACGCGCTGACCCGGCCCGTGCACCTGTGCATGGCGTACTTCCGCCGCCACCCGACCGACACGATGCAGCACACCCCCTTCCTACGCGACGCCTCGTTCCGCGCCCTGCTGGCCGAGGACATACGTTGAGGATCCTGTTCCTCAGCAACCTGTACCCGCCGCACGTGGTGGGCGGCTACGAGCGGCTGTGCTTCGAGGTCGCCTCCGCTATGGCGGCGCGCGGCCACGCCGTATCGGTGCTGACGAGCGACTTCGGCGCGCGGCCGGGCGAGGCGGAGGCCGACATCCCGGGGCAGGCCGTGCACCGGGACCTGCGGCTGCTGGTCGGCGACGGCATCTACGCGCCGTTCGCGGGCGACGAGGCCGGGCGCGCCGCGATCAACGCGGCCAACTTGGGGGCGCTGCGTCGGCGGATGGCCGAGGCCCGGCCGGACGTGGTCTTCGCCTGGAACCTGTTCTTCCTCGACCGCTCCGTGTTCGACGCACTCGGCGACTCCGGCGCCCACGCCGTGCTGATGCTGACCGACAACTGGCTCGTTGCCATGCTGGAACCGGCGTTCATGTCCGGGTTTTTCCGCGAACACGTGTTCGGTGACGCACCGTTCCCACCGTCGGCACCGCCGCCGCCGGGTCCACTCACACTCGGTTGGACGTGGCTGCGACGGCGGTTGGGAACCGCACACGCGACGCCCGGCGAGATCGCCCAGCCGTCCGGTCGCCTGCCGCACACCGCCATATACGGTGCGACGTTCGTGCGCGACCTGTACGCCGCGGCGGGCATCCGCTTCGCGCGAGACGACGTGGTGCACAACGGCGTGCCGCAGGAGGCGCGTCCGGCGTCGGCTTTCCGGGACCGGCGGGAGCCGGTGGAGCCGGGGGTGCTGCGGCTGCTGTTCGCCGGCCGGCTGGTGGACCTCAAGGGCGCGCACACCGCGGTGGAGGCGATGCCCATCCTCGACCGCATGGACCTCGGCGGCCGGCAGGTGCGCCTCACCATAGTGGGTGACGCGCGGGACGCCGCCTACGCGGACCGGCTGCGCGGGGAGATCGCCCGCAGCAGCTGCGCGGCGCGCATCGCGCTACGCGACCCGGTGCCACCTGACGCGCTGTTCGCGCTGTTCCAGTCGCACGACGTCTACCTGTTCCCGTCGCTCTACGAGCCGTTCTCCCTCACCCTGATACACGCCATGGCCGGGGGCATCCCCGTCGCGGCGTCGCGCGCCGGCGGCAATGTCGAGATCGTGCGCGACGGCGAGACCGGCTCGCTGTTCCGCAAGGGTGACGCCCAGGACCTCGCGCGGGCCGTCGCCGCGCTGGCCGGCGACGGGGAAGCGCGGCAGCGGATTGCCGTGGCGGCGCGCGCGGTGGCGGGTGCCTTCACCTTCGACGTGATGATCGGAGAGATAGAGCACGTGCTGCGGACCGCGGCCCGATGAGCGAGGCCACCGCGACGTTGCGCGACGCGTCCTGCCTAGTGCTCGGCGGCGGCGGCTTCATCGGCACGCACCTGTGCCGCGGCTTGGCCGCGCGGGGAGCGAGCGTGCTCGGCTTCGGCCGCCGTCGGGCCTACCCGGAGGCGCTGGCGGGCGTGCGTTGGACGACGGCCGACTTCGGCGACCGCGCGGCGCTGGCGCGGGCGGTGGAAGGGCGGGATCTGGTGTTCCACCTCCTCGGCGGGAGCACGCCGGAGAGTTCGAACAAGGACCCGGCCGCCGACCTGCGGGATTGCGCCGAGGCGACCCTGCACCTGCTCGACATCTGCCGCGACTCCGGCGTTCGCCGTGTGGTGTTCGTGTCCTCGGGCGGCACCGTGTACGGCGTTCCCGGCCGCAACCCGATCCGCGAGGACGCGCCTACCGACCCGGTGTCCGCCTACGGGGTCAGCAAGCTGGCGGTGGAGAAGTACCTCGCGCTCTACCGCCACCTGCACGGGCTCGACTACGTCATCCTGCGGGTGTCCAACCCGTTCGGCCCCTTGCAGGACCCCTACCGACGGCAAGGGGTGGTGGCAGCGCTCCTGCGACGCATACTGGACGACCGACCGGTGGAGATCTGGGGCGACGGGACGGTGGTGCGAGACTTCGTGTACGTCGCTGACCTGATAGAAGCGCTGGTCGCGGCGGCCGGCTACTCCGGTTTGCACAGGGTGTTCAACGTCGGCTCCGGCGTCGGCCGCAGCGTGCTGGAGGTGGCCGAGGCGGTGGCGGCGGTGCTGGGGCACGCCGAGGTTCGCAAGCTGCACAAGCCGGGCCGGGCCACCGACGTCCCGGTCAACGTGCTCGACATCGGCCTGATCGGGCGGGAGATGGGCTGGCGGCCGCGGACGGCTTGGCTCGACGCGCTGGCAGCCACCGCGGCGTGGATGCGGGCGGGTGAGAGCTCCCCGGCTTGACGCGGCACGGAAGAATGCTGCCGGGCGATCGCTGCGCCCAGCGGATCCGGCGCGAGGGCATGACCTGGGCCAGCCGGGCACCGGCAGCGCGACGGATCAGGCCGTCCGCTCCGGCAACGCGCCTATGGTTCGCAGCAGTTCCGCCAACCGCGCGCGCCAGCTCTGCGTGGACAGGTGGGCGGCAGCGTAGACTTGGCTGCCAAAGGATAGATGCGCCCACATCTCGGGATCCTCGTAGGTGTCCAGCAGGCGGGCGGCGAAGTCTTCCGGCGTTTCCGCCAACAGGATATTCTCGCCGTCGCGCAGTGCCATCCCCTCCGCCGCCACCGCGGTGCCGATGCACGGCACCCCGGCGGCCAAGCTCGACGCCACCTTGCCCTTAGCGCCGGCGCCGTAGCGTAGCGGCGCGACGCTGAGGCGCAGGCTCTCGAACCAGGGGCCGATGTCGGGCAGGTGACCGAGGTACCGGACTCGGCCCGGCACGCCCCGCAGTTCCTCCGGCGGCAGGTCGGCACCGACGATGCTGAGCGGGCAGTCCGGCCGGCGATGCAGCACTAGCGGCCAGATTTCGGACAGGAACCAGCGCAGCGCGTCGCGATTGGGACCGTGGGCGAAGCCGCCGATGAAGCCCACGCCCTCGCGCGCCTCGAAGGGAGCACGGGGCGGCGAGAGCGGGCGCGCCAGCGGCATCTCCACGACGAGGGCCTCGGGCGCGAGCCCCGACAGCAGCTCCCGTTCCCAGGCGGACACCACGATCGTGGCGTCCGCCCGGCGCGTCAGGAACTCCTCGCGCGCACGGATCACGGCGGCCACGGAGAGCTTGGCGGCGTCGCCGGCCAGCCGCGCTTCGCGCTCGATGCGCACGAAGTGCAAGTCGATGGTGCTGAACACGATGCCGGCGAAGGGGCAGTGCTCCTCCACCGCTTCGAGGAAGGTGCCGCCGCCGAACACCCGGGCGAGCACGCAGAGCGAGTAGTCCCGGCCCTCTCGCCGGAGGATCTCGAGCACCGATGGCGCGTCCTCCGCGCCGACGCAGCGCACGCCGCGCGCCCGCAGCGCGTCGCGGTCCGCGCCGCCCAGCGCGTGCTCCTCGTTCGCGGCGTAGGTCACGTCGAATCCCAATGCCGCGAGGGCGTCCACGAGGTTCACCGCTTCCACCGAGCCGGCGTCGCGGTCCGGCTGCGGCCAGCGGTTGTCGATCACCAGCGCCCGGAGCCGCGGTGCTGCGGCCATGGGAATGGCCGTGTCCGTCGCTCCGAGGCGGGTGGACGCGAGCGGGGAGCGTCGCGCGGCGCGGCGGTCGCGCAGCCGCGCGCCCAGCTGCAAGGTGGCGGTCCACCAGAACAAGCGCAGCGCGCGACGCAGGGCCCGCAGGAGCGGGGGCGGAACGAGGGATGCGGCGCGCTGGATGCGGAGCGCCATGCGCCAAGTGGCGCTGCTTTCCACAGCGCGCAGGTCGTCCCGCAGGGACGCCGCCTTCGCCATGCCGGCGACCAGCCGCGCCTCGGCGCGCTCCAATCGGTGGTGGGCACGCCGACGACCCTGGCGCTCGCGGTCCAGCGCGGCGAGCACGCTGAGCAGAGCATCATCCGCGAAGGCGTTGTCGGGACCGCCGTCCGCGACGCGACGCGCCGAGAGAAGGCGGCGGCCGAAACCGGCGAGGTCCGGCGCGCGGCACGCTTCCTCCAGCTCGTTGCCGGCGGCCGGCCGGCCGGCCAACACGCCGAAGCAGGCCGCCGCCTCGTCCGGCCTCAGCACGACCAGTCCTCGCTGCGTTTCGACGTGATGATGCGTGGCTTTCGGCGTGACTCGCGCGGCGCGACCGGCCCCCTGGCCGACACGGGATGCGCGTGCGCAATCTACAGGCGTCGCGCCGCTCGGCAATCTCACGCACTCCATCTTTCCCGACGCCGCGAGCACGATGCGAGGCGGCGCCCTTTCCCGGAGACCAAGTCACCCATGCGTTTCCTCAGCAATCTCCTCGGCCGGCGCGGGGGCGGCGTCGCCGCGGCGGGCGACGCGCGCAGGGCCAGGGTCAACGAGGTCTGGTCGGCCGACGCCGGGGAGCGGGCGGAAGCGTGCGGCTGGTACTGGATGGCGCACCCGATGGTCCGCGAGCGGATCAACGTCCTCGCGTCCGGCCGGGCGGACCGCGACGCCTACGGGCACCTCGAGGTGCTGCTGCGCGCCCGCGGCTGGGAGATGCCGATTGAGCGGTGCATCTCCCTGGGCTGCGGCTTCGGCGCGTTGGAGCGCGACCTGGCGCGGCGCGGCATGATCCGCGAGATCGACGCCTACGACCTGGCGGAGGGCGCGATCGCCGAGGCGCGCCGCTTCGCGCGGGCGGAGGGGCACGACGGGCTTCGCTACCACGTGGCCGACCTGGAAGCCCTGCACCTGCCGGCCGCCTCGCTCGACGCGGTGTTCGCGCACCAGTCCGTGCACCACGTGGAAGGGCTGGAGGGATTGTTCACCGATCTCCGCCGCGCGCTGCGTCCGGGCGGCATCCTGCACCTGCACGAGTTCGTCGGGCCGACGCGCTTCCAGTGGACCGGCGCCCAGCTCGAGGCCGTCAACGCGCTCATGGACTCGCTGCCGCCCCGGCTGCGCCGCCTGCCGTCCGGAGAGCCAAAGGGCGTCATGCGCCGTCCGACGTTGGAGGCAATGCTCGCCGTCGATCCGAGCGAGGCGATACGCTCCGCGGATATCATGCGGGTGCTGCCGCAGCACTTCGAGATCTTGGAGGAGCGCCGGATCGGCGGAGCGCTGCTGCACCTCGCCCTGGGCGACATTGCGCAGAACTTCGACGGCGAGGACCCGGAGGACCATGCGCACCTGGAACGGTTCTTCGCGCTGGAGGACGCGCTCATGTCCGAGGGACGGATCGGCAGCGACTACGTGGTGGTCACCGCCGCGCGCCCGGACTGACCGCGGACGCCGGCGTCCGCGCGCCGGCAGTCAAAGTTCAGGTTCGGGTCGTGGAACGGGTCGGAGCGGCACCATTCCGCCCAGCGTGATTGCGAGCGCTCCTCCGTCTCGTTCGGCTCCCGCGCGCGAGGCGACCAGCCTCGCCGCGACTGTTCCCGTCCTGCCCGAGCCGGGGCGGGGTTTGATCGCGAGGATCGAGGCAGGGTACGCCATGCGGAAACTGATACTGCCGCCGTCACTCCCACTTCCCGACGTGTCCCCGGCGCTCGCCACCGGGGATACGATGTATGACGGCAGTGACGAACACTACGTTTCCGTGGCGCTCTCCGCCCTGCGCTGCGTCGAGAATGCGCTGGGAACTTCTCCGGACCCACGAAGCATCCTCGACCTGCCCTGCGGACACGGGCGCGTTTCGCGCGTCCTGCGCGCCCGCTTCCCCGCAGCCGAGATGACCGCATGTGACCTGGATCGTGACGGCGTCGACTTCGTGGCCGCGAACTTCGGTGCCCTGCCCGCCTACTCGGTGCACGACTTCCGGCAGCTCGAACTGGGACGGACGTTCGACCTGATCTGGGTCGGCTCGCTGGTCACGCATCTCTCGGAACGGCAGACCAAGGCCTTTCTGGGAGCCATGTCGCGCCACATGACGCCCGCCTCCGTGCTCGTCGTCTCGCTCCACGGCCCCGACATCATCCCCCGCTTGGAAACCTGGGGCTACGGCCTGCCGAGGGAGCACGCGCTGGGCCTAATAGCCGATTACGAGGGGAGCGGGTTCGGCTATCGGGACTACCCGGGGGGGCAGGGATACGGCATCTCCCTGACGAACGAGGAGCACCTGCGCGATATGCTCGCCGACGGCGCCCTGAAGCTCGAAACCTACTCCGCCAGGGCCTGGGACGATCATCAGGACGTCGCTGTCCTCCGGCTGAAGGCTCCGGCACCGGTGGCGACCAGGAGGAACCCAATCAGGCGCATCCTGAACTCACTCATCGCCGCCCGGAATGGTGTCGGTCGCCTGGGTTAGAAGCCGAGGCGTGACCCACGGCCGCCACCCGCTCGGGCACACCGGAGTGGCGGCCGACCTGTAGGTGATCGCGAGACCCAACGCCGCGACCTCACGGCCGGTCCACGCGCGGCGGGAAGGCCAGCGTCCACTCGCGCCGGTACTCGAGGCTCAGGTTCGGGTTGTGGAACGGGTCGGAGCGGCACCACTCCGCCCAGCGCGAGCGCAGGCGCTCCTCCTCCACGGCCCGGAATGCCCCTCGCTCGCCGTCGTAGTGGCCGCCGTAGGTCTTGGATTCGAGGTGAGTCAACTCGGCATCTGGAGCGTAGACCACGGCGTGGCCGCGCTCACGGACCCTCAGGCACAGGTCCACGTCGTTGTAGGCGCTGGGATAGCCCTCATCCAGGCCGCCAACCTCCTCCAGCACGCTGCGGCGCACCAGCATGCACGCCGCCGTCACCGCCGAGAACTCCTGCGCCAGCACGGCTCGCCAGCCGTAGCCGGGCTCGTCCATCGGCAGGTGGCGATTGGCGTGGTCGCACAGCCCCGACATGCCCATCAGCACGCCGCCGTGCTGCAGCGTTCCGTCGGCGTAGAGCAGCCGCGCCCCGACGATCCCGACATGCGGGTCGGCGAGGTGGGCCATCATGCGGTCGAGCCAGTCCGGCCGCAGCGGCAGCACATCGTCGTTCATCAGGCACACGATGTCGCCGCGCGTGGCGGCGATCGCCCGGTTGTTGACGCGGGAGAAGTTGAAGTCGTCATCCCGCAGGAACAGGGGAGTCAGCTTTCCGATCCCGTTCAGCGACGCCACCAAGGAGAGCTGCTCGGCGCTGGGGGGAGCGGGCTGGGACACCACGAGCGTGACGTCGAGCTCGGCATAGGCGGTTCCCGTCAGCACCGCGCGGACGCAGTGTGGGGTGTGCTCTGCCCGCAGGGTCGAGGGTATGATGATCGAGACGCTCGCCGACTGTGCGGTCGCCCCGGTGTCGATGCGGAGCGGACGGGCGGGGCTGGCCCGCATTGGTAGGCCGGCGCGCCGCAGGTGCCGGTCGGCGACGTCGGCCAGGAGCGCCGGCGGCGCCGTCTCCGCGTCGGGTCGGCGGTGCGCCAGCACGAAGGGTATGCGCTCGGAGAAGGGCGCGCTGTCGGCCTCGTGCAGGTGCAGCCAGAGATCGAGCCGCAGCGCCTCGGCCCAGCCCGCCTCCAACTGCTCGACGAAGGGACGCGTCAGCACGTCGCGCCGCACTAGCCAGCTGCCGCGCGTCAGGGTGCCCGAGAGCATCAGCGCGCGGTTGGGCCGCGGCTTGAAGCTCGGGTCACGGCGTTCGCCGCCCAGGGAAAGCGCGTCCTCGTCCGCGCAGGCCATGGCCGGCCGACCGAGCTCGTGAAGTTGCCGCGCCATCAGCCGCGACGCATGGCGGGGCAGGACCTCCCCGGCCTGCAACAAAAGCACGTAGTCGCAGTTCAGGCCGGTGGCGAGTTCCTGCCAAGTCGTGGGGTCGGTGACCGTGGCGCAGGGCACGGGGGAGAATTGCTGCTCCACGCTGCGCACGCTCGCTGCGAGAGGTGCCCGAGCCGCCTGGTCGCAGTGCCATACCAACACACCGATCCGCACCTTCCCACTCACGGGCGCCGGCAGGTCGTCGGCCTCCCAGGTGTCGAACATCCGAATCCACTGCGCGTACCGCGCGGGCACGTCGCTGGCCGTGACCGCTTCGGCGAGGAGCCTGCGCATCGGCAGTCGCGACCTATTCTCCTTTCCCCGCAAGATGCGCAGCAGGATGCTCGGGTTACGCGCCACAAGCTGGGCCGCAGCCCGCAACTGACCCAGCGGCCTCAACTCCACGCGGCTGCCGCTGGTCTCGATGTCACGCTTTATGATACCGATCTGCAGGACCGTCGCATCGAACGGGACGTGCTGGATCGCCTCGTACCGCACTTGGGGCGCACCAGGCCAGCGAACCCGCCGCATGTACGTCCTGCGATGCAGGCTCTCACCATCGGCCGCCTCGAAGTCCAGCACGAGGGGTGTATCCCGGATGTCGGGCAGTCCGAGCAGGCGGATGCGGCACCATCGGCCCCGCGCGCTTTCCGGAACTTCGCTAGGCGGGAGCCAAGTGAGGTGGTGTGAATTCCTGAACGCGAGGTCCTCGTGAATACGGCTCATCCCGGAGTCACGGTCTCGACGGGACGACGTCGAGTGCGAGGTCCGTCACCACCCGCGCCAGCCCATCTCGCCAAGACGGCAGGGCAACGCCCAGCACCCGGCGCAGCTTGTCGCAGTCGAGCCGCGCGTCCGCCGGCCGCGGCGCCGGGGTCGGCCAGTCGCGCGTCCCGATCGCCAGCACCTCGGGCCTAGGTCCGCCACGCGACGCGGCGGCCTCGAAGATCGCCTTCGCGAAGCCGTGCCAAGTCGTGGTGCCGGCACCTGCGGCGTGGAAGATCCCCCTGTGCGAATTGTGCCAACCCTCGTCCCGAATTCTGGCCAAGATCGCAGCAATCGCGTCGGCTAGGTCCGGTGCCGCGGTGGGGCAGCCCTGCTGATCGCCCACGACGCGCAGCACCGGACGGGCGGCCCCGGCTGCGAGCATGGTCCGCATGAAGTTCCTGCCCCGCGCCGCGAACACCCAGGAGGTCCTCAACACCATCGCCTGCTCATGCGCGTCCAGCACCGCGACCTCGCCGGCCAGCTTGGTGCGGCCGTAGGCGGAGAGCGGGTTCGGCGCGTCATCCTCAGTGTAGGGCGCACCCTTGCGGCCGTCGAACACGTAGTCCGTGGACAGGTGCAGCAGCGGCACCGGCATGCGCGCGCAAGCCGCGGCCAGGATATCCGGGCCCTCGGCATTGACGCGTCTGGCAGCCGCCTCGTCCGCCTCGGCCGCGTCCACCGCGGTCCAGGCCGCGGCGTTCACGACCGCGTCTGGCCGCACGTCCACCACCGCGGCGCTGACCGTGGCTGTCCGGTCGAAGTCGAAAACGGGCCGCCCAACCACGATAGCCTCCATCCCCGCGGCCGGCAGAGCCCGCCGCAGGCAGGTCGCGACCTGCCCCGACCCGCCGGCAACCAGAACGCGCCAAGGCCGGCTCACGCTGCGACGAAGTCGCGGGAAGCGACGGGAAATGGGTCACCCACCTCGCGCAGCCGCGGCTGGCGCCGGTCCTTGTCCGACAGCACGGCGAGTGACGGTTCGACCGGCCAGGGCAGCGCCAGTTCGGGATCATCCCAGGCTAAGCCGCGGTCGGCCCCGGCATCGTAGGACGCATCCACCTTGTACAGCACCTCGCTGTCCGGCTCGATCGTGCAGAAGCCGTGAGCGAAGCCGGGTGGGATCCAGAGCTGCCGCCAGTTCGCCGCGCTCAGCACCGCTGCAGCCCATTGCCCCCGCGTTGACGAGCCGGCGCGCAGGTCGACCGCCACGTCCCAGATCGCGCCGCGCGGTACGCGTACCAGTTTGCCCTGGGCGGAAGGGGCGACCTGGAAATGCAGTCCGCGTACCACGCCTACCTCCCGCGACAGGCTATGATTGTCCTGCACGAATTCCGTCGAAATGCCGGCTCGCAGGAAGTCGGCGCGGTTCCACGCCTCGGAGAAGAAGCCTCGGTGATCGCCAAAGCGAGCGGGCTCCAGCAGCAGCAAACCAGCGAGCGGCAAGCGCCAAACGCTTAGCTTGGGGGAGCAAAGCTCGGTGATTACCTCGGCTCCTTCAGGCAGATCGTTCACATGAGAAGTGACGTCACTCATCCAGACATGCTCTCCGTCTGCAGGGCGAGTAGATACCGCCCGTAGTCTGTTTTCCCGAGCGCGCGCGCCAGGTCGCGCAGCGCCG
>CAXTEL010000019.1:0-55182 GCA_964243365.1 uncultured Roseomonas sp. | reverse complement strand
TGGAAGAGCCCCAAGTGGCTGCGCCGGGTCGAGTTCCTCGCCGTGGACCGCCCTGGTTTCTGGGAGGTTCGCGGCTACCACGAGCGCGGCGACCCGTGGCTGGAGCAGCGCTACGGCTGAGCAGCGCGCAGCCGCTCGGCGATCGCGCGCACCACGGCGTCGAACATGGCCGGCGTCAGCAGGCGGGTCGAGGTGTTGTAACGGCTGACGTGGTATGAATCCGCCAGCACCGGCCCGTTCGGCAGCTCGTGCATCGCTCCGTGCCGGAAGCGGTGCGCCGCCAGCCGCAGGCCGCGGGCGCGCAGCAGCGCGTCGTGCGCCACGGTGCCCAGCGCCAGCACCACCCGCAGGTTCGGCATGGCGGCCAGCTCCGCGCGCACGAACTGGTTGCAGGTACGCACCTCGGCGGGCGTGGGCAGGTTCTGCGGCGGCACGCAGCGCGCGGCGTTGGTGATCCGGCAGCCCGGCAGCTCCAATCCGTCGGCCGGGTCCTCGGCGTACTCGCCCCGGGCAAAGCCGTGCGCGGTGAGCGTGGCGTAGAGCAGCCGGCCGGCGTAGTCGCCGGTGAACGGTCGTCCGGTGCGGTTGGCACCGCGCACGCCGGGGGCGAGGCCGAGCACCAGCAGCCCCGCGTCGCGCGGCCCCCACGACGGCACCGGCGCGTTGCACCATTCCGGGTGCGCCGCGCGGTTGGCCTCGCGGTAGGCGACCAGGCGCGGGCAGAACGGGCAGTCGCGGCCGGGATCGGTGGCGACACCGGACATATCGGGGATAGGCATGGGACGGGCGGCTAGCACCGCCGCGGAGGGGTTTCCAGGTGTTCGGGGACACGCTCGTGGCGCTCGGCGCCAACCTGCCGGGGGCGGACGGCACTCCGCCGCTCGAAACCTGCCGCCGCGCGGCGGCCGCGCTGGACGGGCTGCTCGGCCTGCGGCTGCGGGCGCTGTCGGGCTGGTGGGAAACCCCGCCCGACCCGCCTGATCCGGCGGCGCCCCCCTACGTGAACGGCATCGCCCGGCTGCGCGGCACGACCGACCCGGCCGCGCTGCTGCGCGCGCTGCATGGAATCGAGGACTCGGCGGGCCGGGCGCGACCTCGCCCCAACGCGCCGCGTACGCTGGACCTGGACATCGTCGCGGTCGGGAGCATCGTCCGCGCGTCGCCGGACCCGGTGCTGCCGCATCCGCGCGCCCGGCTGCGGCGCTTCGTGCTCGTGCCGCTGGCCGAGGTGGCGCCGGGTTGGACGCACCCGGAAAGCGGGGAAGGAGTGGCCGCGCTGCTGGCCGCGCTGCCGCCGGTCGCCATGCGGAGGCTCTGAGCGCGCGCCGGTCCCGGTTCCGAGCGGGCCGGGGATGCGGGCGCTCCGGCGCCGCGAGGGCTCCGGCCTTGCGATCGCGCGGCGCGATCCGTAGATAGGTGTGCCCCGAACAGCGCACTGGTACCACCATGGCTCGAGTCACGGTCGAAGACTGCATCGTCCGCATCCCCAACCGCTTCGAGCTGGTGCTCAAGGCGGCCCAGCGCGCCCGCAACGTCAGCCGCGGCGAGGAGCTGACGATCGATCGCGACAACGACAAGAACCCCGTCGTCGCGCTGCGCGAGATCGCCGAGGAGACCCTCGACCTCGACGCGCTGGAGCAGGATATCGTGAAGTCGCTGCTGCGCGCCCCCGAGCCGGAGCCGGTGGAGGAGGAGGTGATCGACCTGATCGCCACCGACGAGAACATCTTCGGCGTTATGGATGTCAACGAGAACGAGGCGAACGAGGCCGGCATGGGCATCGAGGACGCCGGCACCGACGACATCGAGGCGGCGATCGCCGCCGAGCTGGGCGGCGGCGCCCGACGCTGATGGTCCCGGCGTGAAGGGGAGGGCGTGAGGGCCGACGGTTCCGACCGGGACTGGATGGCGCGCGCGCCCGAGGGCGTGTCGGCCGCGCCCGCCTCCCGCTTGCCCGGGGAGGCCGTCGGCGAGGAAGAGGGCGCCGAGCTCGCCGACCTGGTGTGCGACTACGACCCGCGGGCCGATCGGGGGCTGATCGAGCGGGCCTTCGAGACCGCCCGCGCCGCCCACACCGGCCAGCGCCGCGAGAACGGCGAGCCCTACATCGGCCACCCCGTTGCGGTGGCGCGCATCCTGGCCGGCTACCGCCTCGACGCTGCCACCGTCGCCACCGCGCTGCTGCACGACACCGTCGAGGACACCGGCCTGACGCTGCGCGAGCTGGAGCGCCGCTTCAGCCCCGAGGTGGCTAAGCTGGTGGACGGCGTCACCAAGCTCACTCGGCTGGAGCTACAGTCCGAGCGCACCAAGCAGGCCGAGAACATCCGCAAGCTGGTGCTGGCTATGAGCGAGGACATCCGCGTCCTGCTCGTCAAGCTCGCCGACCGCTTGCACAACGTTCGCACGCTGCACTTCGTCGAGAAATCCGAGAAGCGGCAGCGCGTGGCGCGCGAGACCATGGAGATCTACGCGCCCCTGGCCGAACGGATCGGCATGGAAGCGCTGAGGGCCGAACTGCAATCCACCTGCTTCCGCGAGCTGCAGCCCGACGCCTGGGCCAGCATCAACGCGCGGTTGGCCTTCCTGCGCGGCCAGGGCGCCGACCTGATCGCCGAGGTTGCCGACGACATCCGCCTGAAGCTACGCGAGGCGACGGTGCCGGTGCTCGACGTGCAGGGACGCGAGAAGTCCGCCTACTCGATCTGGCTCAAGATGCACGAGAAGAAGGTCGAGTTCGAGCAGCTCTCGGACATCATGGCCTTCCGCGTCGTCGTGCCCGACAAGGGCCAGTGCTACGCCGCGCTGGGGGCTGTGCACGGCGCCTACCGCGTCGTTCCCGGCCGTTTCAAGGACTACATCTCCACCCCCAAGACCAACGGCTACCAGTCCCTGCACACCGGCGTGACGGTGCCCGAGCGGCACAACGCCAAGATCGAGGTGCAGATCCGCACGCCGGGGATGCACGAGGTCGCCGAGTTCGGCGTCGCCGCGCACTGGATCTACAAGCAGGGGCCGGAGGGCAGCGCGCAGCCCCGCCGTCGCTACCCCTGGGTCAAGGACCTGCTCGACATCCTCGAGAGCGCCGGCGAGGCCCAGGACTTCCTGGAGAATACCAAGCTCGCCCTGCACCAAGATCAGGTCTTCTGCTTCTCGCCCAAGGGCGACCTGATCGCGCTGCCTCGCGGCGCGACGCCGGTGGACTTCGCCTACGCCGTGCACAGCCAGATTGGCGATCGCTGCGTCGGCGCCAAGATTAACGGCCAGATCAAGCCGCTGCGCCACCCGCTGGAGAACGGCGACCAGGTCGAGATCATCACCGCGCGCGGCAACACGCCCAATCCGGCCTGGGAGCGCTTCGTCGTCACCGGCAAGGCGCGCGCCCGCATTCGTCGCTTCGTGCTCGCCAAGCAGCGGGAGGAGGCGCGCGAGAACGGGCGCGGCGCCATCGCCCGGGTGTTCCGCCAGGAAGGGCTCGACTTCTCCGAGCGCATCGCCGAGCCGGCCGTCCGCGCGCTCAAGCAGCCCGGCTTCGAGGAGCTGTGCACCGCCGTCGGCATGGGCAACATCTCCGCCCGCGACGTGCTGCTGGCCGCGGTGCCGGAGCTGCGCGGACCGCCGCGCGCCGCGCACGAGGGGCTGCCAGTTTCCCAGGCGCGCGGCAAGCCGGGCAGCACGGTGGTGCCAACGCGGCAGGCGCGGCGGCCGGAGGCGGCCTACGGCATCACCGGCCTAGTCGCCGGCATGGTGGTCAGTTTCGCCGGCTGCTGCCACCCGGTGCCGGGCGACCGCATCGTGGGTATCGTGTCCACCGGCAAGGGCGTCACCATCCACAACGGGCAGTGCTCCACGCTGGCGTCTTTCGCCGCCACGCCGGAGCGCTTCATCGACGTCGACTGGGACCAGGAAGCGGGGGCGGGCGGCGAGCACGTCGCGCGGCTGGCCATCATCACCGGCAACGACGACGCCGCGGTGGCGGGCATGACCATCGCCATCGCCAAGCAGCACGGCAAGATACAGTCGCTGAAGTTCCTCCACCGCGCCGCCGACTTCACCGAGCTGAACGTCGACCTGGAGGTGAAGGACCTGCGCCACCTGTCAGGCGTGATCGCGGCGATCCGCGCCTGTCCGGGCATCGAGCAGGTGGAGCGCGCCAAGGGGTGAGGTGCGCTTGATCCTGGGGCTGGGCAACGACGTGGTCGACATTCGCCGGATCGAGCGGGTGCTGGAGCGGCACGGCGAACGCTTCCTGGCCCGCGTCTTCACCGCCGTCGAGCGACGCCGGGCCGAGGCGCGCGCCGAAGGCCGGGCGCGCGTCGCTACCTACGCCAAGCGCTTCGCCGCCAAGGAGGCGGCCTCCAAGGCGCTGGGCACCGGCTTCCGCGCCGGCGTGTTCTGGCGCGACCTGGGCGTGGCGAACCTCGGCACCGGCCAGCCCACCCTGCGCATGACTGGGGGCGCGGCGGCGCGCCTGCGGGCGATCACCCCGCCCGGGATGGGCGCGCAGGTCAGCCTCACCATGACCGACGAGTGGCCCTACGCCGAGGCAGTGGTGGTCATCTCCGCGGTGCCGCTGCCGCTGGGCCCGCTCCCGCCGCCACCGCGTCCCGGGACCGGGACGCTTCCTTGACAGTGTGGGGGTCGGGGGGCTCTATCCGGGGCCGGGCCGACCCGTCCCGCGTCGCACGAAGGCGGACCCACTTCCCTTGAGTACCGTAGCGAAGAAGAAGGCGCAGCAAGGCGGCTGGGCTGAGACGGTCAAGACCGTCCTGTACGCCGGCCTTATCGCCGTGGGAATACGCACGGTCGCCTTCGAGCCGTTCAACATCCCTTCGGGCAGCATGATCCCCACCCTGCTGGTGGGCGACTACCTGTTCGTGTCCAAGTACGCCTACGGCTATTCCCGCGCCTCGCTGCCGTTCGGCACCAACCTGTTCTCGGGCCGGCTGTTCGGCTCGCTGCCGGCGCGCGGCGACGTGGCAGTGTTCAAGCTGCCGCGCGACGGCGTCACCGACTACATCAAGCGCATCGTGGGTCTCCCCGGCGACCGCATTCAGGTCCGCGGCGGCGCGCTGTTCGTCAACGGCACGCCGGTGCGGCGCGAGCCCGCCGGCCCTTACATGGTGGAAGGGGACGGGCCGCGGATCACCGTGCGCCGCTACCGCGAGACCCTGCCGGCCAGCCCCGGTTCCCAGCCCCGCACCCACGACATCCTGGAAGCTTCCGACGACGGGCCGTTCGACAACACCATCGAGTTCCTGGTGCCGGCGGACCACCTCTTCGCGATGGGCGACAACCGCGACAACAGCCTCGACAGCCGGGCCACGAGCGGGGTTGGCTTCGTGCCGGTGGAGAACCTCGTCGGCCGGGCGGAGTTCCTATTTTTCTCCTGGGACGGCTCGGCCAGCTGGTACGAGGTCTGGGCCTGGCCCTTCGCCGTGCGCTGGGGACGGCTGCTGAACGGCGTGCGATGAGGCCGCCCTCCTTCCTATGACCGACTTCGCCCGCAGGCTGGGCCACGACTTCGCCGATCCCGCGCTGCTGTCCCAGGCACTGACCCATCGCTCCGCCGCCGACGCGAAGCGCCGCCAGCTCGACAGCAACGAGCGCCTGGAATTTCTCGGCGACCGGGTGCTAGCGTTGCTGATCGCGGAATGGCTGGGCGAGCGCTTCCCCGGCGAGCGCGAGGGCGAGCTGGGCAAGCGCATGAGCGTGCTAGTGGCGGCCGACACCTTGGCCCGGGTGGGCGAGGCGATCGGGCTCTCGCCGGCCCTGCGCATCCCCCCCGCCGAGGGGCGTACTGGGCTTCGGGGGCGCGCCAACGTGCTGGCCGACGCCACCGAGGCGCTGATCGGCGCACTGTACCTCGACGGCGGGCTGGACGCGGCGCGCCGGTTCGTGCGCCGCGAATGGTCTGTCATGGTGGCCGCCGACCCGACGCCGCCGATGTCGGCCAAGAGCCGACTGCAGGAATGGACGCTGGGCCGGGGCCTCGGCCTGCCGGAATACCGCACCGACGCCACCACCGGCCCCTCGCACCAGCCGGTGTTCCGGGTGTCGGTGCGCGCCGGCGGCCGCTCCGCCGAGGCGGTGGGCGACAACAAGCGCGCCGCCGAGCAGGCCGCCGCCGAGGGCTGGCTGGCCGGCCTGGACGCGGAGAAGTGGCGTGCCTGACGCGCCCCGCGACGATGGGTCCGCCGCGGCGACGGGGACGGAGGAACCCACCCGCGCCAGCATCGCCGCCGTGCTCGGGGCGCCGAACGCCGGCAAGTCCACGCTGGTGAACCGGATGGCTGGCACCAAGGTGTCCATCGTCTCACCCAAGCCGCAGACCACGCGCTTCCGGGTGCGGGCGGTGTTGATGCTCGGCCGCTCGCAAGTGGTGCTGACCGACACGCCGGGCATTTTCCGGCCGCGTCGCCGGCTGGACCGCGCCATGGTGCAGGCCGCCTGGACCGGCGCGCAGGACGCCGACCTCGCCTTGCTGGTGGTGGACAGCCGCGCCGGTCTGACGGAGGGCGTGCAGGCCATCGTGGACGGGCTTAAGCGCGGCGGGCCGCCGTTGTGGCTGATCCTGAACAAGACCGACCTGCTGGACACCAAGCGGCTGCTGCCGCTCACCGCCGCGCTGAACGACCAGCTTTCCTTCGCCGAAACCTTCATGGTCAGCGCTGAGAAGGGCGACGGGCTGGACCGTCTCTCCGCCAAGCTGGCGGAGGCCGCGCCGGTCGGGCCGTGGCTGTTCCCCGAGGACGAGCTGTCCGACCTCAACGAGCGGATGCTGGCCGCCGAGATCGTGCGCGAGCAGATCCTGCGCCAAACCCACGAGGAGGTGCCGCACCACGCCACCGTGGAGACGGAGTCCTGGCAGGAGCGGCGCGACGGCTCCGTTCGGGTGGACTGCACCATCTACGTGGCGCGCGCCACGCAGAAGGCGATCCTGATCGGCGACGGCGGTTCCCGCGTGAAGGAGATCGGCCGTCGCGCCCGCGAGGAGCTGATGCGGCTGCTGGAGCGGCGCGTCCACTTGTTCCTCAACGTCAAGGAGCGACCGGGCTGGGACGACGAGCGCGCCCGGCTGCGCGCCATCGGCCTGTACGAGGAGGGCTGATCCCGCCGTGGAGTGGGAAGCGCCGGCGATCGTGCTCGACGCCCGCGCGCACGGGGAGGGCGGCGCGGTGGCGACCCTGCTGACCGAGGCGCACGGCCGCCACGCCGGACTGGTGCGCGGCGGCTTCTCCCGCGCCCAGGTCGGAACCTGGCAACCCGGCAACCTCGTGGAAGCGCGCTGGGTGGCGCGGCTGGCCGACCAGCTCGGCAACCTGTCCGGCGAGCTGGTGCACCCCACCGCGGCGCTGGCGATGGACGACAAGCTGTCACTGGCGCTGCTTTCCTCCGCCTGCGCCGTGGCGGCCGAGGCACTCCCCGAGCGCGAGCCGCACCCGCGCGCCTTCCGCGCCCTGGTGCCGGTGCTGGCCCACCTCGGCCGCGGCGCGCCCGCGGTGCTGGCCGACTACGTGCGCTGGGAGCTGCTCCTGCTGGCCGAGCTGGGCTACGGGCTGGACCTCGCGGCCTGCGGCGCCACCGGCGCGCGGGAAGGGCTCACCCACGTTTCGCCGCGCACCGGATGCGCCGTGTCGGCCGACGCCGCGGCACCCTTCACCGACCGCCTGCTACCGCTACCGGACTTCCTGCTCGCTCCCGACGCGCCCGGCGGCCCGGTCGAGTGGGTGGCGGGGTTGCGGCTGACCGGGCACTTCCTGGCGCGCGACGTGTGCGGGGCGCGGAACCGTCCGGTGCCGGCGGCGCGCGAGGCGCTGCTGGACCGGGTGACGGCGGCGAGCATCCGATGCTAGAACGCCCTACAGGAACGAAGCGGGAACAGAGATCATGCCCGACGACGTGAAGGCGCCGCCGGCTTCCCCCGAGGGGGATCGGGTCAGCGAGACCCGCCTCGCCGACGCGCTGAGCGAGCGCTACCTCGCCTACGCGATGTCCACCATCGTGAGCCGCTCGCTTCCGGACGTGCGCGACGGGCTCAAGCCGGTGCATCGGCGGCTGCTGTGGGCGATGCAGCAGCTCAAGCTGGACCCGGCGGGCGGCTTCAAGAAGTGCGCCCGCGTGGTCGGCGACGTGATCGGCAAGTATCACCCGCACGGCGACAGCGCGGTGTACGAGGCCTTGGTGCGGCTGGCCCAGGACTTCGCGGCCCGCTACCCGCTGGTCGAGGGCCAGGGGAACTTCGGCAACATCGACGGCGATAACGCCGCCGCCATGCGCTACACCGAGGCCAAGCTCACCCTCGTGGCGGCGGCGATGCTCGACGGCATCGAGGAGGACGCCAGCGACTTCCGCGCCACCTACGACGGCGAGGAGCAGGAGCCGGTGGTGCTGCCGGCGGCGTTCCCCAATATCCTGGCCAACGGCGCCAACGGCATCGCGGTGGGCATGGCGACGGCGATCCCGCCGCACAACGCCGGCGAGGTTCTCGGCGCCGCCCTGTTACTGGTGCGAAATCCCGATGCGACCACGGCCGAGCTGCTGGCCCACATGCCCGGCCCCGACTTCCCCACCGGCGGCGTGCTGGTGGAGCCGCCGGAGGCGATTCTGGCCGCCTACGAGACCGGCCGCGGCGGCTTCCGCCTGCGCGCGAAGTGGGAGGTGGAGAAGGGCCGCGCCGGCTGGCAGGTCGTGGTCACCGAGATCCCCTACCAGGTCGCCAAGTCGCGGCTGATCGAGCAGATCGCCGAGCTGATGGAAGCCAAGAAGCTCCCGCTGCTCGCCGACGTGCGCGACGAGAGCACCGACGTGGTCCGCATGGTGCTGGAGCCGCGGCAGCGCGCCGTGGAGCCGGCGACGCTGATGGAAACGCTGTTCCGCGCCACGGCTCTGGAAAGCCGGCTGCCGCTGAACATGAACGTGCTGACCGCCGAGCGCACGCCGGTGGTACTGGGGTTGAAGCAGGTACTGCGGCACTGGCTGGACCACCGGCAGGTTGTGCTGGTGCGCCGCTCCGCCCATCGGCTGGCCGCGATCGAGCGGCGGCTGGAGATCCTCGACGGCTACCTCGTCGTCTATCTCAACCTCGACGAGGTGATCCGCATCGTGCGGGAGGAGGACGAGCCGAAGGCGGCGCTGGTCCGCGCCTTCGCGCTCACCGATCCGCAGGCCGAGGCGGTGCTGAACATGCGCCTGCGGGCGCTGCGCCGGCTGGAGGAGATGGAGCTGCGCCGCGAGCACAGGAAGCTCTCGGCCGAGGGGAAGGGGTTGCAGCGTCTGCTGGGCAGCGAGCCCGCGCGCTGGAAACGCATCGCCGAGGAACTGGAAGCGACGCGGGAGCGGTTCGGCTCCGGCCCGCTGGGCGACCGCCGCACGCGGCTGGACGCGGCGCCCTCCGTGGTCGCGCTCGACGCCTCGGCCTACGCCGAGCGCGAGCCGCTCACCGTGATCCTCAGCGTGAAGGGCTGGCTGCGCGCCCAGAAGGGCCACCTGCCGGCCGAGGCGGAACTGCGCTTCAAGGAAGGCGACGCACTGCTCCTCAGCCTGCACGCCGAGAGCACGGACCGCGTCTGCCTCGTCGCTAGCAACGGTCGCGCCTACACGATCCGCGCCGACGCGCTGCCGCGCGGCCGCGGCGACGGGCAGCCGGTGCGCCTGATAGTGGACTTGCCCAACGAGGACCAAGTGATCGCTGGCTTCGTGTGGCGGGAAGGCGCGCGCTACCTGCTCGCCAGCCGCTCGGGGCGCGGCTTCGTGGCGAGATCCGAGGAACTCGCCGCCGGCACGCGCGCCGGCAAGCAGGTGCTGACAATCGACCCGCCCGACGCGGCCGTCGCCTGCGTCGCCGTCGAGGGCGACACGGTCGCCGTGGTGGGCGAAAACCGCAAGCTCCTGGTGTTCCCGCTGGAGCAGGTGCCGGAGATGGCGCGCGGCCGCGGCGTGTCGCTGCAGGGCTACAAGGACGGCGGCCTGTCGGACGTCAAGGTGTTCTCGGCCAAGGAAGGGCTGACTTGGCGGCTGGGCGACCGCACGCGCACCGAGACCGCGCTAGTGACTTGGCGCGGCGGACGGGGCGGGGCAGGCAGGATGCCGCCGAACGGGTTCCCGCGCTCCAACCGTTTCGACGGATGAGTCAGCCCACCGTCTCGGGCAGGAACACCGACGGTTCGGGCATCGTCTCGGCGTCGGTCAGCATCCGCCACGCGCCGCCGGACAGGATTTCGGCCGGGCGGAAGCGCACCTTGTAGGCCATCTTGCGGCTCTGCGGCACCCAGTAGCCCAGGTACACGTAGGGAAGGCCCAGCTCGGCGGCCCGCCGCACCAGCCACAGGATGGCGAAGGTGCCGAGCGAGCGCCGCTCCTCCGCGAGATCGTAGAAGGAGTACACAGCCGACAGCCCGTCCGCGAGCACGTCGGTCAGGCAGGCGCCCACCAACCGGTCGGGCACGTCGCGGAATTCCACCAGCCGGGTGGTGATCGGCGTGTCCTCGACCATGGCGCGGTAGTCGTAGAAACCCATCGCCGCCATGTCGCCGTCGCCGTGCCGCTCCTGCTGGTAGCGGCCGAACAGCGCGAACTGCTCCGCCGTCGCCCTGGCCGGCACTTCCCGCACCACCACGCCGGCGTTGTGCCGCGCCACCTTGCGTTGCGCGCGGTCAGGCGCGAAGTCCGCCACCTGCACCCGGATGGGGATGCACGACCGGCAGCCCGGGCAGACCGGGGCGTAGGCGATGTTGTGGGAACGGCGGAAGCCCGCGCGCGACAGGCGGTCGTGCAGCGCCTCGCCGTCCGGCCCCGCCAGCTCAGTGACGACCTTCCGCTCCGTGCGGCCCTGGAGGTACGGGCAGGGCAGCGGGGCGGTGGTGTAGAAGAATTGCGGACGGGTCGGCGGGCGTTGCAGCATCTGCGACGCTTATTGTCGGGTGGCCGGGGCCGCTCGGCAATGATCGCGCGCGCTCAGCGCGCGGATTCCTGCGCCGGCAACAGCCGCAGCGTCGCCGCCGCCGGTGCGCTTTCCGCCAGCGCCACCGCCCGCCCCGCCGCCCAGCGCGCGTTCATGTCGCCCCAGTGCCCGGACAGCGGGTTGCCCGACTGCCCCGTGCCGATCGCGGCCCACACCCCATCCGGCGAGGCGAGGTCGGCCACCAGCCTCAGCCCGGCGCCGTGCACGTGCGCGAAGCCGTCGCGGAAGCCGCCGCGGCTGACGGTTTCGCCGTCGCCCGGTGTCGGCACCGAGATGGTGGTCAGCCGTCCCAGCACGGGGACGAAGCGCAGCAGCGGGTGCTCGAAGCGCGCGACGTGCACCTCGCCCCAGCGCCAGGAGCCCGGCTCGCTGCCCAAGCGGGCCGAGAGCCCCGCCACGGCGCGCTCCAGCGCTCCCGAGGCCAGCGCGTCGCAGCCCTCGGCGCCGCACCAGTGGGCGCCGCGTCCGTCCGGGTTCAGGACGAACGCCGCGAACTCGGGCGACGGGTCCCAGGTGCCTTCCGGCACGCCGCCCGCTGCCAGCGCCGCGCGCCCCGCTTCGCGCACCCAGGCGTTGAAGATCAGCGGCTGTGATCGGTCCGCGTCCATCCGCCCGTCCCAGCCGAGCAGCAGGTCGCGCGCCTCGCCCGCCCGCCCGGCCGGGCGCGGGACGCGGCGCAGCATCGGCAGTAGGTCGCGGGCGAGGAGGCTCTCGACGTCGTTCTGCATCGCTACGAAATCGCCCGGCGCGTGCTGCGGCCGGGCGGCCAGCAGCTCGCCGATCCGCCGGAAGCGCCAGTCGCCGAACCAGTCGCGACCCAGGAACGGCGTCGTCTCCCCCGGCGGGTCGCGCGGCTGCACCCGGTTGTTGGCGTTGGCCACCGCGCCGGAGGCGGGCTCGACCACGTGCGGCAGCGCGTCGAACGCCACCCAGCCGGTCCAGTCGCGCGCGCCGTCCCAGCCCGGCGCGGGCAGGGTGCCGTCGCCGGAGGTCCGCACCGGCGTCCGCCCGGTCAGGAACATCGCGACCCGCCCTTCAGCGTCCGCCACGGTGAGATTCTGCGAGGGCGAGGTGATCCGCGCCGCCGCCTCGCGTGCATCCTCGATCCCGCGCGCCCGGCTCAGGGCGTGCAGCCCGGCCGCCGCCGTGTCTCCGGGCGCCAAGTTGGCCATCCCCACCGCCAGTACCGCGCCGTCCGCCCCCGGCTCCAGGTCCGAGATCACCGGCCCGTGCCGGCTCTCGCGCACCCGCAGGACCTCCGGCGCCTGCCCGCGCACGGCGATCAACTCCTCGCGCGTGCTGAAGGCGCGCGGGCCATCCGGGGTCTCGTAGCCGTCGGTGCCGACCGGGCGCTCCACGAACACGTCCTGGGTGTCGGAATGGGTGGTGGTGAGGCCCCAGGCCAGCCGGTCGGAACGGCCGATCACCACGAACGGCACCCCCGGCGCCGTGGCACCCGCCAGGAAGCGCCCGCCCGGCAGGGCGATGCGCGCCAGGTACCAGAGCACCGGCGCCCCGAAGCCGAGGTGCGGGTCGGAGGCCAGCATCGCGCCCCCCGAAACGGAGCGCGGCCCCGACACCGCCCAGGCGTTGGAGGCGCTGTCGGGCAGCGGCGCGTCGCCGGGGAAGCGGGGCAGGGCGCTCAGCAGACGGTCGAGCCCGGGCAGCGCCGCGACCTCCGCGCGGCCGTCGCTCCCGTCGTCCGGCCACAGCTCGCGCAACCGCTCGGGCGGGATCACGCCCGCCAGCCGCGCCCGCTCCAGTTCCGTGCGCCAATTGCCCGACAGGTAGAGGCCCATCACCTTGCCCCACAGCAGGCTGTCGCGCGGCGTCCAGGGCTCGGGGGCGCCGAGCAACAGGAACTCCGGCGCGACGAAGCGCCCGCGCGCGGCGATCCACGCGTTCACCCCAGCGGCGTAGGCGTCCAGCACGGCCCGGGTCTCGGGCGGCAGGCCGGCGAGGTCGGCGTCGGCGCGCCGTGCGAGCCCGAGCAGCCGGGTAAAGCGGTCCAGGCGGAGCGCCGCCGGTCCGGTGATCTCGGCCAGCCGGCCGGCGCCGCCGCGCCGCATCAGCTCCATTTGGAACAGCCGGTCGCGGGCGTGCAGCACGCCCATCGCCATCGCCGCGTCCAGCTCGTTCGCGGCGGTGACGCGCGGGATGCCGTCGGCGTCGAACGCCACGTCCACCGACGCGGACAGGCCGACGAGCGGGAGCGTGCCGTCGCGCGCCGGCAGCGTCCACCACAGGGCGCCAGCCACCCCCGCGATGCCCAGCCCCAGCAGCGCCGCCGACCCGACCAGCGCTCCGAGCGCGAAGCGGCGCAGCGGCGCGGCGCGTGCCCGGCGCGCAGCTGGCCTAGCCGCCAGGGTCAGCCAATCTCCGGCCGCCGGCCCCGGCGACGCTCAGCCACGGGGCGGCGCGATCTCTTCGAGCAGGGCGAAGAAGGCCGCCTCCGCCGCTTCGACGTCGGGCCCGACGTAAGCGCCCGGCGCCGGGTCCAGGTCGCCGGGCAGGAACAGCCCGCCTTCCCAGGAGCCCTCGGCATCGTCATCGTCGCGCACCACGAAGGACAGCTCCGCGATGCGGTCGCCGTTGCGGTAGGAGATGTAGGGGTTGCGCTTGACCTGCTTGGAGCGCACCCGGCCGCCCAGCTTGGGGCCCTCATCCTTGGCCAGGAGCGCGTGCGGCGTCCTCGTGTTCGCCCGCTCCGGCGACAGGTCGAAGCGCGCCCGCGCCCGCATGGCGGCGGCCACCAGCCGTTCGGCGGCGGCATCGGCCAGCACCGCCGTCGGCGAGGCCGGACGCACGGCGCCCCGGGCGCGTACGGCCGGGCCACGCCGGTCCAGCTCGGCCTGCGCCCACGCGCGCATCGCCTCCGCCGCGGCCACGCGCTGCGCCGTGGCCTTGGGCACGGCCCCGGCGCGGCTCGCATTGTCCAGCATGGTCCGCAGCTCGGCCACGCTCTTGTTCGACAGGTTCAAGGTGTTAGCCCCCGTCACGCCATGTTCACCATGATGGTCTTCTTGTGCGTGAAATGCTCGAGCATCGCTTCCAGCGAGGCTTCCTTGCCCAGGCCGGAGGATTTCACCCCGCCGTAGGACAAGTTGGCCTGCACCACCAAATTCTGATTGACCTGCACCAGCCCGGCCTCCAGCCGGTGCGCGAGGTCCAGCCCGACCTTGAGGTCATTGGTCCACAGCGACGCGGACAAACCGTACTCGCTGTCGTTGGCCTCCGCCAGCACCGCCTCCGGATCGTCGAACGGGAAAACGCAGGCGACCGGGCCGAAGATTTCCTCGCGCGCCAGGCGGCTGTCGGAGCCCAGGCCGGTGAAGACGTGCGGCCGCAGGAACAGCCCTTCGCGCAGCGCCGGGTTGGTCGGCAGCGACGAGCACGCGCGGCCCACCGCGCCCGCGGTCGCCAGCCCCTCCGCGATGAACGCCTCGACCTTCTCGAACTGGCCGCGGCTGATCACCGTGCCGATGTCGGTCGCCTCGTCCAGCGGGTCGCCCATCCGCATCGCGTCCACCCGTTCGGCCATGGCGGCGACGAAGCGCGCGAAGATCGGCCGCTCCACGTAGATCCGGCTGGCGGCGGTGCAGCTCTGCCCCTGGCGGGTGAAGCGCATCGAGGTCAGCGCGCCGGCCACCGTCCGGTCGAAGTCGCAGTCGGCGAACACGATCATCGGCGACTTGCCGCCCAGCTCCAGCGTCACCGGGATCAGCTTGGCCGCCGCCGCGCGGGACACGACGCGCCCGACCTCGACCGAGCCGGTGAAGGTCACCTTGCGCACCATCGGGTGCTCGACCAGCGGGGCGCCGCATTCCGGCCCGTAGCCGGACAGGATGTTGAAGCAGCCGGGCGGCAGCACGCGGTTCATCAGCTCGCAGATCCGCAGCACCGCCAGCGGCGCCTCCTCGGCCGATTTGACCACCACCGCGTTGCCCGCCACCAGCGCCGGCGCGACCTTGAGCGCCATCAGCAGCATCGGCACGTTCCACGGGATGATGGCGCCCACCACGCCGAGCGGCTGGCGCACCGTTACGCTCAGCACCTTCGGGTCGAAGGGCACGGTCTCGCCCTTCAGTTCGCCACCCAGCCCGCCGAAGAACTCCAGGACGTCGGCCACGGTGTTGGCCTCGACCCGGCTCTCCGTGCGCAGCGCCTTGCCGGTCTCGAGCGCGACCAGCCGAGCTAGCTCCTCGACGTGCGCGCGCAGCAGCGCGGCGCATTCGTGCACCAGCGCGCCACGCTTGCGGGCCGGCACCCCGGCCCACGCCGCCTGCGCCCGCGCCGCGTCGCGCACCGCCGCGTCCACGTCCCCCGCATCGCCGCTCGCCGCGCGCGCCACCTCCGCGCCGGTGGCCGGGTTGACCACCGCGAAGCTCGCCCCCGAGCGGGCCGGCACGTAGCGGCCGCCGACGAAGTGCATCCCCGACAGCCGGCGCGCGAGGTCGCGGCAGTCGGTGGTGGGCGCCTCGGGAGTCGGGTGCGGGCGGTCGAGCAAGGCGGCTTCCTCGAGGTTCGCGGGCCGTCGGGTGCGGAGCCGGGCGCCCGGCAGACCTAGCTGATTTTGCGCACGAGCCCCGCGCCCGGGCAAGCCGACCCTTCCGCCCCGGTCGCGCGAGGAGTAACGCGGGAGCGCGGGTCAACGTGCCCGCGGGAGGGAAACAATTTCCATGCAACGTCGCAGCATCGTCGCGTCCGGCGCGGCCCTCGTCGCCGGTGCCACGGCCCGGCCCGCCCGCGCCCAAGAGTCCGGCGCCGGGAGCTGGCCCGACCGCCCCGTCCGCGTCGTGGTCGGCTGGCCGCCGGGCGGCTCGGTGGACACGCTGGCCCGCATCCTGCAGCCGCGCTGGCAGGCGGCGCTGGGCCAGCCGGTGGTCGTCGAGAACAAGGGCGGCGCTTCGGGCTCCATCGGCGCGGCGGACGCGGCGCGGGCGGCGCCGGACGGGTACACTTGGCTGCTGGCTTACGACACGCAGGCCACCAACGAGACGGTGATGCGGCTGCCCTTCAGCACGGCCCGCGACTTCGCGTCGGTTTCCCTGGTGGCCAGCGGCCCGCTCTGCCTCGTCGCCCACCGCGACACTCCTTTCCGCACCTTCTCCGACGTGGTGGAGGCCGCCCGGCGCGCGCCGGACAGCCTGTCCTACGCTTCCTCGGGCGTGGGCGGGTTGTCGCACGTCGCCATGACGCGGCTGCAGCAGCAGGGCAATTTCCGGCTGACCCACGTGCCCTACCGCGGCGCGGGGCCGGCGGCGCAGGACGCGGTGGCCGGGCACGTGCCGCTGTTCATGACCAACCTCGTGCCCATCGCGCAGCACGTCCGCTCCGGCGTGCTGCGGCCGCTGGGCGTCACCACGGCCGCGGAGTCGCACTTCCTGCCCGGCGTCGCGCCCTTCGCCGCCCAGGGGTTCGGCGGCTTCGAGGCACCGACTTGGTGGGCGCTGCTGGCCCCCGCCCGCACCCCGGCGCCGATCCTGGGTCGCATGCACGCCGTCGTCACCGCCGTGCTGCGCGAGCCTGAGATGGGCGCCCGATTCGCCGAGCAGGGCGCGAGCGTGGTCGCCTCGACGCCGGCCGAGTGCGACCGCTTCCTGCGCGCCGAGATCGAGAAATGGGGGCGGGTGATCCGCGAGAACGACATCCGGGCCGACAGCTGACGCCTCGGCCCGGGCGGTCACCGGCGGCCGGCAACACCGACGGAGACTCCCCCGCCGCGCCGCGACGGCCTAACCTGCGGCCGCACGCCACGGAGGAGCACGCGATGGCCACCTCGATCACCCTGCGAGGTCGCGCCTGGATCGAGCGCCTGTGGTCGGGCATCGCCGACCGCGGCCAGGCCTACGCGACCGTGCCTGGCGCCTCCACCCCGCCGCCGGAGCGTGCCCGGCTGCTCGCGGCCTCGCTGCTCAGCGGGCGCGGCGAGGCGTCCGGCGCGGCGGTGGCGCGCGAGCTGCTCGGCGCCCTGCGCGACCTCGGGCCCCACGAGCGCGCCGACTTTCGGCATTACCTCGCCGTCAACTTCGCCCCCGACCGGGACGCGCTACGCGCGGCGGCGGAGGCCTACCTCGCCGATCCCACGCCGTCCTGCGCCACCCACCTGTTCGAGAAGGCCGAGCCGCCGCGCCAGGAGCTGCTGCGGCGCATGAACGCGGCGCCGGGCGGCACGGCGGCGCTGGTGGCCATGCGGCGCGAGATGCTCGGGCAGCTCAAGGACGACCCGGCGCTGCGGGCGCTGGAGGCCGACATGCGGCACCTGTTCGTGTCCTGGTTCAACCGCGGCTTCTTGGAGCTGCGCCGGATCGACTGGGACACCCCGGCCGCCATCCTGGAGAAGCTGATCGCCTACGAGGCGGTGCACGAGATCGACGGCTGGGAGGACCTGCGCCGCAGGCTCGCTCCCGACCGGCGCTGCTTCGCCTTCTTCCACCGTGCGCTGCCGGGCGAGCCGCTGGTGTTCGTGGAAGTCGCGCTGGTGCGGGGCCTATCCGACGCCGTGCAGCCGCTGCTCGCCCCGGTGCCGCCGGACGCCGCGCCCGAGCCGGTGCCGGGCTTCGACACCGCCATCTTCTACTCCATCTCGAACTGCCAGGACGGCCTGCGCGGGGTCAGCTTCGGCAACTTCCTCATCAAGCAGGTGGTGGAGGAGCTGAAGGACGAACTGCCTTCGCTCGCCTGCTTCTCCACCCTCTCGCCCGTGCCCGGCTTCCGCCGCTGGCTGGAACGCCGCCTCGGGCGCGAAGCCGCCGCCGGCCAGATCGAGTCGCTACGCCCCGACGAGCTGGCCGCCCTGGCGGCGCTCGCGCCGGAGGGTCCGGAGGAGGGGGCGGAGGCCGGGCCGGCCGCGATCCTCGACGCCGTCGGGTCGGGCACTTGGTGGCTGGAGGAAGCGCGGGTCGCGGCGCTGCGACGGCCGTTGCTGCGCCTGTGCGCGGAGTACCTGACGCGGCCGAACACCGGGGTGGGCAACATCGACCCGGTGGCGCGCTTCCACCTCGGCAACGGCGCGCGGCTGGAGCGGGTGAACTGGCTGGGCAACACCTCGGCGCGCGGGATGCGCGAATCCTTCGGCGTGATGGTGAACTACCTCTACGACCCCGAGGCGTTGGAAGCGAACCACGAAGCCTTCGTGCGCTCCGGCGCCATCGCCCGCTCGGCCGCGGTGGACGCGATGCAGTCGCTGCCGCGGCTGGTGCCGCGCGACGGAGGCGCCGCGCGCCCGTCGCGCCGGGTGATCCCGCGACTGCTGGGGGGCGCCGAGGCCGGCGAAAATTCGGGCTAGTCGCCCCGCCCTCGGCGTCGAGCTACGGCCCGCGGCGGTTCGGCGACGGCGTCCGGGCCGCCCCCGGCGCGGCGGGCACCGGCCGCGACGGAATGGTTCCCGCGATGTGCACGAGGAAAGGAAGAACGCCGTGAGCGAGACGAGGGGCGCGCTGTCGGGCCTGAGAGTGCTCGACCTCACCCGCGTGCTGGCGGGCCCGACCTGCACGCAGATGCTGGGCGACCTGGGCGCCGAGGTGGTGAAGATCGAGCGTCCGGGCACAGGGGACGACACCCGCGGCTACGCGCCGCCTTACGTGCCCAATACCCGAGAGAGCGCCTACTTCGTCGGCGTGAACCGCAACAAGAAGTCGGTCACCCTCGACATCTCCCGGCCCGAGGGGCAGGCCGTCGTCCACCGGCTGCTAGAAGGCTCCGACATCCTGGTGGAGAACTTCAAGGTCGGCGCGTTGGCCCGCTACGGCCTGGGCTGGGAGGACCTGCGCGAGCGCTACCCGCGCTTGATCTACTGCTCCATCACCGGCTTCGGCCAGACCGGCCCCTACGCGCCGCGCCCCGGCTACGACGGGCTGATCCAGGCGATGGGCGGAGTGATGTCGCTCACCGGCGAGCCCGACGGCCCGCCGCAGAAGGTGGGCATCCCCGTGGCCGACCTGTTCGCCGGCCTGTACGGCTGCATCGGCGTGCTCGCCGCGCTGCGCCACCGCGCCGAGACGGGCAGCGGGCAGCAGGTGGACATCGGCATGCTCGACACCCACGCGGCGTGGCTGGCCAACCAGGGCATGAACTACCTCAGCACCGGCGAGGACCCGCCGCGCCTGGGCAACGACCACCCCAACATCGTGCCCTACCAGGTCTTCGCCACCGCCGACGGGCACATCGTGCTCTCGGTCGGCAACGATCCCACCTTCGAGCGTTTCTGCCGCCTCACCGGCCAGGAAGCGCTGTTCGACGACGCGCGCTTCCGCACCAACGCCGCGCGCGTCGGGAACCGCGACCTGGTGACCGAAACGCTGGCGCCGGTGCTGCGGGCGCGCACCACCGCCGAGTGGGTGGACGTGCTGGAAGCCGCTAAGATCGGCTGCGGCCCGATCAACCGCTTGTCCGAGGTCTTCGCCGACCCGCAGGTCGTGGCGCGCGGCGTGGTGCGCGAGATGGCGCACGCGTCGGGCGAGACGGTGAAGGTCATCGCCAACCCGGTTCGCCTGTCCGACACCCCGCCGCGCTACGACCGCGCCCCGCCGCTGCTGGGCCAGCACACCGACGACGTGCTCGCGGGCCTGGGCTACTCGACCCCCGAGATAGCGGAGCTGCGCCGCCGTGGCGTCGCCTGAGGCGCCGCGCTCCGGCGCGCACCGCTGCCCCATCGGGCGGCTCGCCGCCACCCTGCGCTGGACCGAATGGGGCCCGGCGGACGGCGAGCCGGTGGTGTGCGTGCACGGCCTAACCCGCACGGGGCGCGACTTCGACGCGCTGGCCCGCCGCCTCGCCGCCCGCGGCCGGCGGGTGATCTGCCCCGACGTGTTCGGTCGCGGCGAGAGCGAGTGGCTGCCCGACGGCGCGCTCTACGCCGTGCCCACCTACGTCGCGGCCATGGCGCCGATGCTGGCCGCCCTCGGCCGCCCCTACGACTGGGTCGGCACCTCGATGGGCGGCATCATCGGCATGTCGGTGGCGGCGCTGCCGGGCAACCACCTGCGCCGGCTGGCGATCAATGACGTCGGCCCGCACATCCCGGCGGCGGCGCTGGCGGCGATCGCCGCCTACCTGTCGCTGGAAGCGAGCTTCGCCGACCTTGCGGAGGTCG
Source organism: uncultured Roseomonas sp. (assembly GCA_964243365.1). Taxonomy (GTDB): domain Bacteria; phylum Pseudomonadota; class Alphaproteobacteria; order Acetobacterales; family Acetobacteraceae; genus Roseomonas. The sequence continues at coordinate 35,125 of CAXTEL010000019.1, read as the reverse complement.
AGGCGCACCTTCGCCGCATCCACGCCCCCTTCGGCCCGCTCGCGGACGCGCAGTGGCGCCACCTCGCGGATACCAGCGCCCGCAGCACCGCCGGCGGGCGGCTGGTGCTGCACTACGACCCGGCGATCGCCGAGCCCGGCCGTCGCGCCCCGCTGACGGATGTGGACATGTGGCCGCTGTGGGATCTGGTGGACAAGCCGACCCTGGTGCTGCGCGGCGAGCACAGCGCCCTGCTGCTGCCGGAAACCGCGGCCCGGATGGCCGCGCGACCGGGCGTGCGGCTGACGGTGATCCCGGGTTGCGGCCACGCGCCGGCACTGATGGACGAGGGGCAGATCGCGCTGGTTGCGGACTTCCTCAGCGGCTGAGGGCTGGAAACCGCCGCGGGAGGGGAGGCGTTCAATGGGGGACATGCCGTGCGCCCGCCGCGCGCTTTCCAAATTCCCGGAGTTCCCGATGGCAGCCTTTTCCCGCCGCGCCGCCCTGCTGATGTCCGTCGGCGGCCTCGTCGCCTGCGCCACCGAGGTGCCGACGACTCCGCCCGACCCGACCGGGCGCGCCGACCCCGAGATGAAGGCCCTGCTGGAAAGCCTCGCCTCGCTCAAGCCCCTGCCGCTGGAAACCCTGACCGCCGCCCAGGCCCGCCGCCAGCCCGGCATGACCGACGCCGTGAAGGCCCGCCTGCGCACGCTGGGCCGCCCCGTGACGCCGCGTCCGCTGCCCTTCACCCGCGACTTCGAAATCCCCGGCCCCGGCGGCCCGCTGGCGGCCCGCGTGTACAGCCCGGCGCCGAACCCGCGCCCGGCCAACGCGCCGCTGCTGCCGCTGATCGTGTACTTCCACGGCGGCGGCTGGGTGATTGCCGACCTCGAGACCTACGACAGCTCGTGCCGCGCGCTGGCCGCCGACTGCGGCGCCGTGGTGCTGTCGGTGCACTACCGCCAGGGCCCGGAGGTCAAGTTCCCCGGCGCCCACGACGACGCCTACGCAGCCTACGTCTGGGGCGTGCAGAACGCCGCCGTGATGGGCGCCGACCCGTCGCGCGTGGCGGTGGTGGGCGAGAGCGCTGGCGGCAACCTCGCCATCAACGTTGCCATGGCGGCGCGCGAGGCCCGCGCGCCCCTGCCCGTCGCCGTGGGCCTGATCTACCCGGTCGCCGGCACCGACAACACGACCCCGTCTTACCGGGCGAACGTGAACGCCAAGCCGCTGAACCCGGCGGTGCTGAAGTGGATGCTGGACAACTACACCCGCAGCCCCGCCGACCTGCAGGACCCGCGCCTGGCGGTGTACGGCCGGGCCGAGCTGCGCGGCCTGCCCAAGGCGATCATCGTCACCGCCGAGATCGACCCGTTGCACGACGATGGCATCCGCTTGGCGGAAAGGCTGCGCGAGGCGGGCGTGACCGTGGTGGCGCGCGACTACCCGGGGGTGACGCACGAGTTCTTCGGCGCTGACCCAGCCACGCTGAGCAAGGCCGGCGACGCGCAGCGCTTCGTGGCCGGCGAGTTGCGCGCCGCCTTCCTGCGCCCCGAGCCGGCGACGGTGCCGGCGAGCGCGCCGGGCCGCCGTCGCGGCTGAACGGCGCGGCGGGCGCGCTCCGGGGCTGCGACGAGGAGGGAGGGGTGAGCCCCGCCCCTCAGCCCGCCCGCAGCCGCCGCGCCGCCTCCACCGCGAAGTAGGTCAGCACCCCGTCGCAGCCGGCCCGCTTGAAGCCGAGCAGCGCTTCCATCACCACCCGGTCGCGATCCAGCCAGCCGTTGTTGATCGCGGCCATCAGCATCGCGTACTCGCCGCTCACCTGGTAGGCGAAGGTCGGCACCGCGAAGCGCTCCTTCACCCGGCGCACGACGTCGAGGTAGGGCATCCCGGGCTTGACCATCACCATGTCGGCCCCCTCGGCGAGGTCCATCGCCACCTCGCGCAGCGCCTCGTCGGAGTTGGCGGGGTCCATCTGGTAGGTCTTCTTGTCGCCGCCCCCCAGCACCCCGCCCGAACCAACCGCGTCGCGGAACGGCCCGTAGAAGCCGGACGCGTACTTGGCGGCGTAGGACATGATCCGCACGTCGGCCAGCCCAGCCCCGTCCAGCGCCGCGCGGATCGCCGCCACCCGCCCGTCCATCATGTCCGACGGCGCGATCACGTCGATCCCCGCCTCGGCCTGCACCACCGCCTGCCGGGCGAGGATGGCCACGCTCTCGTCGTTGTCCACGTAAGCGCCGGTGCGCGTTTCGCGCAGCACGCCATCGTGGCCGTGATCGGTGTAAGGGTCCAGCGCCACGTCGCCCACCAGCCCCAGCCCGGGGAAGGCGCGCTTGAGCAGCCGCGCGGCGCGACAGATCAGGTTCTCCGGGTTGGTTGCCTCCGTGCCCTCCGCGTCCTTGCGCCCCGCCGGCGTGGCGGGAAACAGCGCCACGGCGGGGATGCCCAGCGCCGCCGCCCGCCCGACGTGGTCCACCAGCCCGTCGAGCCCGACGCGCAGCACCTCCGGCATCGAGGCGATCGCCTCTGCGCCGTCTTCGCCGCGCACGAACACGGGCCAGATCAGGTCGTCCACCGATAGGGCGTTCTCCGCCACTAGCCGGCGGGTCCAGGCATCGCCCCGGTTGCGGCGCGGCCGGGCGGCCGGAAACGCGCCGAATGTCACGCCGGCACCGCACCGGGCCCGGGGCGGAGGTGCGGGACGGGTATCGGGGCGAGGTCGGGCAAGCGTCGTGATCTCCGAAATGCGGCCGGTGGGCGGAACACGGCCGGCGGCGCGCCGACGCCCGGTATCCCCGGGCCCGACCGCCGCGGGTGGAGGGCGCAGGCTACCCCCACCGGGGCAGCGCGGCCAGCCGAGCCGCTCGCCGCGGCGACGGAACCACCGCCGCGGCGGAATGGAGCGGGGGCCGCTCCCGGATCGGCCGGCCTCCCTCAGCGGCGAGCCGGGGCGCGAAACCAACCCGCCCGCGACCCGAGCCGGTCCGAGCGCGTGACGGCCGCGTTCCAGCCCCGATCCACCGCGGCCTCCGCCGCCAGCCCGACCAGCACCCCGGCCAGCACGTCGCTCGCGAAGTGGGCGCCGGTCGGCACCTGCGCGAGGCCGACCGCCCCGGCGGCGGCGTACAGCGGTGCCCGGCCGCCCGGGTACTCCCGCGTCACCGCCCGCGCCGCCGCGACGCTCCCGGCGGTGTGGCCGGACGGGAAGGAGTGCCAGGGTCCGCTGCCGGGTCCGAGCGGGCGGACCTCGTAGTGGCCCCGGTCCAGCAAGGCGTGGGGCCGGGTGCGGGACACCAGCCCTTTCATCATGCCCTTCATCGCCGTGGCCGCCAGCACGGATAGCAACACCCGTCCCCCCGCCCGCGCGGCGCGCCGGTCCCCGAGCAGCCATCCGCCGCCCGCCAGCGCGGCCCCGAGGCCGAACAGCGGCCCTTGGTCGCCCACCTGCGACAGCCCCGCCGCGACGCGCGCGACCGGGTGGTGCCGGTGGCGCGCCAGCCGCTCGGACAGCGCGAGGTCGGCCGCTTCCGCCCGGGTGCCGGTGGCGGTGTCCGGGAGATGCTTGCGGTGGTCGAGCGGCATGGGGGGAGCATCGTTCCGGCGGTGGGTGGGCGCGGGCGTAGCCGCGAACGGTCGGCCCCGCCAGTCCCGCCGCCCGCCGCCCGCCGCCGGTGCCCCGCGTCGCCACCGCGGCGCATCGCTCCGCCGCGGTCGCGGCGCGCGGCGGAGGGACGGGAAGGCCGGCGGCGTTGTTCCGCATTCGCCGCGAGGCGTGTTATCCAGCGCGCATGGACCGCCCCGACGACGCCGCCCTCCCCACCGTCGCGCTCGGAGCCGACCACGCCGGCGTGGAGCTGAAGGCGGCGCTGCGGCGCGCGCTGGAAGCGGCCGGGCACGCCGTGCGGGATCTCGGCGCCGACGGGCCGGAAAGCGTCGACTACCCCGACTTCGCCGACGCCGTGGCCGCCGAGGTGACTGGCGGCCGTGCCCAACTCGGCGTGCTGGTCTGCGGCACCGGCATCGGCATCTCCATCGCGGCCAACCGCCATCCCGGCATCCGCTGCGCCCAGGTGCACGACGCCACGACGGCGCGCCTGGCGCGCGAGCACAACGACGCCAACATCATGGCGCTGGGCGCGCGCACGACCGGCCCGGAGGTGGCGCTCGACGCGCTGCGCGCCTTCCTCGCCACCCCCTACGCCGGCGGCCGGCACGAGCGCCGAGTCGCCAAGCTGACCCCCGACCGGAATCCGCCAGCATGAACGAGCACACCGACGCCTTCAGCCACGACCGCTTCTTCGGGGCGTCGCTGGCCGAGACCGACCCCGCCCTGGCCGACGTCGTGCGGCGGGAACTGGAACGCCAGCAGGACGGCATCGAGCTGATCGCCTCCGAGAACATCGTTTCCCGCGCCGTGCTGGAAGCGCAGGGCTCGGTGCTGACCAACAAGTACGCCGAGGGTTACCCCGGCCGCCGCTACTACGGCGGCTGCGAGTTCGTCGACGTGGCCGAGGCGCTCGCCATCGAGCGCGCCAAGCAGCTCTTCGGCTGCGGCTTCGCCAACGTGCAGCCGCACTCGGGGGCCCAGGCCAACCAGTCGGTGTTCCTGGCACTGCTGGAGCCCGGCGACGTGTTCCTGGGCATGGACCTCGCCGGCGGCGGCCACCTGACGCATGGCGCCCCCGTGAACCTGTCCGGCAAGTGGTTCCGCCCCGTCTCCTACGGCGTGCGGCGCGAGGATGGCCGCCTCGACTACGAGGCGATGGAAGCCGCGGCCCGCGAGCACCGTCCCAAGCTCATCATCGCCGGCGGCTCGGCCTACTCGCGCGAGATCGACTTCGCCCGCTTCCGCCGCGTGGCCGACGAGGTCGGCGCCACCCTGATGGTGGACATGGCGCATTATTCCGGCCTCATCGCCGCCGGCGCCTACCCCAGCCCCATCCCGCACGCCCACGTTTGCACCACCACCACGCACAAGACCCTGCGCGGCCCGCGCGGCGGCATGATCCTCACCGACGACGAGGCCTTGGCCAAGCGGTTCAACTCGGCGGTGTTCCCCGGCCTGCAGGGCGGGCCCCTGATGCACGTGATCGCCGCCAAGGCGGTGGCCTTCGGCGAAGCGCTGCGCCCGGAGTTCCGCGCCTACACCCGGCAGGTCGTCGTCAACGCCCGGGCGCTCGCCGCCTCGCTGGTCGAGCAGGGCTTGGCGATCTCCACCGGCGGCACCGACAGCCACCTGATGCTGGTGGACCTGCGTCCCAAGGGCGTCACTGGCAAGGCGGCTGAGGCCTCGCTGGGCCGGGCCGGGCTGACCTGCAACAAGAACGCCATCCCCTTCGACCCGGCCAAGCCGATGGTCACCTCCGGCATTCGCCTGGGCACCCCGGCCGGCACTACGCGCGGCCTGGGCGAGGCGGAGTTCCGCGAGGTCGGTCGGCTGATCGGCGCGGTCCTAGACGGGCTGGGCCGGGCCAACGCGCCGGACGGCAACACCGCGGCCGAGGACACCGCCCGCGCCCGGGTGGGCGAGATCTGCGCCCGCTTCCCGATCTACCGGGGCTGAGCGCGGCCGCCGGCGGACACGCATGCGCTGCCCCTTCTGCGGAACCGAGGACACCCAGGTCAAGGACAGCCGTCCCGCCGAGGAAGGCAACGCCATCCGCCGCCGCCGTTCCTGCAACGGCTGCGGCGACCGCTTCACCACCTTCGAGCGGGTGCAGCTGCGCGAGCTGGTGGTGCTCAAGACCGACGGGCGCCGCGTGCCCTTCGACCGCGAGAAGTTGATGCGCTCGCTGCGCGTGGCCACCCGCAAGCGCCCGGTGGAGGACGCGCAGGTCGAGCGCATCGTTTCGGGGCTGCAGCGGCGGCTGGAAAGCGAGGGCGACAGCGAGATCACCTCGCGCGACATTGGCCGGTTGGTGATGGAGCGGCTGCGCGAACTGGACGAGGTCGCCTACGTCCGCTTCGCCAGCGTCTACCAGAACTTCAACGAAGCGCGCGACTTCAAGGATTTCCTGGGCTCGCTGGACGAGAACTGACGCCCGGGGGCGCCCGATCCGCGGCGATCCCGACCCTGGACAACGCCGGGGCGTGCTGCCAAGCCGCCTTCCTCATGTCGGATGCCGAGCACATGCGCGCCGCCCTGGCGCTGGCCGCGCGCGGCCTGGGCAACACTTGGCCCAACCCCGCCGTGGGCTGCGTGATCGTGCGAGACGGCGTCGTGGTCGGGCGCGGCTGGACCGCCCCGGGCGGCCGCCCGCACGCCGAAACCGAGGCGCTGCGCCGCGCCGGCGACTTGGCCCGCGGCGCCACCGCCTACGTCACGCTGGAGCCCTGCCGCCACTGGGGCCGCACGCCGCCCTGCACCGACGCGCTGATCGCGGCCGGCGTGCGGCGCGTGGTGGTGGCGCTGCGCGACCCGGACCCGCGCGTGGACGGCCACGGCTCGCAGCGCCTTCGCGACGCCGGCGTCGCCGTGGAGGAAGGCCTGCTGCGCGAGGACGCGGCGCGGCTCAACGAGGGTTTCCGCAAGCGCCTCGCGTCGGGGCTGCCGCTGGTCACGCTCAAGCTGGCGTCCACGCTCGACGGGCGGATCGCCACCCGCGCGGGGGAAAGCCGCTGGATCACCTCCGCCGAGGCGCGCCGGCTGGCGCACGCGCTGCGCGGCCGGCACGACGCGGTGCTGGTGGGCTCGGGCACCGTGCTGGCCGACGACCCGGACCTGCGCTGCCGCATCCCCGGCTACGCGCCGCGCCCGGCACTGCGCGTGGTGGCCGACGCGCGGCTGCGCACCCCGCCCGGGGCGAGACTGTTCGCCGGCGGGGGTCGAACTGACGCGGCGGGAGCCGGCGCGCCGGAGCCGGCCGGGGCCGCCGGGCAGGAGGCCGAACGGGGTGAGGTGGTCGTCGCCACCCGGCCCGGGCACCCGGCCGAGGCGGTCCGGCGCTTGACCGACGCCGGGGCGAGCGTGATCGCCGTGGCCGCGCTCCCCGACGGCGGGCTGGACCTGGACGCGCTGCTGCGCAACCTCGCCGCGCGCGGCGTCACTCGCGTGCTGGCCGAGGGCGGCGCGGCGCTAGCTGCGGCGCTGCTGCGCGCGGGTCTGGTGGACCGGCTCGCCTGGTTCCACGCGCCCGGCGTGATGGGCGGCGACGGCTTGGCCGCCGTGCTGCCGCTGCCGGTGGAAGCGCTGGCGGAAATCCCCAAGTTCCGGCGCGTGGCCGCGACCCCCTGCGGCCCCGACCTGTTCAGCGAGTTCGAGCGCCCCTGATGTTCACCGGCATCGTCACCGCGATCGGCCGCGTCGCCGCCGTCGTCCCCCTCGGGGACGGGCGGGACATGCGCCTGCGCCTGCTCACCCCGCCGGGCTGGCTGGACGGCGCCGTCCCCGGCGCGTCCATCGCCTGCTCGGGCTGCTGCCTCACGGTGGTCGGGATGGACGCAGAAGGATTCGCGGTGGACGCTTCGGCGGAAACCCTTTCCCTCACCACGCTCGGCGACTGGCGACCGGGGGCGGCCGTCAACCTGGAGCGCGCGCTGCGCGTGGGCGACGAACTGGGCGGCCACCTGGTGGCGGGCCACGTGGACGGCTTCGCCGACGTGCTGTCGCGCACCCCCGAGAACGGCTCCACCCGCTGGCGCTTCCGGGCGCCCGCCGCGCTGGCCCGCTTCATCGCGCCGAAGGGCTCGGTGGCCCTGGACGGCGTGTCGCTGACCGTCAACGAGGTCGCGGGCGACGAGTTCGGCGTGAACTTGATACCTCACACCCACGCCTACACCACCTTCGGGGGAAAGCAGCCCGGTGCGCGCGTGAACCTGGAGATCGACGTCATGGCCCGCTACGTCGCGCGACTGGCCGAAGCCGCGGCGGGCGAGCCCGCCCCCGCCCCGCGCGCGGGGCAGGGGGCGTGAGCGCGCTTCCCCGCCACGCCTCGCTCGCCGACTTCCTCAGCCCCACGGCCGAGCTGCTGGAGGAGGCGCGCGCGGGGCGCATGTTCGTCGTGGTGGACGACGAGGACCGCGAGAACGAAGGGGACCTCGTGATCCCCGCGCAGTTTGCTACCCCCGACGCCATCAACTTCATGGCCCGCCACGCCCGCGGCCTGATCTGCTTGGCCATGACGCGCGCCCGCGTCGAGGCGCTCGGCCTGCCGCCGATGGCGCGCAGCAACGGCACCCGGCACGATACCCCCTTCACCGTCTCCATCGAGGCCCGCGAGGGCGTCACCACCGGCATCTCGGCGGCCGACCGCGCCCGCACCGTGGCGGTGGCCATCAACCCGGACTCCCCGCCCCGCGACATCGTGTCCCCCGGCCACGTCTTCCCGCTCGCGGCGCGCGAGGGCGGCACGCTGGTGCGCGCCGGTCACACGGAAGCGGCGGTGGACCTCGCCCGCATGGCCGGGCTGAACCCGTCGGGCGTGATCTGCGAGATCATGAACGACGACGGCACCATGGCCCGGCTGCCGGACCTCGTGTCCTTCGCCCAGCACCACGGCCTCAAGCTCGGCACCATCGCCGACCTGATTGCCCACCGCCGCCGCACCGAGCGGCTGGTGCGCCGCGTCGCCGAGAGCGTGCTGGACGACGCGCCGGGCGGGCCCTGGCGCCTGATCGTCTACGCCAACACGGTGGAGTACGGCGAACACGTGGCGCTGGTGAAGGGCGACCCGTCGGTCGGCGGCCCCGCCCCGGTGCGCATGCACGCCGTCAACCTCCTGTCCGACATCACGGGCGCGCGCGGCCCGGCCGAGCTGCACGCCGCCATGCGTGCCATCGGCGAGGCCGGGCGCGGCGCCGTGGTGCTGATCCGCGACGTGCGCGCCACCGCGCTGAGTGAGCGGGTGGCCGCCGAGGACGGCGCGCGCGGCGAGCCCGAGTTGCGCGACTACGGCATCGGCGCCCAGATCCTGAGCGACCTGGGCGTGCGGAGCATGGTGCTGCTGTCCAACCATCGCCGCCACATCATCGGCCTGGACGGCTACGGCCTCACCGTGGTCGAGACCCGCCCCATCAGCGCCGCTCCCCCCACCGAGACCAGAGCCCCGGAAACCCGCCCATGAGCACCCTCGACGCGCCCGAGCGCGCCGCCCCCCGCGTGCCGGGCCCGCCGCCGCGGCTGCTGCTGATCCAGGCCCCCTACTACGCCGACGTGGTGGGCGGCATGCGCGAGGCCGCGACCGCCGTGCTGGCCCGCGCCGGCGCGAGCTTAGAGACGGCCGACGTCGCCGGCGCCTTCGAGCTGCCCGCCGCCCTGCGCATGGCGCTGCGCTCCGGGCGCGGCCACGACGGCTACCTGATCCTGGGCTGCGTGGTTCGGGGCGAGACCGACCACTACGAGCACATCTGCCGCGAGAGCTGCCGCGGCATCATGGACCTCGCGGTGGAGACCGGCACTCCGATCGGCTTCGGATTGCTGACGCTGGCCACGATGGAGCAGGCCGTGGCGCGCTCGCGCCCGGATCGGTACAACAAGGGCGCCGAAGCCGCGCACGCCCTGCTCGCTCAGCTGGCGCTGGCGCGGTCCCTCGGGACCGAGCCCGGCGCGGGGCTGGAGTCCGAGTTGGCCGCCGAGCTGGCCGGCGGCGCCGGGCCGGACGCGGGACGGGAGCGCGCGGCGTGAGCGGGACGGGCGAGCCGGGACGCCGCAGGCGATCCGTCGGGAAGGGCGCGCCGGGACGCCCCCGCCTGGGGGCTCGCGTCGCCGCCGTGCAGGCACTGTTCCAGTCCGAGGCCGGCGGCGAGAACGCTGAAGCCGTGATCCAGCAGTTCGTGCGCCACCGCATCGGCGTGCTGCCCGGCGAGGACGGTGGCTACGAGGACGGTCGCGTGCCGCAGGCCGACGTGCCGTTGTTCATCCACATCGTCCGCGCCGTGGCCCGCAACGCCGACACCCTGGACCCCATCGTGGCCGGCCACTTGGGCAGCGGCTGGACGCTGGACCGGATCGACCCCGTGCTGCGCGCCCTGTTGCGCGCCGCCTCCTCCGAGATGTGGGGCGGCGCCGAGCCGCCGGCGCGCGTCATCATCAACGAGTACATGGACGTCGCGCACGGCTTCTTCGACGGCGCCGAGCCGCGCTTCTGCAATGGCGTGCTCGACGCCCTGGCCCGTCACCTGCGCACCGGGGAGTTCGCCGCCGGCCCCGGCTGAGCGCCGCCGTGCCGCTGCCCCCCGAGTTCGCCCTCATCGCCCGCCATTTCCGGCCCCTGGCCGGGCCGGGGGCGCTGGACCTATCCGACGACGCCGCGCTGCTCGATCCGCCTGCCGGCCTGACCCTGGTGCTGGCGGCCGACGCGGTGGTCGAGGGCGTGCACTTCCTGCCCGACGACCCGCCCGGCACGGTGTCGCGCAAGCTGCTGCGGCGAAATCTCAGCGACCTCGCCGCCATGGGCGCCGACCCGCTGGGCTACCTGCTCACCTGCGGCTTCCGGCGCGGCACCCCGGAGGCGGACGTGGCCGGCTTCGCCGCCGGGCTGGCGGCCGACCAGGCGCTGTTCGGCCTGTCCGTGCTGGGCGGCGACACGGCCTCCATCCCCGGCCCGGCCTGCCACTCGCTGACGGTTCTGGGCACCGTGCCGCCGGGTCAGGCGCTGCGCCGCGCCGGCGCCCGCGCCGGCGATGACCTGTGGGTGTCCGGCACGGTGGGCGACGGCGCGCTCGGCCTGCTGGTGCTGCGCGGCGAGCCGATCAGCGACCCGGACGGGCACCTCGCCGATCGCTACCGCCTGCCGCGGCCGCGACTCGCCCTCGGCCGGGCGCTGCGCGGCGCGGCGCGGGCGGCGATGGACGTGTCCGACGGGCTGGCGCAGGACGTCGGGCACCTGTGCCGCGCCGCCGGCCTCGCCTGCGCTGTCGAGGCGGCGCGAGTCCCCCTCTCCGAACCTGCCCGCGCGGCGGTCGCGGCTGACCCCGCGCTGCTGCCGCGGCTGCTCACCGGGGGCGACGACTACGAGCTGATCTTCGCCGCCGATCCCGCCGACGCCGCCCTGGTGGAAGCCGCGTCCCGCGCCGCGAACATCCCGGTCACCCGCGTCGGCCGCTTCCGCGCCGGCCCGCCGGCGGTCACGGTGCTCGACGCGGACGGCGCGCCGGTGACCCTCGCCACCGGCGGATGGAGCCACTTCTGATGTCCGTGACCGCGGCCGTCGGGCGCGACACGACGCGGCGCGACGTTTGGCTACTGTTCGGCTGCCAGGCGCTGATGAACGCGGCCATCGTCGGGCAGGTGACGATGGCCGCGCTGATCGGCCACAGCCTCGCCGAGAACAAGGGTCTCGCCACCCTGCCGGTCGCCATCCAGGCGCTGGCGACCATGGCCGCCTCCATCCCGGCCGGGCTGGTGTTCGCCCGGCTCGGTCGTCGCCCGGGCTTCCTGCTCGGGGCCCTGGGCAGCCTGGGCGGCAGCCTGATCTACGGCTACGGCGTTTGGCGCGGCGACTTCGCCCTGTACTGCCTGGGCGCCGTTCCGGCGGGCCTGGGCTTCGGCATCGCCCAGCACTACCGCTTCGCCGCGGCCGAGGTCGTGGCACCGGCCCACCGCCCGCGCGCCATCGCCCTGGTGATGGCCGGCGGCGTGGTGGCGGCGGTGGTCGGCCCGGAGCTGGTCAAGCACACGCGGCTACTGCTCGCGCCCCACCTGTTCCTGGCCACCTACCTGATCCTGGCGACGCTGCCGGTGTTCTGCGCCGCGCTCCTCGGCTTCGTGCGTCTGCCGCCCGCCCCGCCCCGCCCGGCCGTGCCGGCGCGGCTGGGCGAGATCCTGTCCCGCCCGGCCTTTCGCGTCGCTGCCACCGCCGGGGCTGCCGGCTACGGCGCCATGAACCTCGTGATGACCTCCACGCCGATCGAGATGATGCTGTGCGGCTTCGGCGTGCCGGCTTCCGCCACGGTGATCCAGGCGCACGCGGTGGCGATGTTCGCGCCGGGCTTCGTCACCGGCCGGCTAATCAGCCGCCACGGCGCCCGCCGGGTGATCGGCTGGGGCGCGGCGCTGACCGCCTTGTGCGTGGCCACGGCGATCTCGGGCCGTAGCTTCAGCAACTTCACCGTCGCCCTGGTGGCGCTGGGCGTCGGCTGGAACTTCATGTTCGTCGGCGCCACCGCGCTGCTGGCGGAATCGCACGCGTCCCACGAGCGGGTGCGGGCGCAGGCGGCCAACGACTTCATCGTGTTCGGCACCGTGGCCTGCACCGCCTTCGCTTCGGGCTTCCTGCACAACCTCGCGGGATGGGAGGCGGTGAACCTGCTGCCGTTGCCGGCGCTGGCGCTGGCGCTCTGGCTGATGCTGCGGCGCCGGCCGGTTCCGGCCTGAGCGGCCCCGGCGCGGCCGGTCGTCACCCCTTCGGAGCCGACGGTCCGCGCTGCGTTTCGGGATGGTTCCGTGACTCCGCGCTGGACAGACCGGCATTCCGGGTGAACGCTTCGCTGCGGCATCGGAAGGATCAGCGCGATGGCGAGTCCCGACGACAGGACGGCGGCCCAGCCCGAGCTGCAACGCAGCATCGGCCCCTTCCAGCTCTTCGCCTACACGCTGGGCGGCATGCTCGGCGCCGGCATCTACGGCCTGGTCGGCCGCGCCGCCGGCGAACTGGGCAACGCGGTCTGGCTCGGCTTCGCGGTGGCGATGGTGGCGGCGCTGCTCACCGGCCTGAGCTACGCGTCCCTCGGCTCGCGCTACCCGCGCGCTGGGGGTGCGGCCTACGTCACCCAGCGCGCCTTCGGCATGCGGCTGCTGACCTGGGTGGTGGGACTGGCGGTGATGGCCTCGGGGCTGACCTCGGTGGCGACCCAGTCCCGCGTGGTGGCGCTGAACCTGCTGGCGCTATTCCCGGTCGGTGCGCCGCCGGTGCTCGTGGCGCTAGGCTTCCTGCTGGTGGTGGCCGGCGTGGTGTTCCGCGGCATCCGCGAGAGCATGGCGTGCAACATCGTGTGCACGGCGGTGGAGTTCGGCGGGCTGGTGCTGGTGATCGCCGTGGGCGTCCCGTACTGGGGCGGGGTGGACCTGATGGCCACGCCCTCGCCGGAAGGCGTCACCGCCTCGCTGCTGCTGTCCGGGGCGATCCTCACCTTCTTCTCCTTCATCGGCTTCGAGGACAGCCTCAACGTCGCCGAGGAATGCCGCGATCCCGCCCGCACCGTCCCCTTCGGCATCGTCGCCGCCATGCTGGCCGCGACCGTGCTCTACATGGCCGTCGCGGTCACGGCGGTCTCGGTGGTGCCCTTCGCGGAACTCGCCGCGGCACCCTCGCCGCTGGCGGCCGTCACCGCCGTCGCGGCGCCCTGGTTCCCGGGCTGGGGCTACGTCGCGATCACCGTGTTCGCGGTCGCCAACACCGCGCTGCTGAACTACGTCACCGCGTCCCGGCTGGCCTTCGGCATGGCCCGCGACGGCCTCCTCCCCGAAGTCCTGGGCCGGGTGCATCCGGCCACGCGCACGCCGCACGTGGCGATCGGGGCGCTGTTCGCCATCCTGGTGGCGCTGGTCCTGATCGGCGACATCGGCCAGCTCGCCTCCGCCACGGTGCTGCTGCTGCTGACCGTGTTCACCCTGGTCAACGCCGCCCTGCTGGTGTTGCAGCGACGCCCCGGCGAGGCGCGGGGCGGCTTCGAGGTGCCGTCCGCCGTGCCCGCCGCCGGGGCGCTGGTCTGCCTGACGCTGCTCGCCAACCGGGTGGCCACCGGCGACTGGCGGGCGCCTGCGCTGGCCGGGGTGATCCTGCTGGCGATCCTGGCGCTCTACGCCGCCATGCGGCCGAGAGCCCGGGCCGGGGTCGCCTGACCCCGAGAGCCGGGCTCCGCGCTTTCATCCCCGCAGTCGCTGCGCGCCTGCGTCCGCGATGCCGCCACCGGCGCCGCCGGGGCGAGCGCATCAGTGCGGCACGGTGGTCGAGACGACCTGGGACGTTGTGAACAAGTACTAGCCGGCCCGCGCCGTAGTGGTCGCGCCAGGTTGACTTGCTGTAATGTGGGGCAGTGAGGCGAAACCGGAACGGCGCGACCACATTACAGGAATCCGTGAGCAAACATTCAGGATTTGGCAGACAATGTTAACAAACTTACATGTTAACAAGCCGTCATCCGGCCGGTGGAGGCAGCTGGCCTACGGCGTTGCCTGCATGATGCTGATCGCCAACTTGCAGTACGGTTGGACCCTGTTCGTCCAGCCCATCCACCTGAAGCACGGCGACTGGAGCGTTGCCCAGATCCAGGGCGCCTTCAGCATTTTCATCGCGCTCGAAACCTGGCTGACCCCTGCCGGCGCCTGGCTGGCCGACAGCCTCGGCGGCCGGCGCGGACCCAAGGCGGCGGTGGCGATCGGCGGCGCGATGGTGGCGGCGGGCTGGGCGCTGAACGCCTACGCTTCCTCACTGACGCTGCTGTACCTGGCGGCCGCGGTGTCGGGCATCGGCGCCGGGTTCATCTACGCCACCTGCGTCGGCAGCGCCGTGAAGTGGTTCCCCGACCGGCGCGGCCTCGCCGTGGGTCTGACCGCCGCCGGCTTCGGCGCCGGCGCGGCGCTGACCGTCATCCCAATCAAGATGATGATCGAGAGCAGCGGCTACGAGCACACCTTCCTGGTGTTCGGACTCGTGCAGGGCGCGATTCTGCTCGCCGTGTCGGCGCTGCTGCGCTCGCCGGAGCCGGGCGAGGTCCCCGCCGCGCCCTCGCGGAACCTGATGCAGTCGGCGCGCAGCTTCACCCCGCGCGAAACCCTGGCCAGCCCCGTGTTCTGGCTGCTCTACGTCATGTTCGTCCTGGTTTCGTCCAGCGGCCTGATGGTCACCGCGCAGCTGGCGCTGATGGCCCGGGACTTCGGCGTGGGCGACGTGGTGCTGCTGGGCGGCGCCTCGGTCCTGGCCGTGGCGCTGGTGGTGGACAACGTCGCCAACGGCGCCGCCCGGCCCTTCTTCGGCTGGGTGTCCGACCGCATCGGGCGCGAGGCCACCATGGTCATCGCCTTCGGGCTGGGCGGCGCGTCCTACCTGCTGCTCGGCCTGACCGGCTCGCAGCCCTGGCTGTTCGTCCTGTTCGCCGCCCTGATCTTCTTCACCTGGGGCGAGGTGTTCAGCCTATTCCCCTCCACCTGCGCGGACGCGTTCGGGCCGAAGTACGCCACCGTGAACACCAGCCTACTCTACACCGCCAAGGGCACCTCGGCGCTGCTGGTGCCGTTCGCGAACCTCATCAGGGACACTTCCGGCAGCTGGTACGTCGTCTTGGTGGCTGCGGCCGCGATGAACTTCATCGTGGGTGCGCTGGCGGTCTTCGTGCTGCGGCCGATGCGGCGGGTGCAGTCGGAGGCCACCGTCGACGAGGTCGCGGGCCTGCCCCGCGGCGCCTGAGGCGATCGCCGGACGGAGGCACCCGCGCCCCGGAAAGCCCGCCGTCTCGTCGCCGGCTCCGCGTCGGGGTCGGCGCGGGCGCGCCCTGCTATCGACCCGAGCCGGGGCCGCCGCCGGGTCCCTGATCGCCGCCGGCCCCCAGGCCGCCCGCCCCGAAGCGCCCGATGTTGCCGAACAGCGCCTGCAACACCGTCCGGTCGTTGCCCGGCACCGGCGTTTCGCGGGACGCGAAGTCCACGTCGCGCGCGTCGCCCTCGCCGAGCTGCCGCACGTCGCGCACCACGCCGGCGCGGTCGAAGGAGATCACCACCACGCGCTGGTCCTCGATCCCCGGCGTACGGGCCGGTCGGGTGCGCGAGATCCCGCTGATGTAGTACCAGTTCTCCTGGTCGAAGGTGCCGGTGGCGGACGGCGAGCCGAGCAGCGCGGCGACGTCCTGCCGCGTTTGCACGCCCGGCGTGACCTGGCCCAGCAGCTCCGCGTCGATCCGGTTGCCGCGCGGCTCCGGCGGTGCCGCGAACAGCGAGCAGCCCCCCAGCCCCGCGAGGAGCGCGAGCGCCGCGACGGCTTTCCGGGCGCGGCGCCGGACGGCTCGATTGACGGGGGATGGGGGGAGGGCCATTTCCCCGGCGATTGCCACCACGCCCGCGTCCGGTCAACGGCCGCGGGCCGACCCCGGCGTGCCGCCCCGGCGCCGGGCCACCCCAGGACACGGAGAACGCATGGGCCTGCTCCGCCTGCTGCGGCGCAAGCCGTTCGAGCGCGCCGGCTTCGGCCTCTACGCCGCCGCTGTCGCCGCCGCCCGGGATCCCGCGCTGTTCGCCGCCCACGCCGTGCCCGACACGCTGGACGGCCGCTTCGAGACCATCTCGCTGCACGTGGCGCTGCTGGTGCGCCGCCTGCGCCTCGACCCGGACCCGCGCGGTGCCGGGCTCGCCCAGGCGGTGTTCGACGCGATGTTCGCCGACATGGACACCAACTTGCGCGAGATGGGTGTGGGCGACATGTCCGTGGGCAAGCGGGTGCGCACCATGTGGGAAGGCTTCCACGGCCGCGCCCGGGCCTACGAGGCCGCCGCCGACGCGCCCGGCGACGCCGCCCTGGTGGAGGCGCTGTCGCGCAACGTTTGGGGCGGCCGGCCGCCGGGCGACGAAGCCTCCCGCTTGGCCGCCCATGCCCGGACGCTGGAAGCCGCGCTCGCCGCGCTGCCGCTGGACGCGCTGGCGGCGGGTCGCCTCGACCTGTCCGGCGTCGGCGCCGCGCCGCTCGCCGGGGCGGACGTGAACCGTTGAGCGGCGACGGGCGGACCGGCGGAACCGGACCAGCGGCGGGGTCGCCGCGCCCGGAGTTCTCGCGCCCCCTGCCGCTCGCCGCCGTGCCGGCGGCGGGGCGCACCGAAACGCTCGCCGCCACGCCCGACGAGTGCCGCGCCCTGGCCGCCCGGCTCGCCCTGCCGGCGGTGCGGCGCCTCGACGCGCGGCTGGAACTGCGCCCCGAGCCCGGGGGCGCGGTGCGGGTGCGCGGCCGGCTGCGGGCCGCGGTGGTGCAGAGCTGCGTCGTGTCGCTGGAGCCGGTGCCGCAGGAGATCGACGAGCCGGTGGACTGGCGCGTGCCGCCGCCCGGCCTGTCCGCCGAGGAAGCCTTCGGCGAGGTCGAGGCCGAGGGGCCGGACGACGTCGAGGCGGAAGACGGCGTGCTCGACCTGGGCGAGGCTCTGGCCCAGCAGTTGTCCCTGGCGCTCGACCCCTACCCGCGCGCGCCCGGCGCGAGGCTCGACCCGCGCGATGCCGGCGAGCCCGATCGCGGCCCCTTCGGCGCGCTACTTCCGCTGCGCCGGGCCGACTGAGCGCGACGGCCTCGTTCGCGGCGCGGCGGCGGCGGACGATCCATCATCGTCTTGTCATGCGGGAGGGGGGGTGGTAATGGCGCCGCCTTCCCGCACCACGCGCGATACACGTTGAGAGAGGCCCGGCAACATGGCCGTCCCTAAGAGAAAGACTTCGCCCTCCCGCCGCGGCATGCGCCGCAGCCACGAGGCGCTCGGGGCCGAGGCTTACAACGACTGCCCCAACTGCGGCGAGCTCAAGCGTCCCCACCACGTCTGCTCCGCCTGCGGCCACTACGACGGCCGCGAGGTCGTGCAGGCAGGCGACGCCCTGAAGGCCGCGGTCCGCACCTGACGCCCGACGGCAGCGGGACGCATCGCGCCGTGCCGCCGCGCGGGACCACCGGTTCGTCGCGGGGCGCCGCGGCGGACGGGCAGGGCGGGCCGCCCGCCTACTCGCTGGCGGTAGATGCCATGGGCGGCGACCACGCCCCCGAGTCGGTGCTGGACGGCGTCGAGCTCTCGGCCGAGCGCCACCCCGCCGCGCGCTTCCTGCTGGTCGGCGACGAGGCGCGCCTGGGTGGCCTGCTGGCGCGCCGTCCGCGCGCGGCCGCCTGCTGCTCGCTGCGCCACGCGCCCGACGCCGTGCCCAGCGACATGAAGCCGACTGCGGCGCTGCGGGTGCGCGGCTCCTCCATGCGGCTGGCGATCGACGCGGTGGCCTCCGGCGAGGCGGCCGGCGTGGTGTCGGCGGGCAACACCGGCGCGCTGATGGCGCTCGCCAAGATCGTGTTGCGGACCCTGCCCGAGATCAGCCGCCCGGCGCTGGCCGCCATCGGCCCCTCGGCGCGCGGCGACGTGGTGATGCTCGACCTCGGCGCCAACGTTCAGTACGACAGCCGCAACCTCGTCGAGTTCGCCGTCATGGGCGACGCCTTCGGGCGCGCCGTGCTTGGCCTGACGACCCCCACCCTCGGGCTGCTGAACGTGGGCTCGGAGGAGCTAAAGGGCGACGAGCGCCTGCGCCAAGCCGCCGAGATCCTGCGCGACAGCCACCTCGGCCCGGGCTTCCGCGGCTTCGTGGAGGGCCACGACATCACCGCCGGCACGGTGGACGTGGTGGTGACCGACGGCTTCACCGGCAACGTCGCGCTCAAGACCGGGGAAGGCGCGCTCAAGCTGATGCGCGACCTGCTGCGGCAGGTGTTCACCTCCTCGGTGGCCTCGCGCGTCGGCTACCTGCTGGCCCGCCCGGCGCTGGACCGGCTGCGCGAATGGATGGACCCGCGCCGCTACAACGGCGCGGTGCTGATCGGCCTCAACGGCGTCGTGGTGAAGAGCCACGGCGGTGCCGACGCGCTGGGCTTCGCCCACGCGATGGACGTGGCGATGGACATGGTGACCTACCGATTCAACGAGCAAATCCGCGAGGGCACGGCCCGGCTGCGGGCGCGCGCGGCGCCTTCGCCCGGCCCCGCGCCGCTGGCCGCGGCCGGCTGAGCGTTCCCGCCATGCGCGCCATCATCGCCGGCACCGGCGGCCACCTGCCCGAGCGCGTGCTCAGCAACGACATGCTCGCCGCCGCCTACGGCCTGGACACCTCCGACGCCTGGATCCGCGAGCGCACCGGCATACGTCAGCGCCACGTCGCCGCCCCCGGCGAGACCGCCTCCTCGATGGGCACGGCAGCCGCCCGCGCGGCGCTGGAGCAGGCCGGCATCGCAGCGGCGGAGGTGGACGCCGTGATCGTCGCCACCGCCACCCCCGACAGCGCCTTCCCCGCCACCGCGGCGCGCATCCAGGCCGCCCTCGGCGCGCCGCCGCGCCTTGCCTTCGACATCTCCGCCGCCTGCACCGGCTTCATCTACGCGCTGGGCATCGCGGAGTCGCTGATGCGCTCGGGCGCCGCGCGCTGCGTCCTAGTGGTCGGCTCGGAGGTGTACTCGCGCATCGTGGACTGGACCGACCGCGGCACCTGCGTGCTGTTCGGCGACGGCGCCGGCGCGGTGGTGCTGCGCGCCGGCCCCGACGAGGGCCCGGACGGGCAGGGGCTGCTGTCGTGGCACCTGCACGCCGACGGCCGCTACGCCGACATCTTGCACGTCGAGGGTGGCGCCGGCTCCACCGGCGGCCCAGGCCTGCTGCGCATGGCGGGTCGCGAGGTGTTCCGCCACGCCGTCGCCAAGCTCGCCGCGGTGGTGGACCAGGCGCTCGCCGCCAACGGGCTGGAGCGCGACGCCGTGCAGTGGCTGGTGCCGCACCAAGCGAACCAGCGGATCATCGACGCGATGGGCCGCAAGCTGGGCCTGCCGCCGGAGCGCGTGGTGGTGACCGTGGACCGCCACGCCAACACGTCGGCCGCCTCCATCCCCCTGGCGCTGGCCGAGGCCACGCGCGACGGCCGCATCGGGCGGGGCGACCTCGTGCTGCTGGAGGCGATCGGCGGCGGGCTGACCTGGGGCGCGGCGCTGGCGCGGTACTAGCCGCCGGCCGGCGCCCGACGCGCCAACTGTTGCGCCGGCGACACGCTTGCCTATGGCGCGGGAGACACGGTCGATCCCGATCGCGCCGCGTCGGCGCCCGGCGCGGTTGACGGGCGCGAGGGGCGCCGGTTGACTCGCGGCATGGGTGACTCGGGGTGCCCGCTTCCATGAACACCATCACGCGCGCGCAGCTCGCCGACGCGATCTACGCCCAGGTGGGCCTGTCGCGGAACGAGAGCGCGGCGCTGCTGGAGAGCGTCCTGGAACGCGTCTCCGCCACCCTGGCCGCCGGCAAGGCGGTGAAGCTGTCGGCCTTCGGAACCTTCAGCGTCCGACAGAAGGCGCAGCGCGTCGGCCGCAACCCCAAGACCGGGATCGAGGTGCCGATCTCGCCCCGCCGGGTGCTGAGTTTCCGGGCCAGCCAAGTGCTCAAGGCGCGCATCAACGGCGAGGTCGTGCCGTCCGGCGACGAGGACGAATCCGGGACCGAGGACTGATGCCCTCCGACTCCGACGCCCCGGAGGCATCCTCGCCCGGAGGCGCCCCCGCGCGCTCTGCGGCCGAGGACGCCGCCCCCCGCCCCCGAAAGGCCCCGTCGGCCTTTCGCACCATCAGCGAGGTCGCCGAGGATCTGCACATCCCGCAGCACGTGCTGCGCTTCTGGGAGTCGAAGTTCCCGCAGCTCAAGCCGCTCAAGCGCGGCGGCGGCCGCCGCTACTACCGGCCCGACGACATCGCCCTGCTGCGGCGGATCAGCGGGCTGCTCTACGAGCAGGGCTACACGATCAAGGGCGTGCAGCGGCTGCTGCGCCAGGGTGGTGCCGAGGGGAGTGGCGCCGAGGCGGGGAGCGCCGACGAGGGCGGCGGGGCGGAGTCCGACGCGGCCGACGAGACGCCGGCGGAAGCGCACCGGGCGCTGCTCCGCGATTGCCTCGCGGAGCTGGAGGAGATCGCGCGGCTCCTGCGCGGGCTCGGCGGCGCCGGCGCCGCCGCTCCGCGGGACCCGGCCGCCTGAGGGTTGAGGCGGGCGGACGCGGGTGCTAAGGCCCCTGCAGACGGAGCGTGGCGCAGCCTGGTAGCGCACTTGTCTGGGGGACAAGGGGTCGTGGGTTCAAATCCCGCCGCTCCGACCAAGCGCCCCGTCGCGCGAACATCCCGATGCCCTGACGCCCGATCACCGTGACACCCTGGCCGACCTCGGCTTGCGCCCCGCCACCGTCGCGGGCAACTTGGCCGCCGAGTGCCCCGCAGAGGGCGTGGGGGAACGGGCGGGTGCCGGACTTCGTCCTGGAGACCGAGGGGCTGTCCAAGGAGTTCCGCGGTTTCGCTGCGGTCTCGGACGTGTCGCTCCGCGTGGCGCGCGGCACCATCCACGGGCTGATCGGTCCCAACGGCGCCGGCAAGACCACCTGCTTCAACCTGCTGACCCGCTTCCTCGACGCCACGCGCGGCGCCATCCGCTACGACGGCCGCGATATCACCCGCCTTTCGCCGGCGGCCGTGGCGCGGCTGGGGCTGGTGCGCTCCTTCCAGATCTCGGCCGTGTTCCCGCAGCTCAGCGTGCTGGAGAACGTCCGCCTCGCACTCCAGCGGCAGCGCGGTGCTTCGCTGGACTTTTGGCGGTCCGAGGCCGTGCTGCGGCGCTTCGATCACCGCGCCGCGGAGCTTCTGGGCGAGGTCGGGCTGTCCCCCTACGCCCACGACACCGCCGGCTCGCTGCCCTACGGCCGCAAGCGCGCGCTGGAGATCGCCACCACGCTCGCGCTCGACCCGGCGGTGATGCTGCTCGACGAGCCCACCGCCGGCATGACGCACGACGACGTCGATCGCGTCGTGGCGCTGGTCCGCCGCGTCGCGCGGGGCCGCACGGTGCTGATGGTGGAGCACAACCTCAGGGTGGTCGAGGGCCTTTGCGACCGCATCACCGTGCTCACCCGCGGCCGCATCCTGGCCGAGGGCACCTACGCCGAGGTGGCGCGCCACCCGGAGGTGATGACCGCCTACCTCGGCGCCGACCCGGGCATCGCCGGGGGCGCCGCCCATGCCGCCTGACGCCCTTCTCGCCGTCCCGCCGCCCGACGCGGCGCCGCTGCTGCTGCGGATCGAGGCGCTGCAGGCCTGGTACGGCGAGAGCCACGCGTTGCACGGCGTTTCCCTCGAGGTGCGGGAAGGCGAAGTGGTCACGCTGCTCGGCCGCAACGGCGCCGGCAAGACCACCACGCTGCGCGCCATCATGGGGCTGGTCGGCCGCCGCGCCGGCTCGATCCGCTTCGAGGGGCGCGAGACCGTCGCCCTGCGCCCCGACGAGATCGGCCGCGCCGGCATCGGCTACGTCCCCGAGGAGCGCGGCATCTTCGCCAGCCTGACGGTGGCCGAGAACCTGCTGCTGCCGCCGGTGGTGCGCCCCGGCGGTCTGGACGTGGCGGCGATCCACGCACTGTTCCCCAACCTGCGCGAGCGGGCCGCCAGCCAGGGCACCAAGCTGTCGGGCGGCGAGCAGCAGATGCTGGCGATCGCCCGGATCCTGCGCACCGGCGCCCGCCTGCTCCTCCTCGACGAGCCGACCGAGGGACTGGCGCCGGTGATCGTGGCGCAGATCGGCGCCACGATCCGCCGGCTGCGCGCCGACGGCTTCACGGTGCTGCTGGTGGAGCAGAACTTCCGCTTCGCCCGCACCGTGGCCGACCGCCACTACGTGATGGAGCACGGCCGCGTCGTCGACGCGTTCCGCAACGACGAGCTGGCCGCGAACATGGACCGGCTCAGCGCCCGACTGGGCGTCTAGGGAGACAGAACGAATGAGCGTCAACCGCCGCACCCTCCTCGCCGCCGCCGCGACGCCGCTGGCCGCGGCGCTCCCGCGCGTCCCGGCGCGCGCCCAGGGAACGACTGCGGGCACGCCCGTGCTGCGCCTGGGCGTGCTGAGCGACATGTCCGGCACCTACAGCGACATGGCCGGTCCCAACTCCGTGGTCGCCGTGCGCCAGGCGGTGCGCGATTCCGGGATCGAGGCGCGCGGCATCACGGTCGAGGTGCTGCAGGCCGACCACCAGAACAAGCCCGACCTGGGCTCGTCGATCGCCCGCCAGTGGATCGACCGCGACGGCGTGGACGTGATCCTGGACGTGCCGACCTCCTCGGTCGGCCTCGCCGTCAACGGCGTGGTGCGCGAGAAGAACAAGGTCTTCCTCAACTCCACCTCCGCCACCGCCGACCTCACCGGCCCGGCCTGCTCGCCCAACACGGTGCACTGGACTTACGACACCTGGATGCTGGCCAAGTCCACCGGCGGCGCCACGGTCAAGAACGGCGGCGACACGTGGTTCTTCATCACCGCCGACTACGCCTTCGGCCACGCGCTGGAGCGCGACACCGGCAGCTTCGTCCGCGCGCAGGGTGGCCGCGTGCTCGGCGCCGTCCGCCACCCGTTCCCCGGCAACACCGACTTCTCCTCCTTCCTGCTGCAGGCGCAGCAGTCGCGCGCCAAGGTGGTGGGGCTGGCCAACGCGGGGTCGGACACCATCAACTGCGTCAAGCAGGCCGCCGAGTTCGGGCTGACCCGGCGCGGCACCAAGATCGCCGTGCTGCTGCTGCCGATCAACGACGTGCACAGCCTCGGCCTCAGGGCGGCGCAGGGGCTGATCCTGACAGAAAGCTTCTACTGGGACCTCAACGACCGCACCCGCGCCTTCACCGACCGCGTGAAGGGCGCCATGGGCGGCAAGTACCCGGGCATGATGCACGCCGGCAACTACGGCGCCGCGCTGCACTACCTCAAGGTCGCGGCCGAAATGGGAGCGGCCCGGGCCAAGGCCGACGGCGCCGAAACGGTGAACCGGATGAAGGCGATGCCCACCGACGACGACTGCTTCGGCGCCGGGATCGTCCGCGCCGACGGCCGCAAGATCCACCCGGCCTACCTGTTCGAGGTCAAGGCGCCGGAGGAAAGCCGCGGCCCTTGGGACTACTACAAGCTGCTCCAGACCACCTCGGCCGAGGAAGCATTCCGCCCCATCGGCGAGGGCGCCTGCCCGCTGGTCCGCGCCTGAGCCGCGACCGCCGACCCCGCCCGGGGAGCGCACCCCGCGCTCCCCGGCGCCACCCCGAACCCGGATCGCCCGCCCCCAAGTGCTCGACGAACTTCTCTTCCAGCTCGAGATGGCCGCCCCGCAGATCGTGCTGGGCCTCGTGAACGGCGCCTTTTACGCGCTGCTCTCGCTCGGCCTCGCCGTGATCTTCGGCCTGCTCAACGTCATCAACTTCGCCCACGGCGCGCTGTTCATGGTGGGCGCCTTCGTCGCCTGGATGCTGCTGGAGTGGGTCGGCGTCGGCTACTGGTGGGCGCTGCTCCTCTCGCCGCTGATCGTGGGCCTGCTCGGCGGCGCCCTGGAGCGCGTGGCCATCCGTCGCCTCGCCGGCCTCGACCATCTCTACGGCCTGCTGCTGACCTTCGGCGTGGCGCTGATCCTGGAAGGGCTGTTCCGCAACGCCTTCGGCGCTTCCGGCCTGCCCTACGCGCCGCCGCCGGAGCTGTCCGGCGCGCCGGTGGACCTCGGCTTCATGCTGCTGCCGCGCTACCGCGTCTGGGTGGTGGTCGCGGCCCTGGTGGTCTGCCTGGGCACCTGGCTGGTGATCGAGCGCACCCGCCTGGGCGCCACGCTGCGCGCCGCCACCGAGAACCCGCGCCTCGTGCAGGCCTTCGGCGTCAACGTGCCGCGCATGATCACGCTCACCTACGGCGCCGGCGTCGCCCTGGCCGCCTTTGCCGGCGTGCTGGCCGCGCCGATCTACTCGGTCAACCCGCAGATGGGCTCGGGCCTCATCATCACGGTGTTCGCGGTCGTGGTGATCGGCGGCATGGGCTCCATCCTGGGCTCGGTGGTGACCGGCTTCGGCCTCGGCATGGTTGAGGGCTTCACCCGCGTGGTCTACCCCGAGGCTTCCGCCACCGTGATCTTCGTCGTCATGGCGGCGGTGCTGCTCCTGCGCCCCGCCGGCCTGTTCGGGAAGGCCTGACGCCCATGTCCGCACCCGGCATCCCGGCGTCGGGGACCGTCGCGGCGCCGCCGACGACCCCGCCCGCCGCCGAGCCCCGCGGCTTCGCCGGTTTCACCCGCGCCCAGGGCGTCGGTCTGCTGCTGCTGCTCGCCTTCCTGATCGCCGGCCCTTTCGTCCTGTACCCCGTGTTCCTGATGAAGGTGCTCTGCTTCGCCCTCTTCGCCTGCGCCTTCAACCTGCTGATCGGCTACGTTGGGCTGTTGTCCTTCGGCCACGCCGCCTTCTTCGGCATGGGCGGCTACGTCGCGGCGCACGCCGCCAAGGTGTGGGGCCTGGCCCCGGAGCTGGCGATCCTCGCGGGCGGGCTGGTGGGCTGCCTGCTCGGCGCCGCGGTGGGCGCGCTGGCGATCCGCCGCCAGGGCATCTACTTCGCGATGATCACCCTGGCGCTGGCCCAGATGGTCTACTTCGTCTGCCTCCAGGTGCGCTTCACCGGCGGCGAGGACGGCATCCAGGGCGTGCCGCGCGGCCGTCTGCTCGGCACCTTCGACCTGTCCGACGACCTCACCCTGTACTGGCTGGTGGCGGCGATCTTCCTCGCCGGCTTCCTGCTCATCCACCGCATCGTCCATTCCCCCTTCGGCCAAGTGATCCGAGCCGTGCGCGAGAACGAGGCCCGCGCCACCTCGCTGGGCTACCGCGCCGACACCTACAAGCTGCTCGCCTTCGTCCTGTCGGCGATGCTCGCGGGTGTGGCGGGCGGCACCAAGGCGATGGTGTTCGGCATCGCCACCCTGACCGACGTGCACTGGACCATGAGCGGCGAGGTGGTGCTGATGACGCTCCTCGGGGGCCTGGGCACGCTGTTCGGCCCGGTGCTGGGAGCGGCGGCGATCATCGCCATGCAGGACTACCTGGCGCCGCTCGGGGCGTGGGTGACGGTGATCCAGGGCGCGATTTTCGTGGTGTGCGTGCTGGCGTTCCGGGCCGGGATCGTGGGGGAGCTGGGGCGGGTGCTGCGAGTGCGGCTTTAGAGGAAGTAAGGCATGTTATGGTGAACGCGCATCTCTCGCGATGAAGGAAGAATGTGTTGGGCACCTACAGATTTATGGATTCCATTTACCTGGATGGAACGGTAGGTGGTGATTTTCGCTTCGGCAGGCTGATAAAATACAGATTACAGGAGCTTGCCGAAGGCGATGAGTGGATAGGAGACCGTAACGAAGGAGTAATGCGTGGGAAAATCCCATTCCTAGAGATATCGCCTGAACAAAAAAAGAGCGCGCGGGATGAAGAAATAATAAGAGCCATGGGAATGAATCTGGACCTCAGTAACTCAAGTATAAAAATAGAAAATTCTGTGATGTACGCTGATATTGATTGCTTCATTCTTTCTTTCTCAACTGGCGAATTCGCCAAGTTAAAGCGTTTTATGTGTCGCCCAGAGAACGCTGATTACGCTTATAACGGTTGTATAGAAGTTCAGAGTCTCAAGAAAATAGCAGATCCTATTTGGTATCACGGAACTTGCAACAGGAAACCAGTCAAGGAATGTTTTGATGGATATGAGTTTGGTGACGTGGATTACATAGGTAACGAGGAAGATGTCACCATCTCCGGAGTCTCAGAAGCTTCTCCTTTCCGAAAACATAGTAAGTACAAATCCCAATCTGAAGCTCGCATTGTACTGTATCCAAAAGCAGAAATCTTAGACGACTACGTTCACGTAAAAGTACCTCCAAACAAACGTTTCATCAGAGAAGTTGCAAGAAATATTCCTGTGGTGGATAAGATATCCAGGCAAAACATGGACACGAGATCAACTCAAGAGTTGATAGAATTTATTTGTAGAAGTAGGATCATAGCAGAGTACTTTGATGGGGAAGTTTCCGAAGTAGATTTTGGCACGCCAAACAAATCTAGGGAAATTACAGAGAGCATTAGTAGATCCTACGAGAATGGGCCCCATCTCAATCTGGTCAAAGCTTATTACACGTTAAGAGAAAGAGAAGAGGGCAGATTCATAGATGGAGAATTTGAGAAAAGACTTTTGTACGTTGAAATCGGAGTCTTCCACCTAATCTATTTTTTGAATAAATACATCAGTTTTCTCAAACTGAAAACCTCAAATTGAACCGTCAAAAATTCTGCCTTTTAGCTACCATGGTGTTCTGAGAAGCGACTTAGAAAACCTTCCAGTAGCCCTCCTAAGTAACTAACCGCGTACCCGCCTTCCTGCACCACCGCGCTCGGCACCCCCAGCCCGCCGATCATCGCCCCCGCCCGCGCGAACCCGTCCGCCGTCACCCGCAGCGCCGCCAGCGGCTCGTGCTCGGACGCGTCGAACCCCAGCGACACCACCAGCGCTTCCGCTCCGAACGCCCGCACCGCCGCCACCCCGCGCGCCACCGCCTCCAGCCAGCCCGCGTCCCCGGTCCCGGGCGGCACCGGCAGGTTCAGGTTCGCCCCCTCGCCGGCCCCGGCGCCGCGCTCCCCGGCGTACCCCACGAACCACGGGTAGTACCCCGCCGGGTCCGCGTGCACGGACACCGTCAGCACGTCGCCCCGCGCCCAGAACACCCCCTGCGTGCCGTTGCCGTGGTGGCTGTCCACGTCCAGCACCGCCACCCGCGCCGCGCCGGCCGCGCGCAGCGCCTCCGCCGCCAGCGCCGCATTGTTGAGGTAGCAGTGCCCGCCCGCCCGCGCGGCGTAGGCGTGGTGCCCCGGTGGCCGGCACAGCGCGTAGGCGCTGCCCCCCGCCGCCGCCACGCCCGCCGCGGCCAGCGCGCACCCCGCCGCCGCCCGCGCCGCATCCCACGTCCCCGGCCCGATCGGGCAGGCAGTGTCGGCGGTGAACCACCCGGCTCGCCCGACCGCGGCCGGCGGGCACGTCGCCCGCTGCGCCAGCATCTCCGGCGTGGGATGCACGTTCGCCACCACCTCCGGCCCCGCCCCCGGCAGCGCCGCCCACCCGGCGGCGGCATCCCGCAGGAAGCTGAGGTAGTCCGCCCCGTGCACCGCCCCCAGCGCCGCCAAGTCGGGCAAGGGCGGGCGCTCGGCCGCGAGCCCCAGCGCCCGCAGCCCGTCGCGCAGCGCCGCCGCGCGGGCCGGCACCTCGAAGTTGGCCCGCACCGCGCCGCGCATCAGGAAGAAGCGCGGCGCGTGCAACCGTTCGTCGGGATGGTCGAAGGCGCGCATCGGCCTTCAGGCTAGGCGCTCGCGTCGCGCCTGGTCCAGGGCGCGCCCGTGCGCCTCCCCGCACCCCGCACGGCGACGACCGGGCGCGGGACCGACCGGACCGCCGCGCCGACACGGAATGACGCGCGGACCGATATAAGAGAACATTCCTACAACTCGCGCGATGGTTGTAGTACCTTCCCCGCGGCGGGACGCCCGACTCTGGCCGGCCCCGCCGCAGGGGGAGGAAGGCGCGCGTGACCGGTATCCT
The DNA here is from genome assembly GCA_964243365.1 of uncultured Roseomonas sp. Classification (GTDB taxonomy): domain Bacteria; phylum Pseudomonadota; class Alphaproteobacteria; order Acetobacterales; family Acetobacteraceae; genus Roseomonas. The sequence goes on along the minus strand of CAXTEL010000019.1, from coordinate 7,045 downwards.
GGGTTGGCTGCTGAACCCGCCCGGCCTCACCCCGCACGGCTTCTGCCTGGTCTGGCAACCCGGCCTGATCTGGCTTCACGTCGCCTCGGACGCCGCCATCGGGCTGGCCTACTTTTCCATCCCGCTGGTGCTGGCCACCATCGTGCGCCGCCGCCCCGACCTCGCTATCGGCTGGGTGTTCTGGCTGTTCGTCGCTTTCATCGCCCTGTGCGGCACCACCCACTTCGTTTCCAACCTCACGCTGTGGGTTCCCGCCTACGGGCTGGAAGGCGTGGTGATGGCGCTGACGGCGGTGGTCTCGCTGGCCACCGCCGTGGCGCTGTGGCCGCTGCTGCCCCGCATCCTGGCGCTGCCTTCCCCGGCCGACCTACGCGCCGTGAACGCCGAGCTGTCGCGCGAGGCGGTGGATCGCGAGCGCGCCATGGTTCTGCTGCGCGAAAGCGAGGACCGTCACCGCGCGCTGTGGAACCGTACGCCCGCGGCGCTCCACACGCTCGACCCGCTGGGCCGCGTCCTGGCCGTCAACGACGCTTGGCTCGCCCTGCTCGGCTACGCGCGCGAGGACGTGGTCGGGCGCCCGGTGGCCGACTTCCAAGCCGCGGGGGCCGAGCGCGGCCTCGGCGCCGAATGGGCCACCGCGCTGGCCGAGGGCGGCTACCAGAGCCAGGAGCGGCGCTTCGCCCGGCGCTCCGGCGAGGAGGTGCACGTGCTGGTTTCCGCCACCACCGAGCCCAGCCCCGACGGCGCCGTCGCCCGCGTCCACGCCTGCCTGACCGACCTCACCGCCCGCGAGCGCGCCGAGAGCGCCTTGCGCGCCAGCGAGGAGCAGCTGCGCCGGTCGCAGAAGATGGAAGCGATCGGCCGCCTCACCGGCGGCGTGGCGCACGACTTCAACAACATGCTCCAGGTCATCGGCGGCGGCCTGGAGTCGATCCGCCGCAAGCTGCCCGAAGGCCGCGCCGACCTGCACCGCCTCGCCGCCATGTGCCTGGAGGCCGCGGCGCGCTCCGGTCGGTTGACCTCGCAGCTGCTGTCCTTCTCGCGCCGGCAGAGCCTCGCTCCCGACGCCCTCGACCTGGCCGAGGTGGTGGAAGGCGTGCGCGCCATGCTGCTGCGCACGGTGGGCCAGCACGCCACCCTCGACGTCGCGGAGTCCGCCAACGGCTGGTGCTGCCTGGCCGACCGCTCGCAGCTCGAATCCGCCACCCTCAACCTCGTCATCAACGCGCGCGACGCCATGGCCGTCGGCGGCCGCGTGTCCGTGCGCTGGGACCGCTTCGACGTCGGGCCCGCCGGCCTGCCCGGCACCGAGGACGCGCTGCCGCCGGGCGCCTACGCCAGCCTGACCGTCACCGACGACGGCCGCGGCATGGACGCCGAGACCCGACGCCGCGCCGTGGAGCCGTTCTTCACCACCAAGCCGCCGGGCGAGGGCACCGGGCTCGGTCTGAGCCAGATCTACGGCTTCGCCAAGCAGTCCGGCGGCACCATCGCCATCGACACCGCGCCCGGCCGCGGCACGGCGGTTTCCGTCATCCTGCCCCTCGCGCCCGCCGCGCCGCCGCGGCGGCAGGCAGCGCCGGACGGCGAGACCCCCCCGACGCGGACCAGGACCGTGCTGCTCGTGGACGACGAGGCGGCGATCCTGGAGATCACCCGCGAGGCTCTGGAGGAGTTCGGCTACCGCGTCCTGCCGGCCGGCTCGCCCGAAGCGGCGCGCGAGGCCCTCGCCGGTCCGGACCACCTGGACCTGCTGGTCACCGACGTGGTGATGCCCGGTAGCACCGACGGCATCGCCCTCGCCGCGGAAGCCCGCAGGATGCGGCCGGACCTGCCGGTGGTGTTCAGCTCCGGCCACGCCGGCGGCGACGACCGCTGGCGCTCGGTGGTCGGCGCCCGCTTCCTCCATAAGCCCTACGGCCGGGCGGAGCTGGCCGAGGCCGCGGCCCGCGTCATCGCGGACGGCCCCGTCACGGATCGCGCCACCCCGGAGGCCGCGTGCGTCGGCGAACCGGGGGGGCGCCTGACGCGGACGGCGCCGGAGCGCGACCGGCCGCGCGTAGTCCCGTGACCGCCCCCGCTCCCCGCTGCTTCGACGTCGAGAGCACCCCCTTGTCCGTCCGGGCAAACTGACGGCGGGGGTCCAGGGGCAGCGCCCCTGGACCCCCGCCGAGCCGACGGAAACAGGAGCCGCCCGCGAGCCGCCCGGCGACCAGTCCTCCCCTCGATACCGTCCGCACGGCCCACGCCCACGCTCCGACGACTCCCGCCCGGCGCCGCGCCCGCCCTTGTCCGCGCGATCGCCGACCCTGTAGCGTCGCCGCGCCGCGAGACCGCGAGGGCCCGTCCATGATCCCGCTCGACCCCGGCGCGCGCCGCGCCATCCTGGACGGCTGCGCCGCGCTCGAGGACGCGACCGTGGACGTCCTGTGCCGCCTCGTCCGGCACGCCTCCACCCTGGGCAACGAGGCGCCGGCGCTGGACGAGATGGCGCGGCAGTTCGCCGCCCTCGGCCTGGAGCCGCGCCGCGTCCCCACCGTGCCGGACGCGCTGCGCGCCCATCCCGGCTTCTCGCCGCCGCTGATCCCCTACGAGGGTCGCGACAACGTTTGCGCCACCTGGACGCCGCGCGGCGCGGGCGGGTCGGCGCGCGGCCGCTCGCTGGCCCTGCAGGGGCACGTGGACGTGGTCCCCGAAGGCGCCGCCGAGCTGTGGACCGCCCCGCCCTTCGAGCCCGTGCCGCGCGACGGCCGGGTGTTCGGCCGCGGTGCCGGCGACATGAAGGCCGGGCTGGCCTCCTACCTCGCGGCCTTCCGCGCCCTGCACCTGGCCGGCTTCCACCCGGCCGCCCCCGTGCAGATGCAGGCCGTGGTCGAGGAGGAATGCACCGGCAACGGCGCCCTGGCCACGATGCTGGCCCTGCCGCGCACCGACGCCGTCATCATCCCCGAGCCCGGCCCGGGCTTCCCCGCCATGTACACCGCCCAGGTCGGCGTGGTGTGGGCCTGGGTCACGGTGCTCGGCCGCCCCGCCCACGTCCGCGACATGCAGGCCGGGGTCAACGCCATCGAGGCCGCGATGGCGATCGCCGCGGCCTTCAAGGACTACGAGCGCGAGATGAACCGCGCCGAGCGCGTTCACGCGAGCTTCCGCGGCGTGAACCACCCCGTGAACGTCAACCTCGGCTCGGTCGAGGGCGGAGAGTGGGTGTCCTCCGTCCCCACCCGCGCCCGCATCGGCCTGCGGGTGGGCGTGATGATGGGATACACCGCCGACCGCTGCCGCGCCGACATCGAGCGCGTCGTGGCCGGGGCCGCGGCCGGCGACCGCCTGCGCGGTGCCAAGGTGCGCGTGGACTTCGCCGGCTTCCACGCCGACCCCTGCGTCTTCGACATGGACAGCGACATCGCCCGCCTGTGCCGCCGCGCCCACGCCGAGGCTTCGGGCGGGGAGCTGCGCCACTACCCCGCCACCGGCCTGACCGACGGCCGCTTCTTCGCCCTGTACGGGAACACGCCGGTGGCCTGCTTCGGACCCGAGGCGCAGGAGATCCACGGCATCGACGAGAGCGTCGGCCTGGCCAGCGTCCACGCCGTCACCCGCACCATCGCCCTGGCGATGGCCGAATGGTGCGGTCTGGAGCCCGCGCGGTGAGCCGGCCCGTGGGTCGTGCCGCCCGCTGCCCGGGGAGCGCCACGCCGTGAGCGCCCCCGGCAACCTGCCCGTTTCCGGCGTCCGGCTGTGGGAATCCCTCGCGGAGATGGCCCGGATCGGCGCCACCGCGAAGGGCGGCTGCGACCGCCAAGCGCTCACCGCCGAGGACGGGGAGGGCAGGGCGCTCCTCGCCCGCCGGGGCGCCGAGCTCGGCCTGCTCCTGTCCGTGGACCGCCTCGGCAACATGCGGCTGCTCCGCCCCGGCCGCGACCCGGCCCGCCTTCCCGTCGCGATCGGCTCCCACCTTGACACCCAGCCCACCGGCGGCCGCTTCGACGGCGCGCTCGGCGTGCTCGCCGGCCTGGAGATCCTGCGCGCCCTCGACGAGGCGAGGATCGAGACCGAGGCCCCCGTGGCGCTGATCAACTGGACCAACGAGGAGGGCGCCCGCTTCTCGCCGCCGATGCTGGGCAGCGGCGGCGCCGTCGGCGTGTTCCCCGAGGCGCGCGTGCTCGACACCCGCGACGCGAACGGCACCTGCTTCGGCGACGCGCTCGCCGCCATCGGCTGGGCCGGCGACGCCGACCCGGCGGCGTTGCGCGACCTCGGCGCCTACCTCGAGATGCACATCGAGCAGGGCCCGGTGCTGGAGCGCGAAGGCCTGGAGATCGGCGTCGTCACCCACGCCCTCGCCCAGCAGTGGTTCGACGTGACGGTACGGGGCGAGGACGCCCACGCCGGCGCCGCGATGTTTGGCCGCCGCGACGCCCTGGCCGCTGCCGCCGCCCTGCTCGCCGCCGTGGAGGACATCGCCCGCCGCGCCGGCGGCGACGGCCGCGGCACGGTGGGCCGCCTGACGCTGCGCCCCGACAGCCGCAACGTCGTTCCCTCGGAATGCTGGTTCAGCGTGGACTTCCGGCACGGCGACCCCGCCGCCCTGGCCGCCATGTGCGACGCCCTGCGGACCGCCGCCGCCGCCCAGGCCGACGCGCGCGGCGTGTCCGTCGCCGTGACCCCGTTCTGGGATTTCCCGCCCACCCGCTTCGACCCAGCGCTGTGCGCGCTGCTGCGCGACGCCGCCGCCCGGCGCGGCTTCGGCCAGCGCGACATGCCCGCCGGCATCGGCCACGACGCGGTCTACCTCGCCCGCGCCGTGCCCTCGGCGCTGCTGTTCGTGCCCTGCCACGGCGGCGTCAGCCACAACGAGGCGGAAAGCATCACCCCCGAATGGGCGGCGGCCGGCCTGCGCGTGCTGGCCGACGCCGTGCTCGCCGCCGCCGGCTGAGGCGCGCTCCCCTGCGTCGCCGCCCCCCCCCACGGCGCGACTTCGGCGACCCGGCGGCGTTGTTCCCCCGCGCGGGCCGACCGGGAGCGTCCTCCCGCCACCCCCGCCGACGAGGAGCGCCGCCGATGTCCGAGAACGAGCCGACCAGCCGGGAGCCGGAGCCGGAGAAGAGCGACGCTCCCCCGACCTACATGCCCCGGCCGCCGCTCCCCGCCGAGCTGGACGAGGTCAGCGAGGCGCAGGCCCTGATCACCGACGAGTGGGCGGCCGGGGATGAAGACCCGGCGAACCCCGGGGGCTGAACCGCCGCGCGAGCCCCGCCGTCGCCGCCCCGTGCCTCAGCCGCGTCGCAGGGGGTTGCTCGCCGGCCACTCCCGCGATGGCTGCGGCATCGCCGCCGGCGCGTCCCCGAAGGGCTGGCTCGGAACGGCCGGCCGCGACACCCCGGTGCCGTAGAGCTGGCTGGGCTGCGTCGGCGCCATGCGAAGTATGCACAGGCCGAAGCTCTCGGCGATCGCGCCGGACCCGCGCAGGCTGAACACCCAGTCCGCTTCGCTGCCGCTGGGAAAGGCGATCCGCAGCACGGTGCCGTTGCGGAAGCTGCCGAAGAACTCGTCCATCGCTTCGCCGCCGGGGATGCGCCATTCCAGCCCCCTGCCGTCGGCCACCGCGGCGGCGATGACGCCCCACGGCGCGGCCCGGTCGACGCCGAGCCGGATCGCCGCGCGGGCGTCCCTCGGCACCGACCACGTTTCCTTCATCAGGTGCACGGTGAGGTGTTCCTGGCCGAGGAAGTACTTGATCCCGAGGTAACGAGTGCCGTCCCCAACGGAGATGCCGCACACCGGCTGGCCCGTGACGGACCTCCCCTCGAAGGCCGCCCAGTCGCCGGCGCGGGCGAAGTCGCGAACTTGGCCGTGGGCCGGGGCGACGGACAGGGCGGCCAACAGGGCCGCGACGGCGAGGAACTTGACCATGCTGACATCCTTCCTCGCGCCGCGACGGCGCGGAGGGAGTGGAATGGTCCAGTCCTTGGACGAGGGGCCCCTCGCGGCGGCCAGCGAGTCGCCGCCGCGCCGTCACATGCGCGCGGCGGTCCGCTCCAGGGCGCGCGCCGCCTGCCGCGCCGTCCCGGCCTGCTGGCCGAGCCGGCGCACCTCGCCGTCCCAGTCGCGCACGGACCCTTCCAGCTTCGTCGCCTCCGCCCGCAGGCCGCCCAGCGCCGTGCGGAACTCGGCCAGCGCGCGCTTCTGCGCGTCCTGCGCCTCAGCCAACCGCGATAAGGCGGAGGCGAGGCGGTTCGCGGGCTGGGGGAAAGGGATCACGACGGCGCCGGACATGGCCTTGCTCCTGCTGGCGCCACACGGCGCTTAACGCAGGCTTAACTTGTCTCAGTAAATGAAGCAAGTCTTAATTGTAGAGAACGGTCCCCGCGAGCAGCGCGGCGGCGGCGCCCAGCGACAGCACCCAGCGTAGCCGCACCCAGGCCGGCCCCACGGCGCCGCGCCGCGCGGCGAAGCTCTCGGCCGCCGCCGTGGCCAGGATTGCCGCGGCCAGGATCGCCCCGGCGGTGGGCGCGGGCTGCCGCATCGCCACCCACGCGATCAGCGACGGTAGCACGCCCAGTCCCAGCCGCGCCCAGTCCCAGCGCGCTTCCCCCGCCGGCGCCCGCAGCGCCGCGCCCCAGTGCACCGCGCCGAGGAAGCTCAGGATCGCGGCGCCGTAGCCGACCAGCCAGGGCCGTGCCCAGTCCTGCCCGGCCACCGCCAGCATCGCCAGCCCGCCGAACGGCAGCAGCCCCGCCGGCCCGAGGATCCGGGCAGGCGGCGGCATCCGCCATCCCCGCGCCTCGTCGCTCACCGCCGACGACCCGAAACGACCGCGTCGCGATTCCGCGCGCCCCGGCCGGCCCGCCCGCGCACCGCGCCGCCTCCGGCCGCACTCAACGCCCGTCGGTCCGCGCCACGGCCTGCCCGGCGGCCGACACCGCCGGCACCGCGCCCGGCGTTCCCGATGCCACCGCCAGCCGCGCGCCGCCGGGCCGCACCGCGACCAGGGCCATGCTCACCGCCGCGAGGTAGGGCACCGACTGCACCAGCAGGATCA
>CAXTEL010000018.1:32801-55857 GCA_964243365.1 uncultured Roseomonas sp. | reverse complement strand
GACAAGTCCCCCTGGAGGCCCGCTTGACCCGCAAGACGGTCGCTGGTCCCCGCCGGAGACCCAGGGAGAGCCCCGGGGACTTCTGCCGTGAGCTTGTGCCTGGACGGACAAGGAAAGGTAGAGCCTCTCCGGTCCCACGCCCGACAACCGCGCGCCTGCCCGGCGCGTTGCCCTTCCGCACGTGGGTAGGGGTTCGGTGATGGGTAAGGACGGCGCCAACGACGAACTGGGCAACTGGGGCGGCGGCACCAAGTCGGCGCGTCCCGAAAGCGTCGGCCCGCACCACCGGGCCGAGCAGCAGGAGGACCCGGCCAATCCGGGCCTGAGCCCGGAGGAGGACTACGCACCCGATGCCGGAGGCCAGGCCGGCACCGCCGGGCCGGGCACGCCGGGCGAGATGAAGGTCAATATTGGGGTGAAGCAGGAGACCGCCGGCGGGGATGCGCGGCCTCAGGGTGGCAGCGCGAAGCGGGACGCGCCGCCCCTGACCGGCCTTGCCGAGGAGTAGCCGCGGGCACCGACGCTCAGCCCGGGCGCAGCGTCGCGCCTTGGGGCGTTTCGCTAGGCAGGCAAAGGGCCGCCACGCGCGGCGCCACCCGCGCCGGCTGCGGCAGAGTGGTGGGGTCCTCGCCCGGCATAGCGGCGGCCCGCATCCGCGTCGCCACCGCGCCGGGGTCGAGCAGGTTCACGCGCAGGGCGGTACTCGATACCTCCTGCGCCCAGGTGAGCGTGAGGTGTTCCATCGCCGCCTTGGTGGCGCCGTAGGCACCCCAGTAGGCCTTGGGGGCCGCCGCCTGCGCCGAGGTCACGAACACCGCCCGGCCGGCATCCGATGCGCGCAGCGGCGGGTCGCAAGTGCGGATCAGACGCCAAGCGGCGGTGAGGTTCACGCCCACCACCTCGTCCCAGTCGCGCGGGGTGATGTGGGCCACCGGGGTCAGCGTGCCGAGCGCGCCGGCATTATGCACCAGGATGTCGAGGCGCCCGAAGCGCTCCACGATCGAGGGGCCGATGCTGTCGATCCGCTCGGCGTCCTTGGTGAGATCGAAGGGCAGCAGGGTGGCGTCCTGGCCGCCGGCGGCGCGTACGGCGTCGTCGGTCTCCTCCAGACCGCCCCGGGAGCGGGCGACCAGCACGCACTGCGCGCCCAGCCGGCCCAGCTCGACGGCCACCGCGGCGCCGATGCCGCGCGAGGCGCCGGTGATCAGCGCCACCCGCCCGGCCAGCGGCCGCGCCGCCTCAGCCGTGCCGGGACTGCCCAGATCCCTCTCGCCCGCGCCGCTCACGCCCCGTTCGCCATCAACAGCGAGGGCACCCGCGACGGGTCCTCCTGCGCGTCCACCAGCGGGATGGCGTAGTCGCCGGTGAGGCAGGCGTCGCAGTAGGTCGGCGCGTGCGCGTCCCGCCCCAGCCGGCCCAGCGCCCGGTACAGGCCGTCTATGGACACGAAGGCGAGGCTGTCGGCGCCGATGATGGCGGCCATCTCGTCGACGGCGTGATTGGCGGCCAGCAGCTTGTCGCGGTCGGGCGTGTCGATGCCGTAGAAGCACGGGTTGACGGTGGGCGGCGAGGAGACGCGCACGTGCACCTCCGTGGCGCCGGCCGCGCGCACCATCTCCACGATCTTCTTGCTGGTGGTGCCGCGCACGATGGAATCGTCGACCAGCACCACGCGCTGGCCGGCGATCATGGCGCGGTTGGCGCTGTGTTTGAGTTTGACGCCGAGGTTGCGGATGGAGTCCGTGGGCTCGATGAAGGTGCGGCCGACGTAGTGGTTGCGAATGATGCCCAGCTCGAACGGGATGCCGGACTCCGCGGCGTAGCCCATCGCCGCCGGCACGCCGGAATCGGGCACCGGCACCACCACGTCGGCCTCCACGCCGGACTCGCGGGCCAGTTCGGCACCAATGCGCTTGCGAGTCTCGTAGACGGGGATGCCCTCCACCACGGAATCGGGGCGGGCGAAGTAGATGTACTCGAAGATGCAGAACCGCCCCGCCTGTCTGCCGAACGGCTTGACCGAGCGCAGGCCGGAGGCGTCGGCGATCACCACCTCGCCCGGCTCGACGTCGCGCACGAACTCGGCGCCGACGATGTCTAGCGCGCAGGTCTCGCTCGCCATCACCCAGGCGTTGGAGCCAGACCCGCCCAGCCGTCCCAGCACCAGCGGCCGCACGCCGAGAGGATCGCGCGCGCCGATCAGCGCACCCTCGTGCAGTGTCACCAGCGAATAGGCGCCCTGCACCTGCTTGAGCGCGTCGATCAGCCGGTCGAGCACGGTGGAGTACAGCGAGATGGCAATAAGGTGGACGAATACCTCCGAATCCGTGGTGGACTGGAACAGGCAGCCGCGGCGCACCAGCGCGCGCTTGAGCCGCAGCGCATTCACCAAGTTGCCGTTGTGCGCCACCGCCAGCCCGCCGAACTCGAAGTCGGCGTAGAGCGGCTGGACGTTGCGCAGCGCGGACTCGCCGGTGGTGGCATAGCGGTTGTGGCCGATCGCGGCGTGGCCGGGCAATGCCGCCATCACCTTAGCGTCGGAGAAGTTGTCGCCGACCAAGCCGCGGCCCTTGTGGGCGTGAAACCGGCCCGCCTCGGCCAACGAGCAGATGCCCGCCGCTTCCTGGCCGCGGTGCTGTAGGGCGTGCAGCCCCAGCGCGGTCAAGGCGGAAGCGTCCTGGGCACCCCACACGCCGAAGACACCGCATTCCTCATGGAAGTGGTCGTCGTCACCGGCTTTTAAAGCGCCGATGCCAAAGGGGGCGGTCCCGGCGGGGTCGGCTCCGGAAGGTTCGGCGTCCGGCAGGTCGGCGGCGGTTTCCAAGTCGGTGCTCCTCAGGTCCGGCCGCGCGCGGGCGGGCGCAGCAGGTCCTCCATGGGTGGCAGCGGACGCGGGGGCGCGTCGGGCACGCGCGGCCGGTAGTCCAGCGGTAGGCTGTCCACGAGCCAGCGCGCCCCATCGGCCACCAGCGGCAGCGCGCGGGCGTTGCGTACTGGCTCGGGCCAGCGTTCCGCCGAAGGAAGGAATACTCCCGTCGCGATGTAGGCGAGCACGGCGATGAATGCACCCCTGGCCAGCCCGAACAGCGTGCCCAGCGCCCGGTCCACGCCGCCCAGCGCCGAGGCGCGCACCAAGCGCGCGACCCAGGCGATGGCGAGCTTGAGCACGAGCAGCGCCACCAGGAACACGCCGCCCACCGCCACCGCGCTGGCCAGCCAGTCGGGCTGCACGGCGCTGTCCATCACGGCCAGGGTGCGGGGCAGCAGCGCGAAGGCGAGGATCAGCGCCCCGATCCAGGCGCCGGCCCCGAGCACCTCCCGCACCAGGCCGCGCGAGTAGGCCACGCCGGCCGAGACGGCGAGCATCGCGAGGAGGAGGCCGTCCACCCAGGTCATGCGCGACCCTATAGCGGCGGCGAGCCAGCGAGGTCCAGGAAGGGCGCTCGCGCGAGGGATGGGCGACGGGGCAGGTTGGGAGAGGGGTTTCCCCCGAGCCCACATATTTATTCTGACCGTGAAAGGGCGCTGAGGAGCAGCGCAGAACTGGCGGAAAAATGGGAACCGGGGAATTCCTCCCTCAGGCCTGTCTTTTCCGGAAACACGACGCGCTCAAACGTGCTGACCGCCATTGATGTGGATCTCGGCGCCGTCAACGTAGGAGGAGGCGCCCGAACAGAGGAACAGGATGGTCTCGGTCACTTCGTGCGCCTCGCCCAGCCGGCGCATGGGGAGCCGGCGCTCCACGATGTCGGCGGTGCCGGCGGACAGCGTGCGACGGAGAGCAGGTTCACATTGAACACGTCGGGCCAGGCGGCGTGCCCGGTGCCCAGCACGCCCAGGCGGGCCCCTGTCGAGCCCTTTCGGCGAGATACCGGCGTTGCGCACTAGCGCGTCTTGCCGGCCGTCGGGCAGACGCTCGCGCACCGCGGCGACCAGCGCCTCCACCGCCGCCGGGTCGGACAGGTCGGCCCGCAGATGGATGTCGCGTGCCGCTGGCCAGCCGCAGTCGGGCGAGAAGGGTTGGCGCGACACGGTGAGGATGCGCCAATCCCTACGCCTGGAAGCGCTTGACGGTGGCGTGGCCGATGCCGCGGCCCGCCCCGGTCAGCAGCATTGTCCTTCGCGGCGCTGACATCGGCATGCGCTGCTCCTCCCGGCCCGGGATCGCCCGGAGGGCAGCCCCTACAACCAGCCCTTGCGTTTGAAGTAGAGCACCGGCCCGATCGCGGTGACCAGCATCAGCAGCAACGCCAGAGGATAGCCGACGTGCCATCCCAGTTCCGGCATGTGCTCGAAGTTCATGCCGTAGATGCTCGCCACCAGGGTGGGCGGCATCAGCGCCACGGAGGCCACGGTGAAGGTCTTGATGATGCCGTTCTGGTCGATGTTGATGATGCCCAGAATGGCGTCGAGTAGGAAATTCGCCTTGTTGTTGAGAAAGTTACCGTGCTCCACCAGGGAGCGCACGTCGCGCACCAGGGTCTTGACCAGCACCACGTTCTCCTTGCGTACTAGTGCATCCTTCTCGGTGCCCACGAAGGTGAGGATGCGCGACAGGCCGAGCAGCGTTTCGCTCGCCCGGCTGGTCACCTCGCCCACCTGCCCCAGAGCGATCAGCGCCCCGCGCAGGTCGGCGTCGCGCCGGTTCGCCTTGGCTCCCGACTTGGCGGAACGGAACGCCGTTCGGCTGGCGTTGTCCATGTCGGAGCCCACGCGCTCCAGCACGTCGGCCAAGCGGTCGACCACCTGCTCGAACAGGTGCAGCATCACCCCATCGGGTGAGCGTAGCAGTCCCGGCGCCTGCTTCCTCACGCGATGGGCGAACACTGTCACCGCCCGGGGCGTGGCGTAGCGCACAGTGACGAGGTTGCGGGCAGCGAGCACGAAGGACATGGGTGTGCTGCCGAACTCACCTTCCTCAACGCCGTACAGGAAGTTGGCGGTGAGGAAGAGCGCGTCCTCCTCGCGGTACAGGCGAGAGGAGGACTCGATTTCCTGCATCTCCTCGCGCGTCGGCACCTCCAGCCGCAGGGCTTCCTGCACGGCTCGTTCCTCCTCGTGGGACGGGTTGAGCAGGTCGAGCCAGACGGCTTGGCGTAGCGCCTCGGGCGTCTGCACGCCGTCGCGCACGCCCAGGGTGCCGTCGATGACGGTGTAGGTCGTCAACATCTGAGATGCAGGCTCTCGCGCTCTGGCGTGGCGGAAACGGCGGTTCTAGCCAGGGCCGGGGTGGGCCGCCAGCCCGGGCCCGGGACCCCCATCCGGCCGAACGGGGGCAGCTGGAGCGGGGAGAGCCCGGCTAGGCGGAGGCCGGCAGGCCGGACAACTTGGCCATCGCGGGAAGATCGTCGGCCACGGGGTGCCGGGCGGAAGCGGAAACGATGGTGCCGTCGGCCGGCCGCACCAGCTGGCAACGGCACAGCCTTGCCGCCGCCGCGGTGTCCAGCTCGGCCTCGACGCCCGACAGGGACAGCACCCCCACCGCGGGCAAGTGCAGCCCGGCGGCGATGGCGCGATAGCTCGCCGCCTCGCGTTTGGGGCCGTTGCGGGTGTCGAGGAAGCCGGCGAACAGCGGCGCCAAGGCGCCCGCCTGGGAGTGGCCGAACAGCAACCGCTGCGCTTCCGTCGAACTAGAGGAGTAGACGCATAGCATCAGCTCGTCCCGCGCCCAAGCCCGCAGGGCCGGCGCCACGTCCGGCCGGGTATAGGTGCCCGCGCAGCCAGCCGTCGCGGAAGCTGTCGCTCCGGATCATGCCCCGGAGCGCACGTCACGTCGCGGACGAAGCTGATCGCGATGGTGGTGCCCTCGACGTCGGTCACCACGGCGCCGACCGGCGCGCCGCCCACGATCCCGGCCGGCGGAGCGCGCTGCTAACCGGGGTCGGGCTCACGCCGCGTCGGTCAGGGCGGGAAAGCGGGCCGCCGTATCGGACCCGGTAGTACGGCATCTAGCCTGTGGTGTTGGTGAGTACCCGCATACGGTGAAACTCGGCGCATCACCGGCGTCGAACCAGTGGGTAAACGTCGGCTGGCACCAAGTTCAGGTCGCCTGCCGTCGTGCAGCGCGCGCTGAACACGCAGCCGCCGACGTGTAGCACAAAGCTGCCGGCCCTCTCGCGGAAGAAGCGCATCCTATCCCCGGTGTGCGAGTGCTCAATGTTGAACTTGGTCCGCAGCGCGTCCCTCACCGAGCGGGGTGGATCGAGCTTGACAACGTCGGCCGCGCCGGCGCCGGTCTTTCCCAAGAAGGTGTCCAGCCTCGTCCGGTAGGCGTTGAAGACGATGCATCGGCGCCGGCGGACAGCGGGGCAACGTCTCAGCACTCGAAGCGCACGCCGATGTGATTCAGCACTCCAGCGATGACGCGCAATGATGATTATCTTGGTTAGGTGTGCCAGAGAGCTGTTAACTTTCAACGGTTCGGGCACAGTCCATAATAGCCTCTAGAAGCTAGAGCATCCTAGTGGTTGTCGAGCACAGGCACCCAGCCGCCACCACAGGGGGCGGCTGGCCAGGAAACACCTTAGCCAGAACGTTGCTCGCTCAGGCAGCGGGGCGGTTCGGATTGGCCGTCGTGGTAGCATTGTTGGTGCCGGTGATCGGCGCGCCCGGGCCCGACAGGTTGCCGGACGCCGGCGTAACCGTCGCGTCGGCTGCCATGGAAGCGTCATCGTCCTCACGCATGTTCTTCTTGAATGACTTGATGCCGGTGGCGAAGTCGCCCATCAGGCTGCTGATCTTGCCGCTGCCGAAGAGCAGCAGAACTACCAGCAGGACGATCATCCAGTGCCAGATGCTGAAGGAACCCATCGTTCGGAACCCGATCCCGTGCTGTTCTCGTTCACGCCCGGTTGAGCCGGGTCCGCTAGCGGCCAGACACTAGTGGTGCGTCCGGCGCGGCGCAAACCGGCACCGACGTGTTTCAGATGGTTCTCCGCATCGGCCGGGACAACCACGCCCACGGTACGCTGCCGGGACGCGACGGAGCGACGCGCTCCCGGGATCGATGCCGTCCGGCGCGGCCGCTCAGGCGTCACCCCGGATCCCGAGGCGGCGGATCATGCCGCCCCAGCGCGCCGCCTCATCCGCCCGATAGCGTCCGAACTCCTCCGGGGTGCTGGCGATGATTTCGAATCCCGCTTTCTCCAGGCCGGCACGGGACGACGGCTCCTCCAGCGCCCGACGTGCCTCGCTGGCAAGCAGGGCAACGCGGACGGTGGGAGTGCCGATCGGAGCGATCATCCCCACCCAGGCGTAGGATTCCATCCCTGGCCACCCGGCCTCCGCCAGGGTCGGCACTTCCGGCGCCTGCGGGATGCGCGCCGCCGCGCTCACCGCCACCGCCCGCACCTGGCCGGCCGCCACCTGCGGCAGGATGCCCGCAGCGGTGAGGAACATCGCCTGGATGCGCCCCGCCACCAAGTCGACCACAGCCTGCGGGAAGCCACGGTATGGCACGTGCACCATGCTCAACCCCGCTTCCGCCATGAACGCCTCCATGGCGAGGTGCCCGCCGGAGCCGGCGCCCACCGAGCCGAAGGACAGCGCCCCGGCGTTGGCCCGCGCGTGGGCAACAAAGGCCGCGAGCCCGTCCCCCGGGATCGAGGGGTGCACGGCCAGCACCTGCCCCGCCCGCGCCAGCAGCGACACCGGCGCTAAGTCGCGCGCCGGGTCGTAGCCCAGCGCCGGGAACAGCGCGGGCGCGGTGGCCAGCGGGCCGTTGATCGACACGCCCACGGTGTGGCCGTCGGTGGCGCGCGCCACGGCCTCGGTACCCAGGTTGCCCCCGGCGCCCACGCGGTTGTCCGCCACGACTGGCTGGCCGAGCGCTAGCGAAAGGCGGGCACACACCACCCGCGCCACGACGTCGGGGGTGGAACCGGCGGGGAAGGGCACCACCATGCGCACCGGGCGCGTGGGCCATGGCGCCCGGTCGTCCGCCGCGGCGCCCGCAGGGCGCGAGAGGACCGGCAGGACCACGGCGGCCACGACGCCGCGTCGGCCGAGAATGATGCCCATGCGCCCGGCCCTCCCCACTGGACGGCGTTCTCACCACGTCGTGCTCTACCCGTCCAGGCGGGCCACCGAGCAGCGGCGAGAGGCCTTGAGGGCCGCGGGTACGAGAACCCCTCCAGTATCCAGCACGTGAAACGAAAGAATGGTGGCGAGATCGGCCAGAACGTCGCCACGGGCACGCTTGACCTTCTCATGCCGGTACTCAGGTCCGACGTGAATTTTCGTGACGTGCCGGGCGAGGAAGGCGAGGCTCTGCGCGACCTGAACAACTACTTCGCCCTACTCGCGACCCAGTGCTGCGCTGCGCCTGCTTCGCCGCCGCGTGCGCAGCGTCCGGGATTTGCATCACGCCGCAACCCGTTGCGAGTCGTCGCGAGCGGTCCGCTTCACGGCAGGGTCGGCCTGAGCCCGCTTCCTCCGTTCTCGCTCGAGAGCTGTTCCCGGCGCTGATCCGGCGGAAACGGCCCGGGACAGAGCCGGTGCAGAGGCGGGCTTGCCCGCGCTGAGGTCGCGTGAGGACGAGCCGGCCGGTGTTTCGCGCCGGTCAGCCCGTCCGGCGACGCGAGAGCCGCGCGCTCGGCCGAGCGCCGGGGCCGGGAAGAACCGCCGGAGAAGCGTCTCCGTCCGGTCGGCGGACGTCCCCCGGCCCCCGCTCAGCTCAGGCCGGCGTGGACGAAGCCGCGCGCCGGGTAGGCTGTGATGCCGAACGCGCGGGCGGGCGGGTACCACACCCGAACCAGCGACCAGTCGTTGCCCGCCGATATGTCCAACACCGGCTGGTCGCGCGCCACTGCGCCCTTGTCGCGCCCCGACGCCCAACTGGCGTGATCCACCCGCACCTCCCGCGCGGATACCACTCGCGACACCACTGCCACGTGGCCATCGCGCAGCCGGGCCGTGCGGTCCAGCACCAGCACGCTGCCGTGCCGCGGCCGCGCATCTCGCCCGTAACGCCCAGAGGCGGCGTCCCACCACGTCCAAGCATCGCCGCGTAGGTCCAGCCCCGAGCGCAGTCGGGCGTAGGGCACACAGGACAGGTAACCGCCGGCTGAAACCGCACCGCCCGTGGCCGGGCCCAACCGCCCACCGCATCCCGCCAGCGTCAGGCCAGTCCAGGCGGCCAGCACTAGCGGCCAACGGCACCGCATGACCTGCGCCCCTCCTCGATCCGTCGCTGCGAGGCTAGCGCGTGCCGCCCCGCCGCGTCATCTCCACCGGCCTGCCGTCCGGTGCCAGCGTCAGCGCTGCGAACCAAGCGGCGTAAGGGGTGTTCCGCGCCAGGTGGCGATTGAGGTCCGGGGCTCCGTCGGTCCACCAAATGGGCCCGCGCTCACCCAGCTGCCGCTTCGCCGCGTCCACCGCCGCCCGCGCCTCCGCCAGCGCCACGGAGTCGTCCGCCCGCAGCGCCACCGCCACCGCTCGGCGGGCTGCCATCAGGGCACGTACCAGGATGTCGCGACGGCCGGCGGGCAGCGCTGGGTTAGCCATGCGCCACAAGCGGCCGCGCACGGCGAAGTAGCGCCCGTCCGGCGTTACCGGGTGTCCGCCGGCTGGCACGCTCCGCGCCGCCGGGTGCCCTCCCGGTCGAGGCGCCGGGCGCCGCGTGGCGGTCGCGTCGGGGTGCCTCAGGCCGCCGTCCGGCGCGCCGCGGCCACCCCGCGCAGCCGCCCGCTCGCCACCGCGCCCAACACTCCGGCGGCGAGATCGGCGGCGGCGAGCAAGGCGTCCAGGTCGAGCCCGGTGTCCACACCCATGCGTCGGAACAGCCAAGCGAGATCCTCGGTGGCCACGTTGCCGGCCAGGCCCGACACCCCGGGCGCCCCGCCGATGCCACCGGCCGCGGCGTCGAACACGCGGCAGCCCTGTCCCCACGCCGACGCGACGCTCGCAGCTCCCATGCCATAGGTGTCGCGGGCGGCGAAGGCGAAGCGCGTGCCCCAGGAATCCAGGGCATGGCGGAACACCCGCGCCACCTGGTCGGGCGCGGCGTTGCCGGTGGTGTCCACGAGCCCGATCTCCACCCCCGGCTCCAGCGCCAGCACGCGCTCCACCCAGTCCAGGGCGTCGGCCTCGGGCACCACGCCCTCGAAGGGGCAGTCGAACGCGCAGTCCAGGTCCACCCGCACCCGCGCACCGGCCGCCGCCGCATCGCGCAGCTGCACCGCCAAGTCGGCCAGCACGTCCTCGCGCCCGCGACCGTGCGTCGCCCGGCTCTGGCTGTGGGTGACGGCGAGGCCGAAGCGGACCCGGCCCGCCCCGGCGCGCAGCGCCCGCGTCAGCCCACCGCGGTCTGACACTAGAGCGGTGCATTCCAGCCCGGGCAGGTCCCTCGCCGCGTCCAGCAGCGCAATGGGTGTACGCGGCACATCAACATCCGGCCCGTCCACCGCGCCGGCACTCGTACCGTTCGGCGCTGGAACGCGCACCTCATCGGGGGCGGAAGCGACCACTTCGGCCGGAGCGAAGGTGCCCACGTCCACCCGCCGCAGTCCGGCCGCGTGAAGCGCGCGCAGGAGATTGATCCGGCTGCGCGGCGACGCTGCCCCCGCGATGGGATGCGGCTCCTCGCGCGGGGACACGTCGCAGATAACCGCGGTGGACAAAGGCTCGCCCCTCCATGACTTCTTCCAGTATCCCGATTTCCAGGCCCGCGCGACGGGTCACCGGCGCGGAGCGCGGTCGGCACGCCTCGTGGCGGGGCGAGGTCCGAGCGCGCGGCGGCTGCCCGATCCGGGCAGCCGCCGCGCACCGGGGTCACAGGATTTCACACGCAAACCTGCCGTCAAGCCCGGGGAAGCGACGTCACTGGTCCGCGAACCGGGAGCTAGCCGCGCTCCCGCGCGCCGACGACCCCTCGCACCGTCGCTTCCCGCATCCTGGCACGCGCCGGTGCCTCGCGCGTGGGCGGCGCGGAAGCCATTCACGCGCACCCACGTTTCCGGATGGCGTCCTCGCCGGATGCGTCTCGCCAGGAGCGCCGACCTCCCTCATGCACGATCATGTCACGCGAGCCGGCGCCGCGCCCTCGGCGGACCCGGCCATTCCCGACGCGCCTCGCACCGAGCCTGGCGAGCGACTGCGGGTCGGCTTGGTGGGCGCCGGCATCATCGCCGGCGTGCACCTCGCCAATCTCGACACCATGCCCGACGCGCTGCTAGCGGGCGTTGCCGACTTCAATCCCGCCCGGGCGGAGAACGCTGCCGCCCCGCGCGGCGCCCGCGCCTACCGCGACGCGGACGCCCTGCTCGACGCCGAGGGGCTCGACGCGCTGATCGTGTGTCTGCCGCCCTTCGCGCGCGGCGACCTGCTGGAGCGGGCGGCGGCGCGCGGCGTGCACTTGTACGTCGAGAAGCCCGCCGCCCTGACGCTGCACAACGCCCGGCGCGCCGCGGCGGCCATCGAGGCGGCGGGAGTGGTCGCGGCGGTGGGCTTCATGTGGCGCTCCACCCCCGCAGCGCGGGTGCTGCGGGACGCGCTGCGCGACACCTCCCACGCCTCCACTCCCCACGCCCTTGTCGGACGGCTGCTGAACGGCCCGCCCGGCGCCTTCTGGAGCTTCGACACGGCGCTGAGCGGCGGCCTACTGGTGGAGTTCGGTTCGCACCTGCTTGACGCCCTGCGCTTCGCCGGCGGTGAGGTGGCGCGCGTGTCCGGCGTCGGCGCCTCCGTGCGGCCCGACCCGGGTGGGGCGCGCGGCCCGGACACCGCGCTGCTGTCGCTGCGCTTCGCGAGCGGTGCCGTCGGCTCGGCCCAGGTGAGCTGGGCGCACGACGGCGCCACCTGGGACATGCTGGCCCTGACGCCCGCCGGCAGCACCACCTGGCAACTCGGCCCCGAGCGGTTGGAAGGGCACCTCGCCGCCGAGCCGGACTGGCCCAAGAGCGGCGCGCACGGCTTCGGCGGCCCGAGCTGGCACCGCTGCCTGCGAGAGTTCCTCGACGCCGCGCGCGCGCGCGACCCGTCCGCCGTGCGCGCGCCCTACCGCGACGCGGCCCGCTCGCTGGCGCTGGCGCTGGCGGCGACGGAGGCGGTGAGAAACGGCGAGACCGTAACGGTGGAGGAAGTCTGATGCCCGAACGCGCGGATGCCGGGACCGTGCCGCTCGCCGGCCGAGTGGTGGTGATCGGTGGCGCTTCGTCCGGCATCGGCCGCGCGAGCGCCGAACTGTTCGCCCGCCAGGGCGCCGCGGTGGTGCTGCTCGCCCGGCGCGAGGCAACGCTGCGTGCCGTCGCCGCCGCGGTCGAGGAGGCCGGCGGCCGCGCGCTATCGGTCATCGGCGACCTGTCCGAGGAGGGCTTCGCGACTCATGCGCTCGCGGAGGCGGCGCGCTGGGGCGGCGGCGTGGATGCGGCGGTGGCCAACGCCGCGTTGGGGCTGGTGGGTGGAGTGGAGCACTTCTCTCACGCCGACTGGCAGCGGATGTTGGCGGTCAATCTCGGTGCCGCCTTCCTCCTGGCCCGCGCCGCCATCCCGCACCTGCGCGCCTGTGGCGGTGGGCACTTCCTGGCGGTGGGCTCGGAACTGGGGCGCGGCGCCATGCCGGGGCTGGCCGCCTACGGCGCCACTAAGTGGGGGCTGCTGGGCTTTATGCGGGCGCTGGCCATGGAGCTGCGCGGGCAGGGCACACGCGTCGGCACGGTGATGCCCGGCGGCACGCTCACCGATTTCGGCCCCGACGATACCGGCGGCAAGCGGGAACGCCGGGCGCGCGGTGAGCGCTTCCTGGAACCCGCGCAGGTGGCCGGGGCGCTGTCATTCATGTTGCGACAGTCGGAGGGCGCCTGGGTTCCGGAGCTCGACATCCTGCCCATCTGAAGTCGCGCACACCGCTCCGAAAGCCTCACTGCTCACATGAACCATCTCGTCCCGCCCTCGCGGCCGGCCGGCCGGACCCGGAGCCACCCCGACCGGCCCGATGGCCCTCCGAACACCCTGGACGACGCCGCGGGCGAGGCCCTGCTCGGAACGCTGGGCGACTTGCTGCCGGCCATCACCGCGCGGGCTGGAGCACTCGACGCGGCGGGTGAGTCGCCAGCTGACGACGTGGCGGCGCTCGGCACGGCCGGCCTGCTCCTGGCGCCGCTGCCGCGCGCGCTAGGCGGTCGGGGCTGGGGCTCGGAGCCGGACGGCGCCCTGCCGCTGATGCGGGCGCTGCGCTTGATCGGCCGCGCTTCCCTCCCCCTCGGACGGCTATTCGAGGGCCACTGCAACACCTTGCGCCTCCTGGCCCGGCACGGCACCCCGGCCCAGTGCGAGGTCGCCGCCGCGGATGCCCGGCGCGGCGTGCTGTTCGGCATGTGGAACACCGGTGACCCGGCCGGGCTGTGGCTTGATCCCGCCGTGGACGGCCCCGAGGGCGACCTCGTGCTGCGCGGCCGAAAGTGCTTCTGCTCCGGTGCCGGACTGGTGGAGCGTGCCCTGGTCACCGCGCGCGAGGGCAACGCGCCGCCGCGCATGGTGCTGGTCCCGCTGCCGCGCGGCACGGCGCGGGCCGACCTGTCGCGCTGGACGCCCACGGGGATGCGCGCCTCGGCCACCGGCGATGTAGACTTCTCCGGCTTGCCCGCGCCGTTCGGAACCCTGATCGGCGCGCCCGGCGACTACACCCGCCAGCCCGGCTTCTCCGGCGGCGCGTGGCGCTTCCTGGCGGTGCAGCTCGGCGGGATAGAGGCGCTGGCCGAGGCGGTGCGCGAGCACCTCGTCCGCACCGGGCGCGGCGACGACCCGCACCAGGCAGCGCGCTTCGGGCGGGTCGCGACGGTGGCCGAAACGGCCCGGCTGTGGGTGCGCGAGGCGGCGGTCCTAGCCGAGGACGTCCGGCCCGCGTCCCCCGGCGGCGACGCGACGCCGCCCGAGCGGGTGGTGGCCTACGTGGATCTTGCACGCGGCGCGGTGGAGCGGGCGGCGCTGGATGCATTGGAGCTCGCGCAGCGTTCGGTCGGCCTCGCGGCGATGCTGCGCCCCGCGCCCGTCGAGCGCATCAGCCGCGACCTCGCCACCTACCTGCGCCAGCCCTTCCCCGACGGCGCCCTGCACGGCGCCGCCAGCGCCGCGCTAGGCTTCCCTGAGCTGGTGGGAGACCAATGGGAACTCTCCCACCGGGCGCGACCCCGCGCCGAGCCGGCGTGAGCGCACCGAGCCCCCGCACCGCGGCGTCGCCCTCCCGCGCGCCGGCCGCGCGCCCGCCGCCGTTCGACGCGACGGACCTCCTGCGCGACGCCGAGGCCCTGCCGGCCATTGGGCTGGAGGCCTTCCTGCCCACGGCGTCCGGCGGCGTCCTGGTGCTGGCACCGCATCCGGACGACGAATCCCTCGGCTGCGGCGGCCTGCTCGCGGCTTTGGCCGAGGCCGGGCGCCCGGCCCGCGTCGTGGTGGTCTCCGACGGCGCCGCCTCGCACCCCAACTCGCGCACCCACCCGCCGGACCGGTTGCGCGCCCTGCGCCGGGAGGAGACCGTGGCCGCGCTGGCCGCGCTCGGCCTCGGCCCGGAGCGCCTCGCCCTCCTGGGCCTGCCCGACGGCGGCGTGCCGGGCGCCGGCCCGGGCTTCGACGCGGCGGTGACGGCGATCGCCAACCTGGCTAGGCGCGACCCTTCGCCGCCGGCCGCGGTGCTCGCGACTTGGCGGCACGACACCCATCCCGACCACGTCGCCGTGGCCGCGATGGGTCGCGCGGTGGCCGCCGAGCTGGACTGCCGCGCCCTGTTCTACCCGGTGTGGGGCTTGCGCTTCCTCCATCCCACGATGGGGCCCGCCCCCGCCCCCGCCATGCGCGGCCCGGCGCGCGGGACGCGGCTGGACGTGACCGCGACCCTGGACCGCAAGCGCCGCGCGGTGGCGGCCCATCGCAGCCAGACCACGCCCCTGATCGCGGACGATCCGGAGGGATTCATCCTGGTACCCGCCGTGCTCAACGTGATGCTACGCCCCTTCGAACTGTTCTTGGAGGACCCGTGAGCGACCGACGCGACGCATTCCCGACGGGCGCGCCTCCCCCCGAACCGCCCCGGGCCGACGCAGCCCCCGCGGCTCTGCCCTTGCTTGGCGGCGCTGCGGGGTCCCGGTTCGACGCGACTCCAGCCTGTGATCCCTCCCGCCCGGCCGCGTCCCTCGCCCCCGCCTACTTCGATGCCCTCTACGCCCGGAACCCCGATCCCTGGGGCTTCGAGACCAAGCCCTATGAGCGCGACAAGTATGCTGCCACCCTGGCTGCCCTGCCCCGCCCTCGCTACGGCGACGCCCTGGAGGTCGGCTGCTCGATCGGGGTGCTGACCCACGCGCTGGCGCCGTGCTGCGACCAGCTGCTGTGCCTGGACGCGGCGGACGCGGCGCTGAAGCGCGCCCGCGCCCGCAACGCCGACCACGCGGGGGTGAAGTTCCGGCGCGCGCGTGTGCCGGAGGAATGGCCCGACGGCGCCTTCGACCTGATCCTGCTATCCGAGGTGCTGTACTACTTCGCGCGCGACGACCTTTCGCGCGTGGCGCACCGGGTGCTGGGCTCGCTGCGGCCGGGCGGCGACGCGGTATTGGTGCACTGGCTACCCTACACCGACCGCGACTACCCCCTCACTGGCGACGAGGCCGTGACGCATTTCCTCAGCGTCGCCGGGGATGCCCTTCGGCCGCTGGCCGCGACCCGGACGGACCTGTATCGGCTGGACGTGCTGCGCCGGTCCGGCTGACGCGAACGGCGTCGAACCGTGACCGGCGCGGGCCACCCGGCGCCCGGCCGGGCCTCGATGCCGCCCGCATCAGAACCGCGCCGCGGCTCCGGCCACGCGCGGGCCGACGGGTACCGGCCACCGCGACGCGCCTTCCGGGACCAGATCCCGCGATCGGGCCTCCACGCGCGCCACGAGCCGCGTCGCCGCCCGGGCCTCCGCAGCCAGCCGCGCCGGCGGGAACTCGCGCCGCCGCAGTATCGGGCTCGTCTCGCGCAGCGCGTCCCAGGCTTCCCCGAACACCGGCCCATCCAGCCGCTCCGCCACTTCCCCAGCCGGCAGCCGCAGTCGCCGCGCCAGGGCGGCCCCGTCGCCGTCGCCCCGCCAGACCGCGCGCGCCCGGGTGCGGAGGGCGATGACGCGCAGTGCGTCGGCCAGCGGGTCCAGCCTCTCGTCCACAGGCAGGTCGTCGGCCCGTGCGGCATGCGCGACGCGCCGCCGCATGGTGTCGGCCAGCCCGCCGGCGGCGCGCCCGTCGAGCCGAGCCGACACCCGCACCGGCGCTCCGAGCACGTGGCGGATGCGCGCATCGCGGCGCCGGAGGTCGCGGAACAGCCAGCGGTCCTCCAGCGCCGGCAGCGGCCGCATGCCGCCCAGCGCCCGGTAGGCCGCCACGGTCAGGCCGAAGCTCGCCCCCGAATGGACGTCGTGCCGCGGCCAGGGATCGCACGGGTCGGGATCGAGCAGCGAAGCAAGCCGGTCCAGCGCGGCGGCCAGGCGCTCCTCCATGGCGACGCGGGCGCGCACGGCAACGGGCACCAGCAGTGCCTCCTCCGACGGGTCCGTGGCGAAGGTGCCGGCCACCGCGTCCGCTGTCCCGCGCTCCATCGGTGACAGCATGGTGGCCACCCAATCCGGGGGTGCCGCGCCGTCGGCGTCGGTGCCCAGGATCACCAGGGCGCCCACCGTACCGGCCCAGCCGACGGCGGCGTCCAGCGCCAGCCGGCGCGCCCAGCCGATGTGGGCGCGCTCCGGGGGCAGCGCCGCCTCGGCCACCCGCAACGGGAAGGGCAGGCGCGGCCGGAGCGCGCGCGCCGCGTCGGCCGTGCCGTCGTCCGTGTTGTTGACCAGTAGGAGGACGCCGAAGGCCCCGGGCAACAATGCTAGTCCTCCCGGGCCGCGCTGCGCCGCCAGGGCGAGCAGGCAGCGGCCGACCAGTTCGGCCTCATTGCGGGCCGGGATGGCGACTAAGGCACGAGGTGGCGCGGCGCCGGGCGTGTTGCCGTCGGGACGATCGCCATAAAGGGAGGTGACCGAGTTGAAGCCCGGTGAATGCGCTTCGAGGAGCATGCGATTTCGCGACATGGGAACGAGCGACGATCCCTCAACCCCGCGCCGGCGCTCAGCGCCTCGGCGCCGCCTCGGTTGGCGTCGCGGCGGCGGCACGCGGCGCCAGCGGCAGGGTCAGGGTCGCGCGCAGGCCGGGCGAGTCGGTACCGGGACGCGCGTCGGCCAGCGCCAGGTCGCCCCCGTGCAGCGCCGCCACCGCTCGCACCAGCGATAGGCCCAGCCCCGAGCCCGGCGTGTGGCGCGCTCCGTCGGCGCGGAAGAAGCGCTCGCCCGCCCGCGCCCGTTCCCCCCGCGACAGGCCCGGCCCGTCGTCGCTCACCTCCACCCGCACCAAGCCACGGCGCGCCTCGACCCGCGCGGACAGGCGGATCGCCCCGCCGGGAGGCGCGAACTTCACCGCGTTGTCCAGCAGGTTCGCCACCGCCTGCAGCAGCAGGTCGCGATCGCCCGCCAGCGACAGGCCGGACGGACTGAACTCGGTTTCCAGCACCTGCTCGCGCGCTTCGGCGGAAGCTTCGTAGAGCTCGGCGGCGTCGGCCAGCAGAGGGGCGAGGTCGAGGGGCGCGAAGGCGGCGCGTCGCGCGCCAGCTTCCGCCTCGGCGATCCGCAGCACCGCCTGGAACACGCGCGCGATGCCGTCGAGGTCGGCGATGCCGCGCTCCAGCGCCCCGCGCAGGGTTTCCGCCGCGCGAGGGAGCAAGCCCGCGTCCGGCGCGGCGACGCAGGCCCGTCCGGCCTCGGCATCAGGGCGCGCCTGATCGTCCGCCGGCCCGTCGGACCGAGCCCTCATCGCCGGATCGGTGAGGGCGGTCCGCGCGGCCAGGGCGTCGGCTTCGGCCAGCGCATCCTCCAGCTTGGCGCGCGCCCGGGCGATCGGAGTCCGCAGGTCGTGGGCGATGGCGTCCGACACGCCGCGCACTCCCTCCATCAGCACCGCGATCCGGTCGAGCATGGCGTTCATGGTCTGCCCGAGGCGGTCGAACTCGTCGTCACGCCACGAGATCGGCACGCGCTGCGCGAGGTCGCCCTCGGCGATCGCCGCCACTGTCTCGGCCGCCGGGCGCAGCCGTTGCTCCAGCGCCCGGCGCAGCAGCCAAGCACCGCCTAACGCGAACAACCCCGCCACGGCAGCCGACCAAGCCAGCCCCCCGGCCAGCAGCTCGCGCAGCTGCAGCTTCTCCTCGACGTCGCGCCCGACCACCAGCACCGCCCCCTCGGGTAGGTCGATGCGCAGCACCCGCGCCTCGGTGCGCGTCCCCTCGCGCGAGAGCGCCAGCGACTGCCAGCGCGCGCCCGGCTCGAAGCCGCCCTCGGGTGGGTCGAGGTTGCCCGCCAGCACCAGCCCCGCCGCGTCGAGCAGGAGGTAGAGGGTCTGCTTCTCCGAGTCCCCGGCCAGCCGCTCGCCGATCGCCTCGACCACGCCGTCCCGCCCCGCGTCGCGCCAGCGCTCGGCCAGCGCCGCGGCGTCGAGGCGGATCGCGGCGTCGGTCTGCCGTTCCAGCGCGCCGGCGGTGGCCCACCACAGCACCGCCCCGAAGGCGAGGCCGGCGAGCAGGAACACGACCGCGAAGAACACCGCGATCCGCAGGCCGGCGCCGCCCAGGAACTCGTGCAGCGCGGCGCGGGGCGGCAGCCCGGCGTCGTCGCGCCTCAGCACCCCGCCGTCACGGCTCGGCACGCAGCACGTAGCCGGCGTTGCGCACGGTGTGGATTAACGGCCGGTCGAAGCCGCGGTCGAGCTTCTGGCGCAGGCGGGAGACGTGCACGTCGATGACGTTGGTCTGCGGGTCGAAGTGGTAGTCCCACACCTTCTCCAGCAGCATGGTGCGCGTCACCACCTGGCCGGCGTGGCGCATCAGGTGCTCCAGCAGCCGGAACTCGCGCGGCTGCACGTCGATCCGCTTGCCGGCCCGCGTCACGGTGCGCGACAGCAGGTCCAGCTCCAGGTCGGCCACCCGGAAGCGCGTCGCCGGCGTGTCGGCGGACGGCCGCCGGCCCAGCGCTTCCACCCGTACCAGCAGCTCCTCGAAGGCGAAGGGCTTGACCAGGTAGTCGTCGCCGCCGGCCCTAAGCCCGCGCACCCGCTCGTCCACCGCCGACAGCGCCGACAGGAACAGCACGGGCGTGCGTTTGCCCTCGGCGCGCAGCGTCTCCACCAGCCGCACCCCGTCCACGCCGCCGGGCAGCATGCGGTCCAGCACCAGCGCGTCGAACTCCTCCGACGACGCGAGCGCCAGCCCGTCGCGGCCGTCGGCGGAATGCTCCACGGCGTGGCCGGCCTCGCACAGCCCCTTGACCACGAAGCGCGCCATTTCCGCGTCGTCCTCGACGAGCAGTATCCGCATCGATCGTCTCCACCGCGAGGTGACCGTGTAGGGCGCTTCCCGGCGTGCGGGCAGCCCGTCCCGCGAAAGGTGCCCGGACCGCCCGCACCCGGTCCTTCGCCCCGGCAGCCGCGGTCCGGCCGCCGCTTCCCGCACCGGCCCTCAGCCGGCCCCGCCCAACTCCTGCCGCACCACGCTCACCCAGTACGCCGCGCCTAGCGGCAGGATGTCGTCGTTGAAGTCGAACATGGGGGTGTGCAGCCCGTGGAACGTCCCGTCTGCCGCCGCGCCGTTGCCGATCCGCATGAAGGCACCGGGGCGCAGGTTCATCATCTCGGCGAAGTCCTCGCCGCCGGTGGAGGGCCGGATGTCGCCGTCCACCGCGTCCTCGCCCGCCAGCGCCGCGGCGGCCGCGATCTCCACCCGCACCTGCTCGTCGTGGTTGATCACCGCCGGCACGCCGCGACGGTAGGCGTACTCGGCCGCGCAGCCCTGGGAAGCGGCCATCGCGTGCGCCAGCTCGCCCAGCCGCCGCTCCAGCAGGTCGCGGATGTGCGGCGCGTAGGACCGCGCGGTGCCCGCCACCACCACCTCGGCCGGCATCACGTTGGTGGACAGCGCCGAGCCACCGCCGACGTGTCCGACGCTGACCACCGCCATGTCGGCCGCCGGCACGTTGCGTGGCACGATCGTCTGCAGCGCCAGCAGGAAGTGGCCCAGCACCACGGTGGCGTCGGTGGCCATGTGCGGCGTGGAGCCGCCATGCCCGCCGGTGCCGCGGAACACCACCCGCCAGCTGTCGGCCGCCGCCATCATCGGGCCGAATCGGGTGCCGAAGCGCCCCACCGGCATCCCCGGCGCGTTGTGCAGCCCGTAGACGGCGTCGACGGGGAAGCGCTCGAACAGCCCGTCGGCCAGCATCGCGCGCGCCCCCCCGCGCCCTTCCTCGGCGGGCTGGAAGATCAGGTGCACGATGCCACCGAAGTCTCGCGCCTCGGCGAGGTAGCGCGCTGCCCCCAGCAGCATCGCGGTGTGCCCATCGTGGCCGCAGGCGTGCATGGTGCCCGGCGTGCGCGACGCCCAGGGCAGCCCGGTCTCCTCGTGAATCGCCAGCGCGTCCATGTCGGCGCGCAGCCCGATGGCGCGCTGGCCGGGGCGGTCGCCGCGCACGGTGCCGACCACGCCGGTGCCGCCCAGCCCTTCGGTCACCGCCACGCCCCAGCCGCGCAGAGTCGCCGCCACCAAGGCCGCGGTGCGGTGCTCCTCCAGCCCCATCTCGGGATGGGCGTGGATGTCGCGACGGATCGCCGTCAGCTCGGGATGGTACGCGCTGATCCGCGCGACGACGTCCTGCATGCCCCGGACCTCCTAGGCGATTGTCGTGGAATTATAGCGCGCGGACGGGAAGCGAGTCTCCCGGCGGCGCGGACGCGGCGAAACACGTTTTGATTTAGCAACTTGCCGGTTATCCGGTTCCGCGATCGCATCGCTTGGGGGAGAGCGCGCCGTGCCCGACACCATCCAGCCCACCCAGCCTGGCCTCTCGCCGCTGGAGCAGTGGTGCAAGGACTACAAGCGAAACGACCCGCCGGAGGGCAGCTTCCCGGTGGCGCTGTCGCCGCGCGCGCTGAGCCGCTACCGCGACGAATACGCTTACCGCGCGGCGCTGCTGCCCAGCAGCCCGCTTTGAAGCGGCCAGCTGACCCCGCCGCCAGCCTGGGCCGAGCACATGAAACCCGCATGGGCGGACGACGGCGCGCGCTACGAGGCCTTGCGCGTGGATGGCGGCGCGATGAACAAAGAGCCGCTTGACTTGGTGCGCCGCGTGCTGGCCGGGCAGGAGCAGCCCAGGCCGCAGCACGCCACGGAAGCGCAGCGCGCCCTGGTGCTGGTTGATCCTTTCTCGAAACCGGAGAAGGATAAGGCCGAGCGCTGGGGCCGGCCTCCCGGGCAGCATCGTGGCAGTGTTCAACGCCCTGATCCAGAACTCTCGTTTCGAGCCGGAGAACCTCGCCCTGGCGGCCGATCCCGAAATCGGCAGCCGCTTCCTGGTCGCGCCGAGCCGCGGCGAGTCCTGGCCCACGGACCGTGGCCATATCGCCGCCGGGCAGCTGCCTCGGCTTCTTCTCGCAAGCCTACTGGGAGCACGACTACTTCCTCGGCCGCCGAAACGCCCCGCGCTTCCTGCGCTGGGTGTTCGTGCTGCCGCGGAGCAATCACGCGGTGTTCGGAACGGGCGACCGGTTCCGGGGCGACAGCGAACGTGCGCTGGGGCGTGCAGAGCGACGGCGGCTCGGCGTCGCGCATGCCGATCATCCTGCTCTGCGGCGACCTGCTGGAGCGCACCGGCGCGGAGGACGGGACGGGAGGCAGCCGCTGCCCGCCTGGCCGATCCGCACCTTCGACCCGGAGGAAATCAAGTTGCTGTTGGAGCAACGCGTCGGCGTCGTGTTGCCGCTGCCGCTGCCGCGGGACATGCCGCTGACGCCCTTGGGACCCAAGGACTTCAAGGGAACGCTCATGCGCCAGATCCTCAAGCTGATCACGCCCGACGTCAGCGGCCGGATCGCCGAGTTCGCGATGACGAAGGTGCGGGCCGGAGTGAGAACAGTGGACGCGGGCGCGACCTGAGCGATTCGGCCAGCAGCGACGGCCCCGTCCCGGGCGGCGTGCCGACCCGCGCGCGCCGACCCACCCAACCACGTCGGCGGCGCGAACCGGACGGAAGCGGAAGGGTACCCGGCGGCCCGCACGTCCGCTCAACCATCCCGGCCGGTGCCCTTGCGCCACCCTGGGCGCTGTTCGTAGATGGCGCCGCCCTGGTGGAAAATCCGTTCGGAATGAGTGCCTTCGTTTCGCACGCCCGAAACTTCGAGGACGTCATGCTGTGGCGGGCCCTGGGTCACGTGGGGCGCGGCTTCTACCTCGACCTCGGCGCCGGGGAGCCGGAGACGACCTCCGTCACCCGGGCCTTCCACGAGCGCGGCTGGCGCGGAATCAATGTCGCCCTCGACCCCGCGACCCTCCGACGGCTGGCCGCGGCGCGCCCGGACGACATCAACCTGGACGTGATGGTGTGCGACGCGGGAGGGGAAGCCGAGCGCCTCCCGGGAGGTGGCGATCAACCCTCTCGTCCGGCGCCGGCGCGCTCGCGCGAAGCGGCCAACGGGGGCGACCGGGAGCGACGGACGACGCTGGCGGGTCTCTGCGCCGAGCACGTCCGCGGGCCGATCCACTTCCTCAGGATCGAGGGTGCGGCGCTGCGGGCACTGCGTGGTGCCGACTTCGCACGCTGGCGGCCTTGGGTCGTGCTGGTCGGGACGTTCGAGGCGGGACCCGGCCGGCCCGGCCACGCCGGGTGCGACGCCGTGCTGCGCGGCGCCGGCTACCACTTCGCCTACCTCGACGGCCCGAACCGCTTCTACGTCGCTGACGAGCGCGCCCGGGCACTCGACGCCGCCTTCGCGACGCCACCCAATCTCTGGGACGACTTCTCGGTGGACAACGCGGCGACGGCCGCGCACCGGCGGGACGCGGCGGCCGTTCGTGCCCTGGAGGACGAGGCATCTCGGCTCGCCGCGGAGCGCGACGGCTGGATGCAGGAATCATTCGAGGCCGAGCGCCGGGCCGCCTATCTCACGCGGGAACGCCAAGATCTCGCAGATCGGCTCGACGAGCGCGGCGCCTGGGCGGCCAGTCTCGAGGC
>CAXTEL010000018.1:0-32701 GCA_964243365.1 uncultured Roseomonas sp. | reverse complement strand
GCGCCTCGACGAGCAGTGGCGGCAATCGCGGGAAAACGCCGCCGGCATGGCCGCATTGGAAACGCAGCTCGACGAGCGCGGCGCCTGGGCGGCCAGTCTCGAGGCGCGCCTCGACGAGCAGTGGCGGCAATCGCGGGAAAACGCCGCCGGCATGGCCGCACTGGAAGACCGCCTGCGGGAGCTGACCCAGGCCGAGGCAGTGGCGCGCGCGGCTGCCGAGCGCGAACGGTCCGCCGCGGCCGCCCAGTTGGAAGCCCTCCGGACGAGCACCTCGTGGCGCCTGACCGGCCCGCTGCGCGTCCTGGGGCGCCTGCTCGGCCGATCCCATTGATCGCGTTGGGCAACGCGAATGCGGAGATCGTCGTGATCGGCCGCTGCGACTTCGCCGGCGCCGCGGGCGCCGCCACCTACGGGCTGGCGGAGCTGCTGTCGCGCGCCTTCCCGACCTGCATCCTGCCGACCGAGCCGCACCTCCGGCACCAGTCCCACGTCGTGCTGCCCAACGGCCGCCGGCTGCCGGTGTGCGCGGACACCGGCCGCATTCGGGCTTCCTTCCTCTGCGATCTCCCGTGGGACGCGCCCTGGAACACCCTTCGGGAGGACCGGGACCACGCGCCGCTGCCGCCGGACAGCCTGCGGTACGCCTGTCTCGGCCACGACCCCGGTGCGCTGCCGCCGCGTTGGACGCGGCTGCTGGACGGGCGCTTCGACCTCCTGCTCGCTGCCTCCTCGGCTATGGCCGCCGCGGCCCGCGCCGCGCGGGTCCGCGCGCCGGTGGCAGTGGTGCCGATCCCGCTCGACCTCGACGGGCTGCTCGCCCGGGCCGCGCCACCCCGCGACCGCGGGCGGGTGCGCTTCGGCGCGCTGCCCGACATCCGCCGAACGCGCGATGACGCGCTCATCCTGCTGGACGCTTTTCAACGGAGCTTCGGCGACCTGCCCGACGCGGAGCTGGCGTTGTACGCCGACCCCGCCCCCGACGACGGCCTCGCCGAGGTCCGGGGCGGGGCGAGGCGCCCGGGCGCGGCCAACGTGACGCTCGGTCGCGGCGGCCTGTCCGCCGCCGAAAGGAGCCGGCTCCTCCGCTCCTTCGACATCCTCGTTGATTGTTCACGCGACGGTGGCAGCGCGCCCGGCCCGCGCGAGGCACTGGCGCTGGGACAATGCCTCGTGTTGTCCGACGTCGCCGGCCATCGCGACCTCGCGGGCCTGCCCGGCGTGTTCCTCGTCCCTGCCGAGCCCGCGCTCCCTGCCCGCGGTCCCGGGACCGGGGACGACGCACCAGGGTGGCGGGGGGCGGTGCGCGCCCCCGCGCTGTCGGCGGCGCTGGAGCGGGCTCTCGCCTTCGCGCGATCCACGGAGGGGGAGCGCACGCGCGGCGAGCGCCGTACCGCCGCCTCGGAGTTCGACTTCTCCCGCCTGGCCGACGGCGTCGCGGCGCTCGTGGACCCGAGTCTGGAAAGCTTCCGCCGCCTGCGCCCGCCCTCGTCGCGGGTCTCGATCCCCGCCGAGTTCCGCGCGGTGGTGGAGCAACGGCTGGGCCGGCGCGCCGCGCGCCTGTCGCACGAGCGCCGCCGCGTGGTCGCCGCCCACGACGGCGGCTTCTTCTCTCTCTTCAACGCCTTCATGAGCCACTTGGCCTGGGACCAGCGAGACGGGCGCTGCCACGGCGTGCTGCCGGACTGGGACGTGGACCGCTTCCTCACCCGCCAGGAGGGCGCACCGGCGACGAGCTTCTGCTACGGCCGGCCAGAGGACGGCAACCTGTGGCTGCGATTGTTCGAGCCGCTCTACGATCACGCGGCGGCCGAAATGCAGGACGAGGCCGCGCTGTACCGCGACGCCGGCGCGCCCTGGTTCGGCGTCGACCACGCGCGCGAGCCGCTGATGACCTTCGTGCACGCCTACGAGCTGTATCGCTCCCGCGCCTTCGCCGGCTGGCGGCGGCAGTACCACCATTCCTTCCGCGCCCACGTCCGCCTGCGCCCCGAGCTGGCGGTGGAGGTGGAGCACTTCGTGGCCGCGCGGCTGGACCGTCCCTTCCGCGTCGCCGCCCACGTCCGCCACCCCAGCCACACGGTGGAGCAGCCGGGCGCGCTGATCGCCCATGCCGACGGCTACGTCGAGCGCATCCGCGCCGTGCTGCGCGAACGCGGCATCGACCCGGAAGGCCCCGGCTGGGGCGTGTTCCTGGCCACCGACCAGGAACGTGTTGTGCGCCGCTTCCGCGAAGCCTTCGGCGCGCGCGTCGCCTGCTTCGACGACGTCCGCCGCACCCGCGCCGACGAGGACGCCGCATTCGACGCGCTATCGCCGGCCGAGCAGAACCGCGACGGCCACCAGCTACAGCACTTGGTCGCCGCGTCGCCCGACCAGTGGTCGGTGCGCATGGCGTGGGAGGTGGTGCGCGACGCCTACGTCATGGCGCGCTGCAACGTCCTGCTGCACGTTGTCAGCAACGTTTCAACCGCGGTGGCCTACATGAATCCAGACCTCGATATGATCTTCTGCGCCCCCGACCGGCCCGGGGTCCGGCCCGACGCGGCCCGCGCCGCGCGGGGCGCGGCCTGACCGTGCCGGAGGGATCGCCGGGCACGGCGCTGGTCACCGGCGCCACCGGGCTGATGGGCCGGGCGCTGGTGGCAGAGCTCGAAGCCTCGGGCGCCGGCAGGGTGGTGGGCGCGAGCAGCGCCGACGCCGACCTGACCGACTTCGACGCCACGCTGGCGCTGCTGGAGCGGCACCGGCCGGCGGTGGTGTTCCACCTCGCTGCCAGGGTGTCGGGGATCATGGGAAACCTGCGCGCCCAGGGGCGGGCCTACCTCGACAACGTCCGCATCAACACGAACGTGGTGGAGGCGGCGCGGCTCGCCGGCGCCCGCAAGATCGTGGCGATGGGCTCCACGGCCGTGTACTCCGACATGGTGGGGCTGCCGATGCGCGAGGAGGAGATCTGGCTCGGCCCACCGCACGCCTCGGAGGCCGGCTACGCCCACGCCAAGCGCGGCATGCTGGCCCAGCTCGAGAGCTACCGCGACCAGTACGGCATGGACTACGCCTTCTGCGTGTCCACCAACCTGTTCGGAATGCACGACAAGTTCGACGAGGCCCATGGCCACGTGCTGCCGTCGCTGATCTCGAAGTTTCACCGGGCGGCGCGGGAGGACACCGCCGTGACGGTGTGGGGCACCGGCACGCCGCGACGGGATTTCCTCTACGTCAAGGACGCGGCCCTCGCGATGCGCCTTATCGCCGAGCGCTTCACCGGCCCGATCAACCTCGCTAGCGGGGAGGCGCACTCCATCCGCGAGGTTGCCGAGATGATCCACCGCATCTCCGGCGGCAGGCAGCCGCTGCTGTGGGACCCTTCCAAGCCCGACGGCCAGAAGCTGCGCGGCTACGATGTGGGCAAGCTGCGCACCTTGAGCTTCCGGCCGCGCCACGGGTTGGAGGAGGCGCTTCGCGAGACCTACGATTGGTTCGCCGGTCACGCGGAGACGGCGCGCCGCTGACCTGGACGGTGCCCCCCGGGCGGACGCGCGGGCGGCCGGCGCGGCCCCGACGGGGCTTCCGTCGACGGGCCCGATGCCCGCCGCCGGGTGGCGCCCACCCCCGGCCGCGCGGACGCCGTTGCGGGCGCGCGTTGGGGCGCCTAGCGTTCCGCCCAGTCAACGAAATTTGGGGGGTGCCACCATGATGTCCGATCGCCGTTCGCTCCTCGCCGGGAGCATGCCGGCCGGTTTCTGCCTCGCCGCCCTCGCGGCGCCAGCCTGGGCGCAGCTGGCGGGCGCGCCGCGCACCTTATTCCCGCTGCACCAGCCCACCGTGCCGGTCGCGGGCTCGGACGCCGCGTTCCCGGTGCGCCGGATCTACTGCATCGGCCGCAACTACGCCGCCCACGCTCGCGAAATGGGCTCTGACCCAATGCGCGAGCCTCCCTTCTTCTTTCAAAAGCCTTCCGACGCGGTGCAGTTCGCGGCACCCGGCGCCGTGACCGACCACCCCTACCCCTCGCTCACCAGGAACTACCACCACGAGGTCGAACTGGTGGCGGCGCTGAAGTCGGGCGGGCGCGACATCCCCGTAGGTGGGGCGCTGGCGCACGTCTTCGGCTACGCGGTGGGGCTGGACATGACGCGGCGCGACCTCCAGCGCGGCATGGGCGAGCAGAAGAAGCCTTGGGAGATCGGCAAGAGCTTCGACATGTCCGCGCCGATCGGCCCGATCCACCCGGTCGATCAGGTCGGGCATTTCGGGCAGGGCGCGATCTCGCTGGCGGTGAACGGGCAGGTGCGGCAGCGGGCCGACCTGTCCTATATGATCTGGAGCGTGGCCGAGCAGATCTCGCGGTTGTCGGAAGCTTTCGAGCTCAGGGCCGGCGACATCGTCTACTCCGGCACCCCGGAGAACGTTGGCCCGGTGGTGCCGGGCGACGTGCTGCTGTGCCGGATTGAGCGGCTGCCGGACCTATCTGTGCGGGTCGTGGCGCCGGCAGCCTGACGGGGCGACCGCCCCGGGCCGGGCGGGCGCACCGTCGCCGGCCGGGGCGCGCGACCCTCGGCCAGCGCCTGCCTTCGCCAGGCGAACCTCGTCGAGCTCGGCGCGCGAACGCTTTCTTCAGGAGGCGCGCCAGGATCGGTGGCCGGACGCACCGTGCTGCCCGGCCTCGCCAGATCAGACGGACACCGAGCGCCATGCCCAGCCTCCGCACCCTGTCCCGCCGCACCCTGCCGGCCGCCTTCGCCGCGCTGCTCGCCTGCGGCGCCCTCGCCCTCGCGGGGCAGCGGGATTTCGCCCTCAGCAACGCGTCCGGCTAACAGATTGCCACCGTCGAGGTGAGCTCCAGCTCCAGCAGCGACTAGGGCCGCGACATCCTGGGCGACGACGTGCTGCCCGCCGGCCGAACGCTGAACGTGTCCTTCAACAACCGCAGCACGGCCTGCAAGTTCGACCTGCGCGTCACCTTCAGCGACGGCGACCAGGGCGTGCTGAACAACGTCGACCTGTGCACCGTCTCCGCGGTGAGCGTCGCCTGGCGCAACAACCGGGCCGTGTTCACCACGCGCTGAGGGCTGGACGGGGGCGCCGCGAAGGTCGCGGAACCATCCGCGGACCGGGCGGCGGGGCGCCGGCCATCGAACGGGTCTGGCGAGACGGGGCACGCGGGACCATTGTCCCGTCCATGCCCTCCTCCCCGGACCCGCGACGGGCGGCGCGCGCCGAGCAGGACGGCCCGCTCCCGTCGCGCTACGACGCCTTCCTCCACGCCGCCGTCGGCACCGGGCGCGACCATCCGGACCTGAGCGTGCTGTCCATGCTGGCCCGCCTGGGCAAGGACCCGTGGGCGGAAGCGGCGTGGCTGGCGACGGTGCCCAGGGCGGCGGCGGTGGACAGCCTCGCCGCCACGATTGGCAGCCTCCCCGACGGCGGTTGGCAACCGGCCGGGGTGTCGGCGATCGCGGGGCGCCTAGTCATCCTCCTCGGGCATCGGGCGGACGCCGGACCCACGTTCGTCGGCGCGCCCCTGACCGCCCGCGGGAAGCTCGGGATGCTGGCCGCCGGCGCACTCGGCGCGGCGATGGCACTGGCGATCCTCCTGCTCGAACTGCCGATCTGACCGAGCGTCGTCCGGCGCCACTCATCCTGTCCCGGCCGGCCGCCGCCCCACCTGCACCGTGATCTCCTGCTGCCGCCCCTCGCGCAGTAGCGTCAGCCGCACCGCCTGACCGGGAGGCACCCCGGCCACCGTGCGGATCAGCGCCCGCGAGGTGTCCACCGGCGCCCCGTTCAGCGCCACCACCACGTCGCCCTGGCGCAGCCCGGCCCGCGCCGCGGGGCTGTTGCGCTCCACCCCCTGCACCAGCACGCCGCGCCGCGCTCGCTGTCCCTCCTCGGCGTTGTCGCGCACCGCCACCCCGAGCCAGCCGCGCTCCACCCGCCCGTCGCGGCGCAGCTGCTCGATCACCGGCCGCGCTAGGTCCGAGGGCGTGGCGAAGCCGATGCCGGCCGATCCCCCCGAGGGCGAGTAGATCGCGGTGTTGATGCCGATCACCTCGCCGGCGACGTTGAACAACGGCCCGCCGGAGTTGCCCGGGTTGATGGCCGCATCGGTCTGCAGAAAGTCATCGAACGGCCCAGCGCCGATCTCGCGCCCCCGCGCCGACACGATCCCGGTGGTCACCGTACCGCCCAGGCCGAACGGGTTGCCCGCCGCCATCACCCACTGCCCCACCCGCAGCGCCCCGGAGGCGCCCCAAGGCACCGCGCGCAGCGTCGCGCCCCGCGGGTCCACCCGCAACAGCGACAGATCGGTCAGGTCGTCGCTGCCGGCCACAGTGGCGGGCAGCTCGGTGCCGTCCTGCAACGCCACCACCACGCGGGTTGCGTTACCGACGACGTGGTTGTTGGTAACGATGTAGCCGGCCGCGTCGATCACAAAGCCCGAGCCGGCGCCCTGCACCTGCTGGCGGCCCCGGCGCTCGCGGAACGGCCGCTCCAACGGCGTGCCGCGCATCTCCGGCGGCACCTGCGCCGCTTGCTCGCCGGTGACGGCGATGTTCACCACTGCGGGCAGCACCTGCTCGGCGAGGTCGGCGAAGTCCAGCAGCACCGCGCGCTGCGCCTGCGCCCGCTCGGCGCAGGCGGTCAGCAGCAGCGTCGGCGCCGCGAGCAGCACGGCACGGCGGCCGGCCCGCGGGACGCGGACGGGCCAGCCGTCGGGCGAGTCGGCGCCGCCCGCGGCGAGGATGTCGTCGGACCGACCGTCGTGAGGCATCATCGGGCGAGGGGGCTCCAGCATACCATCCATACAACGGCGCCACAGTGTTGCATTCAAGTTGCCGCCCGCCTGCCCCGGCTACGCCGACGCGGTTCGCGCGCGAGTGGGGCAACGGCGCCACGCCGCCCGCCGCACCGCCACGCCCGTGCCGCGCGTTTCTCGACCTCGCTGCTCCCTTACCCCGCCGTTGCCGCAGGGTGCTCCGGCCAGTCGTGGCGGGGGTAGCGGCCGCGCATCTCACGCCGTACCTCGGCCCAAGCGCCGCCCCAGAAGCCCGTGAGGTCGCCGGTCACGGCCACCGGTCGCCCGGCCGGGGAAAGCAGCGATACCTGCAGCGGCACGCGCCCGCCCAGCAGCGGCGGCAGGCGGGCGAGGCCGAACAGGTGCTGCGCCCGCGCTTCCAGCGTCGGCGGGTCGCGGTCGTAATCCACCGCCGTGCTCCGCCCTCCTGGCAGAGCCAGCCGTTCGGGCAGCTCGGCGTCCAGCCGCGCTCGCAGCACCGGGGGCAGCGTACCCGCTAGCATCGCCCGCAGGTCCAGCCCGCGCAGTTCCGTCAGCCTCGACATCCCGTGCAGGTACGGCGCCAACCACGCGCCCACCCCCGTCGCCAGCGCCGCGTCGGACAGGTCGGGCCACGCCTCCCCTTCCGCCCGCCGCGCCCAGCCGACCCGCGCGCGGAGGCGCTTGGCCGCGTCGGTCCAAGGCAGGTCGCGCAATCCCCGCTCCGCCACCGCCGCGGCCAGCGCCTCGGCCACGGCGAACGGGTCGGCCGCCGGGATACTCTCCTCCTCCAACACCAGCGGCCCGAAGCGCAGCCGCCGCCGGCTCAACACGGCCCCCGCCTGGGCGTTGAAGGCCGCCCCCTCCTCGCGCCGGAAGCGTTCGGGGAAGCGCAGCTCCAGCGCCGCGCGGGTGATCGGCGCGGCCATGCGGATGCGCGCCTCCGTCCCCTGCAGCGCCAAGTCCGCCACTGCCAGCAGCGGCGACCGGCCCAGCGGGTCCGTCGCCCCGAGCCGCGCTCCCTGTCCCGAGGCCAGCCGGAACGCCCCGTCCATGGTGCCGCGCTTGGCCGCCACGCGGTCCGGAAAGCCCGCCGCCAGCAGCGCTCCGGCGTCGCCGGCGGCCTTCTGTCCGCCCGGCACCCGCAACCGCCGCCGGTGCAGGGCCGAGGCCCGCCGTATCCGCCCCAGCGTCGCGCGATCCGCCCCCGGATGGTCGCCGCCCGCCAGCAGGTCCAGCCGCAGGGCGATGTCGGCCGGCGCGTCGCGGTCCCGCCCCGGCGCCCGGATCGGGTCGCGCTCCTCCAGCAGCCCGGCGAGGTCGGCGGCCAGCGCCCGCTCGCCCGGCCCGACCGCCGCGTCCATCATCCGCGCCAGCCGCGGGTGCGCACCCAAGCGGGCCATGCGTCGACCGGT
This sequence comes from uncultured Roseomonas sp., assembly GCA_964243365.1. Taxonomy (GTDB): domain Bacteria; phylum Pseudomonadota; class Alphaproteobacteria; order Acetobacterales; family Acetobacteraceae; genus Roseomonas. The sequence continues at coordinate 24,508 of CAXTEL010000018.1, read as the reverse complement.
CTCGGTGATGCGGCCCTCGCGGTCCAGCGCGTCCAGCTCGCGCAGCAGGGCGCGGGCGGCGGCCAGCGTCCCGGCCGGCGGCGGGTCGAGGAAGCGCAACGTGTGGGCTTCCGCCCCCCAGGCCGCGAGGTCCAGCGCCAGCCCGCTCAGCTCGACTTCCAGGATTTCCGGCCGGTCGGCCGCCGGCAGGCCGCGGTGCAGCGCTTCCGACCACAGCCGGATCGCCACCCCCGGCTCGGTGCGCCCGGCGCGGCCCGCCCGCTGCTCGGCGGTGGAGCGCCCGATTCGCACCGTGTCCAGCCGCGACAGGCCCGAGGCCGCGTCCAGGCGCGGCACCCGCCGGTAGCCGCCGTCCACCACGATCCGCACCCCCGGCACGGTGAGCGAGGTTTCGGCGATGGAGGTGGACAGCACCACCTTGCGCCGCGCCGACGGGGCGAGCGCCCGGTCCTGCTCGGCCGGCGGCAGCTCGCCGTGCAGCGCGATCACCTCGGCGTCGATCCCCGCCAGCCGCTCGGCGGTGCGGGCGATCTCGCCCCAGCCGGGCAGAAACACCAGTGCGTCGCCGGGGTGCTCGCGCAGCGCCTCGCACACCGCCCCCGCCGCGGCCTCGGGCAGGTCGCGCGCGCTCGCCAGGTCGCGCGCCCGGTGCCGCACCTCGACGGGGAACATCCGGCCGAGGCTTTCCACCACCGGCGCCCCCTCCCCGGCGGCGTCGGCCATCAGCCCACTGAGGCCCGACGCGTCCAGGGTCGCCGACATCGCCACCAGCCGCAGCTCCGGCCGCAGCGCGCGCTGCAGGTCCAGGCACAAGGCGAGGCCGAGGTCGGTGTCGAGGTGCCGCTCGTGCGCCTCGTCGAACAGCACCGCCGCCACCCCTTCCAACCCTGGGTCGGATTGCAGCCGGCGCACCAGCAGCCCTTCCGTCACCACCTCGACGCGGGTGCCCCCGCTCACCATCCGGTCCATCCGGGTCACGAGTCCGACCGTGCCCCCGAGCTCCTCGCCCAGCAGGTCCGACATCCGACGCGCCGCCGCCCGCGCCGCCAGCCGGCGCGGCTCCAGCACCAGGATGCGGCCCTCCACAGCCCAGTCCTCCCGCAACAGGGCGAGCGGGGCGAGCGTGGTCTTGCCGGCGCCGGGCGGGGCCACGAGCACCGCGTTGGAACCATCGCGGAGCGCACGCACGAGGTGGGGCAGCGCTTCGGAGACGGGGAGTTCGGGGAGCATGGGCGCAGCGTTACGGCAGATCGCGCGCGGGCGGAAACGGCGCACCCGCGCGGGTGCCTCAGCCCCGCCCGCCGTCGGGTGCCAGCGGCGAGCCGTCGAGGCGCGCCAGCAGGTCGGCGGGATCGTGGTAGATCGCCACGCAGCCGGCGCGCCGCAGCCCGTCCTCTGGGAAGCCGCCGCACAGCACGCCCACCGCGCGCAGGCCGGCCTTGCCGGCGGCCTCGGCGTCGTAGGGCGTGTCGCCGACCACGACGATCTCGGCCGGGCCGATCCCGTCCAGCTTGGCCACGGCGGCCTCGAAGACGTCAGGGGGCGGCTTGGACCTTTCGGCGTCGTCCGAGGAGGTTTCCGCGTCCACCAAGTCCTCGATGTCGGCCAGCTTCTTGTAGACCCCCAGCTCGTCCGCTTTGGCCGAGGAGGCCAGCACCACCCGCACCCCGTCCGCCCGCAGGCGCTCGAACAACGCCCGCATGCCCGAGAAGCCGCGGACCTCCGGAAGGTAGCGTTGCTTTATGATCTCGCCGCGGCGCTTCTCCAGCGCCTCGCCCCTGGCCTCCAGCTCGTCCGTCGGCAGGAACACCGGCATCAGCTGATCGCCGCCTTTGCCGATCTGGCCGCGCAGGTCGGCCAGCAGCACCTCGTGCCCATAGTCCCGGAAGGCATCCTGCCAAGCCCGGGCGTGCAGATCCACGGAATCAACCAGCGTTCCGTCCACGTCGAAGATGACAGCCTTGGGCACCGCGCGCTCCTCCGAGGAAAGGTGAACGCGCCAAGGTCCCCGGACGATTTTCACCTGTGCGTGCGCGACCGATGCTCGCTGACTGGCTTTGGCACCTCCACGCCGTCGCGGCGGTCCGACCCGGGCTACCGCTCTCGGCCGGAGCTACTGCGGGCGCCCGGGCTCGACCACCCGCAGCCCGTCGCTGCCGGGCGCGCCGCCCCCGTCCGCAATGCCTCGCGCGCCTCGACAAGCCGGCCGCGATGCTCCACTTCTGGCTGGCATTGCGCACTGCAACGGAGCGCGTGAGGGCGATGCGCTTCCCGGACCGGCACCGTCCGGCAGCGCGGCCGACCCCGGGCGAGATTGATCACCCGCCGCCGCCGAGAAGGAGACCCCCCGATGACCACCGCCAACGCCCGCACCGCCGACCACCCGATCGACCCTTTGTTCCTGGAGCGCTGGTCGCCGCGCGCCTTCGCCGACGAGCTGATCTCCGAGGCGGACCTGATGACCATCCTGGAAGCGGGGCGCTGGGCGGCCTCGTCCTACAACTCGCAGCCCTGGCGGTTCCTGTACGCCCGGCGTGGCACAGCGCACTGGCAGAAGTTCCTCGATTTGCTGGTTCCGTTCAACCAGAGCTGGGCCAAGGACGCGTCGGCGCTCGTCATCCTGGCGTCGAACTCGCTGATGCTGACGCCCGGCGCCGATAAGCCCGTGCCCTCGCACAGTCACTCGCACGACGCCGGCGCCGCGGCGGCCAACCTCGCCCTTCAAGCAACGCGGATGGGCTGGTACGCGCATGGCATGGTCGGCTTCGACATGCAGCGCGCCTTCGCCGACCTGAACGTGCCGCAGGGCTACCGTGTGGAAGCCGCCTACGCCATCGGCAGGCGGGGCGACAAGTCGAGGCTGCCCGAGGGCCTACAGGCTCGCGAGGCGCCCAGCCCGCGCAAGCCGTTGTCCGAGTTGGCCTTCGAGGGCGGCTTCCCGGCGGAGTGAAGCCGCGGCGGGACGGCTCCCGCCGTGTTAGCGTCGGAACCATGAGCTTCCTGTCCCTCTACCGGCACGGCTTCGCCCGGATCGCCGCCTGCACCACCCGCACCGCGCTCGCCGACCCCACCGGCAACGCGGACGCCATCCTGGCCGCCGCCGAACGCTGCCACGCGCGTGGCGCGGCTGTGGCGGTGTTCCCCGAGTTGTGCCTGAGCGGCTACGCCATCGACGACCTGCTGCTCCAGGACGTGCTGCTCGACGCGGTGGAGCGGGCCGCGGCGCGGATCGTGGAGCGATCGGTCATCCTGCGTCCGCTGCTGCTGGTCGGCGCCCCGGTGCGCCACGCCGGCCGCCTGTACAACGCCGCGCTGGCCATCCAGGGCGGCCGGCTGCTGGGCGTGGTGCCCAAGGTCCACCTGCCGAACTACCGGGAATTCTACGAGCACCGCCATTTCGCGGCCGGCACCGGCACCGAGGGCGGCATTATCCGCCTCAACAGCGAGGACGTCCCTTTCGGCCCCGACCTGCTCTTCGCGGCCAGCGACCTTCCCGGCCTCGTGATCCACGCCGAGGTTTGCGAGGACCTGTGGGTGCCCGTGCCGCCCTCCTCCGCGGGCGCGCTGGCCGGCGCCACAGTGTTGTGCAACCTGTCGGCCTCCAACATCACGGTGGGCAAGGCCGACACGCGCCGGCTGCTGTGCCGGTCGCAGTCGGCGCGCTGCATCGCCGCCTACGCCTACGCCGCAGCCGGCAGCGGCGAGTCCACCACCGACCTCGCCTGGGACGGCCAAGTCTCGATCTTCGAGAACGGCGCCGCGCTGCGCGAAGGCGGGCGTTTCCCCGAGGGCGAGCAGTTCGTGCTCGCCGACGTGGACCTCGACCTGCTGCGCCAGGAGCGCGCGCGCCAGGGCACCTTCGACGACAACCGCCGCCGCCTCGGCACGGCGGACGCGTTCCGCAGCATCCCCTTCCGCCTCGACCCGCCCGCCGGCGACATCGGCTTCGAGCGCGTCGTGGAACGCTTCCCCTTCGTGCCCGCCGACCCGGCGCAGCTCTCCCAGGACTGCTTCGAGGCGTACGGTATCCAGGTCTCCGGCCTGGAGCAGCGGCTGCGCGCCACCGGCGCAGAAATCGTGATCGGCGTCTCCGGCGGGCTGGATTCCACCCAGGCGTTGATCGTTGCGGCCAAGGCCATGGACCGGCTCGGCCGCCCGCGCACCAACATCCTCGGCTTCACCATGCCGGGCTTCGGCACCAGCGCGGACACGAGGACCAACGCCCACCGGCTGATGGCCTCGCTCGGCATCACCGCGCGCGAGCTGGACATCCGCCCCACCGCTGAGCGCATGCTCGCCGATCTCGGCCACCCCTTCTCGCGCGGCGAGCCGGTGCACGACACCACCTTCGAGAACGTTCAGGCCGGGCTGCGCACCGATTACCTGTTCCGCGCCGCCAACCTGCACGGCGGCATCGTGCTGGGCACCGGCGACCTGTCGGAGCTGGCGCTGGGCTGGTGCACCTACGGCGTGGGCGACCAGATGTCGCACTACAACGTCAACTCCGGCGTGCCCAAGACGCTGATCCAGCACCTGATCCGCTGGTCAATCTCGTCGGCGCAGTTCGACGCCGAGGCGTCGGAAACCCTGGCGCTGATCGTGGACACCGAAATCTCGCCCGAGCTGGTGCCGGCCGGGGAGGGCGGCGCGCTCCAGAGCACCGAGAGCAGGATCGGTCCCTACGCGTTGCAGGACTTCAACCTGTTCCACACCCTGCGCTACGGCTTCCGCCCCTCCAAGACCGCCTTCCTCGCCCTGCGCGCCTGGGGTGACGCCGCGGCGGGGGGCTGGCCGCCGGGCTACCCGGCCGGGCGCCGCCGAGCCTACGCCCTGCACGAAATCAAGCACTGGCTGGCCGTGTTCCTCGAGCGCTTCTTCGGCTTCAGTCAGTTCAAGCGCTCCGCCATGCCCAACGGGCCCAAGGTAGCGGCCGGCGGCTCGCTGTCGCCACGCGGCGATTGGCGGGCGCCGTCGGACGGCAACGCCCGCGCCTGGATCGAGGAGCTGCGCCGCGAGGTGCCGGACGCCTGAGGAACCGGCCCCGGAGGCACCGCGCGCCCCGCACCGTCGGGCCGGGCCGCCGACCGGCCGGGGATCGGCCCGCCGGGCGACGGGGCCGGGGCCGGGGCCGGGGCAACAGATCGTGACACGTTCGTAATTCCCGCCCACGGCCGCCCGCCGGGCTGTTATAGGCGCCTCCCATGATAGGCCTGTCCCGCGCGCTCGCCCTGCTCGCCTGCCTCCTCCTGGCGCCAGCCGCCTCGGCGACCGAGACCGCGCCCGCGACCTCGCCGCGTGCTTCCGTGACCCTAGCCAGCGAGCTGGACGTCGTCGCGCCCGGCCAGCCCTTCCGCCTGATGCTGCGCCAGACCCTCGCGCCTGGCTGGCACACCTACTGGACCAACCCCGGCGACGCCGGCTCCCCGCCGGAGATCGCGCTCACCCTGTCCGAGAACGCCACCGCCGGCCCGCTCCAGTTCCCCGCACCGCGCCGCATCCCCTACGGCCCGCTGGTCAACTTCGGCTACGAGGACGCGGTCGGTTTCCCCCTTCTCGTCACCCCGCCGGCCGCGCTGCCCGTCGGCGGCACCCTGGCCGTGGAAGCGCGGGCGTCGTGGCTGATCTGCGAGAAGGTCTGCATTCCCGAGGAGGCGACCTTCCGCCTCGACCTGCCGGTGGCATCCGCCTCCCGCCCCGACCCGTCGCTGGTGGGCGCCTTCGCGATTGCCGAAGCCACCCAGCCTCGTCCTTCCCCCTGGTCCGCCCGCGCCGGCTTCGAGGGTGCCGCCGGCGCGCTGGAGATCGCCGGCCCCGACCTGTCCGCTGCCACCGTGCGCGAGGCGTTCTTCTTCCCTGCCGAATGGGGCGTGCTCGACAACGCCGCCCCCCAGGAGCTGACGGTTCGCGACGGCGCCCTGGTGCTGGCGCTCGGTCGCGGCGCCGGCGCGGTGCCGGCCGGACCGCTGGAAGGCGTGGTGGCGATCACCGACGCTGCCGGCACCCGCTCCGCCTACACCGTTTCCGCCCCGCTCGGCCCCGTGCCGACGGCCGCCGCCGGCGCGGCAGGGGCGTCGCTGCTCCGGGTCGCGCTGTGGGCGGCGCTGGGCGGGTTGCTGCTCAACCTCATGCCCTGCGTCTTCCCGATCCTAGCGATGAAGGCCGTCGGCCTGGCGCGCCTGTCGGGTGAGGTACGGCGCGAGGTCCGCCTGCACGCCGCCTCCTACACCGCCGGCGTGGTGCTAAGCTTCCTCGCCGCCGGCGGCGCGTTGATTGCACTGCGTGTTCTCGGGGGTGCGGCCGGCGACGCCGCCGGCTGGGGTTTCCAGTTCACCCAGCCCGCCTTCGTCGCCGCGATGGCGTGGCTGATGCTGGCCGTGGGGCTGAACCTTTCGGGCGTTTTCGCGCTGGGCGGCCCGGTGTCGGCCGGCGGCGCGCTCGCGGCGCGCGGCGGCCACGCCGGCTCCTTCTTCACCGGCGCGCTCGCCGTGCTAGTGGCCACGCCCTGCACCGCCCCGTTCATGGCCGCCGCCCTGGGTGCTGCGCTGGCCATGCCGCCGCTCGCGGCCCTGCCGGTGTTCGCCGCCCTCGGCCTGGGCATGGCCGCCCCCTACGCCCTGCTCGGGCTGTTCCCCGGCGCCGCCCGCGCGCTGCCCCGCCCCGGCCCTTGGATGGAGCGTCTGCGCCAGGGCCTTGCCTTCCCGATGTACGCCGCGAGCGCCTGGCTGGTCTGGGTGCTGGCCCAGGGCAGCGGCCCCGACGCGGTGCTGTTCGCCTTGGCGGGCGGCGTGCTGGTGGGCTTCTCCGCCTGGGCCTGGGGGCAGCGGCAGCAGACGACGGGCCGCGGCGGCCGCGGGGTCGGCGCCGCGGCCACCGCCCTGGCCGCGCTCGGGGCACTGGCGCTGCTGCCACAACTCGCCACCGCGTCGGAGCCCGTGCCCGGCGCCACTGCCACCACGGAAAGCATCGAGCCCTGGTCCGCCACGCGCCTCGCCGCGCTGCGGGCGGAAGGACGGCCGGTGTTCGTGAATCTCACCGCGGCCTGGTGCATCACCTGCAAGGTCAATGAGCGCGTGGCGCTGGACCGACCCGCCGTGCGCGACGCCTTCGACGGGCGCGGCGTGGCGCAGCTGGTGGGCGACTGGACGCGCGGCGACGCCGCCATCACCTCCCTGCTCCGCGAGCATGGCCGCGACGGCGTGCCGCTCTACCTCCTTTTCCCCGCAGGCGGGGGGGAGCCGGCCGTGCTGCCGCAGGTCCTCACGGAGGGGATCGTGCTGCGTGCGCTGGACGCGCCCAGAACCTGAGCGCCCGAAATCGAGCCACCCGAAACCGCAGGAAGGATCACCCCGCATGACCCGCCCGACGCGACGACTGCTCCTCACCGGTGCTGCCGGCGGCACCCTCGCTCTCGCCTGGCCGGGGCGGCCGGTGATCGCGGCCCCCGCCATCGGCACGGCGGCACCCGACTTCTCGCTGCCCGATCAGGACGGCGCCACCCGCAGCCTGTCTTCCTTCCGCGGCAAAACCGTGGTGCTGGAATGGACCAACCACGACTGTCCCTTCGTGCGGAAGCACTACGGCAGCGCCAACATGCAGCGCCTGCAGCGCGAGGCGGCCGAACTCGGCGTGATTTGGCTGAGCATGGCCTCCTCGCCGGTCGGCGAGCAGGGCCACGTTACCCCCGAGCAAGCGCGCGCGCTGACCGCCTCGCGCGAGGCCGCGCCGACCGCCGTGCTGCTCGATCCGCGCTCCGTCGCCGCGCGCGCCTACGCGGCGACCACCACGCCGCACATGTTCGTGGTCGGCCCCGACGGTACCCTGCGCTACATGGGCGGCATCGACAGCATCCGCTCCGCCCGCGCCGAGGACGTCGAGCGCGCCGAGCCCTACCTGCGCGACGCGATGCGGGCGGTGGCTGCTGGCCAGCCCATGCAGCGCGCCTCCACCCCGCCCTACGGCTGCGCCGTGAAGTACGCCGACCCGTCGGCCTGAGCCGGCGACCCCGAGGTGTTCGGCCTCGCGCGGCAGAGCGCCCCGGGGCTGGCCCACCGGCGACCGGGAACAACGCAGGGCCCCTCCCCCGCCGACGTCTGCGCCCGAGCAAGGTGCGCAGCCCACGCGTCGGCCCGGGTAGCGCCAGCAGGGCGGACGCGACCGAGACCATGCTGGCGGTCTGGCAGTAGGCGCACAGCGCCCGGTTGTTGACCCATTCCTCGCGCGCGAGCCGGAGGTTGGTGCCCACATCGAACAGGGTCCTCCTGATCACCAGTGCCACCGGCAGCATCGGCGTCCGCTCCGCCCGGTCGCGCCTGCCGGCGGCGGCCAGCCCGGCGGTGAGGGCGTGGGTGCCGACCATCAGCAGCGCGTCGGGCATCTGCAAACGCTTGCAAGCATAGTCCGACGCGTTGACGCGTTCAGAGTCGAACGGCGCCACGGGCGGATCGGGCAGCCGGCGTAGGATGACGACTTGGTACAGGGCCACGATCTGCCCGATCGCGACGCCGAACAACGACAATCCCACCAGCCACCGGCGGCGGCGCAGGTCAGGGTCGGTCCGCAGTCACAGGTCGCGGCTGAGTTCACGCGGTGTGGGCATGGCGGGCTCCCTGTCGGGCCGCGGGAACGCCGGGCGGCGTGGCGACGTCTCGCCCGGCAACTCCTCGGGGATGCCGCGTCGTCGGGCGAGGCGCGGACGAGATGGCGCTTCTTGCCGACACGGCACCGCGGGGCGTGGTCGCACCGGGCGCAGGTGAAGGTGTGCTGCCCATCCTGCCCGCCGGCGCGGACCGGTCAGCGTCTGCACCGCCGCGCCCGGCCCTGCGGGCCGCATTCGGATCAGGACCCGCCATTTACGATCACGGAACGCGCACGATCAGCATGGGAAACGTCCGATGACGGGGGCCGACATGGAGGCCCGCTACCGCCGCGACATCATCTACCTCAACGACCATCGCGTGGACGAGCTCGGCGAGTTCGTCCACGAGCGGCTGACCTACAACGGCAGGCCCACGACCCGCCCCGACTATCAGGAGCTGATCGCCGGAAACATCGCCGCGATCCCGGACCTCTTCTTCGACGTCCACCTCCTCTTCGTCGATGGCAACCGGATCGCGTGCCGGCTGAACTTCAACTGCACGCCGTGGGGCGAGATCCTCGGCTTGCCGCCCAACGGCAAGTCGATCTCGTTCTCGGAGCACGCCTTCTACGAACTCCGCGATGGCAAGATCCGTGAAGGCCATCGAAGCGCAGTTGGCTCCCTGAGCACTGGGGCAGCGTCTGGGCCCTGCGCACCGGTCGGGCCGAATCGCGCCCCGGCTCGCTCATCGTGCCGACGCCTCGGTCCTCGGGATCGCACCGGACCCGGATAGTTCCGGTTCCTCACGAGGGCGTGCCATCGCGGGGAAAGGAGCATCGCCGGTGGCCGAGGACGCCGGGCCAGCCACCGATGGAACGCAGTCCGGAACGTTCCCGGTGCAGCCCACGTGGAAACAGCCGACGGCGATCGGCGCCACGGCCCGTCCTCCGGGACCGCCTCGCACCGGGCGGTCGCGTCCGGGTCCGTGCGGACCACCCCGGGGGCCGGCGGCAGATCCTTCGGACGGCCGGCCAGTTCAGCCCGCGCGCGGCGCGAAGGATCACCGCGTGCGCGAGAACCGACGTTTCACGCGCGACCACCGGAGGGACCACCTCCGGCGGCCTGCTCGCCGCCCCGCGCCAGCCCGGATACCGCTCCCCGTCCCGCCCCCGCCCGCCACGCGTCCCGCTGCGTCCCGAACGGCATCCGCAGCGTCGGCCCGAACGCGACCTCGGCCGGGTCGCGGTAGCCAGGCACGCCCATGCCGACCGCCACCCGCGACGGATCCGGGCGGCCCGGGTCCAGCCGGAAGGTGCCGTGCAGCCGGTCCCACACGCTCAGCCCGCTCGACCAGTTGGAGTCCGTCCGATCGCGCACCGCCGTGTGATGGATCTCGTGCATGCGCGGCGTGGTCAGCACCAGCGTCAGCAGCCGATCCAGCCGCCCGGGCAGCCGCAGGTTGGAATGATGGAACAGCACTGACAAGAGGAAGAACCCTTGCCACCATCGCAGCGCCCGCGGCGAAGCACCGAGGATCGCCACCTGGGCGGCGCGCCATGGCGTCGAGACCACCATGTCCGCGGCGTGGAAGCGCAGCGCGGTGGACGCGTCCATGTCGAGGTCCACGTGGTGCACAAGGTGCAGCCGCCACAGCGCCGGCACCTTGTGCGTCAGCACGTGCCAGACGTAGATCGTGTAGTCCATGAGCAGGAACGCGAGCGCGTCGCGCGCCCAGGCCGGCAACGGCAGGCGCTGTGCCAGACCCGTGCGACGCGCCTCGGCCCGGCGCGCGAGGCGCCGCACCACAGGTGCCTCCACCGCCGACACCACCGCCATGTTTAGCGCCCCGAGCGCGAGATTTCGCAGGGTGCGTCGCGGCTCGCGCTGGGTCTGTCGACGCGCCGGCGCCCGCCGCTCGCCGATCGCGATGGCGGCGACCGCGACGGCGAGCAGCGCGGCCGGCAGCAGCGCGACCGGCCGCGGACCTTGGTGCGGGTCGGGGGGCTGGGAGGCTTTAGAGGACATGCTTCGCGAGATGATCGGGCGGGCGTCACCCGGCAAGGTCCGCTCCCGCCGCGCCCGGCCCGGCTCCGGCGCCTTCGCCAGGTCCCGTGCCGCGGGCCGGCGCGCCGCGGCCCGCCCGGCGTGAGCGGCCCGCCCCTGCTCGTCCGCGTCCTCCTCGCCTGGACCGGCGCGATCCTCGCCGCGGCGCTGGCCCCAGCCCTGCTCGCGCTCGCCTGGTTCGGCCCGGGTCGGACCGGGCTGAACGTCGCCACGTCCGCGTTCCTCGTCTCCCTGCTCCATGCCTTGCTGCTGGGCCTGCCCGCGGCACTCATCTGCCTCGTCGGGCACCGGACCGGCCTGCTGCCCGCCTCCCTCGCCGGCGCCCTGATTGGTGCGCTGCCCGTCAGCGTCTATCTCCTCTCGACCTGGACCTGGACCTGGGACGGGTCGCCCGCCGTGGTCTCGTTCGACGGCGTGCTCGCGCGGCTGGCGGTCGGGGCCACCTTCGGTGGTCTCGGCGCCGTCGCCGGCGCCGCCTTCCGGGGTGTCCTCGGATGGTCCGGCGCGCTGGCCCCCCGGGGGGCCGAACCGTCGGCGCGGCGCGCGGCCGCCGCGCGCGACCTCGCGCCGTGAGCGGCGTGGCCATCGTGATCCCCATGCTGAACGAGGCCGAGGCCCTGCCCCGGCTGCTGCGCTCGCTCGCCGCGCTGCACCCGCCGCCGGCCGAGATGGTGGCGGTGGATGGCGGCAGCACCGACGGTTCCCCGGCCATCGCCCGCGCCGGCGGCCTGCGCGTGGTGGACCACCCCGTGCGCCGCCGCGCCGCCCAGATCAACCGCGGCGTGGCGGAGGTTTCGGCGCCCCTGGTGTGCGTGCTGCACGCCGACACCATCCTACCCGACGACGCGGTGGCAGTGATCGGGAGCGCGATGGCCGACCCGGCGACGGCCCTGGCCGGCTTCACGCCGCTGCTGTGCGGCGCGGACACGGTGCGTTGGGGCACCTCCTTCCACAACTGGATCAAGACCTGGTACGCGCCGCTGCTCTTCCGCCCGCGCGCCTTCCTACGCGGCGCGCGCCTGCTGTTCGGCGATCACGCCATGTTCTTCCGCCGCACCGACTTCCTGCGCGTCGGCGGCTGCGACGAGGCGCTGGCGGTGCTGGAGGAGGCAGACTTGTGCCTGCGCTTCCACCGCCTCGGCCGCACCCGGCTGGTCAACCGAGTGGTGCTCACCTCCGACCGCCGCGTCGCCGCTTGGGGCCCGCTGCGCACCAACTGGGTGTACCTTTCGGTCGGCACCCGCTGGGGCCTGGGCCGGCGCGAGCGGCTGGCGGAGCGCTACCCGGATGTGCGCTGACACGGCGGGGCACTCGCCAAACGGTGGGTAGGCCCTGCCAGGGCCGGCGCGCGGCCCTCGGCGGACCGGCAGGACCGAAACCAACGCGGCGGTGCCATCCCGGGTGGGCCGCCCCGGGCGGAGCCGACCCGGTCGAACCGCCTCAGGCGGGTCCAGCCCCGGCGTGATCGGCGTCGGCGCCCTCGGTCTCGACGAGGCCGGCGCCGGCCGGAGCGGCATCGGCCCTGCCGGCGCCGGCACGGCCATGCTCGCCCGGCAGGAATCCCGCGTCCACGCAGTAATCGATCATCCGCCTCAGGTACGCGAAGTCCGTCGGCGGGCACGCCCGCCCGCTCAACGCCCGCAGGTTGGCATCCCCGAAGCGTGGATCGCGCCGCAGGTAGCCCCCGAACAGCGCCGTCACCTTCTCGTGCCGCCACCGCTCGATCGGGCTCAGCCGCGCGGAGTCGAACTCGGCCGGCGCCACGAAGCGCGGCGCGCTAAGCTGGGGATAGCTCCGCGCCAGCCGGACCAGTTCCCCCACCGGCACCGGCGTCCCCGACACCAGGTGGAAGTTCCGCCCTGCCGCCCGGTCCATCCGCTCGGCGATATCCACCAAGCCCCCCGCCACGTGGTCGATCGGCACCAGGTCCAGCGTTGCGCCCGGCTCTGCCGGCACCACGCGCACGCGCCCTTCCGCGATCACTCGGATCATCGCGTAGGCATCGCCGAAGCGCCCTACGACGCCGTTCGGCCAGGCCCCCACCACCACCGAGGGCCGGGCTACCGCCGCAAGCAGCCCGCGCCCGCGCGCGGCTTCCACCAGCCGCTCCGCCGCCGCCTTGCTCGCCTCGTAGCCGTTGCCGAAGCTCTGGCCAACGTCCAGCTCCGCCTCGCCGATCGGCCCGTCGCGCCCGCCGCACACGTAGGCCGTGGACACGTGCAGCAGCGGCACCGGCCGCTCCCCGCCCTCCTCGGCCAGCGCCAGCACGCGCGCGGTACCCTCCACGTTGACAGCGCCGTAGGTCACGGGGTCGAGGTCGAAGCCCGTCACGGCGGCGCAGTGCACCACCAAGTCCAGGCTCCCGGCCAGCCGCGCGTGGTCGGCGGGCTCTAGCCCCAGCCGCTCCCGCCGCAGGTCGCCGGCGAGGATGGCCACCCCGCCCGGGGCCGGCGCCCCACCCCGCCAGGGTCTGGCGTCGAGCGGTCGGCCGTCGTTGCGCCGCAGCGCCGTCGCGCGGTGCACCAGCGCCACCACGGCATGGCCGCGCTCCGCCAGCAGGCCGGCCACCTCGCCGCCGACCAGCCCGGCCGCGCCGGTGACTAGGACGCACAGCATCTCCGCCGCGCGGCGCGTCAGGGCGCTGCCCCAGGCGGGGCGCCGCGCGGCCGCCTATCCCCGGGCGGCGCGGCATGCTCCGGCGCGGCATGCCTCGGCGCGGGTCGGGGCCGTGAGGCGGGGTCGCCCCTCAGCGGACAATCTCGGCATTCATGGCGCGGTATCCTGGGCGGTGGGACCTCGGAAATAGGGTGCCCGGCGAAACTGTCCTCCCCCCACATGGGCGGGAACCCTCGCCCGCAGCACGCCCCTCCCGGGCGTGGCCGCATCGCGCTCACCCGCCGGGTCCGGCGCCGCGCGGGTCGCCCCCCCGCACCAGCGCGGCCAAGTCGGGCCGCGCCGTGAGCGGCAGGTGGTCGGATGCCCGCCGGGCCAGCGGCGTGTCGTGCACCACCACCCCCGGCACCAGCCCGCGCGGGTGGCCCAGCACCCGGTCCAGCGACAGCGCCGGGTGGAACGCCGGAAAAGTCGGCGCCCGCGGCGGTTCGCCGAACACCGGCCCGAGCACCGCCAGCGCGCCGGCGTCCGCGCGCCGCTCGTTCAGGTCACCCAGCAACAGCGTCGGCAGCGCCGACCCCCGCCCCGTCCGCATCGCCGCCAGCAGCGCCGCGGCCTGGAGCCGACGGCGTCCCGCGCCCAGGCTCAGGTGGGTCGCCAGCAGCCGGAACGGTCCCCAGCCCAGGTCCAGCTCGGCCAGCACCGCGCCGCGCGGCTCCAGCCCGCCCAGCCGCAGCCCCTCCGGCGACCGCAGGATCACGGCGTCGTGCCGCGCCAGCACGACGTTGCTGCGCCAGCCCTGCTCGCCCGGCCGCCCAGTCACCGCCAGCACGCGCAGCCCTAGCTCCCGCCCGATCGCCGCCGTGTCCAGCATCCCGACGCCGCGGCGGAAGTGGTGCTGCGCTTCCTGCAGGGCGATCAGGTCGGGTCGGATCTCGGCGATCACGCCCGCGACGCGCTCGGGGCGGAACCACCCGGCCGTGCCGCGGCAGCCGTGGACGTTGTAGGTGGCGACGAGCACGGCGGGCCTCTACGTCCGGATCGCGCCCGGACCCGCCGCCGGCGCGGCCCGGTGCCGCGAGGGTGGGCGCCGCAAGGGTTCCCGGCCGACGCGCCTTAGGCGCCCCGCGCTCACACCCACGGCTCCCCGGCGTTCCGCGCCAGCCCCGCCGTTCCCGATCCCGCGCCGGAGCGGGCAGCACGCGCCTCGGCCATCGCGGCCGCGACGGTCGCCCCGCCGGTGGTCAGGACCACGTCCGTCCAGGTGTCGGTCCAGTCGCCAATCAGCCCGGTCGCCCACTCGAAGCATTCCCACGCGACGCCCAGGCCCAGGCCGAACGCCGCCCCGGCCGCCGCCCGCGCCCAAGTGCCGCGCGACCGCCCGTCCGCCCCCAGCAGCGCGGCGAACACCGCCCCTGCCAGCGCTCCGTTGAGCAGGTGCACCGCCTCGTCGTACGGATTGGCACCGTAGAACCAGTTCAGGCCGTAGCCCGGGCTCACCACCAGCGTGGCCAGCACTGGCGCCGCGTCGAGGCCGCGCGGCAGCGCCCGCAGTCGCCACGGCAGGACCGGCATGCGCTCGCGCGGCGGCAGCAGCAGCCCGAGGCAGCCCGCCAGCGCCGCCCCCGTGCCCTGCGCGGCGCTGCGCTTGTCGAGCACCCAGAAACACGCGGCCACCGCGGCGAGCGCGACCAAGCACGCCCAGGCCAAGCGCGATTGCCGCCGCAGGTCGTCCCTCGTCAGCAGGGGCAAGCGCTTCCGTCTCCCTCTGGGGCTCACGGCCGGCACACGAGCCAACCTTTCCGGGAGATCTGGCTGGTCGGGCGGAAAACGGAAGCCATCCCCCGAACGCGCCCGTCCGGCCTCCCGGGGGACGCCGCGCCGGCGCGGCGGGAGGCCGGGCGCCGGCGACGCGTTCACCGCCCGGTAAGGCGGCGCCCGGCACCTTGGCGCGGCCATGCTCGCCCCTCCCAGCACCCTGCGCCCGCCCGCCCGACGACGCCCGACCCCGTCGCGGGCGGCTGCCGTGCTGCTGGCCACCCTCGTGGTCCCGGCCCCCGCGTCGGCGCAGGCCACGCCGCACTCCCTCGGACTGGACCCCGGCCTGGGCGCGCTGAGCGACGCCTTTCCCCGCGGCGCCCCGCCGATGCCCGTGTGCAACGCCCCGCGCGACGGCGTGGCGGCGTGCCTGGCCGGCCGGCAATGCCTGTGCGGCTTCGAGCGCGGCGGCTCCATCACCGGCCGGCACGACGGCTGGCGCTGGGATTGCGGCGTGCTGCGCCCGGCCTGCGACGTGCCCCCGGCCGACCTGCCCGGCCGAAACGACTCCCCGCCACCCGCCTTGTTCCCGCAGGTCACGCTGCCGTCCGATATCCCGCAGCAGTTCCAGGGGCCGTACCCGCAATCATCCCGGCAGCCATTCCCCCTTCCCTACCCGGGCCGCTGAAGCGGCGTCGGGGGCGCGCCCGTTTCCCGAAGGAGTCGGCGCGAAGGCCGGGGAGCGCCGACACGAGTCCCCCGAAACCGTTCGGCTCAGCGCGCCGTGAGCGCTCCGCCGGCGGCCCCGACGCCCGCGCCCACCAGCGCGCCCGTGCCCACGGAACCGCCGGTGAGGGCCGACACGCCCGCGCCCGCGCCGGCACCGATCAGCCCGCCCGAAACCGCCCGGCCGCCGGGCGAGGAACCGCAGGCAGCCAAGCCCACAACGCTGGCGACGATCAATATCTTTCTCATAAGCATATCTCCTTTACAGCTCTTATTTCTCATTTTTCGAGATTACCACGATTCGGGGCGCCGGACCCGCAAATAAAATCGAGAGCGGCTCGGGGCCGGCCGACGGTCGCGTGCCCCTCCGGATCCATCCAGCATCAGCGCGAACGGCCGGTGGGCCGCGACGCCGCGTCACGCTTCCTCGTTCCATAGCCGGGTTGCGGCGGCCCCGTCCTGCGATCGCCCGGCCGTGACCCGCCCGCCCCGCGGCCGAGGCGCGGGACCATCACCAACTGCTGGACCGCTCCGACGGCGCGCGCGCCCCACTGGCCCTGGGCAGCCGAGTCCGCGCCGCCGCTAGTCGCGGCATCGCCGGCAGCAGCCCCGCCACGCGCACCACCGCGCTAGGCGCCGCACCTAGCAGCCACGACGCCGCGCCCGCCCAACGCATCGGCCGCCCCAGACGCCGGGCCAGCGCCGCGTGGAAGTCCGGCGCCGGCACCCCACGCCCGAGCGCCTCCGCCGCCATGACCCCGCCGCACAGCGCCATCGCCACGCCCTCCCCGGCCAGCGAGGGCACCACGGCGAACTGGTCGCCCACCCGGTATAATCCCGGCTCCGCCCCCGGCGCGTCGCGGTGGACGAAGCCGTAGGGCACCCTCGCCACCGCCAGCGTCCGCGCCGCGAGCGGCACTGCGCCCTTCAGCAGCGCCGCCCCCAGCACCGAGCCGGCCGCCACGCGCCGCAGCAGCGCCGCCGGATCGCGCGCCTCGCCGCCCGCCGCCCGCGCATCGAGCGCCGCGCACAGGTTGACCTCGCCGCCGGGCCGCGGCTGCAGGCCGGCATAGCCGCCTCGGAACGGCAGCAGCACTACGCCGTCCACCGGCACCGCCGGCCGCAGCGGCAGCTTCAGCCCCAGGTGTCCCACGCCCGAGACGCGGCGGGTGTGACCGCGCAACTCGTGCTTGCCGGTGGCCAGCACCAGCGACGCGGCCCGCAGCACCTCGCCATCCGCCAGCCGCACCGCCCAGCCCGCGGCGCCCCCCGCCCGCTCCCCCGTCCCGCCCGCTCCCCCGTCCCGCAAGGCCGTTAACGCCGACCGCCCGCGCAGCACCCGAGCGCCCGCCGCCGCCGCCGCCGCCAGCAGCGCCTCGTCCAGCACCGCGCGCGGCAGGCCCCAACCGCGGAACGGCAGTGGCAGCTCCGCCGCCTGCCCCCCCGTCGCCAGCCGCGCCCGCCGCACCGGCACCGCGCCCAGGGCTGCCAAGTCCAGCCCCAGCCCAGCCAGCAGCCCCGCCGCGTCGGGGCCGAGGAACTCGCCGCACACCTTCTCCCGCGCCGCCGCCTCGCGCTCCACCAGCGTCACCGCGGCCCCCGCCTGCGCCAGCGCCAGCGCCGCGGCCCCGCCGGCCGCACCGCCGCCGAGGATGAGAACCGTCGCGCGACTCACGAAGGGGCGCCGCCTCGCGTTCCCCCGCCGGGAAACCGACGTTCCTCGACTTCCCACTCGCAGGAGAGGTGGTCGGGTCGAGAGGAGGTTCCCTTGATGGCGGAGCCGCGTCGAGGGAACCCCCTCTCGACCCGACCATGCTCGCGGCGGGGTGCGGGGAGTCTCATGGCTCCCCGGCGGGGGTGCGGGAACGGCGCCCGCGCGAGCCGCGCGACGCCCCTCATGCCGCGGGCCCGCCGGAGACGGTCCAGCGGAACGGCAACGCCCAGCGCACGTGGGCCGGAACGCCGGCGCGGCGGGCGAGATCCTCCAGCTCGGCGCGCGAGAAGCCGCGGGCGACGGAAACGGTGCTGTCGTGGATCACCATCGGGTCCATCCGGAACAAGCGCACCCCGGCCCACACGGCGGCCCAGGGCACGGGATGTCGGTGCAGGTCGCAGATCAGCCAGCCCAGGCGCGCGCGGTCCCGCATCCAGCCGAGGAAGCGCACCAGCGCCGCGTCGTCGAGGTGGTGGGCGAACAGCGCGCACAGCACGGCGTCGTACCGCTTGGCGGGGTCGAGCGCGAACAGGTCGGCGGTGATCCAGCGCACCGGCAGGCCCGGGTGCCGCGCCCGCGCGTGGGCGGCCGCGTGCGGCGAGCGGTCCAGCGCCGCTAACTCCAGCGCCACCCCGCGCCGCGCTCCCCACGCCGCGATGCGGGCCAGCGCGTCGCCGCCCCCCGCTCCCACGTCGAGCACGCTCAGCCGCCGCGCCCCCGTGCGCCGGGCCAGCGCGTCCAGCCAGCGCAACGTCGGCCGGTAGGCCAGGGTGGCGCGGTTGATCCGCTCCAGGTCGGTGAGCGCCGACGAGAACGCCCGGAAATCCTGCGCCGCATCGTCCATAATCTCGGGCGCCAGCACCCGCACGCGCAGCATCAAACCGTCTCGAAGCGCATGGTCTCGGCCGACAAACCGGGTCCGAAGGCCATCGCCACGCCCTGCCTGCCGGGAACGCGCTCTGCCAGCATGTCGCGCAGCACGAACATCACGGTGGGCGAGGACATGTTGCCGTGCCGCTCCAGCACCCGCCGGGAATGATCCAGCGCCCCCTCGGGCGGCCGGCAGCTCTCGGCCACCGCGTCGAGCACCGAGCGGCCGCCTGGGTGCACCGCCCACAGCGGGACGTCAGCCGCCGCCGCGCCGCCCAGGATCGCGGGCAGCCGCCGCGGCAGCGCCCCCGCCAGCGCCGCCGGCACCCGCCCCGAGAGCACCATGTCGAAGCCGTCGTCGCCCACCCGCCAGGTGATCTCCTCGCGCGCCTCGGGCATCAGCGCGCAACGGAAGCCGTCGATCCGTGCCCCCTCCGGCTCGGCGCTCACCAGTGCCGCCGAGCAGCCGTCGCCGAACAACAGGAAGCACAACAGTTGCTCGATCTCGGGCCGCACCTGCAGGTGCAAGGTGCACAGCTCCAGATTCACCACCAGCACCCGCGCGTCGGGGTTCGCCCGCACCGCGTCGCGCGCCAGCCGCAGCGCCACCATCGCCGCTTGGCAGCCCATGAAGCCGACGTTGGTGCGCGCCACCATTTCGGGCAGATCCAGGCGCGCGCAGATCGCGTGGTCCAGCCCCGGCGCGGCGAAACCGGTGCACGACGCCGTGACCAGGTGCGTAATCCCCGCTACCGGTCCCAGCGCGTCCAGCGCCTGGAACGCCAGCGCCGGCGCCTCCGCCTCCCAGCGCGCCATGCGGACGGCGGTGGAAGGGAAACGGCTGGGCGCGTAGAACCCTTCCCGATCTACGAACCCCGGTCGCCCGTCGGGCTCCAGTACGCTCCAGCGCCGCGCGATCCCCGAGCGGTCCGCCATCCGCGCGAACACCCGCCGCTCGCGCGCGTCGGGGATCAATCCTTCCGCGAAGGCGCGGAAGGTGCCGTGCACCTCGTGCGCCGGAGTGGCGGCGCCCACGCGGTTGAGGAAGACGTCCCGGGGCGTGTCCTGCATTCCCACCTAACGTCGGCACGGATGCCGGGGCTGCCAGGGGTCGGCCACCGCCCGTCACCCCCACCGTCGGCGGCCATCGGTCGGGATCAACTGTCGGGACCGCCCGGCACCCCGGCCGGGGCGGGTCCGACCACCATCGCAGGGAACGCCAACCGCCCAATGCCCAATTCCGACCGCCGCCCCGCCGGAGCGCATCTCCTGCCGGCGCTCGCCCTCGCGCTCGCCCCGGTGCTCGCCGCGTCCCTCGCCCTGCCGGTGCGCGCCGCCTCACCCGAGGCCTTGGCACCTGCCGCCCCCGACCAACCCGCCCCGCCTTCCCGCCCGGGCCTGGACGCCCTGCGCGCGCGCCTTCCCGAGCAGGTGGAGGCCTTTCGGAGAACCGACGTCTTCCTCCACCCCACCTCCCCCGGCGAGCCGGAAGGGCTGCTCGCCCGCTACCGCTCGCGCCGGGTGGAGGCGTCCCTGTTCCTGTACGGCATCCCCGGCGCCGACGTGCCGGACGGCATCGGCGCACCCGGCCTGCGCGGCGAGCTGGGCCTGGAGTCGGACGGCCTGCGCGACCAGCTCCGCCGCACCGGCACGGCGCCGCGGGACGGCGAGGCCACGGTGGTGCTGCGCGGCGCGCCCCTGCTGCTGTGCCACACCTTCGAGCGCCTGGAAGCGGCGCTGCTGCGGTCCGACTGGCTGTGCCTGGGCGGTGTCGCCGGGCGGAGCTTCAAGCTGCACGCCCTCGCCCGCCACACCCCGGCCGCCTCGGCCGAGGTGGCCCGGGCGGTATCGCGCCTCGCCGTGGGCCTCGTCGTCGCTGCCGACGAAGCCGGCGGCTAGAAGCGGCGTCGCGGGACTCGGCGAGCCGACCCGCCGCGACCGCCGGGCGGCGCGACCCCGACGCGACCCGGCGCGGCGGCGCCGTTTCGGCGGCGCGGTGCCCTCGGTACGGCCGGACGCCGTCAACGCCCGCTCGCTGTGTCCCCCGACCGACCCCGCGCCTTGCCCGCCCCCGCCCGGATCACCACCTACGTGATATGGAAAGCTGTGCCATGGACCTTCGCCGCAAGTTGGAAATCCTGGCCGACGCGGCGAAGTACGATGCGTCCTGCTCCTCCTCCGGCACCGAGAAGCGCGATAGCCGCGACGGCGGCCTGGGCTCCACCGAGGGCTCGGGTATTTGCCACGCCTACGCCCCCGACGGCCGCTGCATCTCGCTGCTCAAGGTGTTGCTGACCAACGCGTGTGTGTACGACTGTGCCTACTGCATCAACCGCGCGTCCTCCAACGTCCAGCGTGCCCGCTTCACGGTGCGCGAGGTCGTGGACCTCACGCTGGACTTCTACCGGCGCAACTACATCGAGGGGCTGTTCCTGAGTTCAGGCATCATCCGCTCGCCCGATTACACCATGGAGCAGATCCTGCGCGTTGCCCGCAGCTTGCGCGAGGAGCACGGCTTCCGCGGCTACATCCACCTCAAGACCATCCCCGACGCCGATCCGGCGCTGATCGCTTGGGCCGGCACTTACGCTGACCGCCTGTCCATCAATGTGGAACTTCCCAAGGTCGAGAGCCTCGCCGCGCTGGCCCCCGAGAAGGACAACGGCGCCATCCGCCGCGCCATGGGCGACCTGCGCCTGCGCATTGAGGAAGCCCAGGATGCCGAGCGCGCCGGCACCCGCGCCATCCCGCCGCGCTTCGCTCCGGCCGGCCAGTCCACCCAGATGATCGTCGGCGCCGACGCGTCCAACGACGCCCAGGTGTTGCATTCGGCGGCCACCATGTACGGCTCCTACAAGCTCAAGCGCGTCTACTATTCCGCCTACTCGCCCATCCCCGATGCCCCCGCGGCCCTCCCCCCCGTGGCCCCGCCGCTGATCCGCGAGCACCGCCTCTACCAAGCCGACTGGCTGATGCGGTACTACGGCTTCGCCGCCGACGAGATCCTCGAAGGCGCCCCCGGTGACGATCCCACCCCCGGCCAGCCCTCCGCCGGCATGCTCGACCTCGACGTCGACCCCAAGCTCGCCTGGGCGCTACGTCACCGCGACCGCTTCCCTGTGGACGTCAACCGCGCCGACCGCGAGAGCTTGCTCCGCGTCCCCGGCCTGGGCGCCAAGACCGTGGAGCGCATCATCTCTACCCGCCGCCACCGCAACATCCGCACCGACGACCTCGCTCGCCTGCGCGTGTCCATCCGCAAAATCGCCCCCTTCCTCGTCACCGCCGACTACCGCCCCACCTCCGCCCTGCTCGACCGCGCCGACCTGCGCGCCCGCCTCACCCCCCGCGCCGGCTTCATCGCCGCCGTCCCCGAGCGCGCCGCCGGCCCCCGCCAGCTCTCGCTGTTCGGCCATGCCGCCTTCTGAAGCGTCGCGGCGACCGACGCGCGTCCCGGCGGCCCGCCAGGGGCTCCGCCCCCTGCACGCCTGCGAGGAACCCGAGGCTCCTCGACTTCCCGCTCGCGAAAGAACGGTCCAGCCCGACTGGGGATTCCCTCGACGGCGAAGCCGCGCCGAGGGAATCCCCGGTCAGGCTGGACCAACTCGCGGCGGGGTCCGTGGAGCCTCGTGGCTCCCCGGTAGGGGTGCGGGGGCGGCGCCCCCGCGGGCCGCGCGACGCAGGCCGACTGCCGCACCGTCCCCGACGGCGGCCTGAACACCGTGCACGGCGCGGAGCTGTCCTGGCCGGCGGACTTCGCGGGCTGGCGCGAGGCGGCGCGGCGGCTAGTGATGGCCGGCGTGGCGCCAGAGGCGGTGGCGTGGCGGGTGGCCGGCGAGCCGGCGGCGCTGCTGGGCGGGCCGCCGCCGCCGGAGCCGGCTGAGGGAGCGCCGCCGCCGCGGGTGCCCCGTGCGTTCCCCGAGTTGGCCGAGACGGTGGTCCAGCACCGGGACCCCGAGCGTTTCACGCTGCTGCACCGGCTGCTGGCGCGCCTGCAGGGGGAGCGGGCGCTGCTGGAAGTGGCGACCGACCCAGATGTCCGCCGCGCGGAAGCGATGAGCAAGGCGGTGCGACGCGACGCCCACAAGATGCGTGCCTTCGTGCGCTTCCGAGAGGTGCCCCTCCCCGACGAGCCGGGCGACGGGCGCCGCTTCGTGGCATGGTTTGAGCCCGAGCACCATATCCTGGAAGCCGAGGCGCCGTTCTTCCTGCGCCGCTTCGCCGCGATGCGCTGGTCCATCCTGACGCCGCGCGCCGCGGCGCATTGGGACGGCGAGGCGCTCCGCTTCGGTCCCGGGGCCCTGCGCGCCGACGCCCCGCCCGTCGACGCCGCCGAGGACCTCTGGCGCGCCTACTTTGCGTCCGTCTTCAACCCCGCCCGCCTCAAGCCCGACGCCATGCGCGCCGAGATGCCGAAGCGCTACTGGCGCAACCTGCCAGAGGCGCGCGACATCCCGCGCCTGATCGCCGAGGCGCCGGGGCGAGTGGCCGCCATGGTCGCGCGCGGCGCCACCGCCCCCGCCGCGCGCCGGCAGCGCGCCCCGCACCTCGCCTCTGCCGCGCGGGAAGGCGACCCGCGCGGCGCGGCGCCCGACGGAGCCGGCTCAGCTGGGACCGGGCCCACCGGAGCCGGCGCCAACGAGGAGGAAGGCGCCGGACCCCCACCGGCCGGAATCGCGCCCGCCGCGCCGTCGCCCCTGCACCCTGCGGCCCCCTCGCGCGTTGGGAGCCTCGCCATGTCCGACAGCATCCAGACCACTGCCCCCGAGCACACGGCCGCCCTCGATGCGCTCAAGCGCGACCTCGCCACGCGCGACGACCTGCCGCCCTGGGCCGCCAACAGCACGCAGGTCGTGTTTGGCGAAGGCCCGGTCGGCGCCACCCTGATGTTCGTGGGCGAGCAGCCCGGCGACGAGGAGGATCTCCGCGGTCGCCCCTTCGTCGGCCCCGCCGGCCGGCTGTTCAACCGCGCCATGACCGAGGCCGGCGTCACCCGCGACGAGGCCTACGTCACCAATGCCGTGAAGCACTTCAAGTTCACGCCCACCGGCAAGCGCCGCCTGCACCAGACCCCCGACGCCAGCGACATCACCTACTACCAGCCGTTCCTGCGGCAGGAGATCGCCCTGGTCGCCCCGCGCTTGCTCGTCACACTGGGCGCCACCGCGCTACGGGCGGTCACGGGGCGGGCGATGCCGGTGACCAAGGTCCGCTCCTCGCTGCTGCGTGGCGCCGACGGACGGCTTTTCTTCCCCACCGTCCATCCTTCCTACCTGCTGCGCATCCCCGACGAGGCCGGCAAGGCGCGCGAGTACGAGAAGTTCGTCGAGGATCTGGCCAAGGCGGCCGCGACCGCCCGGACGCTGCCGGCGGCGGTGTGAGGGGCATGGAGCCGGCGGTGGGTCGCCGGCGCCTGGCAGCCTCCGGCCCGGCGTAGTCCCGGGGTGATCAGACGACGGCGGG
Organism: uncultured Roseomonas sp.; assembly: GCA_964243365.1. Taxonomy (GTDB): domain Bacteria; phylum Pseudomonadota; class Alphaproteobacteria; order Acetobacterales; family Acetobacteraceae; genus Roseomonas. The sequence goes on along the minus strand of CAXTEL010000018.1, from coordinate 725 downwards.
CAGGTTGAGGGCGCCGCTCAGCGCCATCCGGACAATCGGGGTGACGGCGACGGCACGCGTGCCGTCCAGGCGCCAGAGCCAGTTCCATACGAAGCAGCCAGAGCACAGTGCTGCGCCTATAGGATGTTACGGACCTGAGGGCACCGTCGTTTTGGGTGAATGCCTGCACGCAAGCCGTACCCGTCCGATGTGTCTGACGAGGAATGAGCGCTGGTCGCGCCCTACCTGACGCTGCTGCCCGAGGATGCGGGGCAGCGCGAGCCTTCGCTACGGGAGGTGTTCAACGGGCTGCAGTATCTGGTTCGCTACGGCGTGGCTTGGCGGGCGATGCCCAACGATCTTCCGCCCTGGCACGCGGTCTACGACCAGGCCCAGCGCTGGCTGCGGGTGGGCTGCTTCGGGATGCTGGTGCACGACCTGCGCGCCGTGCTGCGTTTGGCCCAGGGCCGTGCTGAGGAACCCTCGGCGGCCGTGCTCGACAGCCGCACCCTGCGCTCCACGCCCGAGAGCGGCGGGCGCGCGGCCTGGGATGGGCACAAGCGCGTCAGGGGCTCCAAGCTACACATAGCCGTCGATACTCTGGGCCACCTGCTGGCGCTGCACGTCACCCCGGCCAACGCCGATGATCGCTCGGTGGTGGTGACCCTGGCCGAAGCCGTCCAGGACGCAAAAGGCTGTTGAAGGTGTTGAGGATCGCGCAGCGGATCTGGACTTCGGCGACCTGA
>CAXTEL010000017.1:17839-56597 GCA_964243365.1 uncultured Roseomonas sp. | reverse complement strand
CGCCGGTGCCGGTCGCCCCCGAGCCCGCGCCGCGCCAGGCCGCCGAGGCGCCGGTCGCGCCCCGGCCCGCTGCCAACGGCCGCGCCCAGGTGCAGCTCGGCGCCCTGCTCAGCGAGGACAGCGCCCGCGGCGAGTGGGAGCGGCTGCGGCGCAAGCTGGGCGACCTGCTCGACGAGCGCCGGCCGCAGGTGGTCCGCTACGCCCGCGAGGGCCAGCCCGACATGTGGCGCCTGCGCACGGGCGGCTTCGGCGACGCGGCCGACGCGCGGACGTTCTGCGCCGCCGCCCGGGCCAGGGGCGCCACCGCCTGCGCGCCGGTGGGGGGTTGAGGGCCGGAGGGTCGAGGGTCCGGCGGGCGGGGCCGGCGGCCGAGGCGGCGCGTCCGGGGTTCGGGGCGTGAGCCGCCGCGCCGCGGTGGTCGGCGTGTCCGGCCTCGCGCTCACGGCCGACGAGGCGGCGCTGTTCCGCCGGCACCGGCCGGCCGGGGCGATCCTATTCGCGCGCAACGTCGGCGACCCGGCGCAGCTGGGCGCGCTCTGCGACGCGCTGCGCGAGGAGCTGGGGGCGGAAGCGCCGATCCTGGTGGACCAGGAGGGTGGCCGCGTCGCCCGGCTGGGCCCGCCGCACTGGCCGGAGTTCCCGCCCGCCGCCAGCTTCGAGGGCTGCCCCGAGGAAGCCGAGGCCAGCGCCGAGCGGCTCGGCGCCGCCTGCGCGTCGGCGGGGCTCGACGTGGTGTGCGCCCCCGTGCTGGACCTGCGCCTGCCGGAAGGGCACGCGGTGATCGGCGACCGCGCCTACGCGGCCGGGCCCTCGGAGGTGGCGCGGATCGGCGCCGCCGTGATCGCCGGGCTGCGCGCCGCGGGCTGCGTGCCGGTGATCAAGCACGTGCCCGGCCACGGCCGCGCCACCGTGGACAGCCACGAGGCGCTGCCGCGCGTTTCGGTCGGCATGGACGCGCTGGAAGCCGACATCGAGCCCTTCCGCGCGGTGTGCGCCCGCGACGGCGGGCGCGAGCTGTGGGCGATGACCGCGCACATCCTCTACGATGCGCTCGACCCGGTGCTGCCCGCGACCCTGTCGCCGCGCGTGCTCGGCGCCGTGGTGCGCGGCACTATCGGCTTCCGCGGCGTGCTGGTGTCCGACGACCTCGCCATGCGGGCGCTGAGCGGCGCGCCGGCTGAGCTGGCGGCGGCGGCGCTGGCGGCGGGCTGCGACCTCGCGCTGCACTGCACCGGGGTGATCGAGGACAACGCCGCGCTGCTCGCCGGCTGCCCGGTCCTCGACGAGGAGGCGGCGGAACGGATGGCGGTCGCCCGCTACGCGGCCCTCGAATCCCGCCGCCCCGTCGCCACCTGAGCGGCATGCCGACCTGGTTGCCGGAGCTGCTCGCGGCGGTGCTCGCCACCGTGCTCGCTATCACCCTGCACGAGGCGGCGCACGGCTACGCGGCGCGCGCCTTGGGCGACGACACGGCCGAGCGGCTGGGGCGCGTTTCGCTCAACCCGCTGCGCCATGTCGACATGGTGGGCACGATCCTGCTGCCCGGGTTCCTGCTGATCTCCCAGCTGCTGACGGTGGGGCGGGTGGAGGTGATGTTCGGCTGGGCCAAGCCGGTGCCGGTGGACATCCGCCGCCTGCGCGACCCGCGCTTCGGCATGGTGCTGGTGGCCGCCGCGGGGCCGGCGGTGAACGTGCTGCTGGCGCTGGCGGCGGCCTTCTCGCTGCACGCGGTGGAGCTGGTGCCGCTGGGTCCGGCGGCGTCGGAATGGCTGTTCCGCTTCGGCGGGCTGCTGATCCTGGCCAACCTGGTGCTCGGACTGTTCAACCTGATCCCGCTGCCGCCGATGGATGGCGGGCGGATCCTGGGCGGGCTGCTGCCGCCGCGGATCGGCGCGCCTTTCCTGCGGCTGGAACGCTTCGGGCTGCTGCTGGTGGTGGGGCTGCTGTTCATCCTGCCGCAGCTATCCTCGGCCTGGGACCCGATGGGCTGGCTGCTGCGCTGGGGCGTTTCCCCGGCGTTCCGGCTGGTGCTGCGGGCGGCCGGGCACGATGTCCCCTGACGCCGGCTGCGGCCGGGCGGCCGGGCGCGAGGACCCGCCAGCACTGACGGAGGGTGGGACGGTCGCCGGCGAGGCGCTGCACCTGCGGCTGGAGGTCTACGAGGGACCCCTGGACCTGCTGCTGGAGCTGGCCCGGGCGCAGAAGGTGGACCTCGCCGCGCTCGACGTGGTGGCGCTGGCCGACCAATTCCTCGGCGCGTTGGCCGCCGCGCGCCCGCCGCGGCCGGAGCTGGCGGCGGACTGGCTGGTGACCGCGGCATGGCTGGCTTGGCTGAAGTCTCGCCTGCTGCTGCCCGACCCGGAGCCGGACAGCGACGCCGAGGCCGCCGCGACCTCGCTGGCCGAGCGGCTGCGCGGGCTGGAAGCGCTGCGGGCGCTGGCCGGCTGGCTGGCGGGTCGGCCGCTGCTGGGACGCGACGTGTTCGCGCGCGGCCGGCCGGAAACGCTGGAAGCGCGGCGCGCGGGCGCGCTGGAGGCCGACTTGGCAGGGCTGCTGCGAGCCCGCGCGTCGGTGCTGCGGCGGGCGGCGGCGCGCCTTCCCTACGCGCCCGCGCCGCGCTTCCTGCCCACGGTGGCCGAGGCGCTGGAGCGGCTGCGGCTGCTGCCGGGCGCCGGGCCGGACCGGGCCGCGCCGGCCTGGGTCGACCTGCGGCGCTTCCTGCCGCCGGCCGCCGAGGACTCGCTGCTGCGTCGCGCGGGGTGGGCCGCGACGCTGATCGCCGGGCTGGAGCTGGCGCGCGAGGGCGGCGCCACGCTGCGGCAGGACGCGGCGTTCGGGCCGATCCTGCTGCGCGCGGGGCCGGCCGGGGCGTGACGTCGCCGCGGTCCGGGGGGGTGGTTCCGGGGGAAGGAGCGTCGGAGGTCGGGGCGTCGGAGGAGGGGGCGCTGCGGCTGGCGGAGGCGCTGCTCTTCGCTTCCGACCGGCCGGTGGACGCGGCGCGGCTGGCGCTCGCGCTCGGGCTGGGGGCGCTGGAGGCGGCGGCGACGCTAGCCTCGCTGCGCGAGCGCTACCGCGGCCGCGGCGTGGAGGTGGCGGAGGTCGCCGGCGGCTGGGCGTTCCGCACCGCGCCCGACCTGGCCCCCGCGCTGCTGCGGGTGGTGGAGGTGCCCCGGCGGCTGCCGCGCGCGGCGATGGAGGCCCTGGCGGTGATCGCCTGGCGCCAGCCGGTGACGCGCGCCGAGATCGAGGAGGAGCGCGGCGCCGCCCTGGGCGGCGGCACGCTCGACGCGCTGCTGGAAGCCGGGCTGGTGGCGCCGCGCGGGCGGCGCGAGGCGCCGGGGCGGCCGGTGCTGTGGGGCACCACGACGCGCTTCCTGGAGCAGTTCGGGCTGCGCTCGCTGTCCGAGCTGCCGCGGGACGGGGAAGTGCCGGTGGGGCAGGGGCCCGCGCCGCCGACGGACGGGGCGGGCTGAGCCGCGCCGCCGTTACACTTCGGATCGCGCGCGGGGGTGCTTCGCGGCGCATACGAGGGGGTGGGTTGCATTGGCGCGGGTGCGGCTTCCTGCTAACGGGAGCGCCCCGTTAGGCAGGACCCCGAGACGGGGCCTGGGGCGGGGATTTCGCGAGCGGAGACGAATGTTCGACCTGGCCTGGTCCGAGATCGCGCTGATCGTGGTGGTGGCGCTGGTCGTCATCGGGCCGAAGGACCTGCCCGACGCGGTGCGCGGCGCGGCGCGCGGCATCGGCAAGCTGCGCCGCATGGCCGGCCAGTTCCAGGGCCACCTCGACGAGGTGGTGCGGGAAGCCAAGCTGGAGGACGTGCGCGACCAGATACGCGACATCCGCAACTTCGACGTCCGCGGCGAGATCGAGCGTGCTGTGGACCGCGACGGCACGCTGCGCAGCACGCTGCGCGAGGACCCGTTCCGCGCCCCGCCGCCGACGCCCTCGGACGTGGTCGCGCCGGTCGCCCCGGCGGGCGAGGATTTCGCGCCGGCGCCGGGTGCCGTGGCGCCGCGCGAGGTGGCGCAGCTCGAGGCGCCGCCGGGGGAGGCGACGGCCGGGGCGCCGCCGCCGGGGCAGCCGGTGTCCGGGGCGGACCTGCTCGGGTCGCGGCCGTCCGAGCCGATGCCGTTCGGCGCCGGAACCGCGACGCGCGAGCCCCGGCCGGCGGCCGATGCCGCTGCGCCCGACGCGTCGCCGGCGGGAGGCGCGCGGGCCGCGCCGGAGCCCGTGCCGGCGCACGTGGGGTCGATGCACCCGGCGCCGCCGCACCCGGCGCAGCCCGGGCCGCGCGACCGCGACGCCTGAGCGAGGCCCGCCGCCGTGCCGCGTGATCCGGACGACCTGATCGACGACAAGCCGATGCCGTTGATTGACCACCTGCTGGAGCTGCGCACGCGGCTGCTGTGGTCGTTGGGCGCGTTCCTGGTGGCGTTCGCGATCTGCTACTACTTCTCGACGCAGATCTACGGCTTCCTGGCGCAGCCGCTGGCCGACATCCTGCAGCACCAGGGCGCCGGCGAGCGGCGGATGATCTTCACCGCGCTGTACGAGGCGTTCTTCACCTACCTCAAGGTGGCGTTCTTCGGGGCGGTGTTCATCTCGTTCCCGATCTGGGCGACACAGCTGTGGTTGTTCATCGCGCCCGGCCTGTACCGGTCGGAGAAGCGCGCGATCACGCCGTTCCTGGTGGCGTCCCCGGTGCTGTTCGTGCTCGGCGCGTCGCTGGCCTACTACTTCATCTTCCCCCTGGCCTGGAAGTTCTTCATCTCGTTCGAGAGCCCTGGCGCGGCCGGTGGCCTGCCGGTGCAGCTCGAGGCCAAGGTGAGCGAGTACCTGAGCCTCGTGATGCAGATGATCCTGGCCTTCGGGATCGCTTTCCAGATGCCGGTGGCGCTGACCCTGATGGTGCGCGTCGGCATCCTGTCGGTGGAAGGGCTGCGAAAAGGGCGGCGCTACGCGATCGTGGGAATGTTCGTGGCGGCGGCGGTGCTGACGCCGCCGGACGTGATCTCGCAGATCGGCCTCGCGGTGCCGCTGATCGCGCTCTACGAACTGTCCATCCTGGCGGCGGTGTGGATGACCCCCAGGCCGCCGAAGGTTTGACGCGCGATGCATGACATCCGGGCGGTGCGGGCGGAACCGGCGGCGTTCGACGCGGCGATGGCGCGGCGGGGGGTGGAGCCGGTGGCGGAGCGGCTGGTGGCGCTGGACGAGGCGCGGCGCAAGGCGATCACCGAGGTCGAGGAGTGGCGGGCGGAGCGCAAGCGGCGGAGCCGTGAGATCGGCGCACTGAAGGCGGCGGGCAAGCACGACGATGCCCAGCGGACGATCGACGCCCTGAATGCTGCCGACGAGGTTTCAGGCAACGAGCAGGCTCGCGCCGAGGGCGAGCTCAGGGCGGTGGTCGAAGTCCTGCCCAACGTCCTCGACGACGACGTGCCCGACGGCCCCGACGAGACCACCAACGTCGTCCTCCACCAGCACGGCGCGCCGCCGAACCTCGCTTTCGATCCCCGCCAGCACTTCGAGCTGGGCGAGGCGCTGGGGATGATGGACTTCGCCGCCGCCGCCAAGCTGGCGGGGTCGCGCTTCACCGTGCTGCGCGGGCCCTTGGCGCGGCTGGAGCGGGCGCTGGGACAGTGGATGGTGTCGCTGCACGCCGACGAGCACGGCTACGTCGAGACCTCGGTGCCGCTGCTGGTGAACGACGCGGCGATGTTCGGCACCGGCCAGCTGCCGAAGTTCCGCGACGACCTGTTCCGCACCACCGACGGGCGCTGGCTGGTGCCCACGGCGGAGGTGCCGCTGACCAATCTCGTGGCCGGCGAGATCGTCGCCGAGGCGGCGCTGCCGCTGCGCTTCACCGCGCTCACGCATTCCTTCCGCTCCGAGGCCGGCTCGGCGGGGCGGGACACGCGCGGCATGCTGCGGCAGCACCAGTTCGCCAAGGTGGAGCTGGTGTCGGTGTGTCGGCCCGGGGACTCCGCGGCCGAGCACGAGCGGATGACCGCCTGCGCCGAGCGCGTGCTGACCGAGCTGGGCCTCGTCTGGCGCCGGGTGCTGTTGTGCGCAGGCGACACCGGCTTCGCGGCGGCCAGGACCTACGACCTGGAGGTTTGGCTGCCGGGGCAGGGGGCGTGGCGGGAAATCTCGTCGTGCTCCAACTGCCGCGACTTCCAGGCGCGGCGGATGGGGGCGCGCTACCGTCCCGGGGAGGCGGGCGGGGCGAGGTCGCAGCCGGCGCTGGTGCACACGCTCAACGGGTCGGGCGTGGCTGTGGGGCGGGCGCTGATCGCGGTGATGGAAACGCACCAGGGGGCGGACGGCTCGGTGCTGGTGCCCGCGGTGCTGCAACCGTGGATGGGCGGGGTGGAGCGGATCGCGGCGTGAGCGGGCCGGCGGGTTGCGCCGGAACGCGCCGCTCCGTAGGTTCCGCCGCGCCGGGGGTGACCGGTTCATCGGGGCGTGGCGCAGCCTGGCAGCGCGCCTGTTTTGGGTACAGGAGGCCGTGGGTTCGAATCCCGCCGCCCCGAAACGCTCCGGGGGGCGAGCCCGGGGGAGCAGGAAGGAGAAGCGCGTTGAACAAGGCCCGGATCCACAACGCCGCCACCAGCACGCAGTCCGAGGCCGAGGGCAAGGGTCGCGACTGGCTGATCGAGTTCGCGCCCGACCAAGCCAACCGCATCGACCCGCTGACGGGCTGGTACGGGTCCGACGACACGCAGCGGCAGGTGGTGCTGCGCTTCGGCTCGCGCGACGACGCCGTGGCCTATGCCCGGGCGCAGGGCTGGGATTACGATGTGGAGGAGCGGCGGCAGGTGTCGTCGATCAAGCCCAAGTCCTACGCCGACAACTTCCGCTACGACCGCAAGATCAACTGGACCCACTGACGCCGCGGGCGTCCCGGCACACAGCGCGTTGCGTCCTTAGCTCAACTGGACAGAGCAACCGGCTTCTACCCGGTTGGTTGGGGGTTCGAGTCCCTCAGGGCGCGCCATTCCACCGCCGCCGGCGCCAGCGCCCGGCCCGCCGCGTTCCGCTCGGTGGCCGGCAGCACGTCCGGGGACGGCCATCGTCCGTTCTCCAGCGCCGCGGCGTAGCTTTCCGGCAAGCCCGCCGCCCGAATCGCCGCCGCGGCGCCGGCATGGTCGTAGCGCAGCGGCCGCAGCTCCGCCTGCACCGCGTCGGCGCCCGGGGTGAGCAGCGCGTACCAGCCGCGCGGCGTGCCGTCGTTGGCCGGCATTCCCACCGCCCCGGCGTTCAGCCACAGCCCGCCGCCGGGGAGGAGCCGCGCGAACGGCAGGCCGCAGTGCCCGGCCAGCACGCCGTCGAGCCCCGTTCGCGACAGTTCGGCGCCCAGCACGGCGTCGGGGTCGGAGCCGAACAGGAAGCGGCTCGTCTCCTCCGCCCCGCCGTGCAGCACGGCCAGCCGGCGCCCGTCGGGCAGGGCGACGGCCAGGCGCCGGGGCAGCGCCGCCATCCAGGCGCACTGCCCCGGCGTGACCTCACGCCGGGCGTGGGCGAACCAGGCGCGCGACAGCAGGTCGCAGGCGGTGCCGGGCGCGAAGCCGCAGCCGCAGTCGTCGGCATCCGCCCCGAGCCGCTCCTCGCAGTTGCCAGCCAGCACCGCGATGCCGCTGCGCATCACCAGGTCGCAGGTCGCCGCCGCTTCGGCGCCGTAGGCCACCACGTCGCCGGTGCACACCACCCGCCGCGGCGGGATGCCCAGGCGCGCGGCCTCGGCCAGCACGGCGTCCGTCGCCCGCAGGTTGGAATACGGGCCGCCGAAGGCCAGCACCGGCCCGTCCGCGACGACCACGGCCGCGCTCACGAGAGCCGCCGCCGCAGCGCGGCGCTGATGCGGTCGGCGGTCAGGGTGAGGGCGACGATGACGAGCAGGATCGCCAGCACGCGGTTGAAGTCGAGCAGGTCCACGCTGTTCTTCAGTTCCTGGCCGAGGCCGCCCGCGCCCACCAGCCCGAGCACGGTGGAAGCGCGCATGTTGAACTCCCAGAGGTAGAGCAGCGTGCCGGCGGTCTCGGGCAGGGTTTGCGGCAGCAGCGCGAAGCCCAGCACGTGCAGGCGCCTACCGCCGGCGGCCAGCACCGCCTCGCCGGGGCGGGGGTCGGCGTTCTCCAGCGCCTCGGACCACAGCTTGCCCATCGAGCCGGCGGAATGCAGCGCCACGCCGAGGGTGCCGGCGAAGGGACCCAGGCCGACGGCGGCCACGAACAGCAGCGCGAACACGAAGCCGTCGATGCCGCGCAGCGCGTCCAGCAGCGCCCGCGCGGGTTGCCGCGCCCACTCGCCCGGCGACACCGGCCGCGCCGCCAGCGCCGCCAGCGGCAGCGCCAGCACGGCGGCGAGCAGCGTGCCCAGGGTGGCGATGCCCACGGTCTCGCCGGCCCGGCGGAGCAGGTCGGGGGCGCCGGAGAAGTCGGGCGGCCAGGCGCCGGCCAGCCAGCCGGCGAGGCGCGGCAGGCCGGCGGCGAGCCGGGCCGGGTCGGGCGACACCGCGCCGACCGAGAAGCCCACCAGCAGCAGGAACGCCCCCCAGCCGAGCGCGCGGCCCACGGCGGGGGCGCCCGTCAGCCGCCGCGCAGCCGGCCCAGGGCGCGTCCGGCGGCCTCGATGCCGGCGTAGGTGTTGTCGGTGGCCGCGACCCAGCCGGTGTAGTTCGGCGGCATGAGGCCCGAAGCCCGCGCGGGGGTGATCGCCAGCGCCGCGTCGCGGATGCGCGCCTTGAGCGCCGGGTCGAGGTCGCGGCGCACCGCCAGCGCGTCGTTGGGCAGGGGCTCGGAGCGCCAGACCACCCGCACGTCGTCGGCCTCGATGCGGCCGGCGGCGATCATGGCGGCGAGGTTGCGGTCGTAGTCGGTGGCGAGGTCCACCTGGCCGGTGGCCACCGCGACGTCGTTGGCGGCGTGGCTGGCGCCGTCGCGGTAGCGGAAGAAGGTGCGCGGATCGATGCCCCGCGTTTGGAACCAGTGGTGCGGCACCAGCCAGCCGGAGGTGGAGCCGGCGTCGGCGAAGGAGATGGACAGGCCGCGCGCGTCGTCGGGGAAGCGCGGCAGGTCCAGCCCGCGCCGGGCCAGGATGACGGCGTGGTAGGTCGGGCGGCCGTCGTAGAGCACCGTCGCCAGCGCCTCGGCCCCGGCGCGGTCGCGGGCCAGCACGTAGCCCCACGGGCCCATCCAGGCGCAGTCCGACTGGCCGGAGCCGAGTGCCACGGCGATGCCGGCCCAGTCGGTGGTGACGGTCAGCTCGAAGGGGCGGCCGAGCGCGCCGGCGAGGTGGGCGAAGAACGGCTCGTAGGCACGGCGGGTGTCGCCGGCGGTGGGCTGGAAGGGCCCCACGGCGAAGCGGATGGGCGGCTCGGCGGCGTGGGCGTGCCGGGCGAGGAGCGCGGGGGCCGCCAGGGGGGCCGTCAGCAGGGCGACGGTGCGGAGCAGGCGGCGGCGTCGCATCGGCGGGGCTCTGATCCTTCACGGCCACCGGTGCCGCGCCGGATCGCTTCCGGGCGAGCGGCCCCGGGCCACGCCGCCGATAACAGGCGCGGCAGAGGGATGACAATGGCGGGCGCGTCCGCGACGCGCCGGTCCCCCGCCCGCTCCGGTCGTTCACCCCGCCCCGGCGGGTCGGCCCGGAACGTCGCGCACCAAGTCCGGCTCCGGGCCGTCCCGCCCGGTGGCGCGGATGACCGAGACGTGCCCGCGCTGCTCGAAGATCGCGAAGCGCACCTCACCCAGTTCCGCGACGCCCTGCCGACGGAGCAGGCCGTGCAGGTCGGCCAGCGTCAGCCCGCAGCGCAGCAGCTCCTCGTCGAGCACGCGCCCGCGTACCACCAGCAGGCGGGGCGCGTGGTCCAGCAGGTGGGCCACGCCGGGGAACTGGCGCAGCCGCGTGACGCAGGCGTGCGCCACGAGAACCGCCACGAGCGTGGCCAGGCCGGCGAGGTAGCTGGCATCGTGCGCGTTGGGCACGCGTCCGACGATGGAGCCGACCGCCACGGCGGCCACGAAGTCGAAGGGGGACAGGTCGGTCAGGCTGCGCCGCTTGCCCAGCCGGAAGCAGAGCACGGCGGTGAAGTAGAGCAGCAGCGCTTTGAGGGCGACCCAGCCCAGCTCGCCGGCGCCCCCGATCAGGTGGTCCATGGCGCGGCGGTCCTCGGTCCTGGGGATGGTGGGACACCCGCCGCCGAAGCCGCCGGCAGGAATTTCGCGGCACCCGTGGGCGGGGCGGGCGAGCGTTCGCCCGATCGCCGCCGCGGTCGAGGGGGGACGCGCCGCGCCCGGCCCTGCCACCCGGCGGGCGCGCAGCCATATGCGGGGCAGGCGGAGCGGGAACGGGCGGCTTGGGCCAGTGCGACGACGGGCGGGGCGACGACGGGCGGAAGGACGGGGCGGCATGAGGCGGCCGGTCCTGATCGGCTCGGAGATCTACCGGGGCTCCACCTACGGCGGCAAGCACCCGCTGGCGATCCCGCGCGTGAGCACGGCGCTGGACCTGATCCGCGCGCTGGGCTGGCTCGACCCGGACCGCTACCGCGACAGCCCACGCGCCGCGCCGGCGCAGCTGCTGCGCTTCCACACGCCCGACTACGTCGCCGCGTTGCAGCGCGCGGAAGCCGAGCAGCGGGTGAGCGAGGCGGTGCGCGCGCGGCACCACCTCGGCGCCCACGGCAACCCGGTGTACCGCGAGGTGTTCCGCCGGCCCGCCACGGGGGCGGGGGGCGCGCTGCTGGCGGCCGATCTGGTGCGCGACGGCGGCGTGGCGCACGTCCCCGGGGCGGGGACGCATCACGCCATGCCCGACCGGGCCAGCGGCTTCTGCTACCTCAACGACGTGGCGCTGCTGTGCTTCGCGCTGGTGGACGGCGGGCTGAGCCGGGTGCTGTACGTGGACATCGACGCGCACCACGGCGACGGGGTGGAGCACGCCTTCCGCGACGACCCGCGGGTGTTCACGCTCTCGGTGCACGAGAACGGGCGCTGGCCGCACACCGGGACGGCGGAGGACCGCGCGGGCGGCCACAGCCGCAACCTGCCGGTGCCGCAGGGCTTCAACGACACCGAGATGGACTGGGTGCTGCGCCAAGCCATCCTACCGGTGGCGCGGCACCTGCGGCCGGAGGCGATCGTGCTGCAATGCGGCGCCGACGCGCTGGAGGAGGATCCGCTGGCGCGGCTGTCGCTGTCCAACAACAGCCACTTCGCGGTGGCGCGCGCGCTGATGGCTGAGGCGCCGCGGCTGATCGTCACGGGGGGAGGCGGCTACAACCCGTGGACGGTGGCGCGCTGCTGGGCCGGGGTGTGGGGCGCGCTGGACGGGCGGGCGATGCCGGCGCTCCTGCCGCCGGGGGCGGAAGCGGTGCTGCGGGGGCTGAGCTGGTTCCGGGCGGCCGGGCGGGCGCCGCCGGAGCACTGGTCCACCACGCTGCGCGACGCGCCGCGGCCGGGGCCGGTGCGGGCGGAGGTGCGGGAGGTGTGCGCGGGAGCGCTGCGCGACTTGCCGGAGCCGGCGCGGTGACGAAGCCGTGAACGCGCGCGGCGCCGCGGGCCGAAACGCGGGGTAGCACCGGTTGTTGTACCCGACGAGATCGGGCTCGCCACGCGAGCCGGCTCCAACCCAGGGAAACGCTGCATGACGACAACCAAGCGGGCGCTCCTCGCGTCCTTCTCCCTCGTCGCGGTGCTCGCGGCCGGCTCGGCAATGACGGGCTCGCGCGCTCAGACGGCTCAGGCTACGGGCGAGAACAGCGGTACGCTGACGCGCTCGGACGCCGACATGCGTCGCGTGATAGAGAAACTGGTTCAACTCGGCGCCAAGCCGATCGGGACGCAGTCGGTCGAGGAGACCCGCCGCGGTCCGACGCCGGCCGACGCCGTGCGCGCGGTGTTGCGCGACCAGGGCAAGGATCCGGTGGCGCTGATGGCGGCGATGGGTGTGCGCAAGCAGGATATGACCTATCCGACAGGCGGCGCGACCCAGCCGATACGCATCTACACGCCCGAGAACGCCGGTGGGCAGCCGCTGCCGGTGATCGTCTACATTCACGGCGGCGGCTGGGTGATCGCCGACCTCGACACCTACGAGTCCTCGGCCATGGCGCTCGCCAAGAAAACCGGTGCGGTCGTCGCCAGCGTCGAGTACCGCCACGGGCCCGAGGCCCGCTTCCCGGCAGCGCACGACGACACTTTCGCCGCCTATCAGTGGGTACTGGCCAACGCCGGTCAGTTTGGCGGCGATTCCCGCCGCGTCGCGGTGGCGGGCGAGTCGGCTGGGGGCAACATGGCGATCAACGTCGCGATCCGGGCGCGCGACGCGAACGTGCAGGCGCCGCTGCACATGCTGCTGGTCTACCCGGTGGCCGGGACCAACCTGAACACCCCGTCCTACCTGCAGAACGAGAACGCGGTGCCGCTGAGCAAGGCAGCGATTGAGTGGTTCATGCGGAACGCGACCACGAGTCCGGCCGACCTGCAGGATCCACGCCTGGACATCATCGGCCGCGCCAACGTTGCCGGCTTGCCGCCGGCCACGATCATCAACGCCGGGATAGACCCTCTGGCCTCCGACGGGTTGCTGCTGACGGAGAAGCTACGCGCCGCCGGAGTGCGGACGACCTACCAGCCGTACCAGGGCGTCACCCACGAATTTTTCGGCATGGACGCCGTCGTGGCGGACGCCGCTGGCGCGCAGGACTTGGCGGCGCGCGAGTTGCGCGCGGCACTGACGGCGAACGCGGCGCGGTAGCAGCGGCGTCCGCGGGGTCGCCACGCGCGCGGCGACACGGACGAGGCGACGGGCGCGCTGGTCGCGGCGCCCCGTCGGCCTACCTTGCCCATCGGGAGCGGCCAGCTTCCGCGCGTCGCCCGGCCTGTCAGTCCGGCACCAGCACCGACACCGCCGCCTGTGCCGCGATACCTTCGCCGCGTCCGGTGAAGCCCAGCCGTTCGGAGGTGGTGGCCTTCACCGACACCCGGCTTACCGGCACGCCCATCAGCGCGGCCAGCCGTTCGCGCATCGCGAGGGCGTGCGGGGTGATCTTGGGCTGCTCGCAGATCAGGGTGACGTCGGCCGAGGCGATGAGGCCGCCGCGTGCCGCCACGCGTCCGGCGGCGTGGCGCAGGAAGGCGGCGCTGTCGGCGTCGCGCCAGCGCGCCTCGGTGGGCGGGAAGTGGCGACCGATGTCGCCCTCGGCCAGCGCGCCGTAGAGGGCGTCGCACAGGGCGTGGATGCCCACGTCGGCGTCGGAATGCCCGTTCAGGCCGAGCGGGTGGTCCAGCGTGACGCCGCACAGCACCATCGGCCGGCCCGGCACTAGGCGGTGGACGTCGTAGCCGGAGCCGACGCGGGGTAGCAGGGCGCCGCGCACGGAAGCTTCCAGGCGGGCGAGGTCGCCGGGGTGGGTCACCTTCACGTTCTCCTCCGCGCCGGGCACGAGCGCCACCGTGCCGCCTGCCGCCTCGATCAGCGCCGCGTCGTCGGTGGCGCCGGGCGAACCGTCCCGGTGCGCCGCGAGGAGCGCACCGAAGCGGAAGCCCTGCGGCGTTTGCGCCCGGAACAGCCCGTCGCGCGGCACGGTGCCGGACACGATGTTGCCGGCGGCGCGCTTGAGCGTGTCGTTCACCGGCAGGACGGGGATGGCGCCGGGGTGCTCGCACAAGGCTTGGAGCACGGCGCGCACCGTGCCGGCGGGCAGCACGGGCCGGGCGGCGTCGTGCACCAGCACGGCGTCGGGCGGGTCGGCGGCGAGGGATTCGAGGCCGGCGCGCACGCTGTCCTGGCGCGTGGCGCCACCGGACACGGGCGGCAGCGCGGGCAGGCCTTCGAGCATAGCGGCGACGCGCGGCGCTTCGCCGGCGGCGCAGACCGGCAGCAGCTGGCTCACCAAGCCGTCGGCCAGCAGGGCCTCGGCGGCGCGGCGCAGCACCGGGCGACCGGCGAGGGGGAGGAACTGCTTCGGCACGGGCGCGCCGAAGCGCTGACCGCTTCCGGCGGCCATCAGCAGCGCGACGACGCGCATCGGGGAGGAGGCTCCGGGTGGCGAGGATGACGGCTCATCAGACTAGCCGCCCGCGACGCGGCCGCACAGGGGATGGGCTCCGGTGTGAGGCGGGCCTCGTCAGCGGGGGGGGCGGCTGCTCACGCAGGCGGCGCTTGACGGCGGCTGTGCCCAGCGGATAGGCGATGATGAATGGATGGCTTCATCGCGACCCCGTCCGCCGTGCCCGCGTCCCCTGGGGCACGCGGCGGGCCGAGGCTCGGCCCGGACCACTCTCCGCGACTCCTCCCCGTCGACCTCGGCTCCCTGACGATCGAGTGCCCGGTGATCCTCGCCCCGATGTCGGGGGTGACGGACCTGCCGTTCCGGCAGCTGGCGCGCGCGCTGGGCGCGCCGATGGTGGTGAGCGAGATGATCGCCAGCCAAGCGATGGTCCGCGAGAACCGCCAGACCCGGAAGATGGCCACCGTGGACGGCTTCGGCGGCCCGGCCTCGGTGCAGCTGGCGGGCTGCGACCCCGCTGTCATGGCCGACGCGGCGCGGTTGGCGGTGGATGGCGGCGCGGCGGTGGTGGACATCAACTTCGGCTGCCCGGTGAAGAAGGTGGCGCTGGGCCAGTCGGCCGGCTCAGCGCTGATGCGCGACGAGGCGGCCGCGGGGCGCATCCTGGAGGCCACCGCGCGGGCCGTCGCCGTGCCGGTGACGCTGAAGATGCGGATGGGCTGGGACCACGCGAGCCTGAACGCGCCGCGGCTGGCGGCGATTGCGCGCGAGAGCGGCATCCGCATGGTGACGGTGCACGGCCGCACCCGGCAGATGTTCTACACCGGGGTCGCCGACTGGGACTTCGTGGCGCGGGTGAAGGCGGCGGCCGGCATCCCGGTGATCGTGAACGGCGACATCCTCGGCGCGTGGGACGCGGCCGAGGCGCTGCGGCGCTCGGGGGCCGATGGCGTAATGATCGGCCGCGGCGCCTACGGGCGGCCCTGGCTGATGGCGGCGGTGGCGGCGCGGTTGCGCGGCGAGGTGGCGATGGACGCCCCCGAGGACCCGCCGGTGGCCGAGCGGTACCGCATCCTGCTGCGCCACTTCGAGGCGATGCTCGATCACCACGGCGTTTCGCCGGGCGTGCGGCTGGCCCGCAAGCACCTCGCTTGGTATTCGCGCGGCCTGCCGGGCAGCGCCGAGCACCGGGTGCGGATCAACGGCGCCGAGACGCCCGAGGCAGCGCGCGAGGTCCTGCGCGACTACTGGGAGCCGCTGGCGGGGCGCGACGCCGAGATCGCCGACGGCCGCGAGCTGCCCGGGGCGCTGGCCGCTTGATCGGGCTCGGGGCCGCCGCCCCCGTCCGGCGCGACGCGGCGCGATTGGCCGGCGCGGTGGTCGCCTCCGAGGCGGCGGCGATCCTCTCGGCCCTGCCGGCCCCGGTGGTGGTGCTCGACGAGGACGACCGCTTCCTGTTCGCCAATCCGGCCGCCGAGCTGTTCTTCCAGCTTTCCGCCACCACGCTGGCGCAGGTGCCGCTGCGCGACCTGCTGCCGGAGGACCACCGGCTGTTCGCGCTGCTGCGGCAGGTCCGCGCGGCGGACGCGCCGGTGTCGGACCACGACCTGACGCTGGAGAGTCCCCGGCTGCAGCGGCAGGGGGTCGCGGCGCACGGGGCGCCGCTGCCCGAGCTGGCGGGCGCGGTGGTGCTGACGCTGCAGGACGGCTCGGCGGCGCAGAAGCTCGACCGGCAGCTCAACTCGCGCGGCGCGGCGCGCGGCGCTTCGGCGATGGCGGCGATGCTGGGCCACGAGGTGAAGAACCCGCTGTCGGGCATACGCGGTGCGGCGCAGCTGCTCGAGCAGTCGGCGGGCGAGGGAGACCGCGAGCTGTGCGCGCTGATCCAGGACGAGGTGGACCGCATCCGCGACTTGGTGGAGCGGATGGACATGTTCTCCGAGCGGCCGATCGAGCGCGGGGCGGTGAACATCCACGAGGTGCTCGACCACGTGCGCCGGGTGGCGGGCACCGGCTTTGCCGCCCACCTTCGCACCATGGAGGACTACGATCCCTCGCTCCCCCCTGTTCTGGGCAACCGCGACATCCTGGTGCAGATCCTGCTCAACCTCGTGAAGAACGCCGCCGAGGCGGTGAACCCGCTGGAAGGCGAGATTGTGCTGTCCACGGCCTACCGGCACGGCGTGCGGATCGCGGTGCCGGGCAGCGAAGAGCGCGTCCACCTACCGCTGGAGGTGTGCGTGCGCGACAACGGCCCCGGCATTCCCGACGAGGTGCGCGCCAGCCTGTTCGAGCCGTTCGTGACCACCAAGCGCGGCGGGCAGGGGCTCGGCCTCGCGCTGGTGGCCAAGCTGGTGGGTGACCTGGGCGGGCTGATCGAGTGCGAGAGCCGGCCCGGCCGGACCGCGTTCCGCTTGTCGCTGCCAATGCTGCCCGCCGAGGCGCCCGGGCCTGCGCGCCGGCCGTCGGCGCCGGGCGGCGGGCGGACGGGCGCGGCGACTCCGGGCAAGGCCGGGGCCGGGCGGCGGGATGCGGCCGGCGGGGTGCGGCGCAAGGCGGTCCGGGCGGCGACGGCGCGGGGGCCCAGCCGATGACCGAGCGCACCATCCTGATCGCCGACGACGACCGGGCGATCCGCACCGTGCTGAGCCAGGCGCTGGGGCGGGCCGGCTACAACGTCCGCGCCACCTCCTCGGCGGCCACGCTGTGGCGCTGGGTGGAGGACGGCGAGGGCGACCTGGTGATCACCGACGTGGTGATGCCCGACGAGAACGGGCTGGACCTGGTGCCGCGGATCAAGCGCATCCGGCCCGAGCTGCGGGTGCTGGTGATGTCGGCGCAGTCCACCTTCATGACGGCGATCAAGGCGGCCCAGCGCGGCGCCTTCGAGTACCTGCCCAAGCCGTTTGACCTCAAGGAGCTGCTCTCGGTCGTGGGCCGGGCGCTGGCCAGCCCGGCGCCGGCGCCGATGGCGCCCGAGGACGGCGAGGGGGAGAGGCTGCCGATCATCGGCCGCTCGGCGGCGATGCAGGAGATCTACCGCTCAGTGGCGCGGCTCACCACCACCGACCTCACGGTGATGATCACCGGCGAGAGCGGCACCGGCAAGGAGCTGGTGGCGCGCGCGCTGCACGACTACAGCAAGCGGCGCGGGGGCGCGTTCGTGGCGGTGAACATGGCCGCCATCCCGCGCGAGCTGATCGAGGCGGAGCTGTTCGGCCACGAGAGGGGCGCCTTCACGGGAGCCATGACGCGCGGCGTGGGGCGCTTCGAGCAGGCCGCCGGGGGGACGCTGTTCCTCGACGAGATCGGCGACATGCCGTCGGAAGCGCAGACCCGGCTGCTGCGGGTGCTCCAGGAAGGCGAGTTCACCACCGTGGGCGGGCGGGCGCCGATCAAGGCCAACGTGCGCATCGTCGCCGCTACCCACCGCGACCTGCGCCAAGCGATCCGCCAGGGGCTGTTCCGCGAGGACTTGTTCTACCGCCTCAACGTGGTGCCGATCCGCCTGCCGCCGATGCGCGAGCGGCTGGAGGACATCCCCCTGCTGGCGCGCCACTTCCTCGACCGCGCTCGGATCGCGGGGCTGCCGGGCAAAACGCTGGACGCCGAGGCGATGGAGCGGCTCAAAGAGCATTCCTGGCCCGGCAATGCCCGCGAGCTGGAGAACCTGATGCGCCGGCTGGCGGCGTTGTACCCGCAGGAGGTGATAGGCGCCGACGCGGTGGCGGCGGAGCTGGCAGAAACCGATCCCGTTTTCGCCGCCCCCGGCGACGCCCACGCCCCCGAGAGCCTGGAGCAGGCGGTGGAGCGGCACCTCGCGGGCTTCCTGGGCGCGCACCGCGACGGCATGCCGGTGCGCGACCTGTACGAGCGGGTGGTGGCGGAGGTGGAGCGGCCGCTGATCCGCCTGACGCTGGCCGCCACGCGCGGCAACCAGATCAAGGCCGCGGCCATGCTGGGGCTGAACCGCAACACGCTGCGCAAGAAGATACGCGAGCTGGAGCTGCCGGTGGTGCGGGGGCTGTCCTAGCGGCATGGCGGGCGTCGGCGGCGCGGGAAGAGGGCGCGGCCGGTCGGGGCGCCCGATGGCGGTGGCGGCGCGGTTCCGGCAGCCGTCGCCGTGAGCGCGGGCCTCCCGGCCGCCCGGCGCGCGCCGCCGCGCGGCTTCGCCCGTCGTGCCGCCGACCTGCTGCTCGGGCGCGGCATGACCCTGGGGCTGGCGGTGGGGGCGCTGCTGCTGGGCATCGGCACCTTCACCCTGCTGAGCAACGGCTCGCCGTTCGGGCCGACGCGCCCCGGCCAAGTGGCGGCCTTCGTGCTGGTCAACGCCGCCTTCCTGCTGCTGCTGGTGGCCTCGCTGGCGGGGCGGCTGGTGCGGGTATGGGCGGAGCGGCGGCGCGGCTCGGCGGGCTCACGTCTGCACGTGCGGCTGGTGCTGCTGTTCGGCGGCGTGGCCGTGGTGCCGGCGCTGCTGGTGGGCGTGTTCGCCGCGGTGTTCTTCAACTTCGGCATCCAGGCGTGGTTCAGCGACCGGGTGCGCTCGACGCTGGAGGCCTCGCTGGTGGCCTCGCGCGCCTACCTCGACGAGCACCGCAACACGATCCGCGCCGACGCGCTGGCAATGGCCGCCGACCTCAACCGCGCCGGGCAGTACCTGCCGGACAACGCGCTGGCCTTCGCCCGCGTGCTGGCCACCTACACCGCGCTGCGCGGCCTGCAGGAGGCGGTGGTGTTCGAGCCCGAGGGGGGCCGCGTGGTGGCGCACGCGGGGATGACCACCTCGACGGTGGTGGAACCGCCGCCGGCCTGGGCCACCGACCTCGCGCGCGCCGGCGAGGTGGCGGTGCTGACCGGGGAAGGCGAGGAGGGGCGGGTGCGCGGGCTGGTGATGCTCGACATCGAGCCGGGGCTGATGCTGGAGATCGGCCGGCCCGTGGACAGCTCGGTGCTGGAGCACATGCAGGCCACCGAGCGCGCCTTCCAGGCTTACGACCAGCTCGACCGCAACCGCTCCGGCCTCCAGGTCACCTTCGCGCTGATCTTCGCCATCGCCGCCCTGCTGGTGCTGATGGCGGCGGTGCTGATTGGGCTGGTGCTGGCCAACCAGCTGGCCCGGCCGATTGCCCGACTGATCCAGGCCGCCGAGCGGGTGCGGGCCGGGGATCTCTCGGCCAAGGTGGAGGAAGGGCACGCGGACGATGAGGTCGGCTCGCTGAGCCGGGCCTTCAACCGCATGACCAACCAGCTCGCCGCCCAGCGTTCCGAGCTGCTGGAAGCCTACCGGCAGATCGACGAGCGGCGCCGCTTCACCGAGACGGTGCTGGCCGGGGTGTCGGCGGGGGTGGTGGGGCTGGACGCCGAGGGTCGGGTGAACCTGCCCAACCGCTCGGCCTCCGAGCTGCTGGGGCAGGACCTGGAGGAAGCCTACGGCCGCGCCTTCGCGGAGGTGGCCCCCGAGTTCGCTGCCCTGGCGGCGGCCTGCGCAGCGGCGCCGGAGCGCGAGCACACCGCCGAGATACGCACCGGCCCGCCGACTGACCGGCGCACCCTGCTGGCCCGGATGGGCGCCGAGGTGCAGGAGGGACAGGTGGCGGGCTACGTGCTGACCTTCGACGACATCACCGAGTTGCTCTCGGCCCAGCGCAAGGCGGCGTGGTCGGACGTGGCGCGGCGCATCGCCCATGAGATCAAGAACCCGTTGACCCCGATCCAGCTCTCGGCCGAGCGGCTCAAGCGACGCTACCTCAAGGAGATCACCTCCGATCCCGAGACCTTCCGGGCCTGCACCGACACCATCGTCCGCCAAGTCGGCGACATCGGGCGCATGGTCGACGAGTTCTCCGCCTTCGCGCGCATGCCGCAGCCGGTGATCCGCCTCGAGGACCTCGGCCGGCTGGCGCGCGAGGCTCTGGTGCTGCAGCGCGACGCCCACCCGGCGATCCGCTACGAGACCGACTTCGCCGAGCCCGCGCCGGTGGTGCCGTGCGACCGGCGGCTGATGAACCAGGCGCTGCTCAATCTGCTGCAGAACGCGGCGGACGCGATCGCCATGCGGCCCGGCGGCAAGGCGGGGGGCGTGATCCGCTTCTCGGTGGCGGCGCGCGACGGCTGGGCCGCGCTGGAGGTGGAGGATGACGGCGTCGGCCTGCCGGCGGGCGAGGAGCGGGAGCGGCTGGCCGAGCCCTACGTGACCCACAAGCCGAAAGGCACCGGGCTGGGCCTTGCCATCGTGAAGAAGATCATGGAGGACCACGGGGGGAGGCTGACGCTGACCGACCGGTCCGCCGGGCGGGGTGGCGGGCCGGGGGCGTGCGCCGCGCTCCTGCTGCCGGCGGCCTCGCGGGGCGGCGGGCCGGGGCAGGGGCTGACCCGCGAACCATCCACGGGCACGGAGTTGCTGCGGCATGGCGCATGACATCCTGATCGTCGACGACGAGCCGGACATTCGCGCGCTGATCGAGGGTATCCTGTCCGACGAGGGCTACGAGACCCGCGGCGCGCGCAACTCCGACGAGGCGCTGGCCGCCTTCCGCCAGCGGCGGCCGAGCTTGGTGGTGCTCGACATCTGGCTGCAGAACTCGCGGCTCGATGGCTTGGGCATCCTGGCGGCGATCCAGGGCGAGGAGCCGCGGGTGCCCGTCGTGATGATCTCCGGCCACGGCACCATCGAGACGGCCGTGCTGGCGATCCAGCAGGGCGCCTACGACTTCATCGAGAAGCCGTTCCAGTCCGACCGGCTGCTGCTGATCGCCTCGCGCGCGCTGGAGGCGGCGCGGCTGCGGCGCGAGGTGAATGACCTGCGGCTGCGCTCCGGCCCGGAAACCGAGCTGTCCGGGGTGGCGCCGCCGCTGGCCCAGCTGCGCCAGCAGATCGAGAAGCTGGCGCCGACCGGCTCGCGGGCGCTGATCACCGGCCCAGCGGGCGCGGGCAAGGAGGTCGCGGCGCGGATGATCCACGCCCGCTCGCGGCGTTCTGGCGAGCCGTTCGTGGCGGTGAACTGCGCCGCCCTGAACCCCAACCGCTTCGAGGAGGAGCTGTTCGGGGTGGAGGGAGGCGCCGACCCGGTGGTGCAGCCGCGGCGGGTGGGCAAGCTGGAATCGGCGCACGGGGGGACGCTGCTGCTCGACGAGGTGGCCGACATGCCGCTCGAGACGCAGGGCAAGATCGTTCGCGCCCTGCAGGACCAGGGCTTCGAGCGGGTCGGCGGCGGCACGCGGGTGAAGGTGGACGTGCGGGTGCTGGCCACCACCAACCGGGATCTCGCCGCCGAGATCGCCGCCGGGCGCTTCCGGGAGGACCTGTTCTATCGCCTGGCCGTGGTGCCACTGCGGGTGCCGCCGCTGCGCGAGCGGCGCGAGGACGTGCCCGTGCTGGCGCGCGCCTTCATGGCCCGCTCGGCCGAGGCATCGGGCATCCCGGCGCGCGAGATCAGCGAGGACGCGATCGCGGCGATGCAGGCCTACGAGTGGCCGGGCAACGTGCGGCAGCTGCGCAACGTGGTGGACTGGCTGCTGATCATGGCCCCTGGCAGCGCGAGCGAATCGATCCGCCCCGAGATGCTGCCGCCCGAGATCGGCTCGGCCACGCCGGCCATGCTCAAGCTCGACCGCTCCTCCGAGATCATGACGCTGCCGCTGCGCGAGGCGCGCGAGTTGTTCGAGCGGCAGTACCTGGAGGCGCAGCTGCTACGCTTCTGCGGCAACATCAGCCGCACCGCCAACTTCGTGGGCATGGAGCGCTCGGCGCTGCACCGCAAGCTGAAGTTCCTGGGCGTGCACGCCGATGATCGCGCCCTGGCCAGCGCCGTCGCCAGCGCCGCGTCCGGTGGCTGAACCGGCGCCGGCCGGGACGAGGTCGGGCGGGGGGTCCGCGCGCGACGCGCCGGGCTGAGGGAGGGATCATGTCTAGGATCGCCTACGTCAACGGCCGCTACGTCCGCCAGCCCGAGGCCAGCGTGAACGTGGAGGACCGCGGCTACCAGTTCGGCGACGGCATCTACGAGGTGGTGCACGTCCACGCCGGCCGCTTCGTCGACGAGGATTTGCACATGGCCCGGCTGGTGCGTTCGGTGGGCGAGATACGGCTGGCGATGCCGATGGGGCTGGCGGCGCTGCGGCTGGTGCTGCGCGAGGTGTCGCGGCGCAACCGGATCACCGAGGGGCTGGTGTACATGCAGGTCACGCGCGGGGTGTCGCGGCGCGACCACGCCTTTCCCGTGAGGCGGGTGCCGCCGTCGCTGGTGGTCACGGCCCGCCGCGCGCTGCCCTTCCCCGAGGACGTCGGGCGTTGGGCGGTGGCCGCGATCACCGCGCCCGACCTGCGCTGGGGACGGCGCGACATCAAGAGCGTGAACCTGCTGCCCAACGTGCTGGCCAAGCAGGCGGCGCGCGAAGCCGGGACCTACGAGGCCATCCTGTTCAACGAGACGACCGGCGAGGTGACGGAGGGCGCCTCCACCACCGTGTGGGCCGTCGACGAGGCGGGGGCGCTGCGCACGCACCGGCTCGGTCACGTCATCCTGCCCGGCTGCACGCGGGCCGCGCTGATGGCGGAGCTGGACGAGCTGGGGGTGCGGGCGGAGGAGCGGGCCTTCACCCGCGACGAGCTGCGCCGGGCGCGGGAGGTGTTCCTCACCTCGGCGACGTCGTTCGTGCGGCCGGTGGTGCGGGTGGACGGCGCGGCGGTGGGCGACGGGGTGCCGGGGCCGGTGACGCGGCGGCTGTTCGACGCGTTCTCGCGCCACGTCCGCGGCGGGGCGCGCAACGCCGCGTGAGGACTCCGCGCGCCGTCGTCTGGGACTGGGACGACACGCTGGTGGACGGCTGGTCGGCGATCACCGCCGGGCTGAACGCCGCCTTCGCCGATTTCGGCATGCCGGCGTGGAGCGTGGCGGAAACGCGGGCGAGGGTGCGCCGCTCCCTGCGCGACAGCTTCCCGGACATGTTCGGGACGGAATGGGAGCGGGCGCGCGACGTCTTCTACCGCGAGGTCCGAGCGCGGCACCTCCTGGTGCTGCGCGCCATGCCCGGGGCGGAGGCGATGCTGCGGGCCGCGGCGCTGAGCGGCCCGATGGCGGTGGTGTCGAACAAGCAGGGTCCGCTGCTGCGGGCCGAGGCGCGGCACCTCGGCTGGACGGGGATGTTCCGCGCGCTGGTGGGCGCCGGCGACGCGCGCGGCGACAAGCCCGATCCCGCGCCGCTGCTGCTCGCCCTGGCCGCCTGCGGCGTGCGGGCGGCCCGGGACGTCTGGTACGTCGGCGACACGGCGCTGGACATGGAGGCCGCGCGCCGCGTGGGCTGCCGCGCGGTGCTGCTGGGCAGCGCCGCGCACGACGGCGGCGCCGAGGGCATCGACGCGGACGCGGTGTTCGCCGACGCGGCGGCGCTGGCATCGGCCTTGCGGGGCTAGCGCGTCGCGGGGCGCCTCACGGGGGTCGGGCGGCGCGGGCTTGCGCTGCCGGGCCACGCGGGGTGAACCTGATCCTCGCCGGAGCGGGTTACTGCGCGGCGCGAAAACGAGGCCCGGGCTCAACCGGTCCTGCCACGCGAGAAGAAGGATGGCGAAGTGGCCGCGGAAAAACCTCAGAACGTTCAGGACGTGTTCCTGAACCACGTTCGCAAGAGCAAGACACCGGTGACGGTGTTCCTGCTCAACGGCGTGAAGCTCCAGGGGATTATCACCTGGTTCGACAATTTTTCGGTGCTGCTGCGTCGGGACGGGCACACTCAGCTCGTGTACAAGCACGCCATCAGCACGGTGATGCCGGGCGCGCCCATACAGCTCTTCGACGCGGCTGCGGCCGCGGCGGGGCAGGGCGCGTCGCAGGGAGCGCCGGCCGGGGCCGCGCCGCAGCGCGAGGTGCGCGAAACCACCATGACTTTGCAGCGGGAGCCCCAGCCTGTCGGCGGAACTGACTGACACGCGCGGCGGGCCGACGCCCGCCGCCGTCATCCTGCCCTGGGAGAAGCCCTGGCGCGCCGCGCCGGAGGGTGTCGGCGCCACGCGCGCGGCGGATGCCCGGCTGACCGAGGCGGTGGGCCTCGCCGCCTCCATCGGGGTGGCCATCGTGTACGACGCGGTGCTGCCGCTGCGGGCGCGCCGGCCCTCGACCCTGATGGGCGAGGGGCAGGTCGCGAGCGTGGGCGAGACCGTGGCCGAGCGCGCCGTCGAGGTGGTAGTGGTGGACGCGGCGCTGACGCCGGTGCAGCAGCGCAACCTTGAGCGCGCCTGGAAATGCAAGGTGATCGACCGCACCGGGCTGATCCTGGAGATCTTCGGCGACAGGGCGCACACGCGCGAAGGATCGTTGCAGGTCGAGCTGGCGCACCTGGAATATCAGCGCACGCGGCTGGTGCGGTCCTGGACCCACCTGGAACGGCAGCGCGGCGGCTTCGGGTTCCTCGGCGGGCCAGGCGAGTCGCAGATCGAGATCGACCGACGGCTGATCGGCGAGCGGATCGTCAAGCTGAAGAAGGAACTGGAGCAGGTGCGACGCACGCGCGGGCTGCACCGCTCGGCGCGGGCCCGCGTGCCCAACCCTGTGGTGGCGCTGGTGGGCTACACTAACGCTGGCAAGTCCACGCTGTTCAACGCACTCACCGGCGCCGACGTGTTCGCGCAGAACCAGCTGTTCGCCACGCTGGACCCGACCATGCGGGCCATCCGGCTGCCGTCGGGGCGCACGGTGATCCTGAGCGACACGGTGGGCTTCATCTCGGAGCTGCCGACGCAACTGGTGGAAGCGTTCCGGGCCACGCTGGAGGAGGTCGCCGCGGCGGACGTTATCCTGCACGTGCGCGACGCGGCGCACCCGGACACCGCCGCCCAGCGCGCCGACGTGCTGGGCGTGCTGGGGGGCATGGCGGAGGGGCCGGACGCCCCGCTCGACCACGGGTGGGAGCAGCGGGTGCTGGAGGTGCTGAACAAGGCGGACCTGCTGGGCGGCGCCGAGGCACTGGCGAGGGGCGCAATAGCCGGGGTGGGGGAGGACGCGTTCGCCGTGTCCGCCCTGACCGGCGAGGGATTGGAGCGGCTGCGCTCCGCGCTGGACGAGCGGCTGAGCGCGGGAATGGTGGTCACCGACATCGCGCTGCCGCCGGCCGACGGCGCCGGGATCGCTTGGCTGTACCAGCACGGCGAGGTGCTGGAGCGCGAGGACGCGGAGGAGCAGGTGCGGATGCGGGTGCGGATGACCCCGGCCGACCTGGGCCGCTTCGAGGGGCGGCCCTGATGCTGGGGGCGCGCGCCGTGGCCGACGTGGCGGCGCTGTTGCGCGATGTGGCAATCGCCGAGGTGATGCCGCGCTTCCGGCGGCTGGCGTCGGGTGAGGTCCGTACCAAGAGCGGGCCGCTCGACCTCGTCACCGACGCCGACGAGGCGGCCGAGCGCCGGATCACCGCGGGGCTGGGCGCCATGTTTCCGGGATGCGTGGTGGTGGGGGAGGAGGCGACGTCGGCCAATCCGTCGCTGCTCGACCGGCTGGCGGATGCCGACCTCGCCTTCGTGGTGGACCCGGTGGACGGTACTTCGAACTTCGCGGCCGGCCTGCCGCTGTTCGGGTGCATGGCGGCGGCGTTCCGTCGCGGCGAGGTGATCGCCGCCTGGATACACGATCCGCTGGGCGACGACACGGCGATCGCGCTGCGCGGCGAGGGCGCCTGGATCGAGCGGCCGGACGGGGTGCGGACGGCCGCACTGCGGGTGGCCGACCCGGTCCCGGTGGAGCGTATGGTGGGCGCGATCTCGTGGACCTACATCCCCGGCGAGTTGCGGCGGCAGGTGGCGGGGCGGATGCCGCGGCTGGCGACGGCGGTGCATTTCCGATGCTCGGCGCACGAGTACCGACTGGTTGCCGGGGGGCACCTGCACGTGAACTTCTACCAGCGGCTGATGCCGTGGGACCACGCGCCGGGCTGGCTGCTGCACGCCGAGGCGGGCGGCCATGCGGCGCGCTTCGACGGCGAGCCCTACGACCCGGCGCGGCACCGCGACGGCGGGTTGATCTGCGCGCCGGACCGGGAGTCCTGGCGAGCGGTGCGGGAAGCGCTGCTGGGGCCGGATTGAAGCGGAACGCCCGGGCTCAGGCGCGCTCGGCCCGTTTCGCCTCGGCCCACAAGGCTTCCATCTCCGGGAGGGTGGCATCGGCCGGGCCACGGCCCTCGCGTGCCAGGGCGGCTTCCACGGCCTCGAAGCGGTGCTCGAACTTGCGGTTGGCGCCGCGCAGGCAATCCTCAGGGTCGAGATCAAGCTTGCGGGCAAGGTTGGCCAGCACGAAGAGCATGTCGCCCACCTCGTCCGCCAGCCGCGCGCGGTCGGCGCCCGGCAGTTCAGCGCGCAGCTCGGCCGCTTCCTCGTCGAGCTTGCCCAACACGGACTCCGCGTCCGGCCAGTCGAAGCCGACCCGGCCGGCGCGGCGGGTCAGCTTCGCGGCGCGGCTCAGGGCAGGCAGCGTGGCCGGAACGCCAGCAAGGGTGCCGGTTTCGCCGCGGGCGGCGCGCTCGGCGTCCTTGCGGGCTTCCCAGGCCTCAGTCTGGGCGGCGGCGTCGGCGACGGTCGCGGCGCCGAAGACGTGCGGGTGCCGGGCCAGCATCTTGTCGGAGATGCCGCGCGCCACGCCGGCGAAGTCGAAACGGCCGGCTTCCTCGGCCAGGCGAGCGTGGTAGACGACCTGGAACAATAGGTCGCCCAGCTCGTCGCGCAGCGCCGGCCAGTCGCGACGGGCGATCGCGTCGGCCACCTCGTAGGCTTCCTCGACGGTGTAGGGCGCGATGCTTTCGAAGTCCTGGGCGCGGTCCCACGGGCAGCCGTCCTCGGCGCGGAGGCGGGCTATAATGCCGAGGAGGCGGGTGATCCCGGAGGGATCGAGGAGGTCGGACCCGCCGGTCATCGAGCGTGATCCGATTGCGCGATAAGATATATTATGTAAAGTGAGAGCATCATCTGTCCGGGATCTCCAGTCGCATGCCGTCGTGGGCCGGCTCGACGCCCGGCGGCAGGTTCGCCCGCATCCAGGCCCAGTCCAGATCGGTCCCCATGTGGGTCAGCAGCGTGCGCCGCGGCCGCAGGCGCTCCACCCAGGCCGCGACCTGCGCGACGTGCGCGTGCACCGGGTGCGGCCGACGCCCGAAGCAGCCCACCACCCAGGTGTCCAGCCCGCTGAGCACGGCTAGACTTTCCTCCGGCAATCTCACGACGTCGGTGGAGTACGCGAAGCGGCCCAGGCGCAGCCCGAGCGTTTCCGTGACCTCGTGGTCCTGGCGGAACAGCAGCGCTTCCAGCCCGGCCGCCCGCAGCACGCCGCCGGGCGCCACGGGCATCGCGGTCAGCGCCGGGCGGTAGAAGCCGGGCGTCGGTGCCCGGAACGCGTACTCGAAGCGGCTCCGGACGTCGTCGAGGGTCGCGCGGGTGCCGTGGGTCGGGATCGCCTTGTTCAGCGCCCGGTTGATCGTCCGGAGCTCGTCCAGGCCCAGCACGTGGTCGGCGTGGGCGTGGGTCAGCAGGATCGCGTCCACCCGGCCGGTGCCGGTCGCCAGGAGCTGCGAGCGCAGGTCCGGGCCGGCGTCCACCAGCAGCACCTCGCCGCCGGGACCGTGCACGGCGATGCTGGACCGGGTGCGGCGGTTGCGCGGCTCAGTCGGATCGCAGGTGCCCCAGTCACCCGCGCCGCCGGGGCCGCCGATCTGGGGAACGCCGGTCGAGCTGCCGCAGCCCAGGATGGTAACTTGCAGCAAGGACAAAGTTCTAGAGGATATTCTTAAACAGGTTCAGCATGTTTCCGGTGGTCCGCTCGGCGAGTTCCTCCGGGGTGACGCCGCATACCTCCGCCAGGACCGCGGCGGTGTGCCGGACGTAGGCGGGCTCGCAACGCTTGCCGCGATGCGGCGCCGGGGCGAGGTAAGGCGAGTCTGTTTCCACCAGCAGGCGGTCGAACGGCAAGTCGGCCGCGACCCGTCGCAGCTCCGCGCTCTTCGGGAAGGTCAGGATGCCAGAGAAGCTGACGTAGCCGCCGGCCTCGACCACCTCCTCCGCCAGGGCGCGGCCCGAGGAGAAGCAGTGCAGCAACGCGGCGAAGGGTCCGCCGGCGTCACGCTCCTCGCGCAGGATGCGGGCAATGTCCGCGTCGGCTTGGCGGGCGTGGATCACCAGGGGCAGGCCGGTCGCCTGGGCGGCGCGGACGTGGCGGCGGAAGCTTTCCGCCTGCACGTCGCGTGGCGCGGTGTCGTAGAAGTGGTCGAGGCCGCTCTCGCCGATGCCCACCACCCGCGGATGGTCGGCCAGGGCCATGAGTTCCGCCACCTCGGCGAGCGGCGCTTCCGCCACCCGCATCGGGTGCACGCCGACCGTGCACCAGACGTCGGGGAAGCGTCCGGCGAGTTCCTTGGCGGTCTCGGCCTGCTCGACGCTGGTGCCGATGGTGATGAAACGGCCCACGCCCTGGTCGCGCGCGCGCCGAAGAACGTTTTCCAACTCGCTGTTCTCAAAGTAATCGAGATGGCAGTGGCTGTCCGCGAGCCCGGTCATTGGGTGTCGATCTCCACCTTGCGGAACAGTGGGATCGGCGGCGGCAGGCTCGTGCTGTCCGGCGTCGGGGCGGCGAGCGCGGCCAGCACGCGGTCGCCCTGCCCCACCCCGAGCTGGTCGAGCATCACCGCCATGGTGCCCGGCATGAAGGGAGTCAGCACCGTGGCGAGCGCGCGTAGGGCGGTGTGCAGGGTCCGCAGCACCGCCGCCATGCGGACGGGATCGGTTTTGCGCAGCGCCCAGGGTTTCCGGGCATCGATCCAGCTGTTGCCCAGGCGCACGACCACCCAGGCTCGTTCCAGGGCCTCGCCGAAGGCCTGCCGGTCTAACGCTTCGGCGAGGCTCGCCGGTAGCGCCGCCACCGGCCCGAGCAGCTCGTCGTCCTCGGTGGTCGGCTGGGTCAGGGCCGGGAGCCGGCCGTTGCAGTTGCGGGCGATCAGCGACAGGGTGCGCTGGGCGAGGTTGCCGAGATCGTTGGCCAGCTCGCTGTTAAGCCGCGAGATCAGGCCCTTGCGGGAAAAATCTCCATCGTTGCCGAAGGGCACCTCGCGCAGCAGGTGGTAGCGCAGCGGGTCGAGCCCGAACTCCGCGGCGAGCGCGCGCGGGTCGATGCCGTTGCCCAGCGACTTGGACATTTTCTGCCCGTCCACGGTCAGCCAGCCGTTGGCGAAGACGCGGCGGGGCACGGGAAGGCCGGCGGCCAGGAGGAAGGCCGGCCAGTACACGCAGTGGAAGCGGGTGATCTCCTTGCCCACGAGGTGCAGCTCGGCCGGCCAGAACGGCCAGCGGGCCGCGCGCTCGTCGGGGTAGCCGACGGCGGTCAGGTAGTTGGTCAGGGCGTCGAGCCAGACGTACATCACGTGCGCCGGGTCACCCGGCACCGGCACGCCCCAGCGGAACGAGGTGCGCGAGACGGACAAGTCCTGCAACCCGGCGCGCACGAAGCTGAGCACCTCCGCGCGCGAACCGTTGGGGGCCATGAAGTCGGGATTGGCTTCGTAGTGGGCGAGCAGGCGGTCGCCCCACTCGGATAGGCGGAAAAAATAGGAGGGCTCCCTCACCCACTCCACCGGCGCGCCGGAAGGGGCGAAGCGGGCGCCGTCGCGCTCGGTGATCTCGTCGGGGCCGTAGAAGGCCTCGTCGCGCACGGCGTACCAGCCCTCGTAGTGGCCGAGATAGATCTGCCCGGCGTCGCGTAGTTTCTCCCATAGCGCGGCGCAGGCGGCCTTGTGGCGGGGCTCGGTGGTGCGGATGAAGTCGTCGTAGGAGATGCCCAGCGCGTCGGCGGTGCTGCGGAACTCGGCGGCCAGCCGGTCGGTGAAGTCCTGCGGCGCGAGGCCGGCGTCGAGCGCGGCCTTCTCCACCTTCTGCCCGTGCTCGTCGGTGCCAGTGAGGAAGAAAACCTCGTGGCCGGACAAGCGGTGCCAGCGGGCGAGCACGTCGGCAGCGGTGGAGGTGTAGGCGTGGCCGATGTGGGGCTGGCCGTTGAGGTAGTAGATCGGCGTGGTCAGGTAGAAGCGCCGCAGTGCGCTCATCGTCGTGTTCCCATGATACGACGTCCCTGCCCCACCCTCCCCGACCGCCCGTACGGGTCCGGGTATTCGGGGTCGGCCGCAGCGTGCCTCAGACCTTGCCCCGAGACGCGGCGAGCGCGCCCAGGCCGGTCAGCACCGCCTGCTTCCGGTCCAGGCTCAGCGTTTCCGTCTCGATTGAGAGCCGGCCGAGCATGTCCCACAGGCTCGCCCACTCCGCAAGCGTCCGGCTCCGCAGCCAGGGCTGCGCCTCGGTGCCGCGCGCCGCGTCGCGCACCGCACGGCCCATCGCCTCGCGCAGGAGCAGAAGGAAGGTGGTAAGGCTGCTGCCGTCGCGCTTGGCGGCCAAGCGGTCGGCCAGGGCGTGCAGCGCGCGCGGCTCGACGCGCGGCAGGCCGGCGAGGAAGCCGGTGACCTCCGCCTGGAGCGCCAGCGCCTCTCCTTCCGCCAGCCGCAGCGCCCGGCCGGGGGAGCCGGCGGCCAGCCTGGCGAGCGCGTCACGGTCCGCCGCGGGCAGCGCGGGCAGCCAGCGGGCGAGTAGGCCGCCCAGCGTCGCGTCGGGGAGCGGCGGCAGCTCCAGCCGGCGGCAGCGCGAGCGGACGGTGGGCAGCAGGCGGTTCGGCGCGTCGGTCACCAGCAGCAGCACGGCGCGGGGGGGCGGCTCCTCCAGCGTCTTGAGCAGGGCGTTCTGCGACTCCGCGTTCATCGCCTGCGCCTCGTCCACCACCACGGCGCGCCAGCCGCCCTCGGCCGGGGTCATGGACAGGAAGCGCGGCACCGCCCTCGCCTCGTCCACCGAGATCTGCCGCTTGACCTTGCCGGCCGCGACCAGGGGGGCGAGGCCGCGCAGGTCGGCGTGGGCGCCGTTGGCCACCCGGGCGAAGACCGGGTCCGCTCGGTCGAGGTGCAGCGGCGCCCGGCCGGGCGGCGACGGCGGCTGCCCGGCGAGCAGCCAGCGGCTGTAGCGCCAAGCCAGCGTCGCCTTGCCGACGCCTTCCGGGCCGGACAGCAGCCAAGCGTGGTGCGGACGCCCGCCCAGGGTCGCGTCGCGCAGGGCCAGCGCGGCGGCATCCTGGCCGAGCAGGTCGGGGTTGGCGGCGGGCTCGGGCGGCAGGCTCAGGGCGGCGTGCTCAGACCGGGGCGCCGAGGCGGTCGCGGAGAATAGTCAGGGCAGCGTCGAGGACGGTGGCGGCCGGACGCGAGGCATCGAGCAGGACGCAGCGCTCCGGCTCGGCGGCGGTAATTTCGCGGAAGGCCGCGCGCACCCGGGCGTGGTAAGCCGGGCCCAGCGCCTCGAAGCGGTTGTGCTCGCCACGGCTCAGCGCGCGAGCCGTGCCCGCCTCGACGGACAGGTCGAGCACGAGGGTGAGGTCCGGCCGCAGTTCGCCCAGGGCGAAGTCGGTGAGCCGGCGGCAGGCTTCCGGTCCCAGGCCCCCCGCGGCGCCCTGGTAGGCCGCCGTGCTGTCGCTGAAGCGGTCGCATACCACCCAGATTCCCGCCGCCAGCGCGGGGGCCAGCG
Source organism: uncultured Roseomonas sp. (assembly GCA_964243365.1). Taxonomy (GTDB): domain Bacteria; phylum Pseudomonadota; class Alphaproteobacteria; order Acetobacterales; family Acetobacteraceae; genus Roseomonas. Next base: position 25,006 of record CAXTEL010000017.1, on the reverse strand, counting down.
TGCGCACCACGTGCTCGCGTCGGGCGGCGGACACCAGCATGGCCTCGGCCATCGGGTCCCAGCCGCCGCGCCCGAGCAGCAGCCCGCGCACCGCCTCCGCCCCCGGGGAGCCGCCCGGCTCGCGCGTGCGCAGCACCGGCAGGCCGCCGGCCGCCAGCCGGGCGGCGAGCGCCCGGGCCAGGGTGGACTTGCCGGCCCCCTCCCCGCCTTCCAGCGTGACGAGGCGGGCCGGGAGCGCGGAGATCAGGTGCCCGAGATCCACTGGCCGATCACCGCCGGGATGCGCGGGATCAGGCCCTTTCGCGCCACGTCGGCGCCGGCGATCAGCGGCAGCGACATCGGCGGCACGCCGGGGCCCGTCACCTCCATGCGGCCGGCTTCCTGGCCCTTGGCGACGGGGGCGGCGAGCGGCGCGTCGTAGCGGACCTTGACCTCGAGCTGCCGGCGCCAGGCGCGCGGCAGGGTGAGCACCAGATCGCGCCCGCCCACCAGCGGCACGGTGGGCCGGTCGCCGAGGTAGACCGGCGCTTCCTCCACCGTGTCGGCGGCGCGGAACAGCACGACGTTGTCGAACTCGCGGAAGCCCCACTCCATCAGCCGCTCGCTTTCCTCCGCCCGCACCTTCATGGAGGGCAGGCCGTTGACCACCAGGATCAGGCGGCGCTCGCCGCGCTTGGCGGTGCCAGTGAGGCCGTAGCCCGCCTCCTCCGTGTGGCCGGTCTTGAGCCCGTCGGCGCCGGCGACGCGGGCGAGCAGCGGGTTGCGGTTCTCCTGGGTGATGTCGTGCCAGCGGAAGGAGCGCTCGTTGTAGAAGCGGAAATCCTCGGGGAAGTCCTGGATGAGGTGACGCGACAGGATCGTCAGGTCGCGCGCTGTCATCCGGTGCTCGGGGTCGGGCCAGCCGGTGCTGTTGCGGAAGGTGCTGCCCCTGAGGCCGAGCTTGCGGCCGTACTCGTTCATGGTGTCGGCGAACTGCGCCTCGCTGCCGGCGACGCCCTCGGCCAGCACCACGCAGGCGTCGTTGCCGGACTGCACGATGACGCCGCGCGTGAGGTTCTCCACCGACACGCTCTCGCCCAGGCCCACGAACATCTTGGAGCCGGCCATGCGCCAAGCGCGCTCGCTCACCGGCAACTGCTGGTCCATGCGCAGGCGGCCCTGCTTAAGCATGTCGAAGACGACGTACATCGTCATCAGCTTCGACATCGACGACGGCGGCATGCGCTCGTCGGCGTTCTTCTCCAGCAGCACCGCGCCGGTGTCGGCGTCCACGATGATCGCCTGCCGCGCGACCGTGTCGAAGGACCCGAGCGGCGTGCTGGCCGGCGTGCCTTGCGGTGCGGCTGGGGCGCGGGCGGCGGGTGCCTGGCGGCGCTGGGCCGCGGCGTCGGGCGCGCGGCCGGCCACCCCGAGCGCCGCGGCGGCGCCGAGCAGTTCGCGGCGGTTGGGCATGGAACAGAACTCCCCCTCGTGCGCCGGCCCCCCGGCCGGCGCGGCCAGACTACCGCGCGTCAGTCCACCAGGATACGCGCTTCCGCGGCGCCCGCGCGCAGCACCTGGTCTAGGGCGCGGTCGGCGTCCGCGACGTCCGCGAAGGGGCCCAGGCGCACGCGCCATTCCGGCCTTCGGCCCGGGCCGAACGCTTCCGCCCGCGCGCCGGGAAAACGCGCGGCCTGTCGGCGGGCGGCGTCGGCGCCGGCGAAGACGCCGACCTGCACCATCAGTCGGCCGGGGCTGGCGAACGCCGCCGTCACCGACTCGGGCAGGCGCGCGGGCGGGGTCGCGGCGGCTTCCGGCGCGTCCGCCACGGCGACGACGGGGTCGCGTCCCCGTCGCACGTTCCCGGCCTGCCGAGCGCCGGCCGGCGGCGCCAGCTCTTCCCGCCGCACCGAGCCGCCGGGCGCCGTGGCCACCGTCGGGCCGGTCGCCTCGCCGGGGGCGCGGTCGAGCGAGTCGGCCAGGGCGCGGGACATGCCCGCCTCGGCGTCCAGGCGTACCTGGGCCGGGCGGTCCGGCGCGATGCCCAGCAGCTCCGCCGCCCGGCGGGACAGCTCCACCACCCGGCCCGGGTCGGCGGGGCCGCGGTCGTCGACCCGCACCAGCAGGGAGCGGCCATTGTCGAGGTTGGTGACGCGCAGAATGGCCGGGAGCTGCACGGTGCGGTGGGCGGCGGTGAGCGCGGACGGGTCGTACATCTCGCCGTTGGCGGTGCGGCGGCCGGCGGACGCGTCGGCCGCCACAGCGGCGAGCCCGGTCTCGCTCAGGCCGTAATCCTCGCGCGGGTAGTACCAGAGCCCGTGCAGGGCGTACGGGCCGCCCACCAGCTGCCGGGGCTGGGCGGCGGGCACCGGCGGTGACGCCGGCCGCCCGCAGGAGACGAGGCCGAGTAGTAGGGCGGCAGCCAGCCCCGCCCGGTCGCCGCGGATCAAGCCACCCGGTCCGCCAGCATCCCCACCGCGAGCGCGTAGAAGTCGGACGGGTTGTAGCGGCGGATAGCGTTGAAGTTCGCGTACACCACGAAGGCCTGGCCGTTGCCGCCGCGCGGCACCACGATGCCGGCGTCCTGGTCGAAGGACGGCAGGGGCGAGCCGTCGGGCAAGCGCACGCCCAGCCGCGCCCACTCGCCCAGCGACCTGCGGTTGTCGCGGCCCAGCCCGTCCGGCGACAAATTGGCGGGCAGCGCGACCTCACGGCCCCAGCGCTCCCCGGCGCGCCAGCTCGACTTGGCGAGGTAGTTGGCGATGGAGCCGAGCGCGTCGGCGCGGCTGTCCCAGATGTCGCGCCGCCCGTCGCCGTCAAAGTCCACCGCCAAGCGCTCGAAGGAGGTGGGCATGAACTGCGACTGCCCCATGGCGCCGGCGTTGGAGCCGCGCATCCGCTCCACCGACACGTTGTTGGCGTCGAGGATCCGCAGCGCGGCGAGCAGCTCCTTGCGGAAGAAGTCGGCCCGCCGGCCTTCCCAGGCCAGGGTCGCCAGCGCTTCCACCACGTTGTAGTTGCCGGTGAAGCCGCCGTAGTTGGTTTCCAGGCCCCAGATCGAGACGACCACGCGCGGGCTGACGGCGAAGCGCTGCTCGATGCGCTCCAGCAGGTCGCGGCTGTCGCGCACCATCTGCTGGCCGCGCTCGATTCGCGCCGGGGTGAGCCGGCCGTCGCGGTACTGCTCCCAGGTCTGGGTGAACTCGGCCTGGCGGCGGTCCAGCTCCAGCACGCGGTCGTTGGGCCGCAGGCCGGTGAGCGCGCCGTTCAGCGTCGCGGCCGACACGCCGCCCCGGCGCGCCTCGGACCGCACGCCGTTGAGGAAAGCGTCGAAGCTCTCGGCCGCGCGCGCGGGGCCGGGCGCGAGCCCGGCGGCGAGTAGGCTGGACACGAGGGCGCGGCGGCTAGTCGGCATGCGCGCACAGGTGGCATGCCGCGCGTTCGCCGGCAACGCGCCCTGGTCGCGTCGCCGGGGCCCTCGACAGCGTCGGTTCGCGCGGCAGTTGCCGGAGGACGCAGCCGTTCGTTCACGAAGCGGCCTCGCACCCGTGGGCGGGCGCCGCCCCCGCGACCGGCCGCGCTAGAAGGGCACGCTCAGGCTGACCGAGCCGAACAGGTGCGCGCTGCGCTGCCCGTCGAACTCCTTGGTGCGGACGACCTGGGTGTAGGCCAGCCGCATCCCGTGCCACGACACCGCCGCGCCGGCCTGTAGGTCGCCCACCAGGGGCTTGCGGTCCACGCGGGGTCCGTCTTGGAAGGTGTTGCCGTCGAGCGTGATATCGTGCGCTACCACCCGACCCTCGAAGCCCGCGAAGACGTACCAGCCGAACTCCGGCGACGCCGGGCCGGGCGCGGAGCCCTCGGGGGACGGCCGCAGCCGCTCGGGACCCCAGTCCGCGCCCAGCCCGTCGCCCAGGCGCAGCACCACGCCGGCCGAGGCCGAGGTGCGGGCGTTGCCCAGCGTCAGGGTGGCGCCGGGGATGACCTCCGTGCCGAGCGCGCCCGCGCCGCCGCCGCTCATCGGCAGCCGCCAGCGGCGCTCGGCCAGCACGCCGAGCACCGGCTCGTCGCGGATCTGATCGTCCCAGCCCTCGGCATGGTACTTGTTGATGACGTCGTGCCAGCGGTTCTGCACGAACTCGCCGCCCGCGCGCGGCCCGACCAGACCGGCTTGCAGCTCGACAGTGGTGCGCCGCCGTTCGGTGGCGCGCTCCAGGCTCAGGGCGCCGTAGAGGAGGCCGGCGTAGGGGCGGTCCCCCGGATCGGCCACGCGGGCGCGGATGTCGGCGGGCGTGTAGATGTCTTGCGACAACGACAGGCCCCAGCGGAGCTCCCCCGGCCCGAGCAGCCAGTCCAGCCGCCGGTCGAGCCACGCCACCGGCGGCGGTGCCTGTCCGGCCGGCGCCGTCCAGCCCAGCCGCAGGCCGCTGGTGTAGTAGCGGTCGGTGGTGCCGAAGAAGTCGTTCTCGACGGTGAAGCTCAGCGCGCCCGCCGCAGGTGCCGGGTGCGTGGGGGACGGCTCGGCGGATCGCGCAGTGGCCGGGAGCAGCAGGAGCGGGAGGGCTAGGCGGGCCAGCGGGCGGGCGTGCATTCGCGCTCCCTTGCCCTGTCGCGGCGGCCGTGCGCAAGGATGGCGGCGCGCGGATGGGTGGCCGAGCGGTTTAAGGCAGCGGTCTTGAAAACCGCCGTGCGGGCGACCGCACCGTGGGTTCGAATCCCACCCCGTCCGCCAATGGAGTCCGGCGATCGCCACGTGGCGCCGTCGGCGCCACACCGGCGGACTTCCCGTTCGACCGGCGGCCAGGAAAGGCGCTCCCGCCCCGATGGGCACCGCGTCGGCGCTCGACCCGAGCGGCGGCCCCGGCGTGGCGCCCGCTCCGCACCCTCGCACGCCTGGACGGGCGGGTTGGCAAGCGGGGAGCGGTGGCGGTATCCGGCCTTCCCCCGCGCGTTCGCGGCGGGGCGCACCGCGCCGGAGTGGGGACGAAGCGCCATGGATTACGGCACCGAGTACGACGCCTACTGGGAGCGACCGGACCGCCGGGGGCGCAGCAGCGGCGACCTCGCCGCCGTCGCCGACATGCTGATGCAGACCTGCGGCCTGGGCCGCGTGCTCGATGTCGGCTCGGGCGAGGGCGCGCTGGTCCGCGAGCTGCTGGCGCGGGGGCTGGACGCGCACGGACTGGACGTATCCGCCGTGGTGGTCGAGCGGGCCGGCGGCCACCTGCCCGGCCGCTTCCGGCAGGGCTCCGTGCTGTCCCTGCCCTTCCCGGACGGCGCCTTTCCCACGGTGGTCTCGACCGACTGCCTCGAGCACATCGCGCCGGAGGACGTACCGGCGGCGCTGGCGGAGCTGTACCGGGTGTCCGCCCGCTTCGTGGTGCTGCAGGTCGCGACCACGGTCGATCGCGACGCGCGCTGGCACCTGACGGTGCAGGGCCGCGCCTGGTGGGAGCGACTGTGCTTCGAGGCCGGCTTCCGCAAGCACCCCGGCTATTATCGCGTCAACGCGTACGAAGCGTTGCAGGATGACGGCCGGCAGATCCTGATCCCGCTGGAGAAGATGCCGGCCGAGGCGCTGCGGATCTACCCGCTCGACGCGCTGACGGCGGAGCGCGACCTGCACATGGACATGCTGCGCGACACCGGCGAGCGGTCGGACGCGCACGTGGTCCGCTACCAGTGGGCCTGCGACTACGTCCGGCCCGGCGACCGGGTGCTGGATGCGGCCTGCGGCCTGGGCTACGGCAGCCACGTCGTGCGATCGTTGACCCGGGCGGACGGCGTGATTGGGGTGGACGCCAGCGAGTACGCCGTGGACTACGCGCGGCATGCCTACGGCGGCGACGGGGTGAGCTTCCAGGCGGGCCTGCTGCCGGAAGTCCTGGACGGCTTCCCGGAGGGGAGCTTCGACGCGGTGATCTCCTTCGAGACCCTGGAGCACGTCGCGGACCCCGACGCGGTGCTCGCCGCCTTCCACCGCGTCCTGACGCCCGGGGGCCGGGTGATCGTGGGCGTGCCCAACGACTGGAGCGACGAGAGCGGCGAGGACCCGAACCCTTACCACCTGCAAGTGTACGACTGGGACCGGTTGCGGGCGCAGCTGCGGCGGCGCTTCGTTCTGGAGGACGCGTTCCAGCAGGATGCGTCGCAGAGCAAGATCGCGGCGGCGGGCGGTCGCTGGGAGCGGCGCCCGCGGCGGCTGCGGCGGATCCCCCTGGGGCTCGACGCGCGGCCGGACAGCGAGTGGTGGCTCATGGTCGGCATGAGGTCCCCCCTGGAGGAGGAGGCGCCCCGCCCGGCGGACGCCGCCCCGGCGCTCCCGTTACCGCGACAGCGTCACGCCGTTCGCCCCGAGAGCCGCCATCCCGGCGCCTACGCCGCCCTGTTCCACGTCGGCTTCCGGCTGCGCGACGCGGGCGCGCTGGAGGCTCTGAGCCGCGACATCGCGGCGCGGGAGCCGGCCGGGTCGAGCGACCACCGCGCCGCGCTGGCGACGCTGGCCTACCTACTCCTTCAGGACCCGGAACTCGGGCACGAGCGGGTCGCAGCACTCCTGAGCGAGATCGGCGCGGCGCTGGAGCCGACCGATTCCGGCCCGTTCGACGTGCGCTGGCGCGTGTCGCTGCTGTTCGTCAGGGGCAGGCTGCTGCAGGCTGTCGGGCGCTTCGAGGAGGCGGTCGATGCCTTCTCGGCCTGCGCCGGGATCGATCCGCTGCGCTTCTCCGTCCACCTCGCGACCAAGACCACGGACGCTCTGTTCCGGGCGGGGATGCTGTGTCACGCGCTAGGCCGCGCCGAGGAAGGCACGTCGCACTGGCGGCGGGCGGTGGCGTTTGGCGAGCGGCTCCTTTCGGTGAGCTTAGCCGACGTGGTGATCGACCCCGACCAGCCCAACCTGTTCGATTACGGCGACGGCGTCCGGGAATACGCACTGGCCTGGGACAACGTGGCACGGGCGGCGAACGGCCTGCACCTGCTGGCGACCGAGGGGGCCGTCCGTCCCCTGATGGTACCTCTGCTGCTGAACTCATTCGGCGAGGGCGTGCGGATGGCGCGCGATGCCCTCGACCGCGCGCGCGAAGACGCCCGGGCCATCCGGGACGACCTGTCCCGGACCCGTCAGGACCTCGCCGGCCGCGGTGCGCTGGCCGAGATGCTGACCGGCGAGTTGGAGGAGCGCACCGG
>CAXTEL010000017.1:0-17739 GCA_964243365.1 uncultured Roseomonas sp. | reverse complement strand
CGAGCTGGTAAGCACGCGCGAGGAACTGGTCGGGCGCTCGGCGCAGGCGGAGGCGTTGCTGGCGCAGTTGGAGGAGCGCACCGGCGAGCTGGTAAGCACGCGCGAGGAACTGGTCGGGCGCTCGGCGCAGGCGGAGGCGCTGTTGCACGACCTGGGCGAGGCGCGGGCCAAGTAGTGGGGTGCGCCGCGGGCGTGCCGGCGTCGGTTGATCCCGCGTACCTACGCCCGACCCCGATCCGGGGCTGATGGCCCGCCCGGATCTTCGGATGGTTCCGGATGCCCACGGGACGAGCCGGCTACCCGGGGGCAACCGCGGCGACCGGCCGCGCGTTTTCCATCCACCGAGAGTAGGAGCAGCCATGGCCGCAGACGAGAATGGGGCGCGGCCGCCCGCCGCGCCGACCGCCAACGCCAGCCGGCCGCGCCGCCAAGCGCAGGGTCGGATGGCTGCCGACCGCGGCGACGATCCCGCGGCCGGAACGGCCGACGAGCCAGTGTCGCCCGGCGAGTTCCAAGCCGGCGATCGCAGCGAGCTGGGCAGTGCCCTGGGTGGGCCGGTGGACATCTCGCCGATCCGCGGCCGTCGGATGATCGAGCGTCCCGAGGAATAGCGTCCTCGTTCGTCCGGAAACGTTGTCCGGTTCCGCAGGAGGCCGATCAAGGCTAAACTCGACGGCGTGAACGCGCTTTCCCCACCGCGCGCCCGTGTGGCGATCGATGTGATCTTCGATCTCGTGTGCCCGTGGTGCTTCCTGGGCGTTCGCCGCCTGCGCCGAGCCCTGCGAGCACGGCCGGACATCGCTACCGAGCTCGGCTGGCGCCCCTTCCTGTTGAATCCCGAGGCGGGCGCCCCGGGCTTCGCCCGGCAGGACGCCGGGCCGCGTCGCCCGGGGGGCGAGGAGCGCTCCCGGCGCTTGCACGCCACCCTCACGGAACTGGGCCGGGCGGAGGGGATCCCCTTCCGGTTCGACGTTCTCCGGCGCGGCGCATCCTCGCTCGACGCGCATCGCGTGGTCCGCTACGCGGCACGCGAAGGGCGGGCCGACGCGGTCGTGGAAGCATTGTTCGCCGCCTACTTCACGAAGGGCGTCGACCTGGGCGACCGGGATGTGCTCGCCGACGTCAGCGCGGGTCTCGGGCTCGACTGGGCGCCGCTGCGGCGTTTCCTCTCGGGTCCGCTGGAGGTCGAGGCGGTGCACGCGGAGAATCTTCGCGCCCATCGCCTCGGCATAAACGGCGTGCCCTGCTTCGTGGTCGGGGGCCGCCACGCGATAGCCGGGGCGCAGGAGCCGGAGGTGCTGGAGCGCCTGCTCGACGTGGCGCTCGCGGAGAGCGACCGGGGCTGAACCGTCGCGCGGAAGGCCGGGTGCCCGTTCCGGCCGCGGGGCACTCGCGCCCCCCGGACCCTGGGCACGATCGCGTCACCGCCCCGCGGTTCGGATCAGGCGGCCTTGGCCTGCTCCATCACCCGGACCAGCGCGTCGAGCATGCCGCGCGCCGCCTTCACCCGCGCCGGCAACTCCATCTCGCGCGCCATCGCCAGCTTATGGTCGGGGCGCAGCCGCACCGCGCCCTTCTGCGCCGTGACCCAGCTCACCAAGCCGCCGGGATTGCCGAACTTGTTGCGCCGGAAGGCCAGCACCACGCCCTTGGGGCCGGCGTCGAGTTTCTCCACGCCCGCCTCGCGGCACAGGCGCTTGATGGAGACCACCTGGAGCAGATTCTCGACCTCTTCGGGCAGCGGACCGAAGCGGTCCACCAGCTCCGCCGCCATCGCCTCCACCTCGGCCTCGGAGGCGAGCCCGCCGATGCGCCGGTACAGCCCCAGTCGCACCGGCAGGTCGCGCACGTAGCGGTCGGGGATCAGCACCGGCAGGCCGAGGTTGATCTGCGGCGTCCAGTCGCGGTCGGCCTCCGAGACCCGCCGGCCGCTGGCCCGGGCGCGCACGTCGGCCACCGCATCCTCCAGCATCTGCTGGTACAGCTCGATGCCGACCTCGCGTATTTGGCCGGACTGCTCGTCGCCCAACAGGTTGCCGGCGCCGCGAATGTCGAGATCGTGGCTGGCCAGGGTGAAGCCGGCGCCGAGGTTGTCCAGCGTTTGCATCACCTCCAGCCGCTTCTGCGAGGCGGCGGACAATCGGTGCGCAGCCGGCCAGGTGAGGTAGGCGTAGCCGCGCTGCTTGCCGCGCCCGACGCGGCCGCGCAACTGGTAGAGCTGGGCGAGGCCGAACATGTCCGCGCGGTAGATGATCAGCGTGTTCACCGCCGGCATGTCCAGGCCGGACTCGACGATGTTGGTGGCGAGCAGGATGTCGTGCTTGCCGTCGCCGAACTCGGTCATCACCCGCTCCAGCTCGGTCGGGCTGAGACGGCCGTGCGCCTCGGCGACGCGTGCTTCGGGCACGATCTCGCGCAGCCGCTCGCCCATGCGTGGCATGTCCTCCAGGCGCGGCACCACGCAGAAGATCTGCCCGCCGCGGAAGCGCTCTCGCTGGATGGCCTCGCGCGCCACGACGCTGTCGAACGGCATGATGAAGGTCCGCACCGCCAGCCGGTCCACCGGGGGCGTGGCGATCACGCTCATCTCGCGCACGCCGGACAAAGCGAGCTGCAGGGTGCGCGGGATCGGCGTGGCGGTCAGCGTCAGCACGTGCACGTCGGTCTTGAGCGCCTTGAGGCGCTCCTTGTGGGACACGCCGAAGTGTTGCTCCTCGTCCACGATCACTAGGCCGAGATCGGCGAACTCGACGCTCTTGGCCAGCAGCGCGTGGGTGCCGACCACGATGTTCACCGAGCCGTCCCGCAGGCCGTCGCGGGTCCCCTGCGCCTCCTTGGCGGTGGCTAGGCGCGAGAGCTGCGCGACCTTGACCGACAGGCCCTCGAAGCGCTGCGAGAAGGTGCGGAAGTGCTGCCGCGCCAGCAGCGTGGTGGGCACCACCACCGCCACCTGGGCGCCGGTCATCGCCACCAGGAAGGCGGCACGGAGCGCCACCTCGGTCTTGCCGAAGCCGACGTCGCCGCACACGAGCCGGTCCATCGGGCGGCCGGAAGCGAGGTCCTCGACCACCTCCGCGATGGCGCGTCCCTGGTCCTCGGTTTCGGTGAAGGGGAAGCGGGCGCAGAACTCGTCCCAGGCGCCCTCCGGCGGGGTGGCGGCGCGGCCCTCGTGCACCTTGCGGGCGGCGGCGGTGCGGATCAGCTCGCCGGCCATGTCGCGGATGCGCTGCTTGGCGCGCGCCTTGCGGTTCTGCCAGGAGGCGCCGCCGAGCTTGTCCAGCGCCACGCCGACGGTCTCGGAGCCGAAGCGGGTCAGCACCTCGATGTTCTCGACCGGCAGGAACAGGCGGTCGTTGCCGTCGTAGAGCAGCCGCAGGCAGTCATGCGGCGCGCCGCTCACCTCGATGGTGGCCAGCCCGTCGTAGCGGCCGATGCCGTGCTCGGCATGTACCACCAAGTCGCCCTCGGCGATCTCGGTGGCGTCGGCGATGAACTGGTCGGCCCGCTTGCGCCGGCGCGGCGGCCGGGCGATGCGCTCGCCTAGCAGGTCCTGCTCGCCCACCAGCAGGATGGCCGGGTCGCCCCGGCCCGCCGCCCCCCGGCCGGCAGTGCCGGGGCCGACGAAGCCGCGCTCCACCCCCACCACGGCCAGCGCCGTGACCCCGGCCGCGAGCCTGCCCGTCGCGGCCCAGTCGTCCACCGCCGCCGCCGGCACCTTGTTCTCGCGCAAAAGGTTGGCCAGCCGCTCGCGCGAGCCCCTGGTCCAGGCGGCGAGCACGGGCTGGCGACCCTGCGCCGCCAGCGCCGCGGCGTGCTCGCCGAAGGCGGCGAACACGTTGCCGCCAGAGGTTCGCACGTCGGCGAACAGCCGGCCCGCGCGCCCGCCGGCGTCGGGTCCGTCCCGCCCATCCCCCGGGGCGCCGTCGGGCGCGCCGAACGGCGAGAAGCGCGCCAGCGGCCCGCCCGACAACATGCGATCCCAGTCGCGCCGGTCGAGGAACAGGGTGGAAGGTGGCGCCGGGCGGTAGGGCACCTCGCCGTCGCGCGGCGGGCCGCGTCGCGCCGCGTAGTGGTCGGCGATCATTTCAAGCCGGGCGGCGAGCACGTCCTCGGCTTGGTGATCGAGGCTGACCTCGGCACCCGGGCCAAGGTGGTCCAGCAGCGTGTCCATGCGCTCGTGGAACAGCCCGGCCCAGTGCTCCATGCCGGGATGGCGGCGGCCCGCGGAGATGCTGACGTAGAGCGGGTCCTCGGTGGCGGCGGCGCCGAACAGGTCCAGGTAGGCCGCCCGGAAGCGGGTCACCGAGTCGGCGTCGAGGAAGACCTCGCCCACGGGACGGATCTGCAGCTCGGTCAGCGCCTCCGCGGAGCGTTGCGTGGCGGGATCAAAGCGACGCAGGCCCTCGATCTCGTCGCCGAACAGGTCCAGCCGCACCGGGCCGGGCTCGCCGGAGGGGTACAGGTCCACGATGCCGCCGCGCACCGCGTACTCGCCGGGCTCCATCACCGTGCCGGTGCGGCCGTAGCCGTTGTTCTCCAGGAAGGCGCTCAGCTCGGCCGGCTTGACCCGCCCGTCGCGCGCCAGGCGCAGCGAGGCGCCGGCGAAGGCGGTGCGCGGCGGCACGCGCTGCACCAGGGCGTTGACCGTGGTCAGCACGACCCGCGGCGCCGTTGCCGCCTCGGTCAGCCGCGCCAGGGTAGCGACCCGCTCGGCGACGATCTCGGGATTGGGGGAAACGCGGTCGTAGGGCAGGCTGTCCCAGGCCGGGAAGCGCAGCACCTCGACGCCGGGGGCGAAGAACGCCAGCGCCTCGGCCAGCCGCGCCACGCGGGCGTCGTCGCGACAAGCGTGCAAGATCGGGGCGGTCGTCTCGGCCCGGCGGCGGGCCAGCAGCAGCGCGTCGAAGCCCTCCGGCACGCCGTGGACCGTGGTGCCGATCCTGCCGGCGGACGTCGCCTCGGTCGCGCTCGTGCTCATCCTGCGCTCCCGCCCGTCATCCCGGGAGCGGTTCCGGCCCCCGACTCCGCGCAGGCGGCGGCCATGCGGCGCAGCATCGGCGTTTCGTGCTCGGCCGGGATCGGCAATCGGCCCGAGAGCCAGTCGGCCATGTCCACGTCAAGCAACTCCAGCACGCCCTCCAGCTCGTCCAACTCGGCCTCGGTGAACGCCGCGACGTGCCGGGACACGAAGTTGCCCACCAGGAGATCGGCCTCCTTGGTGCCGCGGTGCCAAGCGCGAAACAGCAGGCGCTTTCGGCGCGTGCTGAGCTCGGGAGCGGAGGTGTCCGGATCGCTGGGGGGCATGCGTGCCTTCGAAAGGAGGAAGGGCGCGGGTTCGCCGTTCGTTCGTGGGCTGCCATATAGAGGCCGACCAACACCATGTCAGCCCGGCCGGACTCCCTGCTCGCCCCGCTCGCTTCCCTGCCCGGCGATCCCGGGAAGCTCGCGCGCATCGCCGACTTGGTCGGGGGCGCGCGGGTGGTGGATCTGCTGTTCCACCTGCCCGAGCGCTACGTGGACCGCCGCCGCGTCACTGCCCTGGCCGACGCGACCGACGGCGACGTGGCGACGTTGCCGGTGTCGGTGCTGGGCGTCGAGGCGCCCGGCACGGTCTCGCGCCCCTGGCTGGTGCGCTGCGCTTCGGGCGGGGCGGCGCTGGACGTCGCCTTCTTCCTGCGGGCCCGTTGGGCCGGTGCCTGGCTGGCGCGGACCTTTCCCGAGGGCGCGGCGCGCACCGTGTCGGGCCGGGTGCGACGCTTCAACGGACGGTGGCAGATGGACGCGCCCGACTTCGTGTGCCCGCCGGACGGCATCCCGGCGCTGCAGCCGATCTGGCCGCTGGCTAGGGGGCTGCAGCACAAGGACCTCACCGGGCCAATGGCGGCGGCGCTGGAGGGCCTGGGCGCCGTGCCCGAGTGGCACGATCCCGTGCTGCTGCGCCGAAAGGGTTGGGCGGGCTTCGCGGAAGCATTGCGGCTGCTCCAGGCGCCCGCCGTCCCGCCCGGCCCGGAGCCGGCCGAGCGCCTCGCCTACGACGAACTGCTGGCTGGCCAGCTCGCCATCGGCCTCGCCCGGCGCGCGGCGCTGGGCCGGCCGGGCCGGGCGCTGCGCGGCGACGGCGCGCTGCGGGAGAAGGCCCTCGCCGCCTTCGGCCACGCGCCGACGGAGGCGCAGCTGCGAGCGATCGCTGAGATCGACGCTGACCTCGCGGCGCCGCGCCGGATGCTGCGGCTGCTGCAGGGCGACGTGGGCTCAGGCAAAACGCTGGTGGCACTGACGGCCATGCTGCGCGCCGTCGAGGCCGGCGCCCAAGCCGCCATCATGGCGCCCACCGAGCTACTGGCCCGCCAGCACCTGCGCACCTTCGAGAAGCTGGCGGGCGCGGCCGGCGTGCCGGTGGCGCTGCTGGCCGGCTCGGTGAAAGGGAAGGCGCGCTCCCGCACCCTGCTCGGGCTGGCCAGCGGGGCCATCAAGCTGGCGGTGGGCACGCACGCGCTGTTCCAGGAGAAGGTGGCGTTCCGCGACCTCGCCCTGGTGGTGGTGGACGAGCAGCACCGCTTCGGCGTGGCGCAGCGGCTCGCCTTCGCCGGGAAGGGTGAGCACGGCGCCGGCGCCGACATGCTGGTGATGACCGCCACTCCCATTCCGCGCACCCTGCTGCTGACCCAGTGGGGCGAGATGGCCACGTCGCGGCTGGAGGACCGCCCGGCCGGCCGCCTGCCCATCGTTACGCGGATCGTATCGCGCGAGCGGCGCGAGGAGGTGCTGAACGCCCTGCGTCGCGCCTTCGCAGCCGGGCACCGCGCCTACTGGGTGGTGCGCGCCGTGGAGGAAGGCGAGCAGCACGACAACGCCGCCGCCGAGACCACTTTCGCCAGCCTGCGCGAGGTGTTCGGCGACACTGTCCGGCTCGCGCACGGCGCCCAGGCGCTCGACGTGCGCGAGGGGGCGTTGGCCGACTTCGCCGCCGGGCGGGCGCGGCTGCTGGTGGCGACCACCGTGGTGGAGGTCGGCGTGGACGTGCCCGAGGCCACGATCATGATCATCGAGCAGGCCGAGCGCTTCGGACTGGCCGCCCTGCACCAGCTGCGCGGCCGAGTGGGTCGCGGGAGCGCGCAGTCCTACTGCCTGCTGCTGCCCTCGGCCGAGCTGAACCAGGGCGAGCGGCGGCGCCTGGGCGTGCTGCGCGACACCGAGGACGGCTTCGTCATCGCCGACGCCGACTTGGCATTCCGCGGCGGCGGCGACGCGCTGGGGCTGCGTCAGGCCGGCCAGATCGGCCGCCGCTTCGCCGACCCGCAACGCCACGCCGGCCTGGTCCGAACGGCGCACCGCGACGCCGCGCTGCTGCTGGAGCGCGACCCTGGCCTGGACCGCACCGAGCGCGGGCGGGCGGCGCGGCTGCTGCTGCCGATCTTCGGACACGATCCGTCGCTGCGGTCACTGGGCGCGGGGTAGCGAGCCCGAGCGCGTGCACTACCGGAAGCTAACGAAACAGCATCCGCCGACGGGGGTTCTCGGCGCGTCAAGCCTTCAGCCCGTCAAACCCAAGAACGTTCAGATATGGCCTCGCAATTCTGGCTCTGGCTCACGCTTGGCGGCATGTCGCTCGGTGCGGCCGTTATCCTGTTCAAGGCCAAGCGTCGGACGCCGGAGGAGGAGAGCATTAGCAGCATCCACGGCTACGTGCCGATCATCGCCGCCTGCTCGTACTTCGCCACAGCAACCGGGCAGGGCTCGGTTATGCTGCCCACCGCCGAGGGCGGCCAGCGCCTGTTATTTCCGCTTGGCATTTCGGCGAGGAGGAGGCACCGCCCGGCCGGTGGCTCGAGGTCGCCGCGCGCGGTGGGCTGCCGATCGCCCTGCCGACCCTGCTGCACCCGGCCGCGACAGCGCGGGTGCTCCCGGGCATCGCGGACGTGCCGCTCGACGACATCCCGCTCGCCCTCGCCGCGGCGAGCTGGCTGTGGGTGCCGGTCGCCTCCGTGGTGGTGCTCTCCTGGGCGCGTCGGGAGCAATAGCATCCAGTGGCCGAGTTCGGTCTCCTGGCGCTCGCCTTTCTCGTGCTCCCGCCGCTCACCACTTTCGCGGTTTGCTTCGTGTGCGGCCACGCGCCGCGTCACATGGCTGCCCTCGCCGCTAGCCGCGCGCTCGCACCCCGGGTGCGCGACGTGTCGACCGCCGCACGGCGTTCGCTGCCGGTTACGGTGCTGACCTTCTTGCTCTGCGCACTACCCTGGAGCAGCTACGTCGGCCCGGCGCCAAACCGATTGCTAACAATTACGCTGCAGGTTGCTAACCATCACGCTGCAGGGGCTCGCGGCGCTCACCCTGCCCCACGTGCTGCTGGAGCGGCTGGCGGAGCGGGCCGGCAACCGCACCTGACGCTCTGGCCCGAACGGCCGGCCGTCCGGAGCGTTGCCCGGGCTTGCGATTCCCTCCGCGGAGTCTAAACCCCGCACCCCACGGGAATGCGAGGACTTAACGGGTGCCGGGAGACGCTGCCGCGCTGATCGAGGCTGAGCGACTGAGCAAGCGCTTCGGGGCCTTCGTGGCGGTGGACGACGTGTCCTTCGCCGTGCGGCGCGGCGAGGTGGTGGGCTTCCTCGGCCCCAACGGCGCCGGCAAGTCCACGACCATGAAGATGTTGGCGGGCTTCGTGTCGCCTTCCGCCGGCACCGCCCGCATCGGCGGCGCCGACGTGGTGGACCGCCCCGTGCCCGCGCGGCGGGCCCTGGGCTTCCTGCCCGAAGGCGCGCCCACCTATCCCGAGATGACGGTGGCTGGCTTCCTCAACTTCACTGGCCGGGTGCGCGGTTTCCGAGGCGGGGAACTGGCGGACCGCGTCGCCGGGGCGATGCGGCTGACTACGCTGGAGGGAGTCCGCCTCCAGCCGATCGAGACGTTGAGCAAGGGTTTCAAGCGCCGCGTCGGGCTGGCGCAGGCGCTGCTGCACGACCCGGCCGTGCTGGTGCTCGACGAGCCCACCGACGGGCTGGACCCCAACCAGAAGCGTGAGGTCCGCGACCTGCTCGTCCGCATGGCGCCGGAGAAGGCGATCCTGATCTCGACCCACCTGCTGGAGGAGGTATCCGCCGTGTGCACGCGCGCCGTGGTGATCGCGCGCGGCCGCGTGGTGGCCGACAGCACCCCGGCCGAGCTCGCCGCGCGGGGCCCGACGATGGACGCGGTGTTCCGCGACCTCACCCTGCCGGCCATGCCCCCTGGCGGCGTCGCGGTGGAGGCTGCCTGATGGGGCCCACCCTCGCCGTGGCCCGGCGCGAGTTCGCCGCCTACTTCGCCACCCCCGTCGCCACCGTCTTCATCGTGATCTTCCTGGTTCTGTCGGGCGTGCTGACCTTCACCGTGGGCGGCTTCTTCGCGCGCGGCTCGGCCGACCTGCAGCCGTTCTTTCAGTTCGTTCCGTGGTTGTTCTTGTTCCTGGTGCCGGCGCTGACCATGCGCCTGTGGGCCGAGGAGCGGCGCCTGGGCACCATCGAGCTGCTGCTCACCCTGCCGCTCGCGCAGTGGCAGGCGGTAGTCGGCAAGTTCCTCGCGGCCTGGGCGTTGTGCGCCGTGGCGCTGGCGTTGACCTTCCCGTTGGTGATCACCGTCAACGTGCTCGGCCGGCCCGACAACGGCGTGATCGCGGCGGGCTACCTGGGCTGCCTGCTGGTGGCCGGGGCCTACCTCGCCGTGGGGGCGGCGCTGTCGGCGCTGACCAAGAACCAGGTAATCGCCTTCGTGCTCGCGGTGGCGGCGTGCTTCCTGTTCGCCGCCGCCGGCTCGCCCATCGTCGGCGAGTTCCTCGACCGCAACGTTCCCGTGTTCGCCGAGATCGCCCGCGGCGTCTCGGTCACGGACCGGCTGGGCGCCTTCTCGCGCGGCGTGGTGACGGCGCGCGACGCGGTATTCTTCGTGACTTTCATCGGTTTCTGGCTGTTCGCCAACGCCGTCGCCGTGGACGGCCGCAAGGCGGACTGACCGTGCCCGACGCCGCCTTGAATCCCCTCCTCCCGCCCCCGCTCGCTCCGGCCCGACCGGCGCGGCGCCGCGCCTGGCTCTCGGGCGCGGCCCTGGTCTCGGCCGCCGTGCTCGCGGTGGGGCTCAACCTGCTGGCCGACCGGCTGCTGCCGCGCGCGCGCCTCGACCTCACCGCCCAACGCCTCTACACGCTGAGCGATGGCACGCGGCAGGTGCTGTCCGGACTGCGCGACCCGATCACCCTACGCCTGTTCTATTCGCGCCGGCTCGGTGCCAGCGTCCCCGCCTACGGCGCCTACGCCGACCGGGTGCGTGAGATGCTGGCCGAGTACGCTGCCGTCTCGGGCGGTAAGCTACGGCTGGAGTTCCTCGACCCCGAGCCGTTCTCCGAGACCGAGGACCGGGCGCTGGCTTACGGGCTCCAGGGCGTGCCGCTCGACCAGTCGGGCGAGCAGGTCTACTTTGGGCTAGCCGGCGTGAACCTGCTCGATGACGAGCGCACGGTGCCGTTCTTCCAGGCCGACCGCGAACGCTTTCTCGAGTACGACCTGACCCGGCTGGTCTACGACCTGTCCTCGCCGCGTCGTCCGGTGCTGGGCGTGCTCTCCGCCCTGCCGCTGAGCGGCGATCCGCGCGCCATGATGATGCGCGTGCCTGGCACCGGGCAGCCCTTCGCCGCCATGACCCAGCTGCGCCAGTTCTTCACCGTGCGCGACGTGCCGGCCGACGCGCAAGTGGTGGACCCCGCGGTGCAGGTGCTGCTGGTGGCGCAGCCGCAGGGGCTGGGCGACGCAGCCCTCTACGCCATCGACCAGTTCGTGATGCGCGGCGGCCGCCTGCTCGCGATGGTGGACCCCCACAGCGAGGGCCAGGCGTCCCGTCCCGGTCCGTCCGGCCAGCCGCCGACCTCCACGGCGTCCTCGCTGGATCGGCTGCTGGGTCCCTGGGGCGTCGAGGCGCCGGTGGACAGGGTCGTGCTGGACCTGCGCGGGGCGTGGCGGGTGCGGGCGGGGCAGAACGATCGGGTGCAGGCGGTGGACTACCTCGCCTGGTACAACCTCCAGGGCGACAGCCTGAACCGCGCCGACGTGGCCAGCACCGAGCTGAGCCAGGTGACGGTCGCCTCGGCCGGCGAGGTCCGGCGCCGCGAGGGCGCGGGGATCGAGTTCACGCCGCTGCTCACCAGCAGCGACCGGTCCATGATGATCGACGTCGGCCGGGTGCGCGAGAACCCCGACCCGGCGCGACTCCTGGCCGAGTTCCGCCCCGACGGGCAGCGTCGCGTCATCGCCGCGCGGGTTCGCGGCGTGCTGGGCAGCGCCTTCCCCGATGGCCCTCCCCCACCGCCCGAGGGCACGGCGCGACCCGCTGACTTCCCGACCCACCGGGCCCGTACCGAGGGACCCGCCAACCTCGTGGTCGCCAACGATTCGGATATCTTGGAGGATCGCTTCTGGGTTCGCACCCAGGATTTCTTCGGCCAGCAGGTCGCCACGCCGAGCAGCGACAACGGCGCCCTGGTCACCAACCTCGTCGACACCCTGGCCGGCGGCGACGCCCTGGTGTCGCTCCGCTCGCGCGGAGAGTCGCTGCGTCCCTTCGACCTGGTGGAGGAAATGCGCGGGGATGCCGAGGCGCGGTTCCGGCAGACCGAGCGCGAGCTGACGCAGCGTCTCGAAAGCACCGAGAGACGGCTGCGCGAGCTGCGCCAGGGTGACCAGAGGGGGGGCGGCCGGAGTGGAGATGCCCCGGGTTCCGGCATCCAGGGCGCGTCCGGCCAGGGCGGAGGCACCGTGATCACCCCCGAGCAACGCGCCGAGATCGACCGCGCCCGGGAGGAGATCGTGAGCACTCGCCGGCAGCTCCGCGCCGTGCAGCTGGAACTCCGCCGCGGCATCGAGGGCCTGGAAAGTACCCTGCGCGCGCTCAACATCGCGGCGGTTCCGGTCCTGCTCGCGCTGCTGGCGATCGGGCTGGCGGTGGCGCGGTCGCGCCGGCGCGCCGCGGCCCGGCACTGAGGAACGGCGGGGATGCGTCGTCGCACGGTTCTCGCGCTCGCTCTCGCGGGCGTCCTGTCGGTGGGTGCCGCGGTGCTGCTCGGGCCCGACCGGGCCGGACCCGCCCCGCCCTCAGCCGCGCAGCTCGCCTTTCCCGACCTGTCGCGGCGGCTCGGCGGCGCCGCACGAATCGAGGTTCAGCGTCACGACGCAACCCTGGTGCTCCGGCGCGATTCCGGTGACACCTGGACGCTCCCGGCGCTGGCCGACTATCCTGCGCGTGGCGAGCGGGTGCGGGAGCTGCTGGTGGGGCTGACCGAGCTACGCCTGAGCGAGCCGCGCACCGCCGACCCGGAGCAGCTGGACCACCTCGGCCTGGCGGATCCCCTGAAGCCGGGCGCCACCTCCTCCCTGTTGCGGGTCCTGGACGCGGACGGCGCCGCCCTGGTCGAGCTCGTCACCGGCCGGCGCCGCGTCCGCACCCAAGGCAACCTGCCCGAGAGCATCTACGTCCGGCGTCCGGCGGAGTCGCAGGCCTGGCTGGCCGAGGGCCGGCTGCCCGTGGACGCCGATCCGCAGCTGTGGGTGAACCGCGACCTGGCCAACATCTTGCGCGAGCGCGTGCTGCGCGTCTCAGCCGCTCGCCCCGACGTAGCCTCCGAAGGCGCGACCGCCGACGGTGTGCCGCCGGCGGAGGCGATCCCCGCCGCGACGGAACTGGAGCTGGCCCGCGCCGGGGAGGTGGACGCGCCCCTGCGCGTTGTGCGGCCCCTCGATCCGCCGCCGCTGGACGACGCGGCGGTGGAGGATGTCGGCCGCGCCTTCGAGTTCCTAACTTTCCTCGAGGTCCGACGCGAGGGCGAAGTGGGAGGCGAACCCGTGGGCGAGACGCGCTTCACCCTGACCGACAATCTCGTGATCGCCGTGCGGAGCGCGCGACTGGACGGGCAGCTATGGGTCCGGCTCGCCGCGGCGGGCGACGACGAGGCGGCGCGGCTGAACAACCGCTGGCGCGGCTGGACTTACCAGGTCGGCACCTGGAAGGAGAAGGCTTTCGCCCCGCGATTGGAGGACCTGATCCGTCCCGAGCGTCCGCCGACGCCGGTGGCGGTCCCGCGATGAGCGGCAGGGAATATCCCGACCGTCCCTGGGTCGGCATCGGTTGCATCGTGCTGCGCGGCGAGGACGTGCTGCTGATCCGGCGCGGCCAGCCGCCGCTGATGGGGCAGTGGTCCATCCCCGGCGGCACGCAGCTCCTGGGCGAGCTCACCGAGGAGGCTGCCCGACGCGAGCTGCGCGAGGAGGCTGGGGTCGAGGTCGGGCCGCTCGAGTTCGCCTTCGCGCTGGACGTGGTGGACCGCGACGCGGAGGGTCGCGTGCGCTTCCACTATACCATCCTCGACTACTGCGGCCGCTGGGCGTCGGGCGAGCCTGTGGCCGGGGACGACGCGGTCGAAGCGCGCTTTTTCCCACCCGGAGCGCTGCCGACGCTGGGTTTGCAGCCCGCCGTGCTGCGGGCCGTGGCGGCGGGTCGCGAGCGGCTGCGCGGCTGAGCGCCCCCCGCTCCGTTCAGGCGTACAGGCGCTCGCCCTTGAGGTCGGTGTACAGGTCGGCTACGAAGGCCTCGTAGCCGTTGAACAGCTTGGTCGGCACGCGCTCGTCCGAGCCGATCAGCCGCTCGGTCGCTTGGCTCCAGCGCGGGTGCGGCACGGCCGGGTTAACGTTGGCCCAGAAGCCGTACTCGGCTGCCTGGAGCTGCTCCCAGAAGGTCATCGGCCTTTGGTCGGTGAAGCTCACCCGCACCACCGACTTGCCGGACTTGAAGCCGTACTTCCAGGGGAACAGCACGCGGATCGGGGCGCCGTTCTGCGGCGGCAGCGGCTTGCCGTACATGCCGGTGGCGACGAAGGCGACCTCGTTGCGCGCCTCGGCCAACGTGCAACCCTCGGTGTAGGGCCAGGGATACCAGCTCTGCCTAAGGCCGGGCATGACCTTCGGCTGCGCCGCCGTCTCGAACACCACGTAGCGGGCGGCGGAGGTGGGCGCGCCCAGCCGCACCAGCTCGGACATTGGGAAGCCGGTCCAGGGCACCGTCATGCCCCAGCCCTCGACGCAACGGTGCCGCAGCACCCGCTCCTCCAGCTGCACCTGCTTGAGCAGATCCTCCAGCCCGATCTCGCGGGGCTGCTCCACCATGCCCTCGAAGCGCACCGACCAGGGGCTCACGGCGAGCTGCTGGGCCGGGCGAACAATGTTCTTCTGCATGCCGAATTCGTAGTAGTTGTTGTAACTGGTGACGTCGCGCTCCGGCGTGATCGCCCGATCCGCCTCGAAGCGCGGATTGCGGGCGGCGGCTGGCCCGGGCACTGCCTGCGCCAGCACCGGCCCCGCACCCGCCAGCAGCCCCGCCGCGGCGAGACCCAGCGCAGCCCGACGACCCAGCACTGCCTCCTCCGGCGTAGCGGCACTCTCGGGCAGTTCCCATCCGCGGGGGTGGCGTATCAGCATGGACTGCTTCTCCAGGTGATGCCTTATGTTTCGCTGCTGGGCGCCACTTCAAGGCGCGCGCGGCCGAGGCAGCAGCACCGCCGGTACGCCGGGGGCTCCCGCGGCGCGATAAAGGCGGTAGCGCTCCGCCTCGATGCCCTGCCGTGACCGCACCAGCTCACCGACTTGCCCGGCGCCGGCCCAGGCGGGCGGCCCTTCGCCGCGCCGAACGCTGCGCACCAGTAGACCCTCGCCGGGAGCGCCGCCCTTCGGCAGATCGAACAGGTCCCAGCGATCGCCGATGGCCACCACCGGGACGCCTGCCGGCAGCAGCAGGGCCAGCTCGCTTGCCAGCCCGTACTCCTCCGCCGCCACGAAGCTCGCCCCGGCCTCGACGCGGCTCCGCTCCACCGCCGCCGCGAAGGCTGCCCAGCCGCCTAGCCGCGCCAGGGTTGGGTCATTGCGCCGGAGCAGTGGCAGCGGCGCGGCGGCCGCCTGCAGAAGCACCAGGGCGGATAGCAGCAGCCCGAAGCCGGCCGCCGGGACGCGCCAACGATCCCAGCGCGGGGAAAGGCAGGCCGCAGCGGCGAGGCAGGCCGCGGGGTAGACCACCGCCGGCCAGTTCGCCTGCACCCGGCTGCCGGTGCTCTGCCACACGAACAACGCCGCCGCCGGTACGGTGAGCGCCGCCAGCAGCCCCGCCGCGGCATCGCCGCGTCGCCACCAGGCCGCGCCGGCGGCACACACCCCCGCGGCGCAGAACGCGAAGATGCCCGGCGTCGCCAGGCCGACCTGTCCGCCGACCAGCTCGCCGAGGAAGCGCAGCCCGGCGTCGCCGCGCTCCGCACCCGCACGACCGCCCTGCTTGGCGAAGGAGGCCCAATCGTGCGCCGCGTTCCAAGTGACCACCGGCGAGAACATCGCCAGCGCGGCGGCACCGCCCGCCCAGAGCCGCCAGTCCCCGAACCACGGTCGCGCGCGTGGCTCCGTCACCAACCAGGCCAGCAGCCCGGTGCCCAGCAGCAGGGCGGTGTACTTGGACAGCAGCGCCGCCCCCGCGAGAACTCCGGCCAGCAGCCACCAGCGCCCGTCGGCGCGCGCCTGCGTTTCCGAGACGGCCCAGAGCGTCAGGCACCAGAACACAACCAGGGGGGTGTCGGGGGTCATCAGCACCGCGCCGGCGTTCACCAGCAGCGTGGCGTTGAGCAGCGCCGCCGCCCACGGCCCGGGTCGGCGCGCCGGAAACAGGACGTTTCCCGCCCGCGCCAGCGCGACGGAGGCGAGGGCCAAGCCCGGCGGACCGAGCAGACGCATGCCGAGCGGCCGCTCTCCCGCCAGCGCGGTGCCGCCGGCGATCCACAGTGCCACCATGGGCGGGTGGTCGTAGTAGCCGGGCGCGAGCGCGCGGGACCAGATCCAGTAGTAAGCCTCGTCGGGAGCCAGCGGCACGGTACCCGCCGCCAGCAGCCGCAGCAGGGTCAGCGCCGCGA
Organism: uncultured Roseomonas sp.; assembly: GCA_964243365.1. Taxonomy (GTDB): domain Bacteria; phylum Pseudomonadota; class Alphaproteobacteria; order Acetobacterales; family Acetobacteraceae; genus Roseomonas. Next base: position 1,781 of record CAXTEL010000017.1, on the reverse strand, counting down.
GCGCCGACCACCAGTGCGTCACCGTGCCCGCCACACCAGGGTGGAGGATACGGCGTAGTTCCACACCGCCGTGATCAGCGCCCCCGCGGCGCCCGCCGGGCCCCAGGCGAGATGACCGTCGTGCAATAGCAGGCCGGCGATACCCACGTTGGCCGCGGCGCCGATGCCGCAAACCGCGTAGAACAACGCGAGGCCGCGACCCAGCGCCGGGCCGCGCAGTCGCACGTCGCGGTAGGTGACGCTGTTGTTGAGCAGGAAATTGACGGTCATCGCCACCAGGGTGGCCACCCACTGGGCCGGGGTGAAGGCGAAGCCGCCCAGCGCCAGCGAGGTCCAGAGCACCGCGACGTGCACCGCGACGCCGATCAGCCCGACGGCGGCGAAGGCCACGAAGCGCCAGGGCAGTAAGCCGCCCAGCGCCTTGTCGGCGAGCAGGCCGAGAAACTCCAGCAGCACCGTGGCGTCGAGCTTGGACTCGCCCGCCTCGCGCGGCCGGAAGCGGTAGGCGAACTCCTCCACCCGCAGCGGCCGCCCGGCCGAGAGCAGCAGGTCCAGAAGGATCTTGAAGCCACGCGCGGACAGCCGCGGCGCCAGCGACTCGAACAGCGGGCGGGACAGGAGGAAGAATCCACTCATCGGGTCGCCGATGGGGGTGGGCAGCAGCGCCGCGGCCAGCCGGGTGCCCGCCGTGCTCACCCTCGCCCGCCCGGTGGAAAAGCCCTCCGCCGTGGAGCCGCCAGCCGCGTGGCGGCTGCCGACCGCGACCTCGGCCCGGCCCCGACGCACCGCGTCGAGCATCGCCGGCAACCGGGTTTCATCGTGCTGCCCGTCTCCATCCATCACCGCGACGAACGCGGCGGAGGAGGACAGGATCCCTTCCACGCAGGCCGAGGCAAGGCCGCGCCGCCCGAGCCGCCGGATGCAGCGCACCCTCCCGTCCCACACGCCGATGGCGCGCGCGGCGGCGGCGGTGCCGTCGGGGCTGTCGTCGTCGACGAACACCGCCTCCCAGTCGACCCCGCGCAGCGCCGCGTCGAGGCGGGTGACGGTGGGCGCGACGTTGGCGACCTCGTTGAAGCAGGGAATGACGATGGTGAGCTCGGCTGGCACCCGCCCGGGCTTACCCTCCCCCCGCGCGACCCGGAAGGGCTGGTCCTGCGGCGCGGGCGGACACGACGCCGTACTGGGTCCCGCTGCGCGCCGGGCGTTCTGGAGAGTCGGACTGGCACTGTCGAGGCACCGGGACTCCTGACGACTCTCGTCCCCGGAACCGGCCCGCGTGGACGCGGGAAGGATTGGTGTGCCCGCTGGGGCTCGAACCCAGGACCCCAAGATTAAAAGTCTCGTGCTCTACCAACTGAGCTACAGGCACACGTCGAACGGGGGAAACAGCGGAAGGCGGCGACTGTCAAGCGGAGCTGCCGCCTCCCGACCTCACTGCCCCTGGGGAACGTCGGCCGCCACACGGACGCGGATGATCTTGTCGGGGTTGCGCACCGAGCCGCTCGACCCGGCGCCGCGCTCGATCTTGTCCACGACCTCCATGCCCGAGGTCACGCGGCCCCAAATCGTGTACTGCCCGTCCAGGCTGGGCGCTGGGGCGAACATGATGAAGAACTGGCTGTTGGCGCTGTTCGGGTTGCCGGTGCGGGCCGCGCCCACCGTGCCGCGCACGAAGCGTGCCTTGCCCGGCAAAGAGAACTCCGCCGGCAGATCCGGCAACTGACTGCCGCCGGTGCCAGTGCCGGTCGGGTCGCCGCCCTGGGCCATGAAGCCCTCGA
>CAXTEL010000016.1:0-56869 GCA_964243365.1 uncultured Roseomonas sp. | reverse complement strand
TGAAGGGCGCGCGCGACGCGCTGAACCGCGCCCAGCGCGACATGAGCCGCGCCGACCAGCAGCGGCAGGCCGCCGAGCAGCGGGCCGAGGGCGCGCGTCAGGCGGCCGGGCTGACGGGGGCCACCAGCGGGCTGAGCGTGGCACTCAAGGCCATGCAGGACGCCGCGGCACGCGACCTCGCCCACGCGGAGTCGGCCAACGCCAAGGCCAAGCTGCTGGCGCCGACGCGGCCGGAGAAGGATGACCCCAACATCGCCAGCGCCATGGCCGCCGCCCAGGGCAGGCTGCCCGCCCCTGCCGCGCTGGGCGACCGGCTGGCGGCGATCCGCGGCAAGCAGGGCACCCAGGCGCGGCTGCCCGGCCCGGGCTGAGGCGCGCGGCCGGGGTTGGGGCATCCGGTCGGGCCGCCGGTTCACGCGATACCGCGCGACCCGACGACGAGATTCGTGTTACCGGGCAGGGCTTCCCTCGGTGCGCGACGGGAGCCGGGGGCGGCCATCGTGCGGCCCGTCGGCGACGCGGCGCCGCCCGGAAGCGTGAACATCCGGTTCTAGGAAACGACGATGAGCGACGCAATCGAGGCCAAGCCCGCAACCCGCCTGCGCCCCGGCGTCGTGTCGGGCGACGACTATCGAACCCTGCTCGCCGGCTGCCGCGCCGGCGGCTACGCGTTGCCGGCGGTCAACGTCGTGGGCACCGACAGCGTCAACGCGGTGCTGGAGGCAGCGGCCAAGAACCGCGCGGACGTCATCATCCAGCTGTCCAACGGCGGCGCCCGCTTCTTCGCTGGCGAGGGCTGCCCCGATGCGGGCCGCGCCCGGGTGCTCGGCGCCATCTCGGCCGCGCAGCACGTGCACACCGTCGCCGAGCAGTACGGCGTGTGCGTGGTGCTGCACACCGACCACGCCGACCGCAAGCTGGTGCCCTGGGTGGACGCGCTGGTGGACGCCAGCGAGCGGCAGGTCGAGCGTACCGGCAAGCCGCTCTACACCTCGCACATGCTCGACCTCAGCGAGGAGCCGCTGGAAACCAACGTCGCCGAGTGCGTGCGCATGCTGGGGCGGCTCGCGCCGCTGGGGATGAGCCTGGAGATTGAGCTGGGGGTGACCGGCGGCGAGGAGGACGGCATCGGCTCGGAGCACGACGACAGCGCTGACAACGCGCACCTGTATACGCAGCCCGCCGACGTGCTCTACGCCTACGAGCAACTCAACCACCTCGGCCACTTCTCGGTGGCGGCGTCCTTCGGCAACGTGCACGGGGTGTACGCGCCCGGTAACGTTAAGCTGCGCCCCGAGATCCTGCGCGACAGCCAGGCGCTGGTGTCGGAGAAGCACGGGCGCGGCGAGAGAATGCCGCTGGACTTGGTGTTCCACGGCGGCTCAGGGTCCGAGAAGGCGAAGATCCACGAGGCGCTGGGCTACGGCGTGTTCAAGATGAACATCGACACCGACACGCAGTTCGCTTTCGCCAAGCCGGTGGGCGACTACGTCGCGGCCAACCCGGCGGCCTTCCGGGACCAGATCGATCCCACCAGCGGCAAGCCGTACAAGAAGGTCTACGACCCCAGGAAGTGGTTGCGGGCCGGCCAACAGGGCATCGTGGCGCGGCTGGACGAGGCCTTCGACGACCTGCGCGCGCGCGGCCGCAGCATGGCGTCGGCCTGAACGGCGCCCGTCCCGTCGGCGTCCGCGCGGGAGCCGGCGGGGCGACCTCCGCGCCCGCCCCGCTTGCGCCGGTCCGGCCGGGCGCCCAGTTCCCGGCCGTGCCCGACGAGAAGCCCTACTGGAAGCGCAAGACCCTAGCGCAGATGAGCCGCGCCGAGTGGGAGGCGCTGTGCGACGGCTGCGGCCGCTGCTGCCTGCACAAGCTGCGCGACGACGACACCGACGCCCTCAGCTGGACTAACGTGGCCTGCCGGCTGCTCGACACGCGCACCGGCCGCTGCGGCGACTACGCCAACCGCCGCGCCCGCGTGCCGGATTGCATCAAGCTGACGCCGGCACGGCTGGCGCGGATCGACTGGTTGCCGCCGACCTGCGCCTACCGGCTGGTGGCTGCAGGGCGCGACCTGCCGGCCTGGCACCCGCTCGTGTCGGGGAACCTGGACACGGTGCACGCGGCGGGCGTCTCGGTGCGCGGCCGGGTGGTGAGCGAGCGCGACGCCGGCGCGCTGGAAGACCACGTTGCGGCCTGGCCCGGTCGGTGGCCACGGGGCGCAGCGCGACGGGAGCGGCCGGCGGGCGACGGGCCGGCCGGTGCCGGTGCCCCGGGCGCGATCGGGAAAGGCGGAGCGTCGTGAGGGAGGCGTGGCGCTGCGCTGCACTCCGATGGTGGCCACGATGCAGCTCGACGACGCCCGGGTGCGCGTCACCCGCCGGAGATTTCACGCCCGGGGCCGAGGCCAGCTGGCACCGGCACGGCTGGGGCTACGTGGTGATGCCGCTACACGACGGCACGCTGTTGCTGGAGGAGCCGGGTGGGAGCGACCCGCGCGGCGGCCTTGTCGGCCGAGGTGTCCTACGAGCAGCCGGCGGGGGCGGAGCGCAACGTGGTCAACGGCGGGGAAGCGGTCCTGAGCTTCGTCGAGGTCGAGATGAAGAGCTTCCCGGGCTGGGATGCCTTCTCACGGCGGAGCCGCTGCCGGCACCCGTGGTGAGATGATTTCGAGGGCTCGCGGCGAGACTGCTCCGAGGCTTCGCGGCCGGGCCGCGCTAGGGCTTCGCGGCGGACCCGGTTATCCTCGATGCCATGCAGGGAACCAGCTTCGAGAGCGTGCCGTTGCGGGCCGGGCCGTCGCACGGTCCGGTGGATTGCCCGGTGCGCTGGCAGCGTTCCGCCCGCGCCCGCAAGGTGTCGCTGCGGATAGATCCCCGCGCCGGCGAGGTGGTGGTGACCCTGCCGCCGCGCGCCGGCCGCCGGCAGGGCATGGCGCTGCTCGCCGCCCACGCCGCCTGGGTGACGGAGCGGCTCGGCGCGCTCGCTCCCGCCGTGCCCTTCGCCGATGGTGCCGCCGTGCCCCTGGGCGGCGTGCCGCACGTCGTCCGCCACGCGCCGGCGCTGCGCGCCGGGGTGCTGCTGCGCGACGGCGAGATCCTGGTGTCGGGTGAGGCCGGCTTCCTGTCCCGCCGCTTGGTCGACTTCCTGCGCGACGAGGCACGGCGCCGGATCGCGCTGCTGGCCGCCCCGCACGCGGCGGCGCTGGGGGTGCGGCCGCGTGTGGTGCGGCTCAAGGACACCCGCACGCGTTGGGGCTCCTGCGCCCCGGACGGCACGGTGGCGTTCTCCTGGCGGCTGGTGATGGCCCCGGAGTGGGTGCTCGACTACGTGGTGGCGCACGAGCTGTGCCACCTGCGCGAACTGAACCATTCGCCGCGCTTCTGGGCGCACGTCGCGTCGCGCACGCCGCACCGGGTGGCGGCGCAGGACTGGTTGCGGTGCCACGGCCCAGGGTTGCTGCGGGTGGGCTGAGGGCCGTGGCTCAGCTTCCCTCGTCGGGGATGTCCAGGACCTCGCCGCACGCCTTGCAGTGCACCGCGTCCGGCTCGTGCCGCTGCAGGGCGCAGCGCGGGCAGGGGAAGCGCACCTTGCTGGGGCGGAACATCGCCTGCGCCAGCCGCAGGAACAGCGTCACGCCGCAGAACATGATGACCACGGTGAGCAGCCGCCCCGACGTGCCGGGCAGGGTGATGTCGCCGAAGCCCGTGGTGGTGAGCGCAGTGACGGTGAAATACAGGCTGTCGGCGTAGTTCCCGATATGCGGGTTGGCGCGGTGCTGCGTTTCGTACACCAGCCCGGTCATCACGAAGATGAACACCGCTAGGTCGGCGGTGGCGACCACCGCTTCCTCGCGTTGGTGGAAGAACGGCAGGTCCCGGCGCAGCCGCTCCAGCAGGCGCCGGGTGCGCAGCAGCCGCACCACCCGCAGCGCCCGCAGGAAGCCGGCCCCCTCGCTGGTCAGCGGCACCAGGAAGCTCAGCACCGCCACGGCGTCGGCGATCACCAGCGGGTGCGTGAGGTCGCGCAGCGGTCGACGGCTGGCGCCGAGCCGGGCGAGGAACTCGGCCAGCAGCAGCACCCCGAGCAGGGTGTCCGCCACCTCCACCAGCGGGCCGCGCGGCGTGAACGAGGTGGCGACGATGAAGGCGACCGTGACTAGGTCCAGCGCCAGCAGGCCGTAGCGGAAGCGCTGCGCCCGCGCCGTTCCACCCTGATACAGTTCCCGCAGCAGCGCCCGCCATCCCCGCGCGCCGCCCAGGCCGCGCCGCGCCGGGGGGGCCGGTGCCTCGTCGGTTTCCGACAGGGCGGAGTTCGGCTCCCTCCGCGTGCCCGGGGGCGGGTTCATCGCGTCCCCTCCGAGTGGGCGGGCGGTCCCGGCGCCCGTGCCGCGGGGCGGCGCGGCCGCCGGGTGACAGGCGCGGCGCGTGGGTCGTGGCGCATCTGCTCGCTCGCCCTGCTCCCGATCGCCGCGCGGCGCGTCGTTCCCGACGGTCCGGGTTCGCCTGTCTGACCGGCATTCCGGGCCCGAGCAAGGAGCGCGATCCCGTGGCGGCCGTCGCGTTCACCCATGGCCACCGTGGACCACCCGCGCCGCGCCGCGGAACGCGGACCTGCGCGACCCGGCGCCGCCGCGCCACCGTGACCTGCTGGTGGAGGTGCGGGCGGTGTCGGTGAGCCCGGTGGATCGGGCCGCGCCGCAACGCCGACCCGGTGGGCGAGCCGTGCGTGCTCGGCCCCGACGCCGCCGGCGCGGTGCGGGCGAGGCCCGAGGTCCGGTCGTTCCGCCCCGGCCGGGAAGTGTTTCGTGCCGGCGTCATCGACGGCCCCAGCTCCGATGATGAGCTGCGCGGTCTGGGGGAGACCTTCCCGCCGGTTGCCGCGGCGGCGGGGCGGTGTGAAGCATGACCCCTCCGATCTCGTGTCTCCCGGGAGTTGTCAGACCATGATCCTGCTCGTCACCGGCGCCACCGCCGGCTTCGGCGCCGCCATCGCCCGTCGCTTCGCCGCCGACGGTGCGCGCGTCATCGCCACCGGCCGCCGCGCTGGGCGGCTCGAGGCACTCCGGGGCGAGCTGGGTGCCGACAGGGTTCTGCCGCTCGTCTTCGACGTGCGCGACCGCGACGCCACGCTGCGCGCGGTCGCCGGGCTGCCGGCGGACTGGGCTGCGGTGGACGTGCTGGCGAACAACGCCGGCCTCGCCCTCGGCATGGGTCCGGCGCAGGACGCCGACCTCGACGACTGGGACGCCATGGTGGACACCAACGTCAAGGGATTGATGTACGTCACTCGCGCCGTGCTGCCCGGCATGATCGCGCGGGGGCGGGGTCACGTTGTCAACGTCGGTTCCGCCGCCGCCGAGTGGCCCTATCCCGGCGGCAACGCGTACGGCGCCACCAAGGCCTTCGTGCGCCAGTTCTCTATGAACCTGCGCGCCGACCTGCACGGCACGCCGGTCCGCGTCACCGACATCGAGCCGGGCCTGGCGGGCGGCACGGAGTTCTCCAACGTGCGGCTCGGCGACGACGCCAGGGCCGCCGCGGTCTACGAGGGCGCCGACGTCCTGATGCCCGACGACGTCGCCGACGCGGTGCACTGGGTGGCGACGCGCCCGGCGCGGGTGAACGTGAACACGCTCCAGGTGATGCCGGTGTGCCAGTCCTTCGGGCCGTTGCGCGTGCACCGGTCCGTGGGTTGAGCGGCCCGGGCAGTTGGGCCTGACCTGGACGGCGTAGCGCGCGTCGAGCCTCACCCGTTCGGGTTGTTCACTTTCGTTCCACTGGTCTCCGATTTGCAGCGCACGCTAGGGTTGTTTCGTTAACGAGGCGTTGCCAAAAGATGCTTTTACGTAACGAGACTGTTTCGCCGGAAGCCTTGGCCCTCGACCTCTATGCCGCCCTCGTGGACGGGAGGGACCTCGGCCCGACGCTGGACGCGATCGCCGTCGCACTGGGTGCCAGCACGCATGTCACCCATGTCGTGCAGTTCGCCGGGGCGCGAGCAGTGCGCAATGCCCAGGTGTCGAGCATGAACTGGTGCCCCGACGCGCTGGCGGAATACGCGACGCACTGGGTGCGCCGCGATCCCTGGATCGCCGTCGCCGCGAGCAGCCTGCCCGGCGTGGCCAACCTCGACGCCGCGTTGCCGGCCGAGAGCTACGCCCGCACCGCCTTCTGGAACGACTTCGCGCGTCGCGACGGCGGCGCCTTTCATTGCCTGGCCATGGACGCGGAAGCGGCGTGCGACGCGCGCGGCGCCTTCTGCGCGCACCGCACTCGGGACGAGGGACCCTTCGGCCGGCGCGAGGAGGCGCTGCTCGCCGCGCTGCTGCCGCACCTGCGCCGCGTGCTGTCCGCGCGTGCCCGGCTGGAGGACGCCGGCTGGCAGGCCGCGGCGGCCGGGCTGGACGCGCTGCGCCAGGGCGTCGCGCTGCTCGCGCCCGACGGTCGGATGGTGGTGGCCAACGCGGCCCTGCGGCGGATGGCCGCGCGGCGGGACGGGTTCGCGCTCGGCCGCAACGGGCTGCGCTGCGACGACGCGCGGGCGCAGGCGGCGCTGGATCGCGCCGTGCTGTCGGTCCTGGCGGGGGCGACCGGGCGCGTCCGCGTGCTGCCGGTCGCCGGCAGCCTGGCCATCCAGCGGCCGTCCGGCGCGATGCCGTGGCTGGTGCAAGCCCTGCCGGTGCGGCCGGGCGATGCCGGACCGGAGGCCACGGGGCCGCTGCCCGGCCGCTTCTCGGGGGGCATGCTGCTCGTGACCGATGCCGGGGCTCGGCCCGACCCGTCGCGCCCGCTGCTGCGGGCGGCCCTCGGCCTGACACCCGCCGAGGCCGGGCTGGCTGCCGCGCTGGCGCGAGGCGCGACCCTCGCCAGCCATGCCGAGAAGCGGGGCGTGTCGGTGGAAACGGTGCGGACCCACCTCGCCGCCCTGCGCCGCAAGACCGGTTGCGGGCGGCAGGCCGAGATCGCGCTGCTGGTGGCGCGGCTGGCGGGCGATTGAGGCGCGCGCCAGCGACGGCGCGGCGACGGTGACCCCGGCCGGCGCCGGCACCGCCGCAGCGCAACCCTGACCGGCCGCCGCCGCCGGCGGCGCCGACCCCCGCCGCGCGGCCTTACTCTCGCCCGCGCGCGTAGTCGGCGCGCGGCGAAGCATCCGGCGCCCGCGCGGGCGCGCGGACGGCGAGCGCGATAGCCTGCGCCAGCCCCGCGCGGACCAGGGCCGGCACCGTCAGCACGCTGCCGCTGAGCGCGCCTAGGGTGAGGGTGCGCTGCCCGCGTCCCAGCGCCCGCAGCGCCGAACGGGCGACGTGCGCGGGCGACTGCGCGCCCGGCAGGTCGCGGCCGAAACCGGATCGGGCGGCGAAGCCGCTGCGCGTCGCCGTGGGGCAAAGCGCCAGCACGTCCACCGGCTCCCCCGTCAGTTCCGCCGCCAGGGCCTCGGTCAGCGACAGGTCGAACGCCTTGCTCGCCGCGTAGGTCGCGAGCCTGGGGACGGGGAAGAAGCCGACCTCGCTGGAGGTGACGATCACCCCGGCGCGTCCGCCGGACGCGCGGGCGCGCTCCAGCATGCCGGGCACCAGGCGCCGCAGCAGCACCGTGGGCGCCAGCACGTTCACCGACACCGTGTCCCGCAGCGCCGCCTCCTCCGCCACGAGGAAGTCACCGAACGGGCCCTGACCGGCGTTGCACAACAGCAGGTCGATGTCGGCGGCCGCGGCGGTGTCGGCTACGGCGTCCAGGCCGGCGTCGGTCGACAGGTCGGCCGCGATGCTCTCCACCCCGCGCCCCGGTCGCGCCAGCTCGCCCGCGAGGTGCACCAGGGCCTCGGCGTTGCGCCCCGTCAGCAGGAGGTCGGTGGCGTCGGGCAGGGCGCGGGCGAAAGCCTCGCCGATGCCGCTGCTCGCGCCGGTGACGAGGGCGCGTCGGTAGGTCGTGGGTGCTCGCTTCATCCAGGGCATCTGATGCGCGCGTTCGCGCCGGCAAGGGAAGTGCGGGGGCGCGGGAGCTCGCCCGGGGCTCCGCGCGCCTAGTCCGCGGCCAAGCCCGCCGCGCGCGGGTCGCGCCGCGCCAAGCGCGACAGCAGGTACCCGACCTCCGCGCGCGCCGCGGCGCTCATGCCGATCGCGGGCCGGCGCTGTGCGTCCGATGCGATGATGCCGCGCCGCGCCATCACGTGCTTGCGGATGGCCAGTCCCACGCCCGGTTGCTGCTCGTAGCGCAGCAGCGGCAGGTGAGCGTCGAACAGGTCGTGCGCCGCGTCGCGCCGTTCCTCGGCCTGGAGCCGCACCACGTCCACCAGCATGTCGGGGAAGGCGTAGCCAGTCATCGCGCCGTCGGCACCGCGCTCGCATTCGAAGTCCAGAAACAGCCCGCCGTTGCCGCACAGGATGGACACCCGCCGCATCGCGCCCTCGACCTCCCAGCGCCGCAGTGCGGAGATCTTCTCCAGGCCCGGCCAGTCCTCGTGCTTGACCATCACGCAGGACGGGTTCTCGGAGACGATCCGGCGGATCACGCCGGGCGTCATCACCACCGAGAAGTTCAGTGGGTAGTCCTGGATCACCCAGGGCACGTCGTCGCCGATCGCCTCGACGACCCCGGCGTAGTAGCCGGCGATCTGGTCGTCGGTGCGCAGCGTGCTCGGCGGCGCGATCATCACGCCCGCCGCGCCCGCCTCCATGACGGCCAAGGTCAGCGCGCGCATGGCGGCGAAGCCCGGCGCGGACACGCCCACGATCACCGGCAGGTCGCCGGCGCGGCGGACGAAGCGGGTGGCAACGGCGACCGCTTCGGCCCCGTCCAGCTTGGGCGCTTCGCCCATCACCCCGAGCACGGTCAGCCCGGTGCTGCCGCAGGCCCGGTAGAAGTCGGTCATGCGGTCGATGGAGGCGAGGTCGAGGTGCCCGTCCTCGCCGAATGGCGTGGGCGCGATGGGGAACACGCCCCGGGCGGTGTGGTCGAGCGGCATCGGCGTTTCCCTGCGTGCGCGGCGGGCGGGCAGCTTACATCAGCGACGCTGAACCGCGACCGGTCGCGGGCGGCCCGGTAACGGGTTCCGAAGGTTCGGCCCCTTCGAACACCTCGCCGGGGAACTCGGATGCCTCGCAACTCCCAGCGTGAGAGAAGTGCCGGGATGGCGAGGGAATGCTCGCCGACGCGGCTTCGCGATCGGCGAGCATTCCCTCGTCATCCCGGCGAGCTGACGGCGGGGGCCCCGGGCCTCCCTAGGTCCCCGGCGGGGTCCAGGGGCAGAGCTCCAGGCTCCAGGCCTGATCGCCAGAAGCCAAGCCGCCCGCTACTTGGCGGCGAGCGGCACGCGCGCGGGCACGTGGGCCCGCCCCGTCACCACCGGAAGCCGCGCAGCGCCGCGATCGGGGACACGCCCTCCGTCGTCGCCAGCGCGTCCAGCGCCGCCTCGTCCAGCCCCGCCGACAGGCCGTTCAGCACCCAGGCGCTGTCCAACCCGGCCGCGCCGGCGCCGAGCAGGTCGGTGTGCAGCCCGTCGCCCACCGCCAGCACGCGCTCCCGCGGCAGGGCGAGGCGGCGCAGCACGGGCGCGTAGATCGCCGGGTCCGGCTTGCCCACCTCGAACACCGGCCCGCCCCCGAGTTCGCGGTAGCGATCGGCCAGAGCGCCGGCGCAGATCACGCGCCGCCCGGCCACCACCACCTCGCGGTCGGGGTTGACGCAGATCATCGGCAGCCCGGCGGCGGCGCAGTCGCGCAGCACTGGGTCGTAGGGCTCCACGCTGTCCGGTCCGCGCGCGACGTCGGGGCCGGTGTTGATCACGAAGCCGGCTTCCGCCGGAGCATCGGCCAGGGTGAGGCCGAGCCCCTCGGTCACCGAACGGTCCCGCTCGGGGCCGAGGTGGAAGGCGCGGTCGCCCAGGGTCGCGGAGCCCAAGGTTGCGAAGAAGGGATGTGCGTCCGCAGCCCGCCGGTCGCGCAGCAGCTCCCAGCTCGCCTCGCCGGAGGACACCACGTCCCGGTACAGGTCGCGCGCGATGCCGAAGCGGGCGAGCTGCGCTTCCACGACGGCGGCGCGACGGGGCACGTTGGACAGGAATACCACCGGCCTGCCGCGGGCGTGCAGCCGCGCCAGCGCATCGGCCGCGCCCGGGTAGGCGGCGGTACCGTCGTGGACCGTGCCCCACAGGTCCACCACGAAGCCGTCGTAGCGGTCCGCCAGCGCCGCGATCCCGTCCAGTGTCCTCAACGCCCGATCTCCCCCGTGCCGGCATCCGCGCCTACCGCCTCGGCCACCGAGCCGAAGCCGTCCCGCCGCAGCAGCGCCGCCAGTTCGCGCTTGATCCGCGCCGCGATCGCCGGCCCGTCGTAGGCCAGGGCGGTGTAGAGCTGCACCAGCGCGGCGCCGGCGCGTATCTTGGCGTAGGCGTCCGCGCCGCTGCCCACGCCGCCCGCACCCACCAGCGCCAGCCGGCCGCGCGCCAAGCGGTGCGCCCGGGCCAGCATGGCGGTGGAGGCGGCGAACAGCGGCGGCCCGGACAGCCCGCCCGCCTCGCCCCGGTGGGCGCCGCGCAGCGCCTCCGGCCGGTTGAGCGTGGTGTTGCTCACGATCAGCCCGGCCACCCCGGCCGCTGCGCAGGCCTCGACCAGGGCGGGCAGCGCGTCGGCGGCCAGGTCGGGGGCGATCTTGACCAGCACGGGCGGTCGCCTCGGCAGCGCCGCCCGACGGGTCGCCACCGCGCCCAGGATCGCCGCCAGCCGCGCCTCGCCTTGGAGGTCGCGCAGCCCCGCGGTGTTGGGGGAGGAAACGTTCACCGCGACGTAGTCGGCGAGCGGGGCGAGGGCGGCGTAGAGGTCGGGATAGTCGCGCTCCGGCTCGGCGCTCTCCTTGTTGATGCCGATGTTGGCGCCGAGCACCGCCGGCAGCGGCCGGGGCAGGTCGCGCAGCCGCGCCAGGAAGCTGTCCAGGCCGGCGTTGTTGAAGCCGTAGCGGTTGATCACCGCCCGATCCTCGGGCAGCCGGAACACCCGCGGCCGCGGGTTGCCGGGCTGCGGTCGCGGCGTGACGGTGCCGGCCTCGACCAGCCCGAAGCCCAGTCGCATCAGCGGCAGCACCGCCGTGGCGTCCTTGGTGTAGCCGGCCGCCAGCCCGACGGGGTTGTGGAAGCGCAGCCCGAACGCCTCAACCGCCAGGACGGGATCGTCGGCGCTCCGGTCGGCCCCGGCCAGCCCGGCTTCCAGCGCCCGCAGGGACCATTCGTGCGCCCGCTCGGGATCGAGCGCGCGGGCGAGGGGCATCAGGGCGGACGCGATGATGGGGAACATGCCGCGTCGCTCGTCGCACGGTGACGTGCGCGGGGGAAGCCGCACGGCGACGTGCGCGGGGGAAGGTTTCGCGCGGATCGCCGGCTCGTCACCCCACGCGCGCCGGCGAGAGGCGCGCCCGCGTTGACGCCGCGCGGCGCGGCGGTGTTCAAGGCCGGGCGCCAGGAATCCCCGGCGCGCCACGGGGAAGAGGAGCGCGCATGCGCGGCCCGCTGCTGCTGCTCGCCGCGCTGGGGCTCTTCGCCGCGCTGGACACCAACTCCAAGCTGCTCTCGGGACACTACCCCCCGGCGCAGGTGGTGGGCGCGCGCTACGCCGCGCTGCTGGCGTTGCTGCTGCTCGCGCGGCTGCTCGTGCCGGGCGCGGGCGGTCCGCTGGGCAGCCTGCGCCCGGGAGCGCAGGTCCTGCGCGCTGCCGGGATGCTCGGCGCATCCTTCGGCTTCCTGCTGTCGCTGCGCGGCCTGTCCCTAGCCGAGGGCTACCTCGTCTACGCCGTCGCGCCGTTCCTCACGCTGGCACTCTCGGCGCTGGTGCTGCGCGAGCGCGTGCCCACCGCTGCCTGGGGCTGGTGCGCGGCGGGGTTCGGCGGCGTGCTGCTGGCGATGTGGCCGGGGCTCGCGGCGAGCGATCCCGGCGCGGTCGAGGCCTACCTGTGGGGCATCTTCGCCACCGGCTGCTACGCGGGGGTACTCACGCTCAATCGCGCGCTGCGGGACGAGCCCGGCACGGCGCGGCTGCTGCTGTGGGGCTTCGCGCCGGGGTTGGCGGCGACCGCGCCGTTCCTGGTCACCGAGTGGGTGGCGCCGACGCCGCTCGACGCCGCCGCGCTGGCGGTCAACGGCGTGCTTTCCGGCGGCGCGGCCCTGTGCCTCGCCGGCGCCTTCCGCCGCGCTCCGGCGTCCCGTTTGGCGCCGCTGGAGTTCAGCGCCCTCGCCTGGGCGGTGGCGTTCGACCTGGGCGTCTGGGGCAGGCTGCCCGGCGGCTGGACCCTGGCCGGCGCGGCGGTGGTTGTGCTGTCGGGCATCATGAGCCAGCGGGCGATGGGCGGCCCACAGGGGGCGGCGCCCCCCGCATCGCCGCGAGAAACCCCGGGCTCCTCGACCTCCCGTCCGTAGATCAAGGTTCCCGCGGACGGGGTCCGGGGGCCCCCTGGGTCCCTGGCGCGCGGTTCGCGGGAGGGGGCGCCTCCCGCGAACCGCGCGCTGGACGCTCAGCGCACCTGCACGCCCGCCTCGCCGGCGGCCATGCGCTGGCGGATGAGTTCCTGTTCCTGGGCGGCGCCCTCGGCATCGGTGAAGAAGGTGAACACGGCGAAGCGGCGGCCGCGGGTGACGGGCTGGGCCTCGTGCAGCAGGTCGCAGGAGAAGATGGCGCAGCCGCCGGCCTCCGGCTCGTACAGGTCTGGGCCGAACTCGGGGAAGCACAGGCGGCCGCCCTCGTACTCTCCGGTGTTGAGGTTCAGGCTCATCGCGAAGCGGCGGTGCCGGGTGAAGGGTGTGCGGTTGTCACGGTGCGCGCCGAAGGCGCCGCGCTCGGCGCCGTCGTAGCAACCGACGCGCGGCGCCTCGAAGGAGGCGGGACGGAAGCGGAAGGCGCGCGCCATCTCGGGCACCACGCGCCGGGCGAGGCGCTCGTGGAAGGTGGCGTACAGGTCGCGGTCATCCAGCGGCACGTCGGCGCGTCGCTTGACCCTGGCGGCGTTGGCGGCGCCGGCCTCGCTGGCCACGCGGTCGCGCAGCTTCTCGCCGCGGTCCCAGTGGGCGCGCAGGGCGGCGCGCAGTTCGGGCTCCAGCACGGCGGGGATCATCAGCACGGGGGCGCCGGGGCGGCGGATCACGGGGGGAGCGGGTTCGGGCAGGGTGGCCAGGGCGGCATCCAGCGCGCCGGCGCCGATGCCGAGGAAGCCCAGCCGGCCGCGCGGGGTGAGCACGGCCGCGCCGCCCGCCGCGGGCAGGCCGAGGTGGGCGGCGAGCTGGCCGTTGGGGTCGAACAGCACGGGGGCGTCGCCGGCGCCGGGCACCGGGGCGGGCGAGGGCTCGCGCGGCAACACCAGCACCAGCCGGGCGTTGCGCGCGGCCGTCACCTTGCCGGCCGCGCGCAGGGCCGGGGCGGAAGGCGGCGGGCCGAGCGCCAGCACGCGGTGCGAGACGGCCAGCGCCGGCTGCATGAGGTCGAAGGGCTCGCCCGCCGCGTCGGGCAGGGAGATGACGGGAACGTGGTCCCCGGGTCGGATGCTGGCTGCCATGACTGGCAGCTTGTCCCGCGCCGGGCGCATCCGGGGCAAGCGCGGCGTGCGGTGGACAAGGGCGCTCCCCGGGCAGAGGCTGGCTCTTCATGCCGCTTCCCTCAGTCACCGACGCGGGGCGCGCCACCGCCGCCCCGCAGCCCCGCGCGGCGCCCCGGGTGCCCGTGGGGCCGCTGATCCCCGGCGCGGCGGCCCTCGCCGCCCAGGAACGGCGGATCGGCCTGTTCTGCGCCCTGGGGGCGCTGGCCGTCTGGGCGTGCTTCCCGCTGGTGTCGCGCCATTCGACGCGCTCGTCGCTGACGCCGTGGGACGTGGCGGCGCTGCGCTACGCCGGCGCCTTCGTGACCGTGCTGCCGCTGGTGGCGCGCTTCGGGTGGCCCGGCCTGCCCCCAGCACGGGCGGCGGCGCTGGTGGCGACGGCGGCGTTCGGCTACCCGCTGCTGGCCTACGTCGGTTTCGGCTTCGCACCGGCCTCGCACGCCGGGGTGCTGCTGGCGGGGGCGCTGCCCTTCCTCGGCGCGGCGTTGGGGGCGGCGCTGGGCACCGAGCGCTGGACGCGCTGGCGCGCCCTGTCGCTGGTGATGGCGGCGGTGGGAATGGCGCTGCTGGGGGCGGACACGATGGGCGCCTACCCCGGCGCCTGGCGGGGGGACCTGTTGTTCCTCGCCGCCACGGCGTGCTGGGCCGTGTACACGCTGCTGGTGCGGCGCTGGCGGGTGGCGGCGCTGCGGGCGGTGCTGGCGGTGGCGCTGTACGCGGCGCCGCTGTTCCTGCCGGTGTGGTGGCTGCTGCTGCCCTCCGGCCTGGCCGAGGCGGGCTGGCGGGTGGCCGCGTGGCAGTTCTTTTTCCAGGGCAGCGTGGCGGTGGTGGTGGCGGGCTTCCTGTTCACCCGGGCGGTGAACGCGCTGGGGGCGGCGACCACCACGGCGGTCACCGCGCTGGTGCCGGCGCTGGCCGCGCTCGCCGCGTGGCCGCTGCTGGACGAGCCGCTGGGGCTGGCCGGGCTGGCCGGCGTGGCGCTGGTGTCGGCGGGGATGCTGGCGGGGGTGCGGGCGGCGGGGCACGGGTGAGGCGGCCGGCCCGCGGCGCCCTTCTTCGGCGGCGCCAGCGCCCGCCGCCTCCTATCCCACCAGTCCCGACGGCTCCTGCCCGGCGAAGTGGGCGGCCAGGCTGTCGAGCACCATCTGGCCCATCGCCAGTCGGGTCTGCACCGTGGCGCTGGCCCGGTGCGGCTGGAGCACCGCGTTGTCGAGGGCCAGGAACCCCGCCGGCACGTCCGGCTCGTGGGCGAACACGTCCAGGCCGGCGGCGCCCAGGCGGCCTTCGCGCAGGGCGGCCAGCAGGGCCTGCTCGTCCACCACGCTGCCGCGCGCAACGTTGACCAGGATGCCCTCGGGGCCCAGCGCATCGATCACCGCGGCGCCCACCACGCCGCGCGACAACGGCCCGCCCGAGGCCGCCACCACCAGCACGTCCACGCTCTCGGCCAGCTCGCGCACGCCCGGCACGTAGCGGTAGGGCGCGCCGGGCACCGGCATGAGGTCGGTATAGGAGACGTCCATGTCGAAGGCTTCCGCCCGGTGGGCGATGGCGCGCCCGACGCGGCCCATGCCCAGGATGCCCAGGCGCTGGCCCGAAACGCGGCGGCCCAGCGGCGCCGAGCCGGCGTGCCAGCGCCCCTCGCGCACGTACCGGTCGTTGGCGCAAATCCGGCGCGAGGCCGCGAGCAGCAGCGCCAGGGCCATGTCGGCGACGTCGTCGGTGAGCACGTCGGGCGTGACGGTGACACGGATGCCGCGGTCGCGGGCGAGGTCCATCGCCACCGCGTCGAGCCCGACCCCGTTCATCGCGATGATCTCCAGGGCGGGCAGGGCGTCGAGGAGGGCGCGGCCGGCGCCCGTCACCTCGCCGGTGACCACGGCGCGCACGCGCGGGCCAACGTCGCGCAGCAGGGCGTCGGGGTCGGGCGCGTCGCGCAATCGGTGCACTTGGTAGGCCGCCCCGAGCGCGGCCTGCACCGAGGCGGGCAGGGGCAGGGTTTGGAGGATCTCGGGCTGCATGCGGGGGAGGGCGCTCCGTGCGGTCCGGGTTGGTCGTGCCGGGTGGCCGGGAAAGGGTTCGGAAGCGCGATCTTGCCCGTCCGGAGCGCCCCGCGCCATGCTGCGCCGCGGCAGGATCGGGTATTTCCGGCGCGAAGTCCCGCCGGCGCGCCGCGTCGCGGTCGCGTTGACCCTCCCGGTCCTGGCTCCTAAGTCCGGGGAATGGCGCCCGCTCCCGGGGAGCTTCGCGTGGCACCGACCGTGTTGCGGCGCGCTTCCGGAGCGGAACGGCGCCGACCCGGGCCTCGCGCGACGCGACGGGTGCGCGCGTCACCGGCGAGCGGGTGGCGCCGGAGAGTTGAGGAGCATCGCATGAGCGACGACAACGACGCCCTGCCGGACGATCGGGAGGAGGCCTCTCCGGAAGGTGAGGATGGCGCCCCGCCGGATGGCGATGGTGGCGCGTCCCGGTCGCGCCCGGCGGGTCCTGCCGTGCGAATCCGCGACCTTTCGGGCGGCGTCGAGGGCGAGGCGCTGGAGGTGGTGCGCGGCTTCGAGACCGTCGAGCACGCGGGCGCCTTCGCCCGCCGCTACGTGCGCGACAGCGTGGAGCACTGCCGCGGGCGGGGCATGGACGCCGACGCGGTGCTGGCGGCCTGGTTCGCCTACGGCGAGGACGCCGACGTGCTGGGACCGGGCGGCGAGCCCACCGGCTGGAGCGCGGGGATGGAGGTGCGCGGCTTCGTGGAGGCCCCGCCCGACGATCCGGAGGAACGCGACTGGCGGGCGCTGGACCCGCGCCGGGACGGCGACGACGCGCCGGCGGACGAGGAGGACCCCGAGGAGGGCGGGCGCGCGTGAAGGTCCGCTTCGCGCCGAGCCCGACCGGCTACCTGCACGTCGGCAACGCTCGCGCCGCGCTGGCCAACTGGCTGCATGCCCGCCGGCTGGGGGGCGCGTTCCTGCTGCGGCTGGACGACACTGACGCCGAGCGGTCCAAGCCCGAGTACGCCCGGGCGATCGCAGAGGATCTGCGCTGGCTCGGGCTGGACTGGGACGAGGAGCTGCGCCAGTCCGAGCGCGGCGCGCTGTACGCCGAAGCCGCGGAGCGGCTCAAGGCGCAGGGGCGGCTGTACCCGTGCTTCGAGAGCGAGGAGGAGCTGGAGTTCAAGCGCGAGCAGCGCCGGCGGCAGAACAAGGCGCCGGTGTACGACCGCGGCGCGCTGCGGATGACGGCCGAGCAGCTGGCGCGCGCGCTGGAGAACGGCAAGCGGCCGTACTGGCGCTTCCGGCTGTCCGGCGGCGAGGTTGGATGGCACGACATGGTGCTCGGCGAGCGGCGGGTGAAGCTGCCCTCGCTGAGCGACCCGGTGCTGGTGCGGGCGGATGGGACGTTCCTGTACACCTTCACCTCGGTGGTGGACGACCTCGCCACCGGGATCACCGACGTGATCCGCGGCGAGGACCACGTCACCAACACTGGCATCCAGCTCGATATCCTCGGCGCGCTGGGGGTTGGGCGGGCCATTCGCTTCGCCCACCTGCCGCTGCTGCTGGACAGCGAGGGCGGGCCGTTGAGCAAGCGGCTGGGCTCCATGGGCCTGCGGCAGTTCCGCCGCGACGGCATCGAGCCGGCGGCGCTGGCGGGCTACCTCGCGGGCCTGGGCACCTCGCGCGATCCGGTGGCGGGGATGCCCGCGGACCTCGCCTCCGGCTGGGAGATGGGTTCCGTGTCGCATTCCCCGGCGCGCTTCGACCACAAGCAGGTGCTGGCGCTGAACCGCAGGTGGCTGCACGGGCTGGGGTTCGACGCGGTGCGCGAACGGTTGCCGGACGGGGCGGACGAGGCGTTCTGGATGGCGGTGCGCGGCAACCTGGACACGCTAGGCGAGGCCGGGGACTGGCTGGCCGTGGCCACCGGGGAGATCGCCGCGCCCGCGATGCCCGAGGAAGCGGCGTTCCTGCGCGCAGCGCTGGCGGCGCTGCCGGCGGAACCGTGGGATGCGAGAACCTGGGGGACGTGGACGGGGGCGCTGGGGGCGGCGAGCGGTCGCAAGGGGCGGGCGCTGTTCTGGCCGCTGCGGCGGGCGCTAACCGGCGAGGACCACGGGCCGGAGATGCGGGTGCTACTGACGCTGATCGGACGGGAGCGGGCGGCGGCGCGGTTGGCGGCGGTGGCGGGTTGAATCAGGGAGGTCGCGCGACCTCCCTGGTCGCGCCGAAGCCGGTGCCGACGCATCGGCCCGACCCGGTGGCGACGTGCGGCCGAAGCCGGGTTCAGCGGGCTTCCTCGTCCGCGACGGCGGGGGGCGGCTCGGGCGCGCGGCGCATGCTCCGGGCGCTCCCGCGGCCGCCCGACCCGACCCGACCGGGGTTGCGGGCACCGAGCTCGTCGGCCTCGGCGAGCAGCCGATCCAGGGTGCTCCGCATGGGCACCGCGTCGCCGTCGATGGCGAGCCACAGCGTTGCGCCTTCGAGCCGTGACAGGGCGTCGACCGCGAGCCGGTCGGCTTCCGCGGGTTCCGCGACGGCGGACAGCGCCCCGGCGAGCCGGCGGCGGCAGGTGGTGAAGAACCCGCGCACCGCCGCTAGCGCCAGGGGTGTCTCGGCCGAGACACCATAGGCGAGGTGCAGGCCGACGCAGCGCCCCCGGTCCAGCAGCGCCCCGCTCATGGAGCGCAGGACGGCCTCGTAGTTGGCGCGCCAGCCCGCCGTGTCGTTCACGGCGGCGAAGGTCTCGTCGAGGGTGAGCCGCAACACTTCGCCGACCAGGGCCTCCTTGTCCGGGAAGCGGCTGTACAGGCTGGCCTTCCTGAGCCCGACGCGATCGGCGATGTCCTGCATGGAAGCACCGGCGTAGCCGCGCGCGCGGAACAGCTCCCTCGCCACCGACACGATCTCCTCGCGTGATACCTTCGCCATCTTCCTGCCGACCGGCCGGTCGGATGTTATCACCTGCACCCGCGGCTGGGCGAGAGAAATTCCTTTACTTCCGATCGATCGGTAGTTAGTTGCCGTGGTGGCCCCGGAGCGGCAACGCGGATGCGCCCCGGACCTGTCCGGGCCGGCCCGGAGGAGGAAACTCGTTCGATGTCGCACTCGATCTCCCGTCGACGATCCCTGGAAGGGGTCATCCTCGCCGCGGGCCTGGGCGCTTCCGGGCGCGTGGCCGCTGCCGATCCCGTTCCCGCCACGCACCCGCAGCCGGCGCTCCGGCATGAGGAGATCACCGCCATGAGCACGACCTACAAGACGCAGGCCGTCGGGCCGGTCGAGGTTTTCTACCGCGAGGCCGGTCCGGCGGACGCGCCCGTGATCCTGCTGCTGCACGGGTACCCGACCACCAGCCACATGTTCCGCGACCTGATCCCGCTCCTCGCCACCAAGTACCGCGTGATCGCCCCCGACCTGCCCGGCTTCGGCCTGACCAGGGCGCCGCCGCGCGGCGAGTTCGACTACACCTTCGGGAAGCTGGCGGAGGTGGTGGACGGCTTTACCGAGACGCTCGGGCTGCGTCGCTACGCGCTCTACGTCTTCGACTACGGCGCGCCCACCGGCTTCCGCCTCGCCGCGGCGCATCCCGAGCGCGTGACCGCCATCGTCAGCCAGAATGGCAACGCCTACGTGGAGGGCCTCAGCAGCGCCTGGAGCCCGTACCAAGCGTACTGGAGCGCGCCGTCGGTCGAGACGCGCGACGCCTGCCGCGCGGCGCTGACGCCCGAGGCGATCCGCGCCCAGTACGTGACCGGCGCCGACGCGTCGCGGGTCTCGCCCGATGGCCACGCGCTGGACATCGCCTATTTCGGGCGCCCCGGGACCGACGAGATCCAGCTCGACCTGATCCTCGACTACCGCACCAACGTGGCGCTCTACCCGGCCTGGCAGGCGTACCTGCGCACCAACCGGCCGCCGCTGCTGGCGGTGTGGGGCAGGAACGACGGCTTCTTCCTGCCGCCGGGCGCCGAGGCCTTCCGCCGCGACGTCCCCGACGCCGAGGTCCACTTCCTCGATACCGGCCACTTCGCCTTGGAAACGCACGGTCCGGAGATCGGCGCCACCATGATGGAGTTCCTCGGCCGCCGAGTTCCAGCCTGACGACGGTTCTGCCGGGCCGGGGTGACCCGCTCGCCATGGCCGGCGAGCGCGGAGCTCGATCCTCGCCGGCGCCCGGACTGGGACGCTTCCGAGCCGCCGCCGACCTGGAATCCCGCGCCGCGCCGCGGTAGGGTCCGGCCGCCCGGCGGCTCCCGTCGAGGGACCCCTTACGCGGCATCGGTCACGGCATCTCGCGGCCGGCGCCGATGCCTGAGCCGAGAGCGAATGCCGCCGATCATCTGTGTTTCCAAGCTGAGCAAGACCTACGCTTCGGGCTTCCGAGCGCTACGCGACGTCGACCTGGAGATCCGCCGGGGCGAGATCTTCGCGCTCCTCGGTCCCAACGGCGCAGGCAAGACCACGCTCATCGGCGCCATCTGCGGCATCGTCACGCCCACGAGCGGCACGGTGCTGGTGGACGGGCACGACATCGCCGCCGACTACCGCGCCGCGCGGGCGACCATCGGGCTGGTGCCGCAGGAACTGACCACCGACGCCTTCGAGACGGTGCGCGACACGGTGTCGTTCTCGCGCGGGCTGTTCGGCTTGGCCGCCAAGCCCTCGCACGTCGAGCGGGTGCTGCGCGACCTGTCGCTGTGGGACAAGCGCGACAGCAAGATCCTGACGCTGTCGGGGGGGATGAAGCGGCGGGTGCTGATCGCCAAGGCGCTGTCGCACGAGCCGCGCGTGCTGTTCCTCGACGAGCCGACGGCGGGCGTGGACGTGGAGCTGCGGCAGGACATGTGGCGGTTGGTGAGCGGCTTGCGCGATGAGGGCGTGACGGTGATCCTGACCACCCACTACATCGAGGAGGCCGAGGCGATGGCCGACCGGGTGGGGGTGATTAGCGGCGGCGAGATCATCCTGGTGGAGGAGAAGGCCGAGCTGATGCGCAAACTCGGTCGCAAGCGGCTGACCCTGCAGCTGCAGGCGCCGCTGGACGCCGTGCCGCCCGAGCTGGCGCCGCACGGGCTAGAGTTGGCCGGCGGCGGGACGGAGCTGGTCTACACCTACGACACCAAGGCCGAGCGGACGGGGATCACGGCACTGCTCGGCGCGCTGGCGGCGGCAGGTATACGATTCCGCGACCTGCGGACCAGCCAGAGCTCGCTGGAGGACATCTTCGTCGGCCTGCTCCGGGGGCGCGCGTGAACCGGCACGCGGTGCGCGCCATCTACGGCTTCGAGATGGCGCGCACACGGCGCACGCTGGGGCAGAGCATCGTCTCGCCGGTGATCTCGACCACGCTGTACTTCGTGGTGTTCGGCGCGGCGATCGGCTCGCGCATCAGCGACGTGGACGGCGTGCCCTACGGCGCCTTCATCGTGCCGGGGCTGGTGATGCTCTCGCTGCTGACGCAGAGCATCGCCAACGCGTCGTTCGGCATCTACTTCCCCCGCTTCTCCGGCACCATCTACGAGATCCTCTCGGCGCCGGTCTCGCCGTTGGAGATCGTGCTGGGCTACGTCGGCGCGGCGGCGACCAAGTCGGTGATCCTGGGGCTGATCATCCTGGCGACGGCGGCGCTGTTCGTGCCGCTACGGATCGAGCACCCGCTGTGGATGCTGGCCTTCCTGCTGCTGACGGCGGCCACCTTCAGCCTGTTCGGCTTCGTCATCGGGTTGTGGGCGGACGGCTTCGAGAAGCTGCAGCTGATCCCGCTGCTGGTGGTCACGCCGCTGACCTTCCTGGGCGGCTCCTTCTACTCCATCGACATGCTGCCGCCGTTCTGGCGCGCCATCAGCCTGTTCAACCCCGTGCTCTACCTCGTCAGCGGCTTCCGCTGGAGCTTCTACGGCGCGGCCGACGTGGGGGTGGGGCTGAGCTTGGGGGTGACGCTGGGCTTCCTGGGCGCGTGCCTGGCGACGGTGTCGTGGATGTTCCGGACGGGGTACCGGCTGAAAAGCTAGGCGGGGCGGGCGCGGTGACCGGTGGCCGGCCCACCCGGGCGGGGCAGGGGCGCTACAGCCCGAGGTCGGACAGGCCGGCGTGGTCGTCGGGGCGCCGGCCGAGCGGCCAGCGGAAGAAGCGTTCGGCCTCGGCGATCGGCAGGTCGTTGATGCTGGCGATCCGCCGGCGCATCAAACCGTGCCCGTCGAACTCCCAGTTCTCGTTGCCGTGGCTGCGAAACCAACTACCGGCGTCGTCGCGCCACTCGTAGGCGAAGCGCACCGCGATGCGATCCTCGCCGTGGGTCCAGACCTCCTTGACGAGGCGGTAGTCCAGCTCGCGGGCCCACTTGCGGCGCAGAAACGCGGTGATCGCGTCGCGCCCGGCGAGGAACTCGGCGCGGTTCCGCCAGGTGCTGTCGGCGGTGTAGGCGGTAGCGACGCGCTCGGGGTCGCGGGTGTTCCAGGCGTCCTCGGCCATGCGCGCTTTCCGGGCGGCGGTTTCGGCGGTGAAGGGCGGGAGCGGAGGGCGGGCGGAGATGGCTGTTCGTCCCGATCGGGGAGGGAGGGACAGGTTCACCGATCGGTGCGATGGCGGCAAGCGTTCTGCGCCACGATGGTCGGCGTCGGATGGCACGATCCGCGCCCGGTTCCGGCGCGGCACGATTCGTTCTAGGAAACCACGATGCAGCTCCGCTTCCACGACAGCGCGTCGCGCCGCAAGGTCGCCTTCACCCCGATCGACCCGGAGCACGTCCGCGTCTACTGCTGCGGGCCGACGGTGTACGACCTCGCGCACCTGGGCAACGCGCGGCCGGTGGTGGTGTTCGACGTGCTGGCGCGGCTGTTGCGACGGCACTTCCCGCGCGTCACCTACGTCCGCAACGTCACCGACGTGGACGACAAGATCAACGCCCGGGCGCACGAAACCGGCGAGTCGATCGCGGCTATCACCGCGCGCACGGCGGCCGCCTTCGAGGCCGACATGGCGGCGCTGGGCTGCCTGCCCCCCGACCACGAGCCGCGGGCCACCGAGACCATCCCCGAGATGGTGGAGATCATCGGGCGGCTGATCGGGGGCGGCCATGCCTACGCCGCGGAAGGGCACGTGCTGTTCGCGGTGGGGTCGTACCCGGGATACGGCGGGCTGTCGGGCCGCGCGCCGGACGAACTGCTGGCCGGCGCCCGGGTGGAAGTCGCGCCCTACAAGCGCGATCCGGGCGACTTCGTGCTGTGGAAGCCCTCAGATGCGGAAACCCCGGGCTGGGACAGCCCCTGGGGGCGCGGGCGGCCGGGATGGCACATCGAGTGCTCGGCGATGGCCCGCAAGTTCCTGGGCGAAAGCTTCGACATCCACGGCGGCGGCCAGGACCTGCTGTTCCCGCACCACGAGAACGAGCGGGCGCAGTCGTGCTGCGCGTATCCGGAGAGCGGCTTCGCCCGGTTGTGGATGCACAACGGCCTGCTGCTGGTGGGCGGCGAGAAGATGTCGAAGTCGCTGGGCAACTTCCGCACCGTGCGCGACGTGCTGGACGGAGGCGCGTGGGCCGGCGAGGCGTTCCGCTTCCTGCTGCTGCGGACCCACTACCGCGGCGAGCTGGACTATTCCGCCGAGCGGCTGGAGGAGGCGCGCCGCGAGCTGGACGATCACTACGCCCTGCTCGCCCGCGTCCCGGCCGACGCGCCGTCCGACGCGCACGAGGCCGCGACGCTGCGCGACTGGGCGCTCGAGCCGCTGGCCGACGACCTGAACACGCCGCTGGCGCTGGGTCGGCTGCGCGACCTGCGGGCGCTGGGCAACCTGGCGACGGTCGGCGGGTCGGCCACCGTGGTGCTGGCGCGCGTGGGCATGGGCGCGCTGCCCGAGCCGGGAACGGCGGCGCTGGCGCTGCGCGAGGCGGCGGGGGCGATGGGGCTGCTGGGCAGCGAACCCGTGGCGTGGCGGCAGGGGGGGCCGGCCGGCGAGGCGTCGGAAGGCGAGGGTGGGGCGATCGGGGCGGCGATCGCGGCGCGGCTCGCGGCACGCGCGGCGCGCGACTGGGTCGAGGCGGACCGCATACGCGATGCCCTCGCCGCGCGGGGCGTGGTGCTCGAGGACGGCGCGGGAGGCACGACGTGGCGGCGCACGTAATGCCGGACGGTGGGAGCCCACCGCGCCGGGCGGGAGACGGGATGATGCGGCGCTACGCCTTCGTGACCGTGGACGTGTTCACGAACCGGCGCTTCGGGGGCAACCCGCTGGCCGTGTTCACCGACGCCCGGGGCTTGTCGGACGCGGAGATGCAGTCGCTCGCCGCCGAGATGAACCTGAGCGAGACGACCTTCGTGCTGCCGCCCGACGATCCCGCCAACACGGCGCGGGTGCGTATCTTCAACACAACGGGCGAGATGGCCTTCGCGGGGCATCCCAACGTCGGCACCGGCTGCGTGCTGGCCTGGGCCCGCCGGGACCGCGATGGCGTGCTGCTGTTCGAGGAGCCGGCGGGGCTGGCCGAGGTGCGGGCGGAGCGCGACGGGGCCGGCGCGGTGATCGGCGCCACCATCGCGGCGCCGCGGCCGCTCTCGCTCGGGTCGGAGCTGGGGGCGGCCGACGTGGCGGCCTGCGCCGGGATCGCGGCGTCGGACGTGCGGACGGACGCGCACCGGCCGGTGCTGGCCTCGCTGGGGCATCCCTTCGTGGTGGCGGAGGTGACGCCGGAAGCGCTGACCCGCGCCGCACCCGACCCGGGCGCGTTCCGTCGCGTGCGCGACGCGTCGCCGGCCCTGGGGGGCAGGCTTGCGCTGCACCTGTACGCCCGCGACGGCGCACGCCTGCGGGCCCGCAGGCGTGCGCCGCTGTCCGGAACCTACGAGGACGCGGCGACCGGCAGCGCCAACGTCGCGCTCGCCGCGCTGCTGCTGTCGCTCACGGGGGAGGCGGCGCTGGCGGTGGAGGTCACGCAGGGGACGGAGATGGGGCGGCCGAGCCTGCTGCGACTGACCGCCCGGCGCGGCCCGGACGGGATACGGGCAACCGTGGGCGGCGGCTGCGTACCGGTGCTGCGGGGCGAAGCGACGGTGTAGGCGGGCGGGGCAATCCGGGACCCGCGCCGCGGGCGCCGGCCGGCGCCCGCCCGGATGCCGTCCCGCTCGCCTACTGCGAACGGCCGCCGAGGTTGGGGTTGAGCGTCCAGCCGGGCTCGATGGTCAGGGTGGCGTTGCGGCAAACGTCCACGCGGCGGCGGGCCTCCATCGCGCCGCCCTCGAACATTACCTGCACGTCGGCGCGGCAGGGGCCGGTGTAGGTCACCGCGGCGCGGCCGTTGGTCTCGATGACGTCCACCCCGAGCAGGTTCGACCCCCAGTCCGCGTGCGCGCTGGGCGAGATCAGCACTTGCTCGATGATGCGCCGGGAACGGTTGTTCACCGCAACCCGGTGCCGCCCGGCGGGATCGGCGTCGGATGCCGCGCCGGCGGCTGGCTGGCGGTCCTGGGCCTGGGAAGGCGCGGCCGGCAGGGTGGCGAGGAGGACGAGCAGGGAGCTGGCGAGGTGCTGGCGCATGCGGGTCCTTCGCGGCGTTGCCGGAGCGGCGTCGCGGAACGGCCCGGTTCCCGGCGCCCGAGATCGGGTGCGCTTAGACCGGGAGTTGCGCCGCGTGAAGCGGCGCCGATGGCAACCGCGCGGGACCAACGGGTCGGGCCGCACGCTCGCGAGCCTCGGCGCGCCGCCGGCAGGCCCCGACGACCCTTGCCTCGGACCGTCCGCAGCCGCATGGGCTGAGTCATGACGGGACGTGGCGAGGAGGGTGGGGCCGACCTGCATCCCGCGCCGGGCGAGAGCCCGGTGGTGGTGCTGGTGCGACCGCAGCTGGCCGAGAACATCGGGGCGGCGGCGCGGGCGATGGCCAATGGCGGGCTGTTCCACCTGCGGCTGGTGACGCCGCGCGACGGCTGGCCGCAGGGCCGGGCCTGGGCGGCGGCGAGCGGGGCGGGGCGGATCCTGGACGCGGCATCGGTGCACGCGTCGGTGTCGGATGCGGTGGCGGACTGCCAGCGCGTGTTCTCCACCTGTCCCAGGCCGCGCCACGTGGTGATCCCGGTGCGCACGGCGCGGGCGGCGGCCGAGGACCTGCGCGAGATCAACGGGCGGGGACTGCGGGCTGCGGTGCTGTTCGGCCCCGAGCGCGCCGGGCTGGACAACGACGACATGGCGCGCGCCGACACGCTGGTGCGCTATCCCCTGAATCCGGCGCACATGTCGCTCAACCTCGGCCAAGCGGTGATGGTGCTGGCCTACGAATGGTGGACCGCGGCCGAGCCGACGGCCCCGCGGGTGCTGATGACCAACGAGACGCGGGTGGCCACCAAGGCGGAGCTGGAGGGCTTCCTGGGCCGGCTGGTGGCGGAGCTGGACGCGGCGGGGTTCCTGGACAACCTGCCCAAGCGACCGGGGATGGTGCGCAACCTGCGCCACCTGTTCCAGCGCGGCGAGGTGACGGAACAGGAGCTGCGGTCGCTGCACGGGGTGGTGACGGAGCTGGGGCGCGGGCGGATGCGGCGGGGGAGGCCGGAGCCGGGGGAAGCGCCGGAGGGCTGAGCGGGGCCGGCCCGGCGCGGGGAGCGCCTTCAGAAGTACCAGGCCACCACCGCGGTCAGCCGGCCATCGCGCATCACCGGCATCGCCAGCATCGCGCCCGGGTCGGACGGTCCGGGTGCCTCACCCGCCGGGCTCCCGCGGATCGCCGGCACGCCGGTGCGCCAAGCGCTGCCGATCGCGCCCTCGCCGCGTGGGATGACGACGCCGGCGTACTCGGCGGCCAGGTCCGCGCCGCCGGCGCAGTCGCCGGAGCCGAACACCAGCGCCTCGCGCGCCGCATCCGGTAGCCAGATCTCGAAGCGCCGCGCGATGGGCGTGCCCAACGCCGACATGAAGGTCATGGCCAGGAAACGACCCTCGGCACCGGGGTAGGGCAGGCCCAGGCCGCGGTTGACGCCGACCTCGCGGCGCTCGTCGAAGCGCAGCAGCTGCTTCTCGCCGAACACCCCGCGCGCCAACGCCGGAAGGCCGCTCTCCCACACCGTGCCGGGCAGGCCGCGGCCGGGGCCGAGCCGGGTGTGGCGGGACTTCCACTCGAACAGCTCGGCGGTGCCGTAGTACCCGTCCACCAGGGCCATGTCGTTGGAAACGGCGGGGTCGTGACCCCATAGTTCGATTGCGCCGACGTGCTCGGCGTCGTCGCCGCACAGGAGGAGCACCACCGCCGTCAGCACCTCGCCGGCGAACACCGGCATGGCGACGCCGCAGGTCAGGCCGGCGGCGTGCGCGGCCTCGGTGCGACGGAAATAGGAGTTGGAGAAGGACTTCAGGATCAACGGGTGGCCGGCGGCCCACGCCTTGCCGGGCAGGCCCTCGTCGTAGCCGAAGGTGGTGCGCTCGCTGACGGCGCGGAAAGCGTCGAGCGGACCGTACAGGCCGGCGTGCAGGCCGAGGCGGGCGCGGTCGTCCGCGGTGGGCAGCCAGATTTCCGCCACCCGGATGAAGGTGTCCATGCGCCGCGCGTTCTCCCGGGGGCCGGGACGGCACCATGCAATCGGCGCGCCATCTGCGCCCGCGCGGCGAGCTCAGCGGTCCAGGCGCGGGTTCCGCCACACCTGGGTGCCATCCATGCTGGCCATCGACTCCAGCGTCGGTGCCGCCGGGTCGTGGGTGAACCGCGTGGGCTTCTCGTTCTCCAGCATCCAGCCGCGACCGTGCAGCAGCGCCAGCACGTCGCCGTCGAGCTTGCGCGAATGGGTGCCCACCACCAGCCGGTGCGCGCGCGCGTCCAGCTCGGGGCCACAGGCGGCGAGCACCTCGGCTTCCCAGCCCTGCACGTCCACGTGCACCAGGTCCCAGCGCGGCTCGGCGCGGAGCAGGTCGGCGGCGGCGAGGATTTGCACGTCCACGAAGCGGTCGAGCCGACCCCCGAGATAGCCGGCGTCGGCCGCGTCGTCGTCGCGGGCCGGGCGCATGCCCCAGTCGTTCACCGGGTCCGACGCCTTCGGCCAGCGGGCGGTGCCCGCGACGGCGCCGACGGCGGCGTTGTGCAGGGCGTGCGCGTCGGGGTCGAGGCCGTTGTCGGCGAGGTGCCGGCGGAGCGAGGCGTAGTGGTCGGGGTCGGCTTCCACGCCGCACAGGCGGATCTCGGTGATGCCGCGGTGGCGGGCGGCGGCGGCGCCGGCCACCAGCCACGGGCCGAAGCCGGCGCCCAACTCCATCGCCACGTAGGCGTCGCGCGCCTCGGCCGCCGCGCGCAGCAGCCCGATCCACTCGATTGCCTCGGCGTGGTGATCGCAGGGCACGGGCAGGCCGGTGCGCTGGCCGTCGAGGTGCCGCGCGGCCTCCCACAGCGAGGAGATGCGGGTGCGTACGTTGAGGAAGTCCACCACGAAGCCCGGCTCGGGGGGCGCGGGTTCGGGGCGGAAGCGCTCGAAGATTTCCAGGTCGGCCGGCTCGTAGCCGCGGAACGCCTGCATCTCGGCCGCTGGCGCCGGGCCGTCCGGCACGGGCGGCGGCCCGGGGAGCGGCGCGCGGGGCGGTGACGGCGACGTGCCCGCGCGCGGACGGCGCGCGAGCGCGTCCCTGATCCAGCCCATGTCGCGAAAACTCCGTCATGCGTCGGTGAACGCCCAGGATAGCGCCACGCGCGGCCAGGGCCAGGGCCAGGGTGGGGAGGGGCGAATCGTGAGGGCGGGGGCGTGCCGCGCCGGCCCATTGCTGGACCGCGCCGCGCCGCGCCGGGTAGGCTCCGCCCCGTCGGCCGGGCCAAGCGGGCGGATCAAGGGGAGCGGGAGCGGTTGGTCACCAGCGACGCGAGCGGTTTCAGGGATGCGCGGGACGGCGCCGGATGCCGGGCGTCGACGGGCGGAAACGGGGAGCACGGAGAAGCGGCGACGCGGGACGCCATCTCGCTCGGCGCCATCAACGCGGCGCTGAACCGCGAGCTGGCGGCGATGGAGGAGGAGATCGCGGCGGCTCGGCGTGAGGTGGAAGCGGCGAACGCTTCGGGACGCGCGTTGGAGGCACGGATACTGGAGGGGGAAGAGCGGCTGCGCGCGGCGCTGGGTACCCAGGAAACGCGCGCCGCGCTGCTGGCCGAGCGCGCCGAGCTGTTCTACGGCCTGCGGATGCCCGGCGCCCCGCGCGCGCTGCGCTTGGTGCTGCCGCTGGCGCGGGTACTGCGCGCGGTGTTGCGCGCCGGCCGGGCGGCGCCGGAGCGGCCGCCGCCGATGCAGCCGGCAGCGACCGACCCGGTGCTGGCGCGCAGCGTGGAGGCGGGGCTGCTCACGCTGGCCCTGCGCGCGGAGGCTTGGCGCGACGAAGGGGCGCCTGAAGGATCGGCGGGTGCGGCGGGGGAGCGTCAGCCGCCGGACTAGACGCGCGGGCGCGGCGGGGTGATGCGTCGCACCGCGAGGTACGGCGGGCGGTTCGGACGCCCGTGGCCTCGTCCGCGCCGGATCGTGCTTCCATCCCGCGCCCGCCGCGCGTCACCTCGCGCACCGGCGGGCGCGGCCCCATGTCGAAGCGAGCCGCTCGCGCCCGCCTTCCCGGAGACACATCCCATGCCCGACACCGCAATGCCCCGGCTTCCAGATCCCTCGCGGACGCGCTTCGGCGTCGGTCAGCCTGTGCCCCGGCGGGAGGACCCGCTGCTGCTGCGCGGCGAGGGGGCCTACACCGACGACCTCCGGCTGCCGGGCCAAGCCTACGCCCACGTCGTGCGCTCGCAGCACGCGCACGGCGTCATCCGCGGCATCGCGCTCCGCGCGGCGCGGGCCATGCCCGGCGTGCTGGGCGCCTGGACGGGGGCGGACCTGGGCGAGTACGGGCCGCTGCGCTGCACCTTGCCGCTGAGGAACCGCGACGGGTCGCCGATGCGCGCGCCTTCGCGGCCCTCGCTGGCCACGGACAAGGTGCGCTACGTGGGCGACCCGGTGGCCTTCGTGGTGGCGGAAAGCCCGGCCCGGGCGCGCGATGCGGCCGAGGCGGTGGAGGTGGAGATCGAGCCGCTCGACGCGGTGACGGACGCCGCCGCCGCCACCGCCCCGGGCGCGCCGCTGCTCTACGACGAGGTGCCCGGCAACGTCGTGCTGGATTTTCACCACGGCGACGCGGCGGCGGTGGCAGCGGCCTTCGCGGGCGCGGCGCACCGGGTGGCGCTGCCGCTGCGCAACAACCGCGTCGTGGTGTGCGCGATGGAGCCGCGGGCGGCGCTGGCCGAGTACGATGCGGCGGTCGATCGCTGGACGATGCGGCTGGGCAGCCAGGGCGTGTTCGGGCTGCGCCGGCAGCTCGCCGAGGACATCCTGCGGGTGCCGCTGGACCGGGTGCGGGTGCTGACCGGCAACGTCGGCGGGTCGTTCGGCATGAAGGGCTCCGCTTACCCGGAATACGCCTGCATCCTGCACGCCGCCCGCGCGCTCGGCCGGCCGGTGAAATGGACCGACGAACGCACGGGGTCGTTCGTGTCGGACCAGCACGGGCGCGACCATGAGGTCGAGGCCGAGCTGGCGCTGGACGCCGAGGGGCGCTTCCTGGCGGTGCGGCTGACGGTGCTGGCCAACATGGGCGGCTACCTCGCCACCGTGGGACCCATGATGGGCACGCTGAACTTCGCCAAGAACGTGCAGAGCAACTACGCGACGCCGCTGGTGGAGGTGTCCACGCGGTCGGTGATGACCAACACCACGCCGGTGTCGGCCTATCGCGGCGCCGGCCGGCCGGAAGGCAACTACTTCATGGAGCGGCTGATCGAGGCGGCGGCTCGGCAGAGCGGGCTGGACGCGCTGGCGCTGCGGCGGCTGAACCACATCGCGCCCGACCAGTTCCCGTTCTCCACCGGCGCCGGCACCACCTACGACGGCGGCGAGTTCTCGGCGCTGATGGACCGTGCCGTCGAGGCGGCGGACTGGGACGGCTTCGAGGGCCGGGCGGCCGGGAGCCGCGCGCGCGGGATGCTGCGCGGGCGGGGCCTGGGCAACTACCTCGAGTGCACGGCCCCGGCCTCGCGGGAGATGGGCGGGGTGCGCTTCGACGAGGACGGCGGCGTGACGATCGTCACCGGCACACTGGACTACGGCCAGGGCCATTGGTCGCCCTTCGCGCAGGTGCTGCACGAGAGGCTGGGCGTGCCGTTCGGGAGCATCCGGCTGCTGCAGGGCGACAGCGACCAGCTGCTGGCGGGCGGCGGCACCGGGGGCTCGCGATCCATGATGGCATCGGGCACGGCGATCACCGAGGCTGCGGCGCTGGTGGTGGAGAAGGGACGCGAGGCGGCGTCGCACCTGCTGGAAGCGGATGCGTCGGACATCGAGTTCGACGCGGACGCTGAGGGCGGAGGGCGCTTCCGCATCGCCGGCACCGATCGCGGTGTGGGAATCATGGAACTGGCGGCGCGGGTGCGCGGGGATGAAGGCCTGCCCGAGGGGCTGCGCTCGCTCGACGTTTCGCACGTGTCCGAGGGCGCGGCGATGGCCTACCCCAACGGCTGCCACGTCGCGGAGGTGGAGGTGGACCCGCAGACCGGCGAGGTACGGGTGGTGCGCTACGTCGCGGTGAACGACATTGGCGTGGTGGTGAACCCGCTGACCGCGACGGGCCAGGCGCACGGCGGCATCGCCCAGGGCATCGGCCAAGCGTTGATGGAGCGGGTGTCGTACGACGAGGGCGGGCAGATCCTGAGCGCGTCGTTCATGGACTACGCGCTCCCACGGGCCGAGGACCTGCCGGAGCTGACGGTGGACAGCCGCCCCGTGCCGGCGCTGGGCAACCCGCTGGGCGTGAAGGGCTGCGGCGAGGCGGGCTGCGCCGGGTCGCTGCCGGCGGTGATGAACGCGCTGACCGACGCGCTGGCGCGGGCCGGCGCGATGCCGGTGCAGATGCCGGCGACGCCGGAGAAGGTGTGGGCGGCGCTGCGGGAAGCGCGGGCGGCGGCCTGACCTTCCGACCCGCCGGCGCGGGCGGGTCGGCACGCCGTCGCGCCGCGCTAGTTCTTGTTCAGGCCGATCCTGACGACCTCTTCGGGCCGCAGCGCGATGGTGCCGGTGCCGTCGAAGGTGGGCAGGCCGCGCAGCACGGACTCGTCGATGCCCACCACCTGCACGAACGGCCCGAGCAGCGTCGTCGCCTCCACCGGAACGGCGATCTCGCGCGTGAACTGGCCGAGCACGCCGCCGTAGCGCAGCACGAGCTGGAGGTCGCCACCCGGCGTGCGCACGACGCCCGCGACCCGGCCGATTACGCCCTGATGGTTCGACGGCTCCAGCACCTGGCGGTCCGCCAGATCGCCGACGCGGACCGGCTGGGGGAAGCGGCGCGCCGCTCCGGCGGCCAGCGCGGGCAGGTCCCACGACGCGCCGGACGGGGCGGGGGCGCCCTGCGCCAGGGTGGTGGCGGGAATGAGGAGACCGGCGAGCAGGCCGGCCAGCGATGCCGCCGAGCTATGGTGACGATGACGAGAATTCCGCACGGCTGGTTCCTTCCTCGTGTTACCCCGGATCTATAGGTATCCAGGACAAATTCCGCCATGAGCGCGACCGTCGCCGACCGCGAAGCTCGGCCCGCCCGACGCTTACATCCCCTGGCCGTGCGGATCATGCACTGGCTCAATGCCGTCGCCATGATCATCATGATCCTTTCGGGCTGGGGCATCTACAACGACGAGGCGATCTTCGGCTGGCTGTTCTTCCCGGAAGCGCTGACGCTGGGCAGCTGGGCGCCCGTGCACCTGCAGTGGCACTTCGCGGCGATGTGGTTCCTGGTGATCAACGGCCTCGCCTACCTCGTTTACGGCGTGGTGACCGGCCGTTTCGCGGAGCGGCTATACCCCATCAGCGCGGGCGAGATCGTGCACGTCGTGCGCGACACCCTTCGCCTGCGCTTCGCGCACGATGACCTCACCGTGTACAACGCGGTGCAAAAGGTGCTGTACATCGTGGTCATGGTGGCGGGCATCGTGCAGGTCGCGACCGGGCTAGCCATCTGGAAGCCGGTGCAGTTCTCGTGGATCACGGCGCTGTTCGGCGGCTTCCAGGGCGCGCGGCTGGCGCACTTCATCGGCATGGCGGTCATCGTGGGCTTCCTCGTGGTGCACGTGGCGTTGTCGCTGGTGGTATGGCGTACGCTGCTGGCGATGCTGACGGGCGGCCCCAGGCTGCCCAACCGGAAGGTCCAACCGTGAAGTCGCGCTTCCGCCCCGAGCAGGTACCGGACCGTGCCGTCCTCGACGACCACCGCGGGCTGTTGCGCTCGATAGAGCGACGTGGCCTGCTGCGCGGCGGCCTTTCGCTGGGCGCGCTCACCATGTTGACCGGCTGCGACGTGACCGACTCCAAGTCGGTCGACTCCGCCCTGCAGCTGTTCTCGCGGTTCAACGACCGAGTGCAGGCGCTGCTGTTCGACCCCAACAAGCTGGCGCCGACTTACCCGGAATCCGCGGTGCTCAAGCCGCCGCGCTTCAACGCCTTCTACGGGGTCGAGGATGTCAAGCCGGTCGATGGCGCGACGTGGAAGCTGGAGCTGGCAGGGCTGATCGCCGACAAGGCGCCGTGGGACGCCCCGCGGATCGCGGCGCTGCCGGAACGCGAGATCATCGTGCGCCACGTTTGCGTCGAGGGCTGGGACTACGTCGGCCAGTGGTCGGGCGTGCCGATGCGCGATTTCCTCGAGCGGGTCGGCGCTGACCTGCGGGCGAAGTACGTCGCTTTCCGCTGCGCCGACGACTACACCGGCAGCATCGACATGGCGACGGCGCTGCACCCGCAGACGCTGCTCGCGACCCGCTACGCCCGCGAGCCGATCGCCGACCCGTTCGGCTACCCGCTGCGGCTGCGGACCTCGACCAAGCTCGGCTTCAAGAATCCCAAGTGGATCACTGCAATCGAGGTGACCAACACCTACCCCGGAGGCTACTGGGAAGATAAGGGTTTCAACTGGTTCAGCGGCATCTGAGCGATCGGCCCGACGCGGCCGGCAAGGCGACGCGACACCTGCTGCTGTTGGGCGCGGCGCTGCTGGCGCTGACCCTGGCAGGACCGGTGCTGCACGCGCGGCTGGGCGACCTGCCTTTCATCGGCCTAGCGCTGACCCAGGGCGGGCTGGTGCTGCTCGCGACGCGGATCGCGACGACGGTTCCGGACCGGCGGGCGCTGCCGGTGATCCTGGGCGTCGCGTTGGCGTTGCGGCTCGCGCTGCTGCCGGTGGCGCCGCACCTGTCCACCGACGCCTACCGCTACGTCTGGGACGGGCGGGTGCAGAACGCGGGGATCAACCCGTACCGCTACGTGCCGGCCGCGCCCGAGGTGGCGTTCCTGCGCGACGCGGCGGTGTACCCGTTCATCAACCGCGCCGACTACGCTGTGACGATCTATCCTCCCGCGGCGCAGGCGCTGTTCCTGCTCGTCACCCGGGTGCACGACGGGCTGCTGGCGATGAAGCTCGCGATGGTCGCCTTCGAAGCGGTGACCGTGCTCGTGCTGCTGGACTTTCTGCGGCGCCTGCGCAAGCCGGCCGGGCGCGTGCTCGCCTACGCCTGGCATCCGCTCGCGGTTTGGGAGATCGCCGGCAGCGCGCACATCGACGCGGCGATGACGGCGGGCATGATGCTCGGCCTGTGGCTCGCCCTGGCCACGTCGCGCCGGCTGCTGGCGGCGACGGTGCTGACGGCGGCGGCGCTGCTCAAGCCGCTCGCCGCCCTGGCGTTGCCGGCGGCGCTGCGGCCGTGGGACCCGCGCGGGCTGGCGGTCGTCGCGACGGTGGCGGCAGTGCTCTACCTTCCCTACCTGGGGGTGGGCGGCGGCGTGGCAGGCTTCCTGCCGGCCTACTTCGGTGAAGAGAAGATCGACACCGGCGACGGCTTCTGGCTGGTGTCCCTGGTCCACGGCGTTCTCGGCACGCAGAGCTGGACGCGACCGCTCTACCTGCTGGCCGCGGCCGTCCTGCTCGGCCTGCTGGCGCTGCGCGCGTCGCGCGCGGCCGGCGAGGACCTCGAAACGCGACTGCGGCGGATTGCGTGGCTCGGGCTCGCCGCGCTGCTGGCGCTGTCACCGAACTATCCCTGGTATTACTTGATGCTGACGCCCTTCGTCGCGCTGCTCGGCGCGGCGCCGCTCTGGGTCGCGACGGTCGGCTGCTTCGTTCTCTACGACGTGGTCTGGTACGATGCGGCCATCAACTTCGCGCTGTGCGACAGCGCGCTCAACGTGGCCGTGTTGGGCGCGTTGTTCGTTACCCTGCGACCGCGCCGCGCGATTGGCGCGGCGGTCCCTCCCGCGGAGAACCCGACGCCATGACCCTTACCAGCGCTGACGCGCCAGCGGGAGGCATCGCGCCGCCGCTCGACCCGCGCCGCTACCACGAGGCCGCCGAGGTGGCCGGGCCGCTGGCCCGCTCGCCGCCGGTCTGCCTCTACCTGGAGGTGACGAACCGCTGCAACCTGCTCTGCACCACCTGCCCGCGCACCTACGCGGAGTTAGAGCCGCCGGCGGACATGAGCTGGGCGCTGTTCACCCGCATCGTCGACCAGCTGCCCGACATCAGCCGCGCGGTGCTGCACGGCGTCGGCGAGCCGATGCTGGTGCGCGAGCTGCCGCGCATGGTCCGCTACCTCAAGGATCGCGGCGCCTACGTGCTGTTCAACACCAACGGCACGCTGCTGACCCCTGGCAAGGGCCGCGAGCTGGCGGAGGCCGGGCTGGACGAGCTGCGGGTCTCGCTCGATGCCGCCGACGCGGCGACCTACCTCCAGGTGCGCGGCAAGAACTTCTTCGACCGCATCCTGCGCAACGTCCGCGCCTTCGCCACCATGCAGCAGCGCGAGGGGCTGGAGCGTCCGCGGCTGTCCATGTGGCTCACCGGCCTGCGCGAGACCGTGGAGCAGCTGCCGGCCTTCGTGCGCGTCGCGCACCAAGCGGGGGTTAAGGAGGTCTATCTGCAGCGCTTGGTGTTCTTCGAGCAGGAATCCGTCGGCCTCGCCCGTCCGGACCAAGCCTTGTTCGAGAAGATGTCAGCCGAGGAGTCCGGCCACCTCGACGATGCCGCCTCGCTCGCCGCCTCGCTGGGCATGAGCTTCAGCGCTTCGGGTGCCGCCAGCGAGCCCGGCGCCAGCCTGCGGCGCGCCGACGACCCCAATCCCTGGTCGCTGTGCCGCCGGCCGTGGTCGGTGATGTACTTCACCGCCAACGGTCGCGCGCTGCCCTGCTGCATCGCGCCGTTCTCGCAGCGCGGCTACGAGAACTACACGCTGGGCGACGCCACCCGCGAAACGCTGCGCGAGATCTGGAACGGGCCGGCTTACCAGAGCTTCCGCGAAGCACTGCTTTCGGACGCGCCGCCCGATGCCTGCGCCAGCTGCGGCCAGCGATGGAGCCTGTGAGGGACGGGGCCGAAGAGACTGGCATGGGCGCTGCGAGCGTGGCCGCCGTGATTCCTTGTCTGGACGA
The DNA here is from genome assembly GCA_964243365.1 of uncultured Roseomonas sp. Lineage (GTDB taxonomy): Bacteria > Pseudomonadota > Alphaproteobacteria > Acetobacterales > Acetobacteraceae > Roseomonas. The sequence goes on along the minus strand of CAXTEL010000016.1, from coordinate 20,857 downwards.
GGAGGCAGCGATCGGTTCCGTGGTCGCGGCGGTGCTGGCGCGGGGCGTGGGCGCGGTGATCGTGGTGGACGGCGGCTCGCGCGACCGCACGGCCGAGCGGGCCGCGGCGGCGGGGGCGCAGGTCGTGGTCGAGGTGCGGCGCGGCTACGGCCGGGCGATCCAGAGCGGCATCGCCGCGTTGCCAGCCGGCACCGGGGTCGTGCTGTTCCTCGACGGCGACGGCAGCGACCCGCCCGAGCGCATCCCCGACCTGCTCGGCCCGGTGCTGGCCGGCGAGGCGGACTTCGTGCTCGGGTCCAGGCTGCGGGGTGAGCGGGAGCCCGGCAGCCTGTCGCCGCAGCAGGTGGCGGCGGGCTGGCTCGCCGGGGTGCTGCTGCGCGCGGCCTACGGTGCCCGTTTCACCGATATGTCGCCGTTCCGCGCCATCCGTCGGGACGCTTTGGCGACCCTGGGGATGCGCGACGAGACCTACGGCTGGAATCTGGAGATGCTGATGCGCGTCGCCGCCGCCGGCCTGCGCGCGCGGGAGGTGCCGGTGGGGCAGCGCCGGCGGGTCGGCGGGGTGTCCAAGGTGTCGGGCAACCTGGGCGCCTCGGTGGCCGCTGCCTGGAAAATCGGCGGCACCTTCCTGCGCCTGTCCCGCGAGTTGCGCGGCGGTGCCGGCGCGGTCGCGGCCGGGCGTCGCTGAGGCGGCCGCGGCACCCGCGCGCCGGCTCTCGCACGGGGGGCCGTACCGACGGCATCGCACAGCACCTGTCGCGGATCGCCCGCCGTCCCTGACTTGCGATCGTCGGAATTGGAGCAGCAAGCCTCCTGATTCTCGGATTCAACCATCACGGACCGAAGCCGGCGAGGAGGTGGCCTACGGTGGGTCGTGGTTCCGCGCCGGCCGTGTCAGGCCGCCCAGGAGCGGGCGCGAACAAGTTTCGTGAAAGCGCCGACGGCCCGGTTCATCTGCCGCCCGGCTGCCACGGCGAGCACCACGTCGTGCCCGATCAAGGGCGAGGCGAGGGGGCGCGCGACCACGCCCGGCGGCAGCGCCTGTCGCCCGGCTACCAGGGCGACGCCGAGCCCGGCCGCGATCATGACGCCGAGCTGCTCCTCGCTGTTGCCGCGGTGGCGGACGTCGGGCTGGACGCCGACCTCGTCGCGCAGGCGGTCGAGCGCGACCGTGGGGCCGCCGTCGGGATCGTGGACGCGGCCCAGCAAGGAGACTCCGGCGAGGGACGCCGCCGGCACCTCCGGAACCGCCGCGAGCGGGTGGTCGTCGGGTGCGGCCAGCACGATCCGCTCGGGGTAGAGGCGCCAACGGAGCAGCCGCTCTGGCAGCGGCTCCAGCTCGGGGATCAGGACCGCGTCGAGGTGGCCCGCCAGCACCGCCTCGGTCAGCGCAGCGCCGCCGTCGCTGCGCAGCTCCAGCTCCAGTCCCGCCCGCCGCCCCACCTCGCGCAGCAGCGGCAGCAGGCAGGCGAGCGGGACCGTGGGAGCGACGCCGATCCGCAGCGCCGCCGGTGCTTCGCCGCGTCGTACGCTGGCGGCATGGGCCCGCGCCGCCTCCGCCGCGTCGGCAGTGCGGGCGAGCAGGGGCAGCATGGTGCGCCCCAGCTCGGTGAGCTGGGTGAGCGAGCGCTCGCGCAGGATCAGCGGCCCGCCCAGCTCCTCCTCCAGGCGCTTGATGCTCTTGGTCAGCGCCGGCTGGGTGACGTTGCACTGCTCCGCCGCGCGGGTGAAGTTCAGGACGCGGGCCAGAGCCATGAAGTAGCGTATCTGCACCAAGTCCATCGACAGCGTGGCTCCTCGGAAATGCTGATCGGGAAATGTCGGTCGAGGTCCGCGAATGCGGCCGGGGCGCAGCCAGCACCGAAGGCGGTCGCGGCCTCACTCGGGCGGCAGGGCGGCCAGTGCGGCGACGACGTCGTCCGGCTCGGCCCGGTGCGTGAAGTCCAAGTCCAGAAAGCGCCAGCGGACCACGCCCCTGCGGTCCGTCACGAAGGTCGCCGGCACCGGCAGCAGCCAAGCCGCGTTGCCTTGGCGGTCGGCGAGGTCAACCCCGCAGCTGGCGAGCAGGCGACGGTAGGGTTCGGGGGTGCGGAACACCACGCCGCACGCCATGGCCAAGCCATGGTCCACATCGGAGAGCACGGGGAATCCGGCACCGTGGCGTTCCCGCAGCTCCAGTGCGCGCCCGCCGGTCTCTGGCGTGACGGCGGCCAGGCTCGCCCCCAGCGCCTCGATCCGCGGCAAGGCTTCCCGCAGCGCGTCGAACGTCAGGGCACAGTACGGGCACCAGGTGCCCCGGAAGAAGGTGACGACCAGCGGCCCGCGCGCGAGCAGGTCGTTGCGCGACACGAGGTGGCCCTGGGCGTCGGGCAGCAGGAAGTCGGGAAATGCGGTGCCCGTCGCGAGCGCGTGCGAGAGAAAATCGGTTCGCCGGAGTTCGGCCATCATGTCCTCGTAGGCCGAACGGACGTCCGGGACGGCCATGCGGGCGCGGAACTCGGCGCGCAGGCGGTCGAAGAGCTTCAAGATGATGAACCCTCTCGGTGCCGCTCTGCCCGGACGGCCCGCGGCGCGGGGAAGCGCGCGATCCGCCCGGGATGGGGCGCCAGCATCCTAGCGGCTTTTCGCGCCCGTGCATGACGTTTTGCTCGGGCGGGGTGCCCGCACCCCAGCGCCGGGAGACATCCTCCGGGTGCGCGGAAGGAGCCTTACGCTCCACCCCGGCGTCGCCGCGGTCCTCGTCCGCGCGGTGTTCCCCGGCTCGCCGTCGCGCCCGCCGCCTGTCCCGCCCAGGCCCTTCTCCGATGGATGGGAGATCGAGGGCCCTCGTCCTCGCGGGGCGGCCGGAGGAGCGGGGTCCCTCTGGTCCCGGTCCCGATCATCGAGGACCGTGTCCGGTCCCGGGCCGGCCGCGACCGGACAGGCTCGCTGCCGCGCGGATCAGCGCATCACGGCGATATCGGCGAGCTCGGTGGTGGGCAGGCCGGTCACCGTCCTGGTGGTGGTCAGCGCGCCGTTCTCCAGGTTCACGCCCCGCAGCGTCGTGCCGACCATCAGGAAGCCCGCGTTGCCGCCGGCATTGTCGGAAAGGATGTCGAAGGCGATGCCGGCCGGCAGGTCGGCGATCACGCCCTTGGGCTGCTGCACGCCGTCGTTCGGCGGCGCCTGCAGGTTGTACGAGCCGAGCATGCTGTCGATCGTGTAGAGCATCGTCGCCGTCGCGCCAGCCATGCTGTTGGTGTAGGCGCCGGCCGTGATGCGCGGCGCGGTGCCGGACACCGGCGTGCCGTCCTGATACTTCAGCGCGCCGTCGCGAGTGACCTCGCCGGTGTCCGGGTTGACCCGGAAGTTGGTGCCCGACATGCCCATCAGCCGGATGCGGTCGGCGACGGGGTTGAAGTCCACGACCGCGCGGCCGCCGCTCTCGAATGCCGCGTTCAGGCGCGAAACGGGCGTGGCCGTGCCCGTCGCGGGGTCCAGCGTCACGACCTGGCCGGCATCGGTGACGCCGTAGAGCTTCCCGTCCTTCGGGCGCACGTCGATGCCCAGCAGCCGGCCCGTCGCGCCGCGCACCATCACGGGAGCCGAAGCCCGACCGGTATCGGCGTCCACGCGGACGAGATGGTTGTCGGCGGTCAAGCCGACGACCGTGGTGGCCGCGGCGGGCAGCGCGGCGAGCGAGAACAGCGCGGTGACGGCGAGCAGGGCGGTTCGCATCGGTGATCTCCGGTTCGGGACCGGGGACGAAGCGCCGCCGGTTGCCGCACTACGCGCCGCCACGGCGCACTGGATGCGGCGGGATGGTCGAGAATGCTTCCGGCGAGGGCGGCCGCCCGGCGTTCCTGGTCGCGCTCACCCCGCATGTTCGAGCCCGCGGGATCGGCGTCCCTCACGGCCGCCAGGGCAGGGTCCCGGGCGGCAGGCGACGTCCCGCCAGGTTGGCCAGCGCCATCAGCCCCGTCACCAGCAGCAGCGTCACCAGCGACACGGCGGCCGCCTGCGGCCCCTGGCCGCCGTCCTGGAGGTTGAACACCAGCACGCCCAGCGTCTGCGATCCGGGGCCGTGCAGCAGCGAGGAAACAGTCACCTCGTTCACCGCCAGCATCGCCACGAGCACGGCGCCGGCCGCGACGGCGGGCAGCAGCGCCGGCAGGTGCACGACCCGCAGGCGCAGCGCGAAGCCCGCGCCCATGCCGCGCGCCGCGTCGTCCAGGGCAGGGTCGAGGCGGGACGCCGCCGCCGCTGCCGGACGCAGGGCCAGCGCCCCGAAGCGCGACAGGTAGGCCAGCAGGATCAGCGCGGGCGTGCCGTACAGCGCGGCCCCGCCAGGGAGGGCGAGCACCAGCAGCAGCATCGCCACCGCCGTGCAGCCGCCGGGCAGGGCGTAGGACATCTCCGTGCCCGCCGCGGCGGCCGCGACCGCGCGGCTCCGCAGCGACAAGGCGATCGGCACGGCGAGTGTGGCCAGCAGCAGCGCGGCGCTCCCGGCGAGCAGCAGCGAGTTGCCCAGCGCGGCGAAGGTGCGCGAGCCCGGTGCGAAGGCGGCCTGCCAATGCCGCGCGGTGAGGGTGGCGGCCGAAACCGGGACGCCCATCGCCGGCACCAGCGAGGCGACCAGCAGCGCGGCGAGCGGCAGCAGCAGCACCGCCGCCAGCCCCAGGGCGAGCAGCGCCGCGCCGGCCCGCGCCCCGGGCCCCGCCGGCAGTGGCGCGAAGGGACGGCCGGCGCGCAGGCCCATTCGACGCGACCCCGCGCGCCCGAGCAGCAGGCCGGGCAGCGCGAGCGCGGCGAGCAGCAGGGACAGGGCCGCCGCTTGCTCCAACGCGGCTGGGCCGAAGCCCGTGAGGCGCTGCCAGATCAGCACGGGCAGGGTCGCGAAGCGGCCGGGGACGCCCAGCAGCGCGGCGACGCCGAAATTGCCCAGCGCCGACACCCAGGCCAGGCCGACGCCCGCCAGCAGGCCGGGGCGCAGCAGCGGCCACACCGCCCGGCGCAGCGCTTCCGCGGGAGGGGCGCCCAGGCCGCGCGCGGCGCCGAGCAGCTCGCCGGGAATGCGTCGCAGGTTCGCCGCGAGCGACAACAGCACCAGCGGCGCCCCTTGCAGCCCGAGCAGCGCGATCATGCCCCCCGGGCCGTGCAGCGGGTTCGCCGTGCCCAGCGGCGGCGCGGCGCCGAGCGTCAGCAGCAGCGGCGATGCGGGACCGGCGAGCTGGGTGAAGGCCAGGGCCAGCACCTGCGGCGGCACCAGCGCGGGCAGCACGGCCGCGAACAGCAGGGCGCGGCGCCACGGCGCGTCGCGCAGGAGCAGGAGGGCGCACAGCGCGGCGCCGAGGACGGTCGCGAGCGCCGCGGCGCCACCGGCGACCACGAGCGAGCGCCAGGCGGCGCGCAGGACAGTCGTGTCGGCGGCGACAACGGTCAGCGCCGGACCGGCGCCCTCCGCGGCCAGGCGCAGCAGGGGAGCGAGGCCGAACAACAGCAGCCAGCCCAGGGCGGCGGCGACCACCCATCGCGGAAGCGCCGGGCCGGCGAGAGGCGTGCCTCGGATGAAGGCCTCCGGGTTGGAGCGAGCGAGGCGGTCCGCCCACCGGGTTCGCCGGCGCTACTGGCCGGTGAGGGCGTTGAAGCGGCGCAGCGCAGCCTCACCCTCGGCCGAAGCGCGGGCGGCGTCGAGCGGCAGGACGCGTATGGCGTTCGGTAGGGGAAAACCGTCGGGGGCGGCAACCGTCGGATCGGCCGGCAGGAAGCCCTGACGCGACGCCAGCTCCTGGCCCTCGCGCGACAGCAGGAAGGAGATGAAGGCGACCGCGGCCGGCACGTTGCGGGCGGTGGCCAGGATGGCGGCGGGCTCGGTCACCGCGCTCACGCCGTCGCGGGGGAAGATGAAGCGCACCGGAGCCCCGCGAGCGGCCTCGCGCATGGCGAGGTAGTCCACGACGATGCCGTAGGCGCGCTCGCCGCCCGTCACCGCCCCGAGCACCTGGCCGTTGCCGCCGCGCGGCTGCAGGCCGAGGCGGGCGAGCGTTTCCCAGTAGGGCCAGCCCAACGCCGGGTCCTGCGCCAGGGTCTGCAGGTGGATCGCGGCGGCGCCCGAAACGGCCGGGGACGGCATCGCCGTCAGGTCGCGCGCCTCGGGGCGCAGCAGATCGGCCCAGGTCCCGGGCACGAAGGGCGCGCGGATGTTGTGGGCGATGCCCGTCGTGATGAGCTTGGTGCCGAAGTAGCGGCGGCGCGCATCGTGGCGCTCGGCCGGCACGCCGGCGGTGTCGACCTCGGGGCTCTCGCGCAGGCGGCCTTCCGCGCCGAGGGCCTCGAAGGTCAGGGCGTCGGCCAGCAGTAGCAGGTCGGCACGGGGTGCGCCGGCGGCGAGTTCGGCCCGCAGCCGCGGCAGGATCTGGTTGGTGCCGCCGCGCAACCATTCCACGGCCACGGCGGGATGGCGGGCGCGGAAAGCCTCGACGGTCTGCGCGGCATCGGGCTCGAGCTGGCTGGTGTAGAGGACCAGGGAGCCGGCGACGGTCGCCGCACCGGCCGGGCCCCGTGTCGGCGAGATCGCGGGCTGGGCGCCGGCGGCGGCGTGGAGGCCGCACAGGATGCTGGCCAGCAGCAGCACGCGACGGGCCACGCCGACCTCCTCCGCTCGGTGTCGCACCGATGATGAAGCCGGGGCGGGCGGGCGGGAAAGGGGCCGTCCGTGAAGTTCGCGTGACACCCCCCGGGGGCGGATCGGGCCGGCGCTCGGGCATCGCGCCGTGCGGCGCACCGTCGGGAATGGTTTCGGGCGCGCGGCTCCTCAGGGCAGGTGCATGAAGTTGGCGCTGGCGCTGGCGCGGGCGATCAGCGCCCGCATGGCCGGATTGTCCTGCCCGTTCTCGGCGGTGAGCGCGTCCATCGGGCAGAAGTACTCGTGCGCTTGGGGCGTCTGCGAGCGGGCGAAGCCGTCGTACTGGCGGGTCTTGAGACCGTAGAGCACGCGCACGTCGCGCACCGGCAGCACCACCGGCTCGGCCGGGAGGCTTCGGATCAGGCGGATCAGCCGCCAGCGCGGGGTGGGATCGTCGGGCTGCACCGGCGCGAGCAGCCAGGGCACCGGGCAGACGACCAGCAGCGAGCCGGTGGTGGGCGCGAAGCGTGAGCGCTTGTCGAGCAGGTTCTGCAGTGAGGAACAGGCCTCGATGCACAGGATGTCCGCGTAGGGGTCGGCCCGGTCGGGAGAGAAATGCAGCCAGAGCCCGTCCGGCAGGGTGCGCAGGCGGTTCGAGCCGGGGAGCCTGAGGAACGGCTGGTAGGAGGCCAGCGGATCACCGGGGCGGGCGCGCAGCCAAGTGCCGGTCTGCTTGGAGTTACTCGGTGTGCCGGGCGGGCTCTGCGGCCACCGCCGCAGGCGCCGGCGCACGAGGTCGTCGAGTGAGACGTGGCGTCTGGCGTCCGGTTCGACCACTAAGTTCAAGGCTGCACCCTTCTGGTTTCAACCATTACGCGAAAACCAGAGCCTAACACTCGCCTAATAACAAGTAGAAGATGATGAGCCGAAAATGTTTCTCTCAGGAGTTGTGTTCACATTTCCGTGATAATGATGCCTGCATCAATGCTGATCATAGTCTCTGCTTGTCCGTTACGAGTCGAATCAAGCTGGTCAGGCTAGTTCTTCTTCCGCCGTCTGAAGCTGGGCGGAGGAGGCATGAAAAACCCCGCCGCGGACCGGTCGCGACGGGGTTCCTCTCGATCAGGGCGAGCGGGGTCAGTCGCGGTCGGCGAGCGCCGTGACGTCGCGCTTCGCGGCGCCGGTGTAGACTTGGCGCGGACGACCAATGCGCTGACCGGGCTCCTCGATCATCTCCTTCCACTGGCTCACCCAGCCCACCGTGCGGGCGACCGCGAAGAGCACGGTGAACATGTGGGTCGGAATGCCCATCGCCTTGAGGATGATGCCCGAATAGAAATCCACGTTCGGGTACAGCTTGCGGGAAACGAAGTATTCGTCGTTCAGGGCGATGCGCTCCATCTCCATCGCCATGTCGAGCAGCGGGCTGTCGGTGATGCCCAGCTCGCCCAGGACCTCGTGGCAGGTGGCCTGCATGATGCGCGCGCGCGGGTCGAAGTTCTTGTACACGCGGTGGCCGAAGCCCATCAGCTTCACGCCCGAGTTCTTGTCCTTCACCTTCTCTATGAAGGCCGGGATGTGCTCGGGCGTGCCGATCTCGTCGAGCATCTTGAGCACCGCCTCGTTGGCGCCGCCGTGCGCCGGGCCCCACAGCGCCGCGATGCCGGCGGCGATGCAGGCGAAAGGGTTGGCCCCCGTCGAGCCGGCCAGCCGCACCGTGGAAGTCGAGGCGTTCTGCTCGTGATCGGCGTGCAGGATCAGGATGCGGTCCATGGCCCGGCACAGGATCGGGTTGGACACGTATTCCTCAGTCGGCACGGCGTTGAGCATGTAGAGGAAGTTGGCGGCGTAGCCGAGGTCGTTGCGCGGGTACACGAAGGGCTGGCCGATCGAGTACTTGTAGGCCCAGGCGGCGATGGTCGGCAGCTTGGCGATCAGGCGGAAGGCGGCGACCTCGCGCTGGCGGGCGTCGTTGATGTCGAGGCTGTCGTGGTAGAAGGCCGACAGCGCGCCGACCACGCCGCACAGGACCGCCATCGGGTGCGCGTCGCGGCGAAAGCCCTGGAAGAAGGATCGCAGCTGCTCGTGCAGCATGGTGTGCATGGTCACGCTGTGCTTGAACTCGCCCAGCTGCTTCTCGGTCGGCAGCTCGCCATTGAGCAGCAGGTAGCAGACCTCCACGAAGTCGGACTTCTCGGCCAGCTGCTCGATCGGGTAGCCGCGGTAGAGCAGCACGCCCTCGTCGCCGTCGATGTAAGTGATCTTACTGTCGCAGGCCGCGGTCATGCCGTAGCCGGGGTCGAAGGTGAAGATGCCCAGCTCGCCGTAGATCTTGCGGATATCGGCCACCGCCGGTCCGATGGTGCCCTGCATCAGGGGCGCCTTAATGCTCTTGTTGGTGCCCTCGAGGGTGATGGTGACCGAGCCGTTGGCGCTGCTCATGGCGAAGCCTCCTGGCGGGGCGGCCGGGGGGGGCGGCCCATGTTGCGATGCGAGATATGCTGTTGCCCGGTAGGCTTGTCCATCCGAGGGCACGGGCCGATCGGGCCTCGCTCGTCCGCCGGGTGCCGGTGCAACGATGGGGTAGGCCAACAACGTCCGGCCGGCATCGCCTCAGCGCCGGTTGCGCCAAGCCTCGGGCGGCGAAGCGCCGCCGGTCCAGAAGCCGCGACCAGAAGCACGCGCCGCGCCTTCGGCGCCGGCGAGCCCGGCCGAGCTGGCCACCGCCCAGCCACCGGAGACCAGTGCCGCGTTAACCTCGGCACCTCCCGCCTCGCAGGTGACCAGCGGCCGGCGGAAGCTGTCGCGCCCACGCGAGCGACAAAGCAGGGAACGGTCGGCCACCAGCCGCGCCAGACGCTCGGCGGCCGCAGCGCCGCAGTCGAAATCGCGGCCAGTGGGGTCCGCGCAGATCACGCCCCTGGCCGGAGCGTTGAGGCCTTCCAGCCGCACCACGCGCTCGCCCAAGCTCAGGGTCTCGCCGTCCACCACCCGCACCTCCGCCGCCTCAGCGGTCCAGCTGCGCTCGGCGGGGGCGGAACCGAGCAGGTCGACGGGCAGGCTCACGCCCAGGGCCAGCACCCCCGCGAGCGAGAAGCACGCCAGGAGAACAAATCTCGGCCAACGGTGGGCGGTCGGGGCGGGCCGGAAGATGCGTCGTCTGTGCAGCACCGGTCACTGCCTAGCATGCCGGGCGATGCGGTTGGGAGTGGTGAGATGCTGCCCCGTCGATCGGCGCGGCACGCGGCGTCGGAACCCGCCTCACCAGAAGGCATCCGTCCGGGCGAAGCGCTTCCAGGCATCCCGCGCATCGCGACGGGCGCTGCTTGCGCCGCGCAGGGCCCAGCCTTCCACCAGTCCGGCGGCCCAGGCGGCGCGACCGTCGCGACCGGCCAGCGAGGCGGCGAGGCCGCGCGCCACGGCGGCGTCGTTGGCTAGGCCGAGCGCCTCCTGGAGCGCCGCGAGGCGGGCGAGAAAACGCCGCGCCGGCTTGCCCGGCCACAGGGGAACGAAAACCTCGCCGGCGTAGCGCAACCGCTTGGCCGATAAGCGCAGCTCGTGCAGCGCGGCATCGTCCAGCTCCGCCATCGCCTCGCCGCCGGCCAGCAGCTTGCGCCAGCGTTTGCCCATCACGGCACTGCCGTGCTCGCGCAGCGGCGCGTCGGCCAGGGCGGGGTCGGGCAGCTCGCCGTGCCAAGGCTCGCCGTGCGCCGCGGCCACCAGCGCGCGGGCGAGGGCCCGGAACCCGGGGCCGTCCAGTTCGCCGGACAGCGCCTCGTAGCCGGCCCGCCGGCGTCCCTCCGCGGCGCGCAGCAGGGCGGCCAGCCGCGGCTCGGGCCCGGCGCTCGCGGCCAGGCGGGCCGCCGTGCCGCCCAGGAACACGTCCCAGTCGCGCGCCCCCCCGAGCAGCCGCGCCAACTGGCCGGTCCTCGCGTCCAGGGTGCGCAGGGAGGGCGCCTCCGAGAGCGGGCGGAACACCTTCAGCACCGAGCGCAGCCGGCGCGCGGCGACGCGCATGCCGTGCACCGGCTCCGGCCCGGCGCCGAGCCGAGCCTCGGGGGCCAGATGGAGCAGCACCTCGCCCAGGTGGGCCATCGCCCCGCGCAGCGCCTCGCCCACCGTCTCGCAGCCCGATAGGTCGGGGGCACCGCGGGCGCGGGCGCGCGGCGGCATGTCCAGGGCCAGGGCGCGGGCGACCTCGGGCAGCGTGGCGCGTGCGGGGCGGCCGTCCACCGCCTCGCACAATGGCAGCACGGCCGCAGCGGAGCCGGACAACACGAGGCGCGCGACCGCGGCCTCGGCGGTGACGCCGCGCAGGATCCCGTCCAGCAGCACCGCGCGCACCGGGCCGGCGTGGTGGGCGAGATCCGCCTCGGAGCGTCGGCCGGTGAAGGCGGCGACCGGCGCGACGGTGGCACCCCCGGCCTCGCGCGGCGCCTCGCCCAAAGCCACCTCCCGCAGCACCGCGGCGGGCGCGGCGGGGCAGGGGCGCTCGGGCAGGCAGCGCAGGAGCCGATCGGCGCCGCGCCGGGGTCGCTCCAGCAGCAGGCCCGCCTCGGCCAACGGAGCGTCGGCGCCGTCGAGCCAGACCAGCGCCTCGGCGACGGCGCGCGGCCGGCCGGCCGGTGGGCGCAGGGCGGGGTGGGTCCAGGTGCGGATCCCGGCGCCGGTCGGCAGCTCCAGTTCCACGGCGATCGGCAGCGCTGCCGGCCGGTCGGCCCCGGTTCCGTCCGCGGCACCGTCCCGGTGCGCGTGCGGCCGATCCCCGCCCGGTGCCTCGTCCAGCACCGGCCCGGCGGGGATCGGCGGGGCGAGAAGGTCGTCCGGCTCGGCGTCGGCAAGCGCCGCGGCCGCGCGAGGTGCGATGGGGCGGGGGGTGTCGGGCACCACGGTCACGCGGACCTCGCCGACAGGTCGCCCGGGGCCACGAGCCGCACCAAGCGACCGCTGCCGGGTTCCAGCCCTGCCCAGGGGACGGACACCGCCAGTTCGCACAGCGTGCCGGTGGGATAGCCGTCCGCCAGGCGCGCGGCGAGGTCGGCAGGCCGTGCGCCCGCCGCTTTCGCGGGAAGGCCCGGCAGCGGCGGCGCTTCCGCGGCCGGGCTCGTCGCCGGGAAGGCATCCGTCGAGGCGATCTCCGGCCGGGCGGCTCCCGAGGCCAGGGAGAGCACGAGGTCGTGCAGGCCGGGGTTGTGCGCCACCAGCAGCACCGACCGCACGGCTGCCGGCACGGCGCGCAGGGTCGCGAGCAGTGCCGTCCAGGGGGCGAGGTAGAGGTCGTCGGTGGCTTCGACCGTCGGCAGGCCGGGCAGAGGCCCCAGCGCCTCGAGGGTCTGCAGCGTTCGCCGGGCGGAGCTTACCAGGACCAGCTCCGGCGCGAAGTCGAGGGTGCGCAGGGCGACCGCCATGGCGGCGGCGGAACGGCGGCCGCGCGCGTTCAGGGGACGGGCGTGATCGGACAGCGCGGGGTCGTCCCAGGACGACTTGGCGTGCCGCAGCAGCAGCAACTGACGCATAAAGGGAGCATGCCACGGGTTCGCGGGCCTGTCGCGTCGCCGACGGCCCGCGCCGGCCGGGCGGCGCGTCATCCCGCCCGGCGCCATCCCTCCGTCTCCACGGAATGGGGCACGGTTCGGCGCGGAACACTCCGGTCCTCGCGCCCGAAATCGATCCGGCGCCGTTCCTTGTCCCGCGCGATCCCTTCGGCGCGACGGCGGGCGGGGCCGCTCGGGCGTCGCGACGGCGGCGGGCGCGCGAGGCGGGTGGTAACCGATGCGGGGGCTACCGCGTCGAGCGGCTTGTCCCATGTTCGAGCGGAGATTGGCGGGGTGGCGGGACATGGCGGGGCGCGTGGTGGTGATCGGCGCGACGGGCGGGATCGGCGGTGCGCTGGCGCGGCGGTTGCTGGCGAGGGGGGCGGAGCCGTTCCTGGTAGGGCGCGACGCGGGGCGGCTGGAGGCGTTGCGGGGCGAGCTGGGGGTCTCGGGCGCGGTGGCGGACGCCACCGACGCCGCTTCCCTGGGCGCCGCGATCCGAGAAGCCGGCACGCCGCTGGCCGGACTGGCCTACTGCGTCGGCTCCATCGTGCTCAAGCCGCTGGGACGGATCACGGAAGGGGACATGCTCGACGCTTTCCGGCTCAACGCGGCGGCTGCCGCGATGGCGGTGCAGGCGGCGATGGTGGCGCTGGGAGCCGGCAACGGCTCGGTGGTGCTGTTCTCCACCGTGGCGGCGCGAGCGGGCTTCCCGTCGCACGCCGCCGTCTCGATGGCCAAGGCGGCCGTGGAAGGATTGACCGTCGCGCTGGCCGCCGAGCTGGCCCCGGGCGTGCGGGTGAACTGCGTCGCGCCGAGCCTGACGCGGACCCGCATCGCCGAGCCGCTGACCCGCTCGGCGCCGATGGCCGAGGCGATCGCCAAGCAGCATCCGATCCCGCGCCTGGGCGAGCCGGAGGACGCCGCAGCGCTAGCCGATTTCCTGCTGTCGGACGCGGCGGGCTGGATCACCGGGCAGGTGATGGCGGTGGACGGCGGCCGGTCGAGCGTGCGGAGCCGCGGTTGACGCGGGGGCCAGGGGCGGCCGAGCGCCTTACTTCCTTACAATCTTACTTCCTTACCGGGGCGGCGGTGCCGGGCCGGCGCGGGGATGGCGGGCGGCGGCCTCGCCTCCGGGCGCGGGTGCCGGCCCGAAGGGCGGGCGACGCCGTCGCCCCCGGCGCGAAACGCCGGGGCGCGGTCGCCGGGACACCGGACCCGAACGCCGCGACCCGGCCCATCCGCCGGGCGTCGGGGCGCGCCGCGTCGCGCCCGGGCGATCGGTGGTGAGCGGGGCGGGCGGCGGCGCGCTGCGGCCCGTGCTGGGCGACCAGTGTAGCCGCGCGCTGCCGAGCCTGCGCGGCCTCGATCCCGAACGCGACACAGTGCTGCTGGCCGAGGTGCGATCGGAGTGCACCTACGTGAAGCACCACAAGCAGAAGATCGTGCTGGTGCTGTCGGCGATGCGGCACTTCGCGCGGGCGCTCGCGGCGCGCGGGGTGCGGGTGCGCTACGTCCGGCTCGACGATCCCGACAACACCGGCAGTCTCGGGGGCGAAGTGCTGCGCGCGGCGGCGGCACTCGGATCATCGGAGGTGGTGTGCACGCATCCCGGCGAGTGGCGGTTGCTGGAGGACATGCGCGGCTGGGAAGGCGCGACGGGGGTGCCGGTGAACATCGTCGAGGACGATCGCTTCCTGTGCGAACTTCCGCGCTTCCGCGCATGGATCGCCGGCGAGCGGCAGCCGCGGATGGAGTTCTTCTACCGCGAGATGCGTCGCGCGCACGGCATCCTGCTCGATGACCAGGGTGGGCCGGAGGGCGGGCAATGGAACTACGACGCCGACAATCGCGCCCCCCTGCGCGGCGGCGTGCGTGGGCCGGCGCGGCCGGTGTTCGCGCCCGACGACATCACCCGCGGCGTCATGGCGCTGGTGGAAGCTCGCTTCCCCGACCATTTCGGCGACGTGGACGGGTTCGGCTGGCCGGTGACCGCGGCCGACGCGCGGGCGGCGCTGGAGGATTTCGTGCGCCGCCGGCTGGCGCGCTTCGGGCAGCATCAGGACGTGATGGCGCGCGGCGAGCCGACGTTGTTCCACGCGCTGGTGTCCACGTCGCTCAACACCGGGTTGCTGGACCCGCTGGAAACGTGCCAGGCGGCGGAGGAGGCCTATCGCGCCGGCGAAGCGCCGCTGAGTGCGGCCGAGGGTTTCGTCCGGCAGGTACTGGGATGGCGGGAGTACGTGCGCGGCATCTACTGGTCGCAGGGGCCGGGGTACGGCGGGCTCAACGCGCTGGCGGCGACGCGACCGCTGCCGCGGTTCTACTGGTCGGGCGAAACGCGGATGAATTGCGTGCGGCAGGTGGTGGAGCAGACGCGCGACCTCGCCTACGCGCACCACATCCAGCGGCTGATGGTGACCGGCAACCTGGCGTTGCTGATGGGGCTGAGCCCGACCGAGGTGAACGAATGGTACATGGTGGTGTTCGCCGACGCCTACGAATGGGTCGAGCTGCCCAACGTGCACGGCGTGGCGATCCACGCCGACGGCGGGCTGATGGCATCCAAGCCCTACGCGGCGTCGGGGGCCTACATCGACCGCATGAGCGACTACTGCGGGGGGTGCCACTACGACGTGAAGGACGCCGTGGGCGAGCGGTCCTGCCCGTTCAACAGCCTGTACTGGGACTTCGTGGCGCGGCACGCCGAGCGGTTCGAGAGCAACCAGCGCATGCGGGTGGCGGTGCGGAACATGGAGCGCATGAGGCCGGAGCGGCTGGCGGCGGTGCGGGCGCGGGCGGCGGCGGTGCTGGGCATGGTGGAGGCGGGGGGAGAGGGGTTGTGAGGGCGGCGGCGAACGCTCACCAGGAAGATGCCGGTCCTGCGCGCGGCGGCCTTCCAGCGCCGACCGACATTCGACGATGTGCCGAGCTTGGGAAGGATTCCGACGCAGGACTTGGCCTGGGCGGACCGCCACGACGTCGGTTCCGCCGTGCTTCCCGAGTGCCATCTCCGGGGTCACGCCACCGACCGCGACACCCTGGAAGGGCGTGCCTTCTGCGTCGCTGGTCCAGCGATCACGGAGCTTCTGAAACACTTCGCCGGAACACGGGCGACGGTCGTCTTCGGCATGATCGAGCGTCACGGCGACACACCGCTCAACACGGCCCTCGCCGACCGCCGCGGAAAGGTCGATCGGCACCTATTCCAAGGCTCACCCCAACGAGGATGGCATCACCCCGGGACGCGAGAGCCCGGTCTTCAGCGCGCGTGGCTGGTCGTTCGGGGCGAACGTCTGCGACGACGCGAACTTTTCGGAAACGGCGATGCGCTTGGCGGCCGGGGGCGCACGCCTGATCTGTTACCCCTTGAACAAAATGCTGCCGCCGCGCGAGGCCGCCAGATGGCGCTCCCGCAGCACCGCTAATCCGCAAGCGCGAGCGGTCCAGACCGGATGCTGGGTGATGTCGGCCGATGTCGTCGGCGGTCATGCTGCTCCCACCAGCTTCGGATGCACCCTCATCGTCCGACCAGACGGTGAAGTCGTCGCGAGAATGGCGGAAGGCGTGGAAGGTGTTGCGCTGTCCGGAGTTGGTTGAATGTCACCTCCGTCGCCTGAGGTCGGTCGAGCTTGGTCGGTGAACGCTCGCCCTCCACTCCCTCCGAACTCTCACCACGCCCCCAGCCATTCCCGCACGTAGGCGTTGGTGAGCCTGGCCATGCGCGTGCCGAAGCGGTTGAAGGCGTGCGGCGATTCCGGCGCCCGCAGCAGGGTGGCCTCGCGCCCGGCGTCGCGCCAGCGCGCGTGGAGCAGCAGCGTGTCGTCGAGCAGCGGGTCGAGGTCGCCCACCGCGAGGAGGGCCGGCGGCAGCGCTCGCAGGTCGGCGTGCAGCGGCGACAGCGACGGGTCGCGCCGGGCCGCCGCGTCCAGGCCGGGGGTGAGGCGGGCGAGGTTGCGCGCGGCGGTGGGGCCGTGCAGCACCAGGGTGCCGCGGTCGGCGGCGTGCAGCGAGGGCGTGCCGGCGAGGTCGTAGACGCCGTAGAACAGCACCGCCGCCGTCACCGGCCGACGCGCCGGGCGGTCGCGCAGCCGCAGCAGCGTGCAGGCGGCGAGGTGGGCGCCGGCGGACTCGCCGCCGACGAACACCGGCGCCCCGGCCGCGCCCAGTTCCGTGCCGCCGCCGTCGAGCAGCCAGCGCGCCGCCGCCTCGCAGTCGGCCAGGCAGGCTTCCAGCGGGTGCCGCCCGAAGCGGCGGTAGTCCACGCTGGCCACGGCGTAGCCGGCGCGGGCGAGGGCGGCGTTGACCGCGTCGTTCATGCGGGCGTTGCCCACCGCCCAGGCGCCACCGTGGATGTCGAGGTAGGCGCCGCGGCAGCGGCCCTCGGCCGGGGTGATCCGCACGCGGACGGCGTGGCCGCCGGCGGCGACGCGCCGCTCGACCGGCCGGGGGGCGTCGCGCGGCCGGCGCAGGCCGCCCGCCGCCTGGGAGGCGAGGATCAGCCCGTTGACCAGGTCGGCCTCCCATTGCCCGCGCACCCGGAAGCGCGGCGTGCGCGCCAGTCGGCGGTTCACGGCGCGGGCCTCGAGGAGGTCGCCGGCGGTGAACTCGGGCAGCGGCGGGGCGGGGGTCGGGGGTTCGGCGGGGGCGTCCATGCGGCGACCCATGGACGCGCGGGGCGCCGCGGCCTAGGGGGCGAGTTCGCCACGCTCCAGCCGCGCCGCCTCCTCAGCCAGGTCGCGGTCCTTGACGCAGGCGCGCGGCCAGCGGGAATAGTCGCCGCGTCGGCGGTGGTGCTCCCAGGTGGCACTTTCCACGCCCTCGGCCATCTGCACGAAGATGGTCAGGTTGTGGGCCTGCAGGTTCAGCCGTTCGTCGGGGCCGCGGAAGTAGAAGCTGAGGTCGTCGCGCAGCCGCCCGTCGGCGTACTTGCGGCGGTGCCGGCGGGGTCCCACTCCGCGGGCAGCATGTGGTGCGCCTCGTCGGCCACCACGAAGTGCGGGCAGCCGAAGCGGGCGCGCAGGGCCAGCAGCTCGGGCAGTAGGCCGGCGAGGGAGGCGGGGCGGTCGGCGAGCTTGACGCCCAGCAGGTTCACCACGACGCCGCCGCGGGTCTTGCGGATGGTTTCGAGCACGCGGGCGGGGTCGGGGGCGGCGTCGGCCGATCCCACCGTGACGGCGCCCCTAGTGTCCTCCTAGTCGCCCTCAGGGTCGAGCACGCAGCACTGGAAACCGTGCTCGTCCAGCCGCTCGATCAGGCCCAGGGTGAGGGTGGACTTGCCGCCACCCGACACCCCGGCGAGCAGCAGGGACTGGCGCTGCGGCATCAGGGCCACGGGGTTGCCGCGGCCGCCCTCGGGCCCGGCGAGCAGGACCCGCTCGCGCGTCGCGGGCCCCTCGGGGGCGGTGTCCAGTTCGGAAAAGTTGGTGGCGAGCAGGCGGTCGATCAGCTCGGCCACGCCCTCCCCGCGCGCGCCGCGCGTCACCAGCGCCGCGTGCTCCTTCAGCGAGGGCAGGAGCGTTGCTCACCGCCACCGGCAGGCCGCACAGGTCCAGCATGGCGGTGTCGTTCTCGGCGTCGCCCACGCCGACGCAGTTGAGGGGCGAGAGTTCCAGCTCGGCCAGCGCCGCCGCCACGCCTGACGCCTTCGTGACGCCGGCGGGCAGCACCATCACGGCGCCCTTGTTGAAGGTGATCTGCAGCTCCAGTCCCAGCTCGCGGATCGCCCGCAGCACGCGGCCCTCGTTGGGCTCCCAGGAGGCGACGACGACGCGGCCGACCGAGAACGGGTCCACGCCCAGCTCGCGCAGCCGGGCGGCGAAGCGCTCGGGCGGCGGCTCGGCCAGTGGGCGCTCCTCGCGGGTGGCGGGGTTGAACAGCAGGGCGCCGTTCTCGGCCACCACCAAATCGAACAGGTCGAGGCGCGGCATGCAGCGCCGCAGGTCGGGCAGCTCCCGCTCGGTCACCAGGATCAGCTTGCGGGCGCCGGCGCGCAGCCGCTCCAGCGCGGTGACCGTGGGTTCGTCCACGGCGCCGTCGCGGGCGATGGTGCCGTCGTAGTCGGTGGCCAGGGCGACGTAGTGCATCGCGGTCCTCGTAAATCGCGTCCCGCGGGGCGGGCGCGACACTTCGGTGACGCCCGGCGCGGCGCGGCGCGGCCGATGCCCCGGCGCCGGGCTCTCGCCGCCGCTGTCCCGCCGATGACGCGGTCGGGCGGGGATCGTCGCGCCCGGGTGCCGGGACGCTCTCGTGAAGCGGGCGGGTCTCGCGATCCGCGCGGGAGCGCACGACATGTCCGGCATGCAGGATGTGCTCGCAGCCACGCCGCCCGACGCGACGTCGCCCACCCTTCCCGGCGACGCGCCCGCGCCGCCGCGCTTCCGGCCCTGGACGCCGCGGCGGGTGCTGGTCACGCCTTCCGCTTTCGAGCGGCCCCGGGGGGCGGCGATCGTCGAGCGCGCCGCGGCGCTGGGGGCGGAGGTGGTGCGGCTGAAGGCGGACCGGCTGTCGGGGCTGCCCGACACCTACCGGGATGCCAAGACCACGCTGGCGGTGGTGAACGCCTCGCCCTCGCGCCGGCGGCCGCAGCCGATCCCGCCCTCGGCCGACTGGCGCTTCGACCTCGCTGAGGGCTGCCCGGCGCACTGCTCCTACTGTTATCTCGCGGGATCGCTGGCCGGGCCGCCGATCGTGCGCGCCTACGCCAACCTCGACGAGGTGCTGGCCGAGCTGCCGCCGCTGTTGGGGCAGGGGGGCGTGACCTCGCTCGACGCCGCGCGCGCCGGGGAAGGCACGACCTACGAGGCGTCCTGCTACACCGACCCGCTGGGGATCGAGCACCTCACCGGCTCGCTGGCCGAGTGCGTGCGCTTCTTCGGGGCCTGGGACGCGCCGGTGCAGCTGCGCTTCACCACCAAGTTCGACGCGGTGGAACCGCTGCTGGCGCTGCCGCACGGGCGGCGGACGCGAATCCGCTTCTCGGTCAACGCGCGTGGGGCGGAGCGCTTCGAGGGCGGGGCGCCGCGGATGCCGGCGCGGTTGGCGGCGATGCGGCGGGCGGCGCTGGCGGGCTACCGGATCGGGCTGACCGTGGCGCCGATCATGCCGCTGCCGGACTGGCGGGAGGAGTACAACCGGCTGCTGGCCGATGCGGCCGAGGCGCTGGCGGGGGCGACCGACCCGGACCTGACGGTGGAGCTGATCACCCACCGCTTCACCCCCGGCTCCAAGGAGGTGCTGGACGGCTGGTATCCCGGCTCGTCGCTGGAGATGGACGAGGCGGCGCGCACCCGGAAGCTGACGAAGTTCGGCTCCACCAAGTGGGTCTACCCGAAGGAGCGGATGCGTGAGATGCGCGCCGCCCTGGAGGGCTCCGTGGCGCGGCACCTGCCGGCGGCGAGGGTGCTGTACTGGACCTGAGCAGACCCGGCCCGGCACCCGATCGAGCGACCCTGCCGACTCCGGCTGCCGTGCCCACCGCCGGTCGGCTCCCGGTCTCCCGCGCGAAAGGGCCGGCGTTCAGGCGCGCGCCGCCGCGCGTCCGTAGAGGTGGCCCGCGGCGGTGCCGAGCACCAGCCAGAACACGAAGTTCGCCAGCGTGGACAGCACCGCGAAGCGCTGCGCCAGCGCTTCCGGGGCGAGCGAGGCGTGTCCGGCCGGGGCTGGCGCGCCGACGAGGTGAGGCAGCACGATGAACGCCGCGCCCAGCGCCGCCCAGGCGAGATGGCGGGTCAGGCACAGCAGCGCCAGCCCGCCAGCGGTGAGCACCGCGGTGGCCGACCACCAGAACTGGCGGTCGAGCAGGGGTGCGGCTTCCGTGCCCGGCACCTCCGGCGGCAGGCCGAGGCCCGGTGCCAGGGCGAAGGCCGTGAAGCCGCCGAGGCCCCAGCGCAGCCCCCTTCGCCAGTCCACGGCGCCGCCGCGCAGGGCCAGCGCCGCCACCAGCACCAGCGCGTAGGCCACGCCGGCCAGCAGATCGGCGAGCAGCGTGTAGGTGGCGCGCTCGATCCCGTCGGCCGGCTCCCAGCCCCCGGCGTGGTCGTGCACGGCGCCGTCGGCGTGGGCATGTGCGCTCGGCGTTGCGCCGCCGTGGTCGGGCCCCACGGCGGCCGGCGCTTCTGCGGCCGCCTCGAAAACCTCGGCGGCGAGGATCAACGGCACGGTGCCGAGCTGGTGCGCCGCCGTGACGACGAAGCCGGCGAGCAGGCCCGCGAACAGGGCGGCGAAGAACAGACGTCGAAAGGTGCGCACGTCGGTCGCCTCAGTGGCAGGGGAAGCCGATGGAATGGCGGGCGTCGTGCGCGGCCGCGTGCAGCATGTCGCTGCCGGCGAAGCCAACGCCCCAGAGCAGCAGGACACCCAGGCCGGCCGCCGCCAGCGCGGCGCGCAGCACTTCGGCGCGCGGCGCGGCGATGGTGCCGGCGTTGGGGGCGTGGAAGGTGGATTCGGCCTGCATCGCGTCGGTTCCTGTGCCCTTCGGAACGCGCGCGGGGGTCACGCGGCGTGGCGGCCTCACTAGCCCGAAGCGGGCCGGGCTGGAAGCGGGCGGGGCCGGTCTGGGCCACGAGCGAAGCTTGTTGCCTCGGTCCCGTTCGAGCACGCCGCAGCGAGGTCCGGCCGACGCGGGAGGGCTTCCCCCACGCCGGCCAGAGATCCGGACCTCCCCCTCACCCGAAGGCGAAATCCGCCCCCGAGAGCTGCCCCGCGGTGGCGCCCGCGA
>CAXTEL010000015.1:0-59998 GCA_964243365.1 uncultured Roseomonas sp. | reverse complement strand
GGCGCCGCCCGACCTGCCCCCGGTCGCGACGCCGGACGGCGCGCTGCCGCCGCCGCCCGCCGCCGTCGCGGAAGCGGAGCCGCCACCGCCACCCCAGCCGTCGGCGCAGCCGCAGCCCCCGGTGGTGGCGGCCCGTCCCGCCCCGCGCCCGTCGCCCTTCGCCGGCGCGCTGGACCTAAGCCACGGGCCGCCGATCAGCTTCGCGCAGCCCTCGCCCGCAGGGTCCTCCGCCGCCCGGCCGGCGCCGCGCCGGGGCACGATGGACTTGGCGCTGGGCGCGGTGCCGGGGGCGCACCCCCCGACGCCGAGCGCTGCCGGCAACTCCCGGAGCTTGGCCAGCATCGTGGCCGGGGTGGACCCGGGACGGGACTGGAGCGCCGCATTCCGCGCCTGGGTGCAGTCGCACCTCCAATACCCCGAGCTGGCCCGGCGCGCCGGCGAGGACGGCCCCAACACCGTGCGGGTGGTGATCAACCGCGACGGCAGCGTGCAGTCGCTGCAGCTGCGCGCCCGTTCCGGCTCGGTTTGGCTCGACCTGGCGACGCAGGCGGTGTTCCGCGGCCAGCGGGTGCCAGCCTTCCCGCCCGGCACGCCGGAAGGCAGCACCACGGTGGACGTCACCGTCAACTACATCCTGATCGACCGCTGAGCCCTCCGGGGCGGGGCGTGCCGAACCCGAGCGCGGCGGGACTTTGCCCCGGGCGCGGGCACGGACTACATCGGCGCCATGGACGCCCCCCCGCCCGCCGCACGCCGCGCGGCCGAGATCACGCGCGAAACGGCCGAGACCGCGATCCGGCTCTCGCTCGACCTGGACGGCACCGGGCGGGCGGAGGTGCGCACGGGGATCGGCTTCCTCGACCACATGCTCACCGCCCTCGCCCGGCACGCGATGCTGGACTTGGTGGTGGAAGCGCGCGGCGACCTCGGCGTGGACTTCCACCACACGGCCGAGGACGTGGGCATCGTGCTGGGGCAGGCGCTGCGGCGGGCGCTGGGGGAGAAGCGCGGCATCCGCCGCTACGGCCACGCGGCCGTGCCGATGGACGAGGCGCTGACGGAAGCGGCGGTGGACCTGTCGGGGCGCGCTTTCCTGGTGTGGCGGGTGCCGTTCGAGCGGCCCAAGGTCGGCGAGATGGACACCGAGTTGTTCGAGGAGTTCTTCCGCGCCTTCTCGTCGAACGGGCTGTTCGCCCTGCACGTGGTGCTGCGGCACGGGCACAACGCCCACCACGTCGCCGAGGGCTGCTTCAAGGCGGTCGCCCGGGCGCTGCGCGAGGCGGTGGAGCACGATCCGCGCGCGGCCGGCGCGGTGCCGTCCACCAAGGGGATGCTGGAAGCGTGACGCGGGTGTTCACGGTGCACGAGCCGGCGCGGGACACGGCGCGGCCGGCGCCGCCGCTGCTGGTGCCGGAGGGCTTCTCGTGGGCGGCGTTCCTGTTCGGGCCGCTGTGGCTGGCGGCGAAAGGGCTGTGGCTGCCGCTGCTGGGCTGGCTGCCGGTGCTCGCCGCCGTCGCGCTGCTGCCGGAGCCCTGGCGCTTCCCGTTCGGGCTGGCGCTGGCGTTGTTCACCGGCTGGCACGGCCGCGACGCCGAGCGCTGGGTGCTGGCGCGGCGCGGCCGGCCGGTGTCGGGAGTGGTGGTGGGGCGCGACGAGGAGGAGGCGATCCTGCGGCTGGGGGCGACGCGATCGTGAGGGCCGGGCTGTGAGGATGGTGCCGTGAGGGTGGCGGTGGTGGACACCGGCGCGGGCAACCTCGCCTCGGTGCGGCGGGCCTTCACGCGCGCCGCGGCGGAAAGCGGGGTGGCGGCCGCCATCGCGGTGACGAACCGGGCAGAGGAGGTGGCGCGGGCCGACCGGGTGGTGCTGCCGGGCCAGGGCGCCTTCGCCGCCTGCCGCCGCGCGTTGGACGCGGCTCCGGGAATGGAGGAGGCGCTGCGCGAGGCCGCCGGTCGCCGCGCCGTGCCGTTCCTGGGAGTGTGCGTGGGGATGCAGCTGATGGCCGGGCGCGGGCTCGAGCACGGGGAAACGCCGGGGCTGGGCTGGATCGCCGGCGAGATCGCGCCGATGGACCCGCGCGAGGGGGAGGTGACGCTGCCGCTGCCGCAGATGGGCTGGAACGGGTTGGACCTCGCGGCACCCGGGCACCCGCTGCTGCGGGGCGTCTCGCCGGGGGAGCACGCGTACTTCGTACATTCCTACGCCCTACGCGGCGGGCGCCCCGAGGAGCTGCTCGCCAGCGCCGAGTACGGCGGCGCGGTGACGGCGATGGTGGGGCGCGACAACCTCGCGGGCACGCAGTTTCACGCGGAGAAGAGCGGCGCGCTGGGGCTGCGGCTGCTGGCGAACTTCCTGCGGTGGTCGCCGTGAGCGGCGCGGGCCCGCTGCCCGGCGCCGAGCCCGCCGTGGCGCCCGGGCTGTCGCACGAGCTGTCGGTGGAGCGGGTGTTCTCGCTCGACGAGACCGAGCTGTCGGAGCTGTGCGAGGCGACCGATGCCGCCATCATCGAGGGCGGCGGCTTCGGCTGGGTGGCGCCGCAGGGGCGGGAGTCGCTGGCGCGCTACTTCCGGGGCGTGATGCTGGTCCCTGAATGCGAGCTGTTCGTGGCTCGGCTCGACGGGCATCCGGTGGGCAGTGCCCAGCTGCTGCGGCCGCCACGCAACAACGAGGCGCAGGCCTGGGCGGCCAAGCTGAGCCACGCCTACGTCGCCCCCTACGCGCGCGGGCACGGGCTGGCGCGGCTGCTGGTGCGGCGGGTGGAGGAGCGGGCGGCGGCGCTGGGGCACCGGGTGCTGAACCTAGACGTGCGGGAAACGCAGGCGACCGCGATCACGCTGTTCGAGGGGCGGGGCTACGTCCGCTGGGGCACACACCCCGCCTACGCCCGCGTGGACGGGGCCACGGTGGCCGGGCACCACTACTACAAGCTGCTGGAGCCGGGGCGCGGCCGGCGCGCGGGCCGGGACGAGGGCGCGTGAGGCTGGAAGTGTATCCCGCCATCGACCTCAAGGGCGGGCGCGTGGTGCGGCTGCGCCGGGGCGAGATGGCGGGGGCCACGGTGTACGGCGAGGACCCGGCGGCGCAGGCGGCGGCCTTCGAGCGCGCGGGGTTCGGGTGGCTGCACGTGGTGGACCTGGACGGCGCCTTCGCCGGACGGCCGGCCAACGCGGGAGCGGTGCGGGCGGTGCTGGCGGCGGTGCGGCTGCCGGTGCAGCTCGGCGGCGGCGTTCGGGACATGGCGACGCTGGAAGGCTGGCTGGAAGCCGGGGTGGCGCGGGTGATCCTGGGCTCGGCGGCGGCCAAGGACCCCGACTTCGCGCGGGCGGCGTGCCGGGCGCATCCCGGGCGGGTGGCGATCGGCATCGACGCGCGGGGCGGGTTCGTGGCGACCGAGGGCTGGGCCGAGCTGGGGGAGATGACGGCACTCGACTTGGCGCTTCGCTTCGAGGACGCCGGGGCGGCGGCGATCATCCACACCGATATCGAGCGCGACGGGATGCTGGGGGGCGTGAACGTGGCGGCGACCGCGGCGCTGGCGGCGCGGGTGGGGACGCCGGTGATCGCCTCCGGAGGGGTGGCGGGGGTGGGAGATCTGCGGGCGCTGCGCGAGGCGGGGGGGATTGCCGGGGTGATCGTCGGGCGGGCGCTGTACGAGGGAACGCTGAGCGCGGCGGAGGCGCTGGCGGGGGGTGAAGCGCGCGATGGCCGGGCTGGTGGGAAGCTTAAGTCGCGACGCGGAGCGACGAAGCCGTTACTCCGGTAGGCCGAGGGCGCCGTCGGCCGCGACGGCGAAGCCCGGGTTCCAAGCGACTTCCCACAAGAAGCCCTCGGGATCGGCGAAGTGCCCGTGATAGCCCCCCCAGAGTGCTTCCTGAGCAGGTCGGGTAATTCGCCCTCCGAGTGCTTCTGCCCGTGCGAGCACGGCGTCCACGTCGGCCCGGTTTCTGGTGTTGTACGCGAGGGTGAAGCCTTGCGAGGGCTGGGCCTGCACGGGCACGCCGGCGTCCGCCGCCAGTTCAGAGCGTGGGTAAAGCGACAAACCCATGCCGACGAGCTGGAAGAAGGCGACGCCTTCGGCCGCACATACCCTTCGAGGCCAGCCCAGGCCTTCGTAGAAGGTCGTGGCGCGGGTCAGGTCGGTGACGCCCAGCGTGATGAGGCTGAGGCGTAGTTCCATGGCTGAAGCACCCAGGTGGAACGGGTAACCACGCTTCGAGGGCTCGGTTGCGATCGCGACCGTCGAGGGTAGGGAGCGATTGCCGGCTGAACCCGCTGGCGCGGGCACCGATCGTCACGAAGGGTTAGGGCACGGACCTTGCAGGGCCGAGCGCCGGAACTCCCGCGAGAAGCCCGTCCCCATGCTCAATCCAGTCCTCAAGAACGCCGTCGCCGCCCTCCTCGCCCTCACCCTCCCCGCCGCCGCCCAGCAGCCCGCCCCGCCGAAGATCCTGCGCATTGCCATGACGGCGACCGACGTGCCCACCACCACGGGGATGCCCAACAACGGCTACGAGGGGATGCGCTTCCTCGGCTACCCGGTGTTCGAGAGCTTGGTGTTATGGGATCTCGCGCGCGCCGACGCGCCAGCGGGGCTGCGCCCCGGTTTGGCCGAGCGGTGGGAGCAGGACGAGGCGGACCTGACGCGGTGGCGCTTCCACCTGCGGCAGGGCGTGCGCTTCCACGACGGCGCGCCGTTCGACGCCGACGCGGTGGTTTGGAACATGGAGCGCTTCTTCCGCGACGGCGCGCCGCAGTCCGAGCCGCAGGGGGCCGCCATCGCGCGGGCGCGGCTGGCGGGGCTGGCCGGGTGGAGCAAGATCGACGACGCCACGGTGGAACTGCGGACCTCGCGGCCGATCTCCTACTTCCCCTACCTGGTGCCCTACATCCTGTTCGCCTCGCCCAAGGCCTGGGAGGACGCGGGGCGCGACTGGGCGCGGGTGGCGCTGGCGCCGGCGGGGACGGGTCCGTTCCGCATCAGCCGCTTCACGCCGCGGCAGAGCGTGGAGCTGGCGCGCAATGACGGCTACTGGGATGCCGCCAGGAGGCCCAGGCTGGACGGGATCGTGCTGCGGCCGATCCCTGAAGCCAACACCCGGCTGGCGGCGCTGCGCTCGGGGCAGGTGGACTGGATCGAGGTGCCGCCCCCGGACGGCATCGACTCGCTCAAGCAGGCCGGGTTCAGCGTAGTGACCAACTCCTACCCGCACGTCTGGCCCTGGGTGTTCGCCGCCGGCCGGGCGGGCAGCCCGGTGACCGACTTGCGGGTGCGGCAGGCGCTGAACTACTGCGTGGACCGCGATGGCATCGTGGCGCTGCTCAACGGCACGGCGGAGCCGGCGGTGGGCTTCTACAAGACGTCCGACCCGTTGTTCGGCGCGCCCGTGAACCGCTACCGGCTGGACCCGGCGCGCGGCCGGGCGCTGCTGGCGGAGGCCGGGTACAACGCGGGCCGGCCGCTGCGGCTCAAGGTGGGCATCTCCAACTCCGGCTCGGGGCAGATGCTGCCGCTGCCGATGAACGAGGCGATGCAGCAGTCGCTGAGCGAGCACTGCGGCGTGCAGGTCGAGTTCGCGGTGGTGGAATGGAACACCCTACTCGGCGCCCAGCGCGCCGCCCCCGACACCCCGGCCTGGTTGGGGGCGGACGCGGTGAACATTTCGCTGGTGTCGTCGGACCCGTCGCAGATGGCGCGGTGGTTCCTGGGCGCCAACGCGTCGCCGCGCGGGTCCAACGCCGGGCACTGGATCGACCTGGGCTTCGACGCCGCCTTCGCACGGTTGGAGAACACCCGCGACCCGGACGAGGCGCGGGCGGCGCTGGTGGCGGCGCACGAGCGGCTGGTGGACGGGGCGCCGTGGCTGTACGTGGTGCACGACCTCAATCCCCGGGCGATGTCGCGGCGGGTGCGGGGGTTCGTGTCGGCGCAATCCTGGTTCCAGGACCTGACCGTGGTGGACCTGCAGTAGTTTCGGGACAGGCAACCCCGGGACGCCTGGAACGTTGGGTGAACATCGCGTCCCCGGGGTTGCTTCGGCAGCGCCGGGGACGACCTGCGGATCGTCCCAACAGGAGCCACGCCGTGACCGAAGACAATTCCGATCCCAAGACCCATCCCGACGCGAACTCCAACGCGGTCAAGGACCCCGACACCTGGACCACGGGCGACGAGGAGATGACCGGCGCCCAGGCGTCCTACCTCAAGACGCTGAGCGAGCAGGCGCACGAGGAGTTCGATCCCACGCTGAGCAAGGCCGAGGCGAGCAAGCGGATCGATGCGCTGCAGGAGAAGACCGGCCGGGGCAAGTGAGCCGCGCGCCCGGGCGCCCGCCCGCCGGCGAAGGATGGTCGGGGCCGGGTCGCACCATGGGCTGAGGCGCGGGGCGGGACGCGCTGGGTGACGCGCCCGATCCGCAGGGCGAGGTCCGGGCCCGGGGTCGGGCGCGACTTCCGACGCGGCGCGGCTTGCGGCAGGGTGGGCGGGTGACGCGTGCCCTCCGCCTGCCCGACCGCCGCTTCCTCGTGCTGCTGGGCCTGGGCTTCTCGGCCGGCGTGCCGCTGCCGCTGACCGCCTTTACGCTGCGGCAGTGGTTCGCGGAGTCCGGCATCGCGCTCACGGCGATCGGGCTGACCGCGCTGATCGGGCTGAGCTACTCGCTGAAGTTCCTGTGGTCGCCCGTGCTGGACGGGCCGGCACCGGTGCCGTTCCGACGGCTGGGGCGACGGCGCGGCTGGCTGGCGCTGATCCAGCCGCTGCTGGCGCTGTGCATCCTGGCGGTGGGCGCCACCGACCCGGCGACGGGGGCGGGCGCGACCGTGGCGCTGGCGGTGGCGGTGGCGTTCCTGTCGGCCAGCCAGGACGTGGTGGTGGACGCCTACCGGATCGAGGTGCTGGAGGAGCACCGGCAGGGCTACGGGCTGGCCTGCTACGTGTGGGGCTACCGCGGCGCGCTGCTGTTCTCGGGCGCGGGCGCCCTGCTGATCGTAAGTTCGGCGGGCTGGTTGTGGGCCTACGCCGCCTGCGCGGCGGCGGTGGTGGCGGTGGGGCTCACGGCCACCCTGCTCGGCCCTCCCCCGCCCGGGGCGGCGCCGGCGCGTGGCTCCTGGTCGGCGCGCCTGCGGGCGGCGGTGGTGGAGCCCTTCGCCGACTTCGCGCGCCGGCCGAACTGGCTCGCCGTCATGCTATTCGTGGCGCTGTTCAAGCTGGGCGAGGCACTGGCGGGGGTGATGACCACGCCGTTCTACCGGGAGCTGGGTTTCTCGCGCGAGGAAGTGGCGACGGTTTCGGCCGGCTTCGGGCTGTTCGCCACGCTGGCCGGGGCGCTGGCGGGCGGGTGGCTGATCCGGCGGATCGGCGTGGCGCGGGCCCTGGTGCTGACCGGGCTGGGGCAGATGCTGTCGAACCTGATGTACGTGGCCCTCGCGCACGCCGGGCACGACGTGGCCACGCTGTGGGCGCAGGTGGCGGTGGAGAACTTCACCGACGGGCTCGCGGACGCGGCCTTCCTGACCTACCTCGGCGGCCTGACCTCGCGCGCCTTCACGGCGACGCAGTACGCGCTGCTGTCGTCGCTGGCCGCGGTGCCGCTGCGCACGCTGGGCGCGTCCTCGGGCTGGCTGGCGCAGGCGCTGGGCTGGCCGGGCTTCTTCGTGCTGACCACGGCCGCGGCGCTGCCGGCGATGGCGCTGATGCTGTGGTTGCTGCGGAGCTTGCCGCCGGCGGACGCCACGCCGGCGCCGGTGACGGGCGAGCAGGCCGCCTGAAGGGTTCGGCCACGGTCCGTACGCAGCCGGTCGCGGTATGATGGCACCCGCGTCAGGGCACGCGCAGGCGCAGCGGTCCGGGCGCGTCCTCGATCCGCACCGGCAGGGTGCCGGCGGGGTCGCCGTCGGCCTGGGCGGGCACGCCGGCGCCGGACAAGGACACGCGAGCGGCGCGCAGCAGGGTGACGCCGGGCATGCGGGGCAGCAGGCCGAGCGGCAGCAGGGCACCGGCCAGGGCGGCGCGGGGGGCGCCGCCGCGCACCAGGGCGACGTGGAGGCCGGGCGCCAGCGGCGTCGCGCCGGGCGCGAGCAGGAAGCGGCCGGCGTAGAGGCGGCCCTTCGTCACCACCACGCTCGCGGCGCGGAGCGGCGGGCCGTCGTCCAGCCGCGCTTCCACGGGGGCGAAGCCGTAGCGCGGCAGCTCGCGCAGGGTCTGCCAGCCGTAGGCGCCGCGCCCCACGGCGCGCTTGAGCCGCAGGTCGAGCCCGGCCACTACCGCCGCGTCGAAGCCGGCGCCCAGCATCTGCACGAACAGGCGCGTGCGACCGTTGCCGAAGCGGGCGATGCCCGGCCACATCGGCAGGTCGCGGCCGCGCAGCAGCGACAGCGCGGCGGGTTCGGGGCGCAGCGGCACGCCCAGCTCGTGGGCGAGCACGTTGGCAGTGCCCAGCGGCAGCAGCCCGAGCGCAGCGCCGGTGCCGGCCAGCCCCGCCGCGACCTCGGCCACCGTGCCGTCGCCGCCGGCCGCCACCACCAGCGATTCGCCGCCCGACACCGCCTCGCGCGCTAGGTGTTCGGCGTGGCCGGCGGTGGTGGTTTCGGCGACCAGGGCGCCGGGCAGCAGCGCCAGGGCGCGTTCCAGGCGTCGCCGCCGCCGGCGGCCGGCGGCAGGGTTGAAGACGATCAGCATCCGGGCCCGGCATAGTCGGGGCGGCGGTCGCGCGTCGCCGGGGGCGAGCCGGGATTCACCCAATGTTCACGGCGCGCAACGGAACGCCGTCCTATCGTGGGATCGAACGGGATCGGGAGAAGCATGTGCTCCAGACGGACGTGAAGCGCCGCTACCGCACGGTGTTCATCTCCGACGTCCACCTCGGCACCAAGGGGTGCCGCGCCGACTTCCTGGCGGACTTCCTACGGCAGGTGGAATGCGAGCGGCTGTTCCTGGTGGGCGACATCGTGGACGGCTGGCGGCTGCGGAAGTCCTGGTACTGGGACGGCCACCACGACGAGGTGATCCGGCTGGTGCTGCGCTTCGCGCGCAGCGGCGCGAACGTGACCTACATCCCCGGCAACCACGACGAGATGTTCCGCGGCTGGCTGGGCCTGGAGATCGCGGGGGTGCGGCTGGCGCGGCAGGCGGAGCACCGCACCGCCGACGGGCGCCGGCTGCTGGTGCTGCACGGCGACGAGTTCGACAGCGTGGTGCGCTACGCCAGGTTCATCGCCTACCTCGGCGACTGGGCCTACGACTGGGCGCTGCGGTTGAACCGCTGGTTCAACTACGGCCGGCGCAGGTTCGGCTATCCCTACTGGTCGCTGTCGCAGTGGCTCAAGCGGCAGGTCAAGGAGGCGGTCAAGGCGATCGACCGCTTCGAGGTGGCTCTGGCCGGCGAAGCGCGGCGCGGCGGCTTCGACGGCGTGGTGTGCGGCCACATCCATCACGCCGAGATGCGCGACGTGGGCGGGGTGCTCTACGTCAACGACGGCGACTGGGTGGAAAGCTGCACCGCGCTGGTGGAGCACGCCGACGGCCGGCTGGAACTGGTGGACTGGGTGCGCGAGATGGGCCTGTCGCACCACGACCGGCGCGCCCCCGCACCGCCCGGGGCTTCGCTCGGGTCGGGGTTCCCCGAGGCGCCGCCCAGGGTGCCGGTTTCCGCATGACGGACGACGCCTGATGCGGACGGGGGTGCCGGCGCGGATCCTGATCGTGTCGGATGCCTGGGCGCCGCAGGTGAACGGCGTGGTGCGCACCCTGTCCACGGTGGCGGATTATCTCCGCCGGGACGGCGACGCGGTGGAGGTGATCGGGCCGGACCGGTTCCGCACGGTGGCCATGCCCTCCTACCCCGAGATCAGGCTGGCGTTGTTGGTGCGCGGACGGCTGGCGCGGCTGGTGGACGCATTCGCGCCGGATGCCGTGCACGTCGCCACCGAGGGACCGCTGGGCTGGGCGGCGCGCGGGCTGTGCATGCGGCGCGGCTGGCGCTTCACCACGTCGTTACACACCAAGTTCCCCGAATACCTGCACGCCCGCACCGGGGTGCCGACGGCGTGGTCGTGGGCGGTGATGCGGCGCTTTCACGCGGCGTCCTCCGGCACGCTGGTGGCCACCGCCTCGCTGGCGCGCGAGATGGAAGGGCGCGGCTTCCGGCGGGTGGTGCGCTGGTCGCGCGGGGTGGACCTGGACCGCTTCCGCCCCGACCCGCCGGGGGCGGCGCCGGCCGAGCCCTGGGCGGGGCTGCCGCGGCCGGTGTTCCTGTACGCCGGGCGCCTGGCCGTGGAGAAGAACGTGGAAGCGTTCCTGCGCCTGGACCTGCCGGGGTCCAAGGTGCTGGTGGGCGACGGGCCGCAGCGCGCGGCGCTGCGGGCGCGCTTTCCGAGGGCGCGCTTCACCGGCTTCCGCGACAACGGCGTGCTGGCCGCGTCCTACGCCGGGGCCGACTGCTTCGTGTTCCCTTCGCGCACCGACACCTTCGGGCTGGTGCTGCTGGAAGCGCTGGCCTGCGGCACGCCGGTGGCGGCGTACCCGGTGACCGGGCCGCTGGAGTTGGTGGGCGGGGCGCCCGAGCCGGTGGGCGCGCTCGACGAGGATCTGCGGGCGGCCTGCCTCGCGGCGCTCGGGGCCGACCGCGCCGCCTGCCGTCGCCATGCCGAGCGCTGGTCCTGGGCGGCCTGCGCCGCGCGCTTCCGCGAGGCGCTGGTGCCGGCGGCGATGCAAACCTCGGGCGTCGAGTCCTCGCCGGTGCCGGCGACGGCCGTCTAATACGGACGGCGTCGAGGCGAGGCCGGTTCCGGGTGTTCCTCGGCCGGCCCCGGTCTCCGTCGGTCCGGCCTGGGTCCAGGAGCGCCGCCCCTGGACCCCGCCGGGGACCCAGGGGCATTCTAGACCTCGCAAGACCCAGCGGAGACCGGAGCCGGCCGAGGGGCGCCCGGGACGGGTCAAGTCCCGGTGCCGCCGGCATGCGCACGGCAGTGACGAGCGGGGGGGGGACGGGGGCGGAGGCCCCTGACGGTGGCCTACCGGGCGTGCTAGCCGGCGGGGGACATGCTCAAGCGCCTCCTGCGCCATCCCGCAATGGTCGCGCTGGCGGCGCGGCTGATCGGCGGCTATCTCGCCATCGTGTACCGCACCACGCGCTGGACCCTGCTCGGCGCGGCGGACGTGGCGCACGTGGTCGGGCCTGGCAACCCGGTGATCGTGAGCTTCTGGCATGAGCGGCTGCCGATGATGCCGATGCTGTGGCGCCTGGCGCGGGAAGCGTTCCCCGCGCTGCGGCCCAAGCGGGCGCACGTGCTGGTGTCGCGCCACCGCGACGGGCAGTTCATCGGCGACGTCATCGGCCGCTTCGACCTCGACGTCGTGCACGGCTCCAGCTCGCGCGGCGGGGCGGCGGGGATGATGAGCCTCGCGCGGCTGCTGGAGCGGGGCAACGTCGCGGCCATTACGCCGGACGGGCCGCGCGGGCCGCGGCGGGTAGCGGCGCCGGGGGTGGCGCAGATTGCGGCGTTGTCGGGCGTCGCGGTGATCCCCTGCGCGGCGGCCACCACGCGGCGGCGCCTGTTGCCCTCCTGGGACCGCATGCTGCTGCCCCTGCCCTTCGGGCGCGGCGCGGTGGCGGTGCGGGCGCCGGTGGTCGTGGCGCGGGACGAGGCGGGGGCGGCGCTGGCGCGCATCGCGTCCGGGATGGACGAGGCCGGGGCGATCGCCGACGCCTGGGTGGCCGCGCGCGGCGGCCCGGTTCCGCCGCCGGCCGAGGTTCCGCGCCGGGTCGGGCGCAAGGACGCGGCGCGGGGCGTGCCCGCGGCGTGACGCCGGCGGGGCTGCTCTGGGCGGCGTCGGCGCGCCTCGCCGCGCCGCTGCTGCCGTTCTACCTGCGCCGGCGCGCCGCGCGCGGCAAGGAGCTCGCTGGTCGGATGGGCGAGCGGCGGGGCGAGGACGCGACGCGGCCGCCCGGCCCGCTGCTGTGGGTGCACGCGGCGAGCGTGGGGGAAACACTGTCGGCGCTGCCGCTGATCGAGGCGCTGGCGGCGTCACGGCCGTCGTTGCGCTTCCTCGTCACCACCGGCACGGTGACAGCGGCCGAGCTGCTGCTGCTGCGCGTGCCGGACGCCCTGCGCGGGCGGGTGCTGCACCGCTTCGCGCCGCTGGACGTGCCGGGCTGGGCGGCGAGCTTCCTCGACGGCTGGCGCCCGGACGCGGCGGCGTTCGTGGAAAGCGAGCTGTGGCCGAATCTGCTCGCCGCCGCCCGCGCGCGCGGCCTGCCGATGGGGCTGGTGAACGCGCGGATGTCGCCGCGCTCCGCCCGCACCTGGGGTTTCGCGCCCGGGCTAGCGCGGGAGGTGCTGGGCTCCTTCCGACTGGTGCTCGCCCAAAGCGGGGAGGACGCGGCGCGGCTGCTCGGGCTCGGCGCCCCGGCCGGCGGCGCGACCCGGGCGGCGGGCAACCTGAAGTACGCGGCCCCGCCGCTGCCGGTGGACGCGGCGGAGCTGGCGCGGCTGCGCGGGGTGGTGGGGGAGCGGCCGGTGCTGCTGGCGGCTAGCACCCACCCCGGCGAGGAGGCGGTGGTGGCCGACGCGCACGCCCGGCTCGCGGCTGGGCTGCCGGACCTGCTGACCGTGATCGTGCCCCGTCACCCCGGGCGCGGCGAGGCCCTGGCCGGTGCCCTGGCCGACGTCGCCGGCGGGCCGCCGCCGCGCCGCGCGCTGGGGCAGGACCCGCCCCCGGGGTGCGGCCTGTTCCTGGCCGACACGCTGGGCGAGCTGGGGTTGTTCTACCGGCTGGCGGGGGTGGCGGTGGTGGGCCGCTCGCTGCTGCCGCCCGGTGGCGGGCAGAACCCGCTGGAGCCGGCGCGGCTGGGCTGCCCGGTGCTCCTCGGGCCGCACGTGGGGAACTTCGCGGCAGTGGCGGCGCGGCTGCTGGCAGCCGGCGGCGCGGTGCCGGTGCCCGGCGAGGGGGTCGGGGGGGCCGTCACGGCGGCCGCGCTGGCGGACGCCGCGGCCGCCGTGCTAACCGATCCGGCGAGGGCTGCGGCACTGCGCGCGGCCGCCGCCGGGATCGCCGACGACGCGGCGGGCCTGGCGGAGGCGGTGGCGGTGGCCGTCGCTACCCTGCTGCCGGCGTCGGGGCGGCCCGAGGAACCAGGAAAGGACGAGTCCGGAGCGTCATGCGTGCCCCCGAGTTCTGGAGCGGGGACGGCAGGGGAGTCGCGCCCCTGCTCCTGTCCCCCATCTCCGCCCTCTACGCCCGCGCCACGGCCCGGCGCGTGGCCCGGCCCGGCTGGCGCGCCCCGGTACCCGTGATCTGCTGCGGCAACGCCACCGCGGGTGGCGCGGGCAAGACTACGCTGGCGCTGGACCTGGGGCGGCGGCTGGCCAACCGCGGTATCGCGGTGCACTTCCTGTCGCGCGGCTACGGTGGGCGCTTGAAGGGTCCGCTGCGGGTGGACACCGGCCGCCACGACAGCCGCGCGGTGGGCGATGAGGCGCTGCTGCTGGCGGCCGAGCGCACGGCGTGGATCTCGGCTGACCGGGCCGCGGGCGCGCGGGCGGCGGTGGAGGGCGGCGCCCAGGCAATCGTGATGGACGACGGGTTGCAGAACCCGACGCTGGAGAAGGACCTCTCGCTGCTGGCGATCGACGGCTCCTACGGCTTCGGCAACGGCCGCGTGATCCCCTCGGGCCCGTTGCGGGAGCCGGTGCTGTCGGCAGCGGCGCGCGCCCGGGTGGCGGTGCTGGTGGGCGAGGACGAGACCGGCGCGCTGGCGCACCTGCCGCGCGGGATACCGGTGCTGCGCGCCCGCCTGGTGCCGGGGCCGGAAGCGGTGATGCTGCGCGGGCAGCCGGTGTTCGCCTTCTGCGGCATCGGCAACCCGCGCAAGTTCTTCGCCACCCTCCAGGAGGCCGGGGCACTGCTGGCGGGGCGCTCGACCTACGCCGACCACTATCCCTACGACGCCGGCGACGTGCGCGGCCTGCTGGCCGAGGCCGAGCGGCTGCGTGCCATCCCCGTCACCACCCGCAAGGACTTCGTGCGGCTGCCGCAGGCCTTCCGGGCACGGGTGACGGTGCTGACGGTGACGCTGGCCTGGGAGGAGCCGGCGGCGATCGAGGCGCTGCTCGACCCGCTGGCGCAGGGCGTGCCGGTGGCGGCATGACGCCGACCTGGGGTCGGGCGTGAGTCGGGGCGTGCCGCGCGTCGCGTGCCTGCACACCGCCGCGAGCAACGTTTCCGTGCTGGAGGCGGCGCGTCCGGCCGGCGTGGAGTTGCTGCACGAGGTCCGGCCGGCGCTGCTCGCCGCCGCCGAGGCCGCCGGCGGGCTGTTCCCCGACCTCGCCACCGAGACCGCCGAGGCGCTGCGGCGCATGGCGACGACGGCCGACGCGGTGCTGCTGACCTGCTCCACCCTCGGCCCGGCGGCGGCGCTGGCCGGTGTCGGGGCGGCGACGCCGGTGCTACGCGCGGACGCGGCGCTGGCCCGGGCGGCGGGACGCGTCGGCGGGCGGGTGGTCGTGCTCTGCGCCGCGCTGGCGACGCTGGCGACGACCGTGGCGCTGTTCGGGGCGGAAACTGATCCGGGAACGCGGGTGTTCGTGTCGCTGGTGCCAGACGCCTGGGATATTTTCCGCGCGGGCGAGGAGGAACGGTACCTGCGGCTGGTGGCGGCGGCGGCCGACGCAGCGGCGCTGGCCGGGGCGTCGGCGGTGGTGTTGGCCCAAGTCTCGATGGCACTCGCGGCGCCGCTGTGCCGCGCGGCCGCGCCGCTCACCAGCCCGGCGGCGGGGCTACGGGCGGCGCTCGCCGCGGCGGGTCACGCGTCGAGGTAGCGGCGCCGCAGGTGGTCGGTGAAGGCGGCGGGGTCGAGCGGCCGGCCTGTTGCCGCCGTCACCAAGTCGCGGAAGCCGAGCAGCGAGGCGCGGGCGTGCACGGCGGCGCGCAGCCAGCCGACCAGGGGCGACAAGTCGCCGCGTCCCATCGCCTCGTCCAAGCCGGGGAGCGTGGCGCGGGCGGCGGTCATCAGCTGCGCCGCCGCCATGGCGCCCAGCGTGTAGGACGGGAAGTAGCCGAAGGCACCGTCGTACCAGTGGATGTCCTGCAGGCAGCCGCGGGCGTCGTCGGGCGGGGTGATGCCGAGCAGGTCGCGCATTCCCGCGCTCCAGGCGGCGGGCAGGTCGGCCACGTCGAGCGCGCCGCCGATCAGGGCGCGCTCCAGCCGGAAGCGCAGGATGACGTGGGCGGGGTAGGTCAGCTCGTCGGCGTTGACCCGGATGAGGCCGCGCTCCACCTGTCGCCACAGCCCGGCGAGGTTGGCCGGCGCGTAGGCGGCGGGGTCGCCACCGAAGCGGGCGTGCAGCTCGGGGCCGAGCCAGCCGAGGAACGGGTCGGAGCGGCTGGCCTGCATCTCGATGATCAGGGACTGCGACTCGTGGGCAGCCATGCCGGCGGATTCGCCCACCGGCTGCCGCGCCCAGGATTCGGGCAGGCCGCGCTCGTACAGGGCGTGGCCGGTCTCGTGCAGCACGCCGAGGAGCGCGCTGGCAAAGCCGTCCGCCTCGTAGCGGGTGGTGATGCGGGCGTCCTGCGACGTGCCGCCGGAGAAGGGATGCGCGCTCTCGTCGAGGCGGGCGTGGTCGTAGTCCAATCCGATCCGCTCGGACAGCTGGCGGCACAGGGCGCGCTGGGCGTCCACCGGGAAGGGTCCGCCGGGCTGCACGGGGACTGGCCGGTGCGCCTGTAGCTCCTCGGCGCGCGGCAGGGCGTCGCGCAGGAAGTGCTCGTAGTCGGCGAAGATCGGCTCGACGTCTGCCGCGATGATCCCGCGCCCGTAGCCGTCCATCAGCGCGTCGTAGGGGCCCAGGCCGGTGGCGCCGGCGAGGCACGCGGCGGTTTCGCGCTGGAGGTGGACGACCTCGGTCAGCAGGGGACGCACCCCGGCGAAGTCGCTGGCCGGCCGCGCCCGCCGCCACGTCGCCTCGCAGGCGCTGTTGGCGCGGCAGACGGCCTCCACCAGCGCGACCGGCAACGCGGAGGCGCGCCCGTGGGCACGGCGCATCAGGGCGAGGTTGGCCGCGTCCCAGGGATCGTTTCCGGCCTCGGCGGCGGCCAGCTCTTCGGCCACCTCCGGGGCGGTGAGTAGGCCGTGGCCCAGGCCGGCCAGGATGGCGAGTTGCTCGCCGCGCGAGGCGGCGGCACCCGAGGGCATCATCGTCGCGGCGTCCCAGTGCAGGATCGAGGCGGCCTCGCCCAGGGCGGCGATCCGCGCGAAGCGCCGCTTCAGGGCGAGGTAGCTGTTGTTCAAGCGGCGGGTTCCTTCAGCCGGCGGATCGCGAAGGCGGTGAACACGCCGCACAGCGACAAGGCGAGGCCGTACCAAGTGACGGCGTAGCCGAGGTGAGGGTCGGTGGGGCGCGGCAGCTCGCGGGCGGGGTCGGGCAGGCCGGGCGGCACGGCGGAGTCGGCGAGCGCGATCAGGGCGTAGGGCTCGGCGGACGACAGGCCAAGTGCCTCGGCGATCCGGGGCGGGTCGAGGGTGTAGAAGCGGCGCGCCGCCGGGTCGTCGCGCGCGGCCATGAGCCCGGGGCGGTCGCCAGGGTGGACGTAGCCGACCACCTGCACCGTGCCGGAAGGCCGCGCCACCGGGTCGCGCGGCTCCAGCGGCACCCAGCCGCGGTCCACCAGCACGGCGGGGGCGCCAGGGCGTTCCAGCGGCGTCAGCAGCCGGGCTCCGAGCAGGTTGGCGCGCACCTCTGCTCCCACCCGCGACTCGCGGTCGTGGAGGAAGCGGCCGCGCACCAGCACGCGCGAGAAGGGCTCGGGCGGGTCGGCGAGCGGCGCCGGGGGCGCGGCCTCGGACGCCGCGATGCGGGCGAGCAGCTCGTGCTTCCAGGTCATGCGCTGGAGCTGCCAAGTGCCGAGCGCCAGCAGCAGCCCGAGCACCGGCAGAGCGGCGAGCGTCAGCGGCAGGAGGGAGCGGGCGCGGCTCAAGCGATGCCCCCGGCGCGGCGCGGCGCGGGTGGGGGAACCACGGGGCGCCCGCCCTTTCCGGCCCGGTCGCGACGGATGATCGTCGGCAGGACCAACGGGACGCGGGCGCGTCCGCCCTGGAAGGCAGGGCCGCCCGCCGGCCGGAATGGCGGCGCGGCCCACGGGCGAGGCTCAGTGAGCGGCAACCTCTCCCGCGCCCCACACGTAAACCGACACGAACAGGAACAGCCAGACCACGTCCACAAAGTGCCAGTACCAGGCGGCCGCCTCGAAGCCGAAGTGACGGCGGGGGGAGAACTGCCCCTGGTAGGCGCGGATCAGGCACACGGCGAGGAAGATGGTGCCCACCAGGACG
Organism: uncultured Roseomonas sp.; assembly: GCA_964243365.1. Classification (GTDB taxonomy): domain Bacteria; phylum Pseudomonadota; class Alphaproteobacteria; order Acetobacterales; family Acetobacteraceae; genus Roseomonas. Next base: position 42,671 of record CAXTEL010000015.1, on the reverse strand, counting down.
TGGAAGCCGTGGAAGCCAGTGGCGAGGAAGAAGGTGGACGGGTAGATGCCGCCGGTGAAGGCGAAGGGCGCCTCGGCGTACTCGTAGCCCTGGAAGAAGGAGAAGCTGAAGCCCAGCAGCACGGTCAGGAGGAGGCCCTGCAGCAGGCCCTTGCGGTCGCCCTCGATGAGGGAATGGTGCGCCCAGGTGACGGTGCAGCCCGACAGCAGCAGGATCATGGTGTTGAGGAAGGGCAGGTTGAACGGGTCGAAGGTCAGGATGCCGTGCGGCGGCCAAACCTTAGGCGCGGCCTCGCCGGACACGTGGTCGGGGTAGAGGGCGAAGTGGAAGTAGGCCCAGAAGAAGGCGACGAAGAACATCACCTCCGAGGCGATGAACAGCGCCATGCCGTAGCGCAGGCCGATGCGCACGACGGGGGTGTGTAGGCCCGGGGTGCGGGATTCACGCACCACGTCGCGCCACCAGCCGAACATGGAGCCGAGCACGCCGATGATGCCCACGCCCAAGACCCAGTGGATGTTGTTGTGCGCGAACAGAATAATGCCCAGCACCAGCGCGCCCGCCGAGAAGGAAGCGACCAGCGGCCAGGGCGAGGGGTCGACGAGGTGGTAAGGGTGCTTGTGGAGCGCCGGCCCTTCTGCGTCGAGGGAAGAGGCGGGAACGGCCGCCGACCCGTAGCCCGCGGCACCCGCGGCTGCCGGTGCGGCCATCGCGTCGACGGGGTTGGGCGTGGTGCTGGACATTCGTGATCCTGGAACGCGTTGGATGCGGCGATATCTCCCCCGTTCCGGGCGCGGGTTCAAGTCGTGGCGCGGCGCGGGATGGGGCGGCTCAGTTCATCCGGTTCGCGGCGGGCCCGCCCGCCCAGCCCACGTGCGGCCCGGCGCTGGCCAGGGCGCCGGCGCGCTCGGCGTCGGCCAGGGTGCGGAAAAAGGTGTAGGACACGGTTATCGTACGGACGTCGCGCGTGTTGGGATCGGTGGCGATGGCGGGGTCCACCCAGAAGGCCAGCGGCATGTCGACGCGCTGGCGGGGCTCCAGGGTCTGGGCGTCGAAGCAGAAGCAGGCGGTCTTGTGGAAGTAGCGGCCGACCACTTCGGGGGTGACATTGTAGGTGGCGATGCCCTGCACTGGCGAATCGGCGAGGTTCTCCGCCACGTAGAACGCCACGCCCTGCTCCCCTAGCTGCACGCGGGTGGAGGGCTGCGCGGGGGCGAAACGCCAGGGCAGGTCGGACTGGACGTTGGCGTCGAAGCGCACGTTTATCGGCCGCCCGGCCGCGGCGCCGGGCGCGGTGCCGCCAATCATCGGAGTACCGTTGTAGCCGGTGGCGGCGCAGAAGGCGGCGTAGAGCGGCACGGCGGCGAAGGACAAGCCGAGCATGGTGCCCACGGCGGCGAGGACGGAGTAGCCGAGGCGGCGATTCCGCCGCTGCGTGTCGGGGTTCATGGTTCCCACGTAGTTGGCCTCGTCCCGCCCACTCTCAACCCCGGCCCATCCCGAGCATGGTTCGCCTCAACCCTGGCCCATGCGGACCACCGCGACGAGATAGAACAGGGCTACGGCGGCGAACAGGGTTAGCAGCAGCGCGAGGTTGCGCTTGCGCTTGCCGCGGTCGGGCGCACCGGGCGGCCGCGCGCCGCTCATCCCAGCAGCAGGCGGTCGGCAGCCAGCGCCGCGAACAGCAGGGCGAGGTGCAGCAGCGAAAAGCGGAAAGCGGCCCTGGCGGGCGCGTCGCCGGTGAGGCTGCGGCCGGAAGCGTCCTGCGCGTCGCGCAGCACCCGCAGCGCGTGCCACAGGAAGCCGCCACCTAGCAGCAGCGCCGTGGCGCCGTACAGCGGCCCCGCCAAGCCCAGCAGCCAGGGCGAGACCCCGAGCGGCAGGAGCAGCGCGGTGTAGAGCAGGATCTGGCGACGGGTTTCGCGGGCGCCCGACACCACGGGCAGCATCGGCACGCCGGCGCGGGCGTAGTCCTCGTGCGCCCAGAGCGACAGACTCCAGAAGTGCGGCGGCGTCCAAACGAAGACGATGGCGAACAGCAGCAGCGGCAGAACGTCCACGCCCCCGGTCACCGCGACCCAGCCGATCACAGGCGGGAAGGCGCCCGCGGCGCCGCCGATCACGATGTTCTGCGGCGTCCGGCGCTTGAGCCACATGGTGTAGATGAAGACGTAGAAGGCGATCGAGGCGGCCAGCCAAGCACTCGCGGCCCAGTTGGCGGCCAGCCCCATCAGCAGGACGGCGGAGCAGGCCAGCACCACGCCGAAGCCCAGCGCCGATTCCGGGCGGACGCGGCCGGCGGGGATCGGCCGGTTGGCGGTGCGGCGCATCACCACGTCGATGTCGCGGTCGTACCACATGTTGATGGCCCCCGCCGCGCCGGCGGCGAGCGCGATGCACAACACGGAGGTCGCCGCCAGCAGCGGGTGCAGGTGGCCAGGGGCCAGCAGCATCCCGATCAGGCCGGTGAAGACCACCAGGGTCATCACGCGGGGCTTGAGGAGCGCGAACCAATCGCGAACCTCGGATGCGTCCAGGGGGGCCGAAGCCCCCCCGTCATCGAGAATGACGTGACTCATGGTGGGCTCTCAGCGGATCCGCGGCAACTCGTCGAAGGTGTGGAACGGCGGCGGGCTGGCCACCTGCCATTCCAAGGTCGTGGCGCCCTCGCCCCACGGGTTCGGGGCGGCGACCTGGCCGCGACGGAAGGTGAGGAACACCACGTAGAAGAATACCGCGAACGAGGCGACCGACAGGTAGGCGCCGAGCGAGGCGACGAGGTTCCAGCCGGAGAAAGCATCGGGGTAGTCAGGGTAGCGGCGCGGCATGCCCTGGCTGCCCAGGAAGTGCATGGGGAAGAAGGTGATGTTCACGCCGACGAACGTCATCCAGAAGTGCACCTTCCCCCAGAACTCGGGGTACTGGTAGCCGCTCATCTTGCCGATCCAGTAGTAGAAGCCGGCGAAGATGCCGAACACGGCGCCCAGTGACAGCACGTAGTGGAAGTGCGCCACCACGTAGTAGGTGTTGTGCAGGATCTGGGTGATGCCGGCGTTGGCCAGCACCACGCCGGTGACGCCGCCCACGGTGAACAGGAACACGAAGCCGACCGCGAAGAGCATCGGCGTACGGAACTCGATGGAGCCGCCCCACATCGTGGCGATCCAGGAGAAAATCTTGATGCCAGTGGGCACGGCGATGACCATGGTCGCCGCCATGAAGTAGGCCCGCGTGTCCACCGAGATGCCGGAGGTGAACATGTGGTGCGCCCAGACCACGAAGCCGACTACGCCGATCGCCACCATGGCATAGGCCATGCCGAGGTAGCCAAACACCGGCTTGCGGCTGAAGGTCGAGATCACGTGGCTGACGATGCCGAAGGCCGGCAGGATCATGATGTAGACTTCGGGGTGGCCGAAGAACCAGAACAGGTGCTGGAACAGCACCGGATCGCCGCCGCCGGCGGGCTTGAAGAAGGCGGTGCCGAAGTTGCGGTCGGTAATCAGCATGGTGATGGCGCCGCCGAGCACTGGCACCGAGAGCAGTAGCAGGAAGGCGGTGACCAGCATCGCCCACACGAACAGCGGCATCTTGTGCAGCGTCATGCCGGGGGCGCGCATGTTGAAGATGGTGGTGATGAAGTTCGCCGCGCCGAGGATCGAGGAGGCGCCGGCGAGGTGGAGCGCGAACAGAGCCATGTCGACGCCGGCACTCGGGTGGTACTGGCTGTCCGACAGCGGCGGGTACAGCGTCCAGCCGGTGCCGGCGCCGCCCACGAACAGGCTGGCGGTGAGCAGCATGAAGGCCGGCACCAGCAACCAGAACGAAATGTTGTTCAGGCGCGGGAAGGCCATGTCGGGGGCGCCGATCATGATCGGCACGAACCAGTTGCCGAAGCCACCGATCAGCGCCGGCATGATGACGAAGAACACCATCACTACGCCGTGCGCGGAGACCGCGACGTTCCACGCCTGGCCGTCGGCGAAGAACTGCAGGCCGGGCTCCTGCAGCTCCATCCGCATCACCAGCGACAGGCCGACGCCCACCACCGCGGCGACCAGCGAGAAGATGATGTAGAGGGTGCCGATATCTTTGTGGTTGGTGGAGAACAGCCACCGGCTGACGAAACCGGGGTGGTGATCGACGTCGTGTTCGTGGGCGTGCGCGGCGTTCGCCATGATGCTCTTCCCGGTCAAGCCGCCCTTACGGGCGGGCCTCCGCTACGGTGGTCGTGTTCTCGCCCGGCCAGCCGGGCCCCTTGCCTTCGGCGAAGCGCGTTTTGGCGTCCGCCACCCAGGCGTCAAATTCCGGGCGGGACACCGCCCGCACCGCGATCGGCATGAACCAGTGATTGGTGCCGCAGATCTGGTTGCACTGGCCGTAGAAGGTGCCCTCACGGTCTGCGCGGAACCAAGTTTCCAGTGTGCGGCCGGGGATCGTGTACTTCTGCACGCCCAGGGAAGGCACGAAGAAGGAATGGATCACGTCGTGGCCGGTGGTCAGCACGCGGATGTCGGCGCCCACCGGGATCACCAGAGGATTGTCCACAGCGAGGTTGCGCAGTTGGCCCGGCTTGAGATCGGCCTCAGCGATCGGATAGCTATCAAAGGTCAGGTTCTGCTGGTCGGGGTAGGCGTAATGCCAGTACCACTGCCGGCCCTGGACGTTGATCGTCAGTTCCGGGTCGCGGGCGCGGTCCTGGTAGTAGATCAGCCGGAAGGACGGGATGGCGATCACCAGCAGGATAAGCACCGGGAGCACGGTCCAGGCGATCTCGAGGTAGGTGTGGTGGGCGGTGCGCGACGCCGTCGGGTTCTTGCTCGCCCGGAAGCGCCAGATGGCGTAGGCCATCAGCGCCGCCACGAACACCACCACGCCGGCCATCAGCCAGAACACCAGCTTGTCGAAGTCGTAGATGGCCTGCTTGACCGGTCCGAAAGGGGTCTGCATGTCCAGGCCCCAGGGCACCGGCGCGCCGACCGCCCCCGTCTCCTGGGCCAGCGCCGGCTTGGAGCGCCCGCCGATGGGCGCCGCCGCCACGAAAGTCACCGCCGTCGCGAATATCCGCCGCATGCCCCGTCCCGAATGCTCCATCGCCAGCCGCCTTCCCGAAGCGCCGAGCGTCGCCATGCCGTGCCGTGCCGCGACCCAACCCGCCCGCTGGCGTTCCGGGTCCCCGCGCCCCGCTCCGGACGCGCAGCTTGTGAGTAAGTCACGTGCCGGGCCGACGCAAGTTCATGGCGACGAAAGTGGCGCCGCGCGGGAGCTTCGCAAGAAGCGGGCGCCGCGGAACGTGGCGTGGACGCGGCGGGGTTCCGGATCGTGGCGGCCGTGGTGACGCGGACGCCGTGCGCAGGCCGCCGCTCAGCCCTGGGCCAGGGGCTCCGGCTCGGCTTCCGGCTCGACCTCGGCCACATGGTCGGTCATGTCGGTGAGCATCGAACGGACGTGGTGGTCGCCCACCTCGTAGAAGACCTGACGGCCGCGCCGCTCGGCCTGCAGCAGGCGGGCGGCGCGGAGCAAGCGGAGGTGGTGCGATACCAAGCTGTCGGAGATGCCCAGGCGGTCGGCCATGTCGCCCACCGCCGCCGGGGCGTCGAGGCAGGCGAGGATGATCCGCAGGCGCGTCGGGTCGCTCATCAGCCGGAACGTTTCGGCGAGTTCCACCACTTGGTCGTCGCCCACCCGGCCCCGTATGCGCATCCCGCCATACTGGCGTCCCGCCAACCGGCGGCGCAAGCGCCTTGATCCCCGGGTGTCTTGATCCCCGGGCGCCCCGATCTCCGAGTGCCTTGATCCGCGCGCCCCGCCGACCGACCTGTACCGTTTCTACGAGAGCCGGGGACCCGACGCAGATGAGCGAGCTGACCAAGGCAGTGAGCGACAGCAGCTTCCGCAACGACGTGCTGGAGGCGCCCGGCCCCGTGCTGGTGGATTTCTGGGCGGAGTGGTGCGGCCCCTGCAAGCAGGTCGGACCGCTGCTCGACGAGGTGGCGCGCGACTACGCGGGCAAGCTGACTGTGGCCAAGGTCAACATCGACGACAACCCGGGCACGCCCAACGAGTACGCGGTGCGCGGTATCCCCACCATGATCCTGTTCCGCGACGGCAAGCCGGTGGACACGCGCGTCGGCGCGATGCCCAAGGGCAAGCTGCGCGAATGGCTGGACGGCGCGCTGGGCGGCTGAGCCGGGTGCGGCGGCCGCGCGGCGGTAACCGATTCCCGTGCGTCGCAGCCCTGGCGCTGCTGGTCTCCGCCTGCGGCATGGCTCGGGGCGAGCCGGGGTTCGCCCAGCGCCGCGAGCCCGGCGGGGCGTCGGCGAGCCGGGAAGCGTCGCCCGCTCCCTCGGCGGCCTTCCGCGTGGCGACGGTCGCGCGCGGCCTGGAGCATCCCTGGGGCGCCGCCTTCCTGCCCGACGGGCGGATGCTGGTCACGGAGCGTCCCGGCCGGCTAAGGGTGGTGGGGCACGACGGGGCGCTGGGATCGCCGATCGCCGGGGTGCCGCCGGTGGTGAGCGCCGGACAGGGCGGGTTGCTGGACGTGCAGCTCGCCCCCGACTTCCCGGCCACGCGGGAAGTCTACTTTTGCCTCGCCGGCGAGGCCGTAGACGGCGTGCTGACGCGGCTGGCGCGAGGCCGGCTGGCCGAGGGCGAGGGACGGCTGGAGGGCGTCGAGACCCTGCTCGACGCCGGGCCGGGCCAGCCGCGCGGGCGCGGGCACTTCGGTTGCCGGATCGCCTTCGGCCGCGACGGCAAGCTCTACATGACCACAGGCGACCGGCAGAACGTCAAGGAACGGGCGCAGCGGCCGGACGACCTAGCGGGCAAGGTGCTGCGGTTGGAGCGCGACGGTCGGCCGGCGGCGGGCAATCCCTTCGTGGGCCGGGCGGGCGGGCGGCCGGAGATTTGGACGATGGGGCACCGCAGCCCGCAGGGCCTCCAGCTGAATCCGGCGACCGGCAGCCTGTGGGAGGTCGAGATGGGTCCCCGCGGCGGCGACGAGGTGAACGTGCTGCGGCCGGGCGGCAACTACGGCTGGCCGGTGGTGGGGCGCGGCATCGACTACGACGGCAGTCGCATCCACGAGGCGGCGTCGCGGCCCGACATGGTGGACCCGGTGCGCTGGTGGGTGCCGGTGATCAGCCCCTCGGGCGCGGCCTTCTACGACGGGGCGCGCTTCCCCGCCTGGCGCGGCAGCCTGTTCCTAGCGGGGCTGAACCCGCCAGGGCTGACGCGCCTGTCCACCGACGGCGACCGGGTGACCGGCGAGGAGCGGGTGCTGCGCGGCGGCCCGCGCCTGCGCCACGTGCTGGAAAGGCCGGACGGGCTGCTCTACCTGCTCACCGACGAGGACGACGGCCGGGTGCTGCGGCTGGAGCCCGCTTCCTGAGCTCCCCGGTCCGGCCCGGTCACGGCCTGGCCGCTCAGTCGGGCAGCGTCCCGTTCCGTTTGAGGACCTCGCCGGCGAGGTAGAGGCTGCCGCACACTAGCACCCGCCCCGGCGGTTCGCCCGCGGCGGCGGCCAGCGCCTGCAGCGCGTCCTCGACGCGTGGGCCCGGCGTCGCGATGCCGCCGGAGGCCGCCACGATCTCCCCGGGCGACATCGCGAGGTGCTGCCCCGGCTCGGCCACGGCCCGGACGGACGCGGCGCGCGGCAGCAGCGGCCGCAGGAAGTCGGCGACCGCCTTGGACGCCTTCATGCCCACCATGAGATGGGTAGGCCGGTCGCGCCAAGCGTCGAGCTGGGCGGCCAGCGCCTCGCCCGCCCCGGCGTTGTGGCCGCCGTCGAGCCACAGCTCCCAGCCCGGCGGCAGCATCGCCGGCAGCGGCCCGTCCGCGAGGCGTTGCAGCCGCGCCGGCCAGCGGGCGGCGCGGACGCCCTCGGACACGGCGTCGGCGGTCAGCCAGAGCGGGTTCCAGGCGCGTAGGGCGGCTACGGCGAGCGCGGCGTTGTCGCGCTGGTGCGGCCCCGGCAGGCCGGGGGACGGCAGCGGCAGCGCGCCCCAGGCGTCGCGGAAACGGTCGCCCGCGGCGTCGGGGTCGAGGTGCCAGTCGCGCCCGCGCAGCAGCAGCGGCGCGCCGGCATCCCGCGTCGCCGCCTCGATGGCGTCCAGCGCTTCGGGCGACTGGAAGCCGGTGACCAGCGGCACGCCGGGCTTGGCGATGCCGGCCTTCTCGGCGGCGATTCCGGCCAGGCGGTCGCCGAGGAACTCCACGTGGTCCACCGACACGGAGGCGACGGCGCAGGCGGCGGGCCGGTCCACCACGTTGGTGGCGTCGTACCGGCCGCCCAACCCGACCTCCAGCACCAGCAGGTCGGCCGGCACCCGGCTGAACAGCAGCAGCGCCGCGGCGGTGGTGACTTCGAACACGGTGATGGCGGCGCCGGCGTTGGCGCGCTCCACCTCCTCCAGGGCGGCGGCCAGCGCGTCCTCCTCCACCAGCCGGCCGGCGAGGCGGACGCGCTCGTGGAAGCGTACGAGGTGGGGCGAGGTGTAGGCGTGCACGCGCCGGCCGGCCGCCTCGGCGACGGCGCGGATGAAGGCGCAGGTGGAGCCCTTGCCGTTGGTGCCGGCGACGTGGACCACCGGCGGCAGCCGGCGCTCGGGGTGGTCCAGCGCGGCGAGGCATCGCTGCAGCCGGCCCAGGCTGAGGTCGATCAGCTTGGGATGCAGCCCGTGCAGGCGGTCGATGATGGCCTCGGAACGGCCGGGTCGGACGTCCACGGCCGCGGGCTCAGGCGGCCGGCAGCGGGATGGCCGCCGGCCCGGGCAGCAGGACCGGCGACGCAGCGTCCGTCGCCTCGGGCGGGACGGTCTCGCGCAGGAGAGAAAGCAGCCGGGCCAGGGTGGTGCGCAGCTCGCCGCGCGGCACCACCATGTCGAGGATGCCGTGCGCCAGCAGGTACTCGGCGCGCTGGAAGCCTTCGGGCAGCGTTTCGCGCACCGTCTGCTCAATCACCCGGGCGCCGGCGAAGCCGATCAGCGCGCCGGGCTCGGCGATTTGCACGTCGCCCAGCATGGCGAAGGAGGCGGTGACGCCGCCGGTGGTGGGATCGCACAACACCGCCAGGAAGGGCAGACCCGCTTCCTTGACCATGCGGGTGGCGATCACCGTGCGCGGCATCTGCATCAGGCTGACCACGCCTTCCTGCATCCGGGCGCCGCCGGAGGCGCTGAAGACGATCAGCGGCGCGTCCTGCAGCACGGCGAGGCGGGCCGCGGTGACGATCGCCTCGCCCACCCCGGCGCCCATGGAGCCGGCCATGAAGCTGAACTCGAAGGCCGCGACCACGACGCGCCGACCCTCGATGGCGCCGTGCGCCACCGCCGCCGCGTCGTCCATCAGCGACTTCGCCTGGGCGTCCCTCAGGCGGTCGGCGTAGCGGCGGTTGTCGCGGAAGCGCAGCGGGTCGGCCGGCGCGCGGGGCAGCTCGATGCGCAGCCAGCCGGGATCGAGCGTGCAGTCCAGCCGCTTGAGTGCGCCGATCCGCATGTGGTGGCCGCAATGGGGACAGACGTGCAGCCCGCGCTCCAGGTCGCGGTGGAAGATCATCTGCTCGCAAGCCGGGCACTTGTGCCAAAGGTTCTCGGGCACCTCCCGCTTGGCGCCGAACAGGGTCTGTATCTTGGGCAGCGCCCAGTCGGAGATCCAGTTCACTCGCAGGTCCAGTGCATCGCGTCCCACCGTGCCGCCGGGCACGCCAGCGGCGGAGGTAGGCGCGCGGCGCCCCGGCGCGCAAGGGGCCGGGGCGCGAGAGACCGGCACGCGCGAGGGCGTCGCGTCTCCGGGGGCGCGAGGACGGTGGAGCCGGGATAGGATGATCCACGGGGCCGCGCGATGCGGCTCAGCCGCAACACGTCCGGGGCCGGCGCCCTGGAACCGGGGTGCGTTTCGCGGGTTGATGGGAGCACGAATGGCCAGCGACGATCCCTACGAGATCCTCGGCGTGTCCCGCCAGGCCGGCGCGGAGGAGATCCGACGCGCCTTCCGCGCCCGTGCCAAGAAGGACCACCCGGACCTCAACCCCGGCAACGTCGAGGCGGAGCGCCGCTTCAAGGCGGCCAACGCGGCGCACGACCTGCTGTCGGACCCTAGCGAGCGCGCCCGGTACGACCGCGGCGAGATCAACGCCGCCGGCGAGGAGCGGCCGCCCGAGCGCCCCTACTGGCGCGACTACGCCGAAGCCGGGGGCGGTGCCGGCTACCGCGGCGGGTCCGGGCGGGCCGGCGGCGGCGCGGCGCAGGGGCCGGGGGGGATCGATCCCGAGGACCTGGGCGACATCTTCGGGGAATACTTCGGCGACCGCTTCCGCGGCGGCGACGGCCGCGAGCCCCGGGCCCGCCGTGGGCACGACGCCCGCTACCGGCTGGAGGTGGCGTTCCTCGACGCGGTGAACGGCGCCACCCGCCGCCTCACCCTGCCCGACGGGCAGGCGCTCGACGTCCGCATCCCGCCCGGGCTGGAGGACGCGCAGGTGCTGCGTCTCCGCGGCAAGGGTGGGACGGGCAGCGGCGGCGCGCCGGACGGCGACGCGCTGATCGAGGTGGGCGTGGCGCCGCATCCCTTCTTCCGCCGCGAAGGGCGCGACCTGCGGCTGGAGCTGCCGGTGACGCCGCGCGAGGCCGTGCTCGGCGCCCGGGTCACGGCGCCGACGCCGCGCGGGGCGGTGGCGCTGAACGTGCCGCCGCGCTCGGATGCCGGCACGCAGCTGCGGCTGCGGGGACGCGGCGTGGCGGAGAGCGGCGGCCAGCCGGCGGGCGACCTGCTCGTCACGCTGCGCCTCGTGCTCGGCCCGGTGGACGCGGAGCTGGAAACGTTCCTGCGCGACTGGACGCCGGCCGAGCCGGCCGATCCGCGCCGCGATCTCGGGGGGGATGCATGATCACGCTCGACGACGCGCTGCGCCTCGTGACCGGGCTGGAGGAGCAGGCGCTGCGGCGCTGGATCGCGCGCGAATGGGTGCGGCCGGCGGAGCACGACGGGCAGCCCGCGTTCCGGGAAGCCGACGTGGCGCGAATCCGCCTGATCGTCTCGCTGCGCGACGAGATGGAGGTGGGCGAAACGGCGGTGCCCGTGGTGCTGTCCCTGTTGGACCAGCTGCACGAGCAGCGGCGGCACCTGCGCCGGCTGTGCGCGGCGCTGGCCGACGCCGCGGCGGACGAGGCGGTGGGGGACGTGGTGGAGCGGCTGGTCCTCGCGGGGGAGGGCGCCGGGAGGGGTAGCGCGGACCGGGGCTGAGGCGCGGCGCTGGTCCGCGCTGGTCGGCTCGGGGCTGGAGGAGCACAGCCCCTCCGGACACCCCCGCGGGGAACTCGAGGCTCCCCGACCTTCTATTCCCGGAGAACGTGGCCGGACGACGTGGATGTGCGGCCCATGGCGAAGCCGCGTCGGCGCATCCCCCATCGGTCCGGGCGGACCGAAGGCGGAAGTTCGGGGCCCCCGCCCGACGCAGCGCGCCGGACCCCGGCGGGGTCCAGGGGCAGAACCCCCGGCCTAGCGCCGGAGCACCGGGGACCGACCGACGGCGATCAGGTGAACAGGATGCCGAACTGCGCGGGCACGTCGCTGACGATGTTCGGGGCGGTCAGGGCGACGTGCTCGGGGCTGTTGGAGAAGTCGAGCACCATCTGGGCGCGGGTGAGCGCGCCGGTGTCCAGCCTGGGGGCGTAGAAATCCACCTCCGACTGCGCGGCTTGCCGGTCCAGGGTGTTGGCGTAGAGCAGCCGGGTGAAATCGGCGCTGTTCACCGCGCTGCCGTAGCGGTCGGTGAACTCGGGACTGTTGATGAAGGCCTGCGCGATACCAAGCGGCGTGATGTCGCCCACGTCGAGCTGGCTGCGATAGGTCCGCAGGCCGCCGAGGTCGGGCACGCGGTTGAAGGCGGTGTCGTAGAGGCGGGCCACAGTGGCCGCGTTCTCGTTCACGTCCCAAACACCGCCCCCCACCAGCCCGGCGGTGTTGGCCTGGTTCTCCGGGCTCTCGGAGAAGTTCACCAGCAGCTGGCTCCGGCTGGTGCCCTGGTTGATGGCATCCACGTAGAACTGCGTTTCGCCCGCGGACGGGTCGCGGCTGAGGACGTTTTCGTAGAGCCGGTCGATGTACTGCTCGTTGCTCAGGTTGGCGCCGAAGCGGGCGATGAACTCGGGGCTACCGAGGAAGTTGTCGGCCAGCGTGCTCAGCGAGCCACCGTTCTGCAGCGAGGCGATGTAGAAGTTCAGCCCCGCCTGCTCGGGGCCGCGGTCCAGGGCGGCGTTGTACAGGCGCACCACGGCGGCGGCCGGATCGCCCAGGGCGAACGCCACCCGGCCGTCGGCGAAGTCGATCTGCTCGATCGCGCGGAAGGTGTCGATCTGGGCGCCCTCGGTGAAGGTCACGTCGCCGTTAGGCTGCACCGCGAAGCTGCCGGCGCGGCGCCCCGTCACGAACTCGTTCACCGTGTCGTAGCCGGCACCGCCGTCGAAGAAGTCGTTCGAGGTCGTGGCGGTGAACCGGTCGTTGCCGTTGCTGCCGTTGAAGCTCGCCATGCGTGTTCCCCTCGTTGTCGCGCCGGTTAGCCCGGTTCACGATCGGGGAACGATTTTTGAGCCGGAAAGTTTGCACGCTGAGCGTGCTCGCGAGGAGTTCTTCGCACGCAGTGCGATTGTTCTCAGCTTGAACAACCTGGAGGAGCATGCGCTGCCCGGCATACATTCGGCCCGAAGCGCCCCGGCCCGGAGCCCCGTTCCGGTCGGCGAGGGTGGCGCCCGGGTCCGCTCCCGCCGGGAACGCTTCCTGACCGTTCGTCGCGCGGCGGGCGCCGGCGGCTCCGTTCCGCGGCCCGCGTCCGCGGCGCGTGACGGCGGTCCGGAGGGCGGCGCTTCAGCGGCCCTTGCGCGACTTGCCGCCGCGCGGGCGCGCCGGCGTGGCCGGCTCGTCGCCGGACGCGGACCGCGCCGGCTGGTCGGGTTGCGCCGCCGGCGGGGTAGGCGTCGGCTCGCCTTCGGACAGCATCGCGGCGGAGGTGCCGGCGCCGGACAGCGCTGCCGCCTCCGGCTCGGCCGGGACCGGCGCGGGCTGGGCGGCTCCCTCGTGGTGATCGAACACCATGCGGTCGAGCAGGCGCACACCCCAGGCGGTGGCGCCCTTGGGCGCGGTAGGCTGGTCCTTGCTGCTCCAGGCGGTGCCGGCGATGTCCAGGTGCGCCCAGGGGCAGCCGTCCACGAAGCGGGCGATGAACTGAGCGGCGGTGATGGAGCCCCCCGGCCGGCCGCCGACGTTCTTCATGTCGGCGATGTCGGAGCGGATCTGGCGGTCGTAGGCGTCGCCCAGCGGCATCCGCCAGGCCAGCTCGCCGGTCGCCTTGCCGGCCGCCTCGATGCGCGCGGCGAGGCCATCGTCGTTGGAGAACAGGCCGGCGTGCTCGTGCCCGAGCGCCACAATGATGGCTCCCGTGAGCGTGGCGAGGTCCACCATGAACACCGGATCGAAGCGCTTCTTGACGTACCACATGACGTCGGCGAGCACGAGGCGGCCCTCGGCGTCGGTGTTGATCACCTCGATCGTCTGGCCCGAAGCCGAGCGCACCACGTCGCCCGGGCGCTGGGCGTTGCCCGACGGCATGTTCTCGACTAGGCCCACGATGCCCACCACGTCGGCCTTCGCCTTGCGGCCGGCCAGCGCGGCCATCAGCCCGGCCACCGTGCCGGCGCCGGCCATGTCCCACTTCATGTCCTCCATGCCGGCAGCCGGCTTGATGGAGATGCCCCCCGTATCGAAGGTCACGCCCTTGCCGACGAAGCACAGCGGCCGGGAATGCTTGCCGCCGCCGGCGCCGTTCCAGCGCATCACCACGGTGCGCGGCTCCTTGACCGAGCCCTGGGCGACGCCGAGCAGGGCGCCGAAGCCTAGCTTGCGCATGTCCTTGGGGCCGAGCACCTCGACCTCCACGCCCAGCTTCTCCAGGGCGCGCAGGCGGTCGGCGAACTCGGGGGGGTCGAGCACGTTGGCGGGCTCGCTCACCAAGTCGCGGGCGAGGAACACGCCCTCGGCCACCGCGCGGCGCGGTGCCCAGGCGGCCTTCGCCGCGGCCGGGTCCTCGCACAGCACCTTCAACGCGGCGAGCTTCGGCTTGTCTTCCGCCTTCTCGGTGGTGCGGTAGCGGTCGAAGCGGTAGGCGCGCAGCACCGCGCCCAGCGCCGCGTCGGCCGCTCCGGCGTCGGCCGGCCGTCCGGCCCAGCCGCCCACGGCGCGGGCGTCCACCGCGGCTGCGCCCTCCCCCGCCAGCGCCACGGCGGCCGCGGCCCCGGCGGCCTCGACGGCGGCGGTGTCCAGCTCGGGGCGCTTGCCCAGGCCGACCAGCACGATCCGGCTCAGGCCGCCGCCCGGGGCGAGCAGGGTGATGCTGGCGCCCTTGCGGGCCTTGAACTCGGCCGCCGCGACCGCGCGCGAGATGGCGCCGCCCAGGGTCCGGTCCCACTCGCTCCACCCACCGCCGCCCAGGTCCTCCTCCGTCAGCAGCAGGGCGAGGCCGCCGCCCGCGGGCAGGGCGGGCTTGGCGAAGGCGATGTCGAGCATGGGGGTGGGGAACTCCTCGTGGACGGCGCGGGAGCCGTCGGTCGTTGATAGCACCGCGACGCGACCGCGCCACCCGGGGGGCGCGCGGGCCGGCGGGGGGAGAGCGCCCCGTCGACGGTTCGGCGGTGCGGCGGATGGACGGCGCGGCCGGTGGCGTCGGCGCGCACCGGGCGCTATCCAGCGCGCCATGACCGACGAGATGCTCCTGGAGCTGGTGGCCCGGCTCGCCCGCACCGCGGCGGATGCCATCCTGGCCGTGCGCGCGGCGGGCTTTGCGGTGGAGCGCAAGAGCGACCAGTCCCCGGTGACGGAAGCCGACCGCGTGGCCGAAGCGATCATCGTCGAGGGCCTGCGCGAGGCCGTCCCCGACATCCCCGTGGTGGCGGAGGAGGAGGTGTCGGGGGGCATCGTGCCGCGGCTGGGCGAGCGATACTGGCTGGTGGACCCGCTGGACGGCACGCGCGAGTTCGCCGCCGGGCTGGACAGCTTCGCGGTGTGCGTCGGGTTGGTGCGCGGCGGCCGCGCGGTGCTGGGCGCGGTGGCGGTGCCCGTCACGGGCGAGCTGTTCGGCGGCATCGTGGCCGGCCGCGCGGCGTGGAAGGAAGGCGCCGACGGCGCGCGCCGCCCGATCCGCGTCCGACGGCCGCCCGCGTCGGGGCTGCGAGTGATGTTCAGCCGTCACGCCGCGGAAGACCCGCGGCTGGCGCCCTTCCTGGCGGGGCGGCGGGTGGCCGAGGTGGTCAACATCGGCTCGGCGGTGAAGTTCTGCCGCCTCGCGGAGGGTGCGGCCGACCTCTACCCGCGCTTCGGGCCGACTATGGAGTGGGACACCGCGGCGCCGCAGGCCGTGCTGGAGGCGGCGGGGGGAAGCATCTCCGACCTCGACGGCGCGGCGCTGCGCTACGGCAAGCCGGGCCTGGTCAATCCGCCCTTCGTGGCAGAAGGGCTGGCGGAAGGCGCCGCGCCGGGCGGGTCGTGACGGGGCAGGGCGCGGCGGAGTCGGGCCCGACCGGGTCCGGCGCGACGGGGGAGCGCGACGGTGCGGGCGCGACGGAGCGCCTGCCGCCCGAGGCGTTGCCCCGCGCCGCCGCGATGCTGCGGGACGGCGCGCTCGTCGCCTTCCCCACCGAGACCGTGTACGGCCTGGGCGCCGACGCGCGCGAGGGCGCCGCGGTGGCAGCGGTGTTCGCGGCCAAGGGACGGCCGCGCTTCAACCCGTTGATCTGCCACCTGCCAGACGCCGACGCTGCCTTCCGCGAGGTGCTGCCGGACGCCCGCGCCCTGGCCCTGGCGGCGCGCTTCTGGCCCGGGCCGCTGACCCTGGTGCTGCCGCGCCGTTCGGGATGCCAAGTGGACCTGCTGGCGGGCGCGGGGCTGGACACGCTGGCGGTGCGGGTGCCGGCGCACCCGCTGGCGCTGGCGCTGCTGCGCGCGGCCGGAGTGCCGGTGGCGGCGCCCTCGGCCAACCGTTCGGGCGCGGTGTCGCCCACCACCGCCGCGCACGTGCTCGAGTCCTTGGGCGGGCGGATCGCGGCGGTGCTGGACGGCGGCTCCTGCGCGGTGGGGGTAGAAAGCACGGTGCTGGACCTGCGCGGCCCGGGCGCCGTGTTGCTGCGCCCGGGCGGCGTACCGGCAGAGGAGGTCGAGACGCTGATCGGCCCGGTGGGGCGGCCCGTGCCGCCGGCGTCGGGCCGGACGCCGCGCTCGCCGGGCCTGACGCCGAGCCACTACGCGCCGGCGCTGCCGCTGCGGCTGGAAGCGCGGGCGGCCGGCGCGGACGAGGCGCTGCTGGCCTTCGGCCCGGTGCCGGCGTCGGCGTTCGGGAGCGCGGCGGCGACCTGGAACCTGTCCGCGAACGGCGACCTGGCGGAAGCGGCGTCGCGCTTGTTCTCGGGCCTGCGGGCGCTGGACGCCGAGGGCGCGCGGCTGCGGCTATCGGGGATCGCCGCCATGCCGGTGCCGGGGCGCGGACTGGGGGCCGCGATCAACGACCGGCTGGCGCGGGCGGCGGCGCCGCGGGGTTGAAAGGCCCGACCGCTCGCCGCGAGGCGCCCGTCGTCCGCGATGCCTCGCCGGCCGCGACGGCCCCGGTGGGGGAGGTTGTTGGCGCGGGGC
Organism: uncultured Roseomonas sp.; assembly: GCA_964243365.1. GTDB lineage: Bacteria > Pseudomonadota > Alphaproteobacteria > Acetobacterales > Acetobacteraceae > Roseomonas. The sequence continues at coordinate 26,000 of CAXTEL010000015.1, read as the reverse complement.
GCGGGGCCGCCTAGCATGAATCGGCACGCCGCCCGCCAAGCAGCGGCGCGGCAGCACAACGCGCGACGCCGTCGCGGAGAAGCAGGAACCGGAACCGCTTGGCCTACGCGCTGCAGCAGCTGATCAACGGCATCTCGCTCGGAATGATCTACGGCCTGATCGCGGTCGGCTACACCATGGTCTACGGCATCGTCGGCATGATCAACTTCGCCCACGGCGACATCTTCATGATCGGCGCCTTCACCGCACTGATCGGCGTGCTGCTGCTCTCGGGCGGCGGCTGGTTGGAGGGCTCGGCGGCGATCCTGCTGGCTTTGGCCTTCTCCATGGCGGTCACCGGCCTGTACGGCTGGTCGGTGGAACGCATCGCCTACCGGCCGCTGCGCGGGTCGTTCCGGCTGGCGCCGCTGATCTCGGCCATCGGCATGTCCATCGTGCTGCAGAATTTCGTGCAGGTCAGCCAGGGCGCCCGGGTCAAGCCGCTGGAGCCGCTGGTGCCCGGCGGGGTGACGCTGTTCGAGCGGGACGGCTTCGCGGTGCAGCTGTCCTGGATCCAGGTGGCGATCGTGCTGGTGACACTGGCGGTGCTGGCGGCCTTCACGTTGCTGGTGACGCGAACGCGGCTGGGCCGGGCGATGCGGGCGGTGGAACAGGACCGCAAGATGGCCTCGCTCCTCGGCGTGGACACCGACCGCACCATCTCGCTGGCCTTCGTCATCGGCGCCGCGCTGGCGGCGGTGGCGGGGGGAATGTACCTGCTGCGCTACGGGGTGATCGACTTCTACATCGGCTTCCTGGCGGGGGTGAAGGCGTTCACCGCCGCCGTGCTGGGCGGCATCGGCTCGCTGCCCGGCGCGGTGCTGGGCGGGCTGCTGATCGGGCTAATCGAGACCTTCTGGAGCGCCTACTTCTCGGCGCAGTACAAGGACGTCGCGGCCTTCTCCATCCTGGTGCTGACGCTGGTGTTCCTGCCCACCGGCCTGCTCGGGCGGCAGGAGGTCGAGAAGGTATGAGCGCCGCCTTGCCGCCGGCCGGGGACGGAGCCGGCGCGCCGCTCGACCTCGGCGCGGGCGCGCCCCGTTCCGGCGGCGCCGGCCACCTCGACGACGGCGTGCCGGCCCCCGGCGAGGCGGGTGGCATTCCGCGCGGCTCCGATCCCGCGCCGGCCGCGCCCCGGAGCAGCACCGGCACCGGCACCGCGCTGCGCGAGGCCCTGGTGGCTGCGGCGGTGTCGCTGGGCTTGTTCGTGCCGATGGTGGGGCTGCGGACGGACGTGTCGTCGGGCGGCGGCCTGTTCCTGCGCACCCGCTGGGCCGAGGTGGCGCTGCTCGCCGCGCTGGTGTTCGCCGGCCACTTGGCGCTGCGGGGCCGGTCGTGGAACGGTGGGGCCGGGCGGGGCAGGGTCGCCCTCCGGGCCACTGGCCTTGCGGCGCTGCTCGCCTACCTCGGCGCCGCGCTGCACGGCGCCTCCGCCGGGCTGGTGCCGGCGCTGCGGGCACCGGGGGAGCGCCTCGCCGCGGGGGACGTGCCGCTCGTCGCCTGGCTCGGCTTCCTCGTCCTCGCGCTCGTGTTGTTCGCCGTCGCCGCGCCGCGCGCCATGCGGTCGCGGGCCACCCCCGCCCCGCCCGGTTCCGCGCCGGCCGACGCCCTCCCCTCGCGCCTGGGCCGCCTCGTCGCGCCGCTGGCGCTGGGCGTCGCGGTGGTGCTGCCCTTCGTGCCCGGCATCGGCCGCTACGAGCTGGACCTGGGCATCCTGGTGCTGACCTACGTCATGCTCGGCTGGGGGCTGAACATCGTGGTCGGCCTCGCCGGGCTGCTCGACCTCGGCTACGTCGCATTCTACGCGGTGGGCGCCTACGCTTACGCGCTGCTGACGCAGGGCTTCGGCCTGTCGTTCTGGATCTGCCTGCCGCTGGCGGGGCTGATGGCGGCCTTCTGGGGCGTGCTGCTGGGCTTTCCCGTGCTGCGGCTGCGCGGCGACTACCTCGCCATCGTGACGCTGGCCTTCGGCGAGATCATCCGCGTGGTGCTGCTCAACTGGACGTCGCTCACCGGCGGCCCCAACGGCATCTCGGGCATCCCGCGCCCGACCTTCTTCGGGCTGAGCTTCGCGCAGAACGGCGGCCCCGACACCTTCGCCGGGTACTTCGGGCTGGAGCCCTCGCCGCTGCACCGGGTGGTGTTCCTGTACTACCTGATCCTGGCGCTGGCGCTGCTGACCAACTGGGTGACGCTGCGCCTGCGCCGGCAGCCGCTGGGCCGCGCCTGGGAGGCGTTGCGCGAGGACGAGATCGCCGCCCGCGCGCTGGGCATCAACGTCACCGTCACCAAGCTCACCGCCTTCGCGCTGGGCGCGGCCTTCGGCGGCTTCGCGGGGGCGTTCTTCGCCACCCGGCAGGCCTTCATCTCCCCCGAAAGCTTCACCTTCATCGAGAGCGCCATCATCCTGGCCATCGTGGTGCTCGGCGGCCTGGGCTCGCAGCTCGGCGTGGCCTTGGCGGCGCTGGTGATGATCGGCGGCTTCGAGGTGTTCCGCGGCCTGGAGGAATGGAGGATGCTGGTGTTCGGCGCCGCCATGGTGATGATCATGGTGTGGCGCCCGCGCGGCATCGTGTCCACGCGCGTGCCGTCCGTGACGCTGGGGCGCCGGCGCGCCGTTTCCGGCGCCCTGGTCGGGGAGGGCCGGGGTTGAGCGCGGTCCCGAACCCGCCGGCGGGCGTTCCCGGCGGCTTCCCGGCCAACCCGGTGCTCCTCGTGGAGGAGCTGACCATGCGTTTCGGCGGCCTGGTGGCGGTGAACGCGGTCAGCTTCGCCGCCGGGCGGGGCGAGATCACGGCGGTGATCGGCCCCAACGGCGCCGGCAAGACCACCGTGTTCAACTGCATCACCGGCTTCTACCGGCCAACCGCCGGCGCGATCCGCCTGCGCGCCCCGGACGGCGGCACGGTGTCGTTGCACGACCTCGCCGGGCACCGCATCGCCCGCGCCGGCGTGGCGCGCACCTTCCAGAACATCCGCCTGTTCGCCGGCATGACGGTGCTGGAGAACCTGCTGGTGGCGCAGCACAACGCGCTGATGGCCGCCACCGGCTGGGGCTTCGGCGCCGTGCTGGGGCTGTCGCGCTATCCCCGGGCCGAGCGCGAGGCGGTGGCGCGCGCCACCCGCTGGCTGGACGAGATCGGGCTGCGGGCGCGCGCCGACGAGCCGGCCGGCGCCCTGCCCTACGGCGACCAGCGGCGGCTCGAGATCGCCCGCGCCATGTGCTCCAACGCCCCCGACGGTCCCGCCCTGCTGTGCCTGGACGAGCCGGCGGCGGGGCTGAACCCGCGCGAAAGCGACGAGCTGGCTGCCCTGGTGCGCCGCATCCGCGACACCGGCTGCTCGGTGCTGCTGATCGAGCACGACATGGGCGTGGTGATGCGCATCTCCGATCGGGTGGTGGTACTGGACCACGGCGTGCGGATCGCCGACGGCGCGCCGGCCCAGGTGCGGCGCGACCCGGCGGTGATCGCGGCCTACCTCGGCGAAGGCGACGAGGACGAGGTCCAGGTGCCGGCGGAGGACGCGGCGTGAGCGCGGCGGTCGCCCCGATGCCCGTGGCTGTCGCCGCGCCGATGCTGGAGCTGCGGGGCGTGTCCGCCAGCTACGGCGCGGTGCGGGCGCTCTCGGACGTGTCGCTGCGCGTGGCGCCGGGCGAGATCGTGGCGCTGATCGGGGCCAACGGCGCCGGCAAGTCCACCCTGCTGATGACGGTGTGCGGCGCCCCGCGCCCCAGCGGCGGCGCGGTGCTGTTCGGGGGGCGCGACATCACCGCCCTGCCGACCCACGCGGTGGCGCGGCTGGGCATCGCGCAATCCCCCGAGGGGCGGCGCGTGTTCCCACGCATGAGCGTGCGCGAGAACCTGCTGATGGGCGCGCAGCAGTTCGACCACGACCCCGCCCCCGACCTGGAGCGCGCCTTCGCCCTGTTTCCCCGGCTGCGCGAGCGCGAAGCGCAGCGCGGCGGCACGCTGTCGGGCGGCGAGCAGCAGATGCTGGCCATCGCCCGCGCCTTGATGTCGCGGCCCAAGCTGCTGCTGCTCGACGAGCCCTCGCTGGGGCTGGCGCCGCTGGTGGTGCGGGCGATCTTCGGGGCGATCCGCGACCTGAACGCGCGGGAAGGGCTGACCGTGCTGCTGGTGGAGCAGAACGCCAACCAAGCGCTGCGTCTCGCCCACCGCGGCTACGTGCTGGTCAATGGCCACATCACCATGGCCGACACCGGCGCCGCCCTGCTGGCCCGGCCGGAGGTGCGCGAAGCCTACCTAGGCGGCTGATCCCGGCTTCCCGCCCCCGGCCGCGCCGCCGGAACGGTGCTGATCCACCTGTCAGTCTCCAGCACCGCGTAGCGCACGGCCTCGATCCCGGCGATGGCGTTCTACCGCCCCGCCGCCATCACGTCGTCCAGCTCCACGCGCGAGCGGCGCAGCGCCGCCGCGTCGGGCTCTCCGTTGGTCACCAGCAGGATCGGCGCCCCTTCCAGGGCGGGGCCGAGCGCCGGCCACCAGATCTTGGACTGGGCGCGGAGGATGCTCAACAGCAGCGGGGTGAGGATCACCACGAAGGCGCTGGTCGGGCTGTTGTTCGCCCTGCCGGTCGTGATCCCGATCGCGCGGCGGCGCAGCAGGTCTTGGACCGGCGACGGAGGCCCACCGCCCTGGCCTCCCGCGGGTGCGTCGCGTGCGGGAGCGTCCTCGAGCGCGCCGACGCGGCGTGGGCCGCCCACGTCGCGGCCCTGCACGCGCGGCATCCCTCCTCCAGGCTGCGCCTGGTCCGGCGCCTCGACGCGATCTGCCCGGCGTGCGGCGCCGGCCACGAGTGGGTTGCGCGGCCCGCCGCTCGTTCCGCGCGCTGGACCGGGCCGAGTTCGCCGACGAGCCCCGGCGCGACGCTTCCCCTTGAACGGCAGGCCGCGACCGTCGGGATTTCCCCCGCGACCGCGGTCTCGTCCGGCACTGGACTGGGGCCCACCCCCACGCCCACAACGCCGAATGCCGCAGGGTTCCCGCCCGGCGCCGCCCGCTCCCGAGTCGGAGGACGCCGCCTGGATGGCGCGGGCGAGACCGCTCGACGCGTTCCTGTGCGACGCCGTCTTCCGGATCGCGGACAGCTTCCGCGTCGGCCCGGAGAACGACGCGACCCCGAGCCAGCGGGCGGGATCGCGCGTGGCGCTCCGGCCGCCGGGGTTGTCGTGCCGGGCGCCCGGCCGGGTGGCCACCGTCGACCTGATCGGCCGCGAGGACGAGCTGATCGCCTGCTACGAGCGGCTCGTCGCCGCCGCGCGGGCGCACGGCGAGGCCGCCTCGCTCCGCAATCCCTTTCCCCACTTCTCCGTCGGCCCGGCTATCATCGGCGGCGGCGAGGTGCTCGCCGCCTTCCCGTGGAGCGACGACCTGGGGGATACCGTGCCGGTGCTGGAAGCGCTGGCCGGGTCCGGGCACGTCGCCACGGGCCGCGTTTGGGAGGACCAGGACCAGGGCTGGCACGTCCGGATCGTCGCCGCGGACGGCGCGTCGTGCTTCGTCGAATGGGACGGCGAGGGGCCGCCACCCACGGACGCCGGCTGGAAGGTCGACGCCGCGGCCCTGGCCCGCCAAGCCGCCGACGCGCTGGCCCGGCTGGACACGATCCACGGCCGCCTCGTGCGCGCGCTGGGCCGGGACCATTGGCTCCGCCCACGCGCGCCGCGCGAGCCCGCCGCGTCCCGCGTCCGATCCGCCGTCGCCCGCCTCCTCGGGTCCGCGAGGGCGCCCCGAGGGTTTTCCCGGTGAAACGGCGCTCCCTCCGCGGCGAGCGGCCGCCGGGTGGCCGGGATCGCTCCCCGCCGAACACGGATGCCCGCGTCGGGACGCCAACACGCGCCGCGCCGCTTGGCGGCACCGGCCGGCGCGCTCTACGCTCCGCCGCAGCGGCCCGGCGTCCCGGGCACGGCGAAGCACGAGGAACCCCCCATGCCCCCCATCGACCGGCGCGCGCTGCTCGGCGCAGCCCTCGCCACGCCCGCCCTCCTCGGCGCGCGCGGCGCCCTCGCCCAGTCCGGCCCGCTGCGCATCGCCACCGCCGGCCCGATGACCGGCCAGTACGCCGCCTTCGGCGCGCAGATGCGCGAGGGCGCGACCCAGGTCGTGACCGACATCAACGCCGCCGGCGGCGTGATGGGCCAGCAGTTGGCCCTCGAGATCGGCGACGACGCCTGCGACCCGCGCCAAGCGGTCAGCGTCGCCAACCAGCTCTCGGGCCGGCAGGTGCGTCTGGTGGCCGGACACTTCTGCTCGGGGTCGAGCATCCCGGCGAGCAAAGTGTACGGCGAGGAAGGAGTGCTGCAGATCAGCCCCGCGTCCACCAACCCGGTGTTCACCGAGAGCGGCGACTGGAACACCTTCCGCACCTGCGGCCGCGACGACCAGCAGGGCTTGGTGGCCGGCCAGTACATTGCCAAGAACTTCGGCGGCCAGCAGATCGCCGTGCTCCACGACAACTCCGCCTACGGCAAGGGCTTGGCCGACGAGACCAAGAAGTCGCTCAACGCCGCTGGCAAGCAGGAAGCGCTGTACGCCGCCTACACCGCCGGCGAGCGCGACTACAACGCGCTGGTGTCGCGCATGAAGAACGCCAACATCGGCGTGATCTACGTGGGCGGCTACCACACCGAAGCCGGGCTGATCCTGCGCCAGGCTAAGGAGCAGGGGATGCAGGTCACCCTGATCGGCGGCGACGCGCTGGTGACCAACGAGTTCTGGCAGATCACCGGCGCCGCCGGCCAGGGCACGCTGATGACCTTCGCCCCCGACCTGCGGACCCGCCCCGGCGCGGCCGAGGTGGTGGGCCGCTTCAAGGCGCGCAACGTCGATCCGGAAGGGTACACCCTCTACACCTACGCCGCGGTGCAGATCTGGGCGGCGGCGGCCGCCAAGGCCGACAGCGTCGAGCCACGCAGGGTGGCCGCGACGCTGAAATCGGGCGGGCCGTGGACCTCGGTGCTCGGGCAGACCAGCTTCACCGCCAAGGGCGATCCCACCGTGGCGGACTACGTGTTCTACGTTTGGCGCGACGGGTCCTACGCCCAGATGTGAACGGGCCCTTGCGGGACCGGGGTCGCCGTTCCACCTGTTCGTGGTCAACAACAGAAAGGAGGTGATCCAGTGTCTCATTGTTCGAACTCGGGTGCTCAGCCCGCGTCCTGGATTGCTGCCCACGCCATGTTCGGGGCGGGGTTCCAGGAATAAACGGCGGGCCGACACCGGCTCAAGCAATGGAAAGGCCCTGGAGGACGCTCCGGGGCCTTTCGTCGTTTCGGGGTGCCGGCGGCTCCGCGCGGCGGTGTGGCCCGCGCGCCACCGCGCGCGGGAACGGGCCGTCCCGGCGGCAACCCCGGCACCTCGGTTCACGTTCCGCGTGCGACCTTCTCACGGGAAAGATTGATCTGCATGTCGAGCTACAACCAGCCACCACCAGTCCAGGCGGCCGTGGCGGTCGACGGAGCCCCCTCGCTCCACAGCCGCGTTTCCTGGGGCGCGATCATCGCCGGCGCCTTGGTCGCCGTGGCTGTCGGCGCCACCCTGAACGTGCTGGGCCTTGCTGTGGGCGCCACCACCGTGGACGCGGCCGCGCGCAATACCCCAGATGCATCCTCCTTGGGCATCGGCGCGGGCGTCTGGTTCCTCGCCGCTAACCTGATCGGACTGCTGCTTGGCGGCTACGTCGCGGCGCGCCTGTCCGGCACCGCCGACAAGCCCGACGCGACCCTGCACGGCTTGGCCACCTGGGCCACCGCCTACCTCGTTTCCGCCGTGCTGCTCGGCAACGTCGTATCCGGCGTATCGTCGGCCGCCGGGTCGGCGATCAGCAGCATCACCGGTGGCGCCGGCCGGGCGATCTCCTCGACTGCGAGCACCGCGGCGCCGACGGTGGACCCCAACGCGCTGGCGCAGCGGGCGCGCAACGCCCTATCGCGCCCCGACGACGTCAACCGGATGACCAGCGACCAACGCGGCGCCGAGATCACGACCCTGATCGGGCGGCGCATCGCGAACGGTAACCTGTCCGACCCCGACCGCACACGGCTGAACCAGCTGGTCGCCGCCGAGGCCGGCATCTCCGAGCAGGAAGCCGCCCAGCGCGTGCAGGGCTACGAGGCGGACGCGCAGCGCACGGCGGCGGAGGCGGAACGCCGCGCCCGCGAGGCGGCCGACGCCGCGGCGTCCGGCACCGCCAAGGCCGCCTTCGGGGTGTTCGCGGCCTTGCTGCTGAGCGCACTCGCCGGCGTCATCGGCGCGCGAATCGGCACGCGGGACGTGGTAGCCCTCGCCGATCGCCGCCGCGCGGCCTGACGCGGACGACGCCGAACCGTGACCAGCCGCGGGTTAGCCTGCGGCCGGTCACGGTGATCCGACCTGGAGCCAGGGGCCCTGTCTCTGGACCCGTCCGGGGTTTGAAGCACCACAGGGTGGGGGCCCGGACCCTCCTCGATGATTTGTCTCGACGGACAAGAGGGTGCTCAACGACGGCGAAGCTGTGTCGTTGAACAGTCTCTTATTCGTCGAGGCACCTTTCTCACAGTTAGGAGGTCGAGGAACCTCGGGGTCCTCGCGGGGCGTCCGGAGGTACAGGGCCCCTCTGGTTCCACGCACGGAGGCCGGAGCCGGTTCCGGCGCGGCTACGCCGCTGGGCTCTCGATCTCGCGGTAGTCCCGTGCCCACCAGATCAGCGCCGAACCGGCGTCGCCCAACCGCACCGCGCGGACCGCGCCGAACAGCACGCTGTGGGTGCCCTTCTCCAGGACTTCCTCGACCTCGCAGTCCACCGCGGCCACCGCGCCCTCCAGCACCGGGGCGCCGGTCGCCAAAGTTCCCCAGCGCGCCTCCGCGAACCGCGCCTGCCCCGACAGGCCGGTCAGGCCAGCGAAGGTGTCGGCCAGCGCCCGCTGCCGGGCCAACAGCACGTTCACGCACAGCACGCCGTTGCTCTTGAACACTGCGTTGTTCTCGCTGGAACGGTTCATGCACACCAGCAGGGTCGGTGGGTCGTCGGTCACGCTGCACACGGCCGAGGCGGTGAACCCTGCGCGGCCCGCCGCGCCGTCGGTGGTGACGACGTTCACCGCCGCGCCCAGTCGCGCCATCGCTTCGCGGAACTGCAGTCGTGTCGTGCTCATCGGGTCGTCGTGCTCCGCGTCCGGCAGGAAACGGGGTGGGCCGGGGGGCCGGGATGACCCTGCCGCTCCCCGCTGCGCGATCCGCTCATTCCGATTAACTTGGGCGCCTGACGGCCTGAAGGAAAGCAGCGCGTGGCGGAGACGATCGAGATACAGGCGACCGATGGCAGCGGCGCCTTCGCCGCCCACGTAGTGCGGCCCAAGGGCACGGCCATCGCCCCGTGCGGCGCGGTCATGATGATCCAGGAAATCTTCGGGGTGAACGCCGCCATGCGGTCGGCGTGCGACTGGGTGGCCGACATGGGCTTCATCGCCGTGGCTCCGGACCTGTTCTGGCGCATCGAGCCTGGGGTGGACCTCGCGGAGGGGTCGGACGCCGACTGGAACCGCGCCGTCGCGCTGATGAACGCCTTCGACCAGGCCAAGGGCGTGGAAGATCTCGGGGCGACGCTGGTCGCGGCGCGGGCAATCGCCGGCAGCAACGGCCGCGCGGGCACGATGGGCTTCTGCCTGGGCGGACGGCTCGCCACGCTGATGGCGCTGCACTCGGACGCCGACTGCAACGTGTCCTACTACGGCGTCGGGCTGGAATTCGTGCTGCGGGGCGAGGTGCGCATCGCTAACCCGCTGCTGCTGCACATCGCCGCCAAGGACCGCTTCGTGCCGCCCAGGTCGCAGGCCAAGATCCTCGCCGCCCTGCAGGATCACCCGCAGGCCAGCGCCCACACCTACCCGGGGGTGGACCACGCCTTCGCGCGCATCGGCGGGCATTCCTGGGACGGCCTCGCGGCCACGGTCGCGAACGGACGCACCGCGGAGCTGCTGCAACGCTGCCTGACGTGACGCGGGGCCGCCGCCGAACACCGGGCCCGCATCGGTGATCCCGCGCGGCCCGCGCCGGCGCATCCTCCCGCTGGTGCTGCTCGCGCCGTTGCTCCGCCCGGCGCTGGCGACCTCGACCGGGGGAGTCGCGGGCGAGCTGCTGCGGCCGATGCGCGACGCTGCCGCCGCGCTGGATGGCCCGGGGCTGCTGCGGTCCTACGTCACGACCGGCGACGAGGCCTTCGACCGTTCCCACTCCGAGGTCGCCTACACCTACGACAACGCCTGCGCCGGGATGGCTCTGCTGGCGGGTGGCGAGCGCGCCCTGGCCGCCCGCCTCGCGGAAGGGCTGCGCTTGGCGCAGTCGCAGGACCGGCACTGGGCGGACGGGCGGCTGCGCAACGCCTACGCCGCGGGCCGGCTCTTCCCCGACGCGCCGCGCTCCGCCCGTCCGCCGGGATGGTGGGACGCGGCGCGCGGCGCCTGGGTGGAGGACGGCTACGCCGCCGGCTCCGCCACCGGGCCGGCGGCCTTCGCGATCTTGCTCTGGTGCGCCCTCGGCGATCCGCCGTTCCGGGAAGCGGCGGCGCGCGCGGCGGACTGGGTGGCGGGCGACCTGTCCCGCCCGCGCGGCTTCACCGGCGGCACGCTGGGGCACGAGCCCGCGCCGGCCGCGCAGGAATGGCTGTCCACGGAGCAGAACCTCGACCTGGCGGTGGCCTTTGCGCGGCTGGGCCGGACGGCGGAGGCGGCGCGCGCGGCGGCCCTCGTGCGGGGCATGTGGCTGCCGGCCGAGGGACGCTTCGCCGCCGGCCTGCGGCCCGACGGCGCGGTGGACGGCACCTCGGCGCTGGACGCCAACCTGTGGCCGCTGCTGGGGCTGCGCGACCCGGCGCACGGCGCGGCGCTGGACTGGGTGCTGCGGCGCCACGGCCTGCCGGCGGGCGCGCCGGAGGCGGAGCTGGACGGGCTGGACTTCAACGACGACCGCGACGGCATCTGGACGGAGGGCTCGGCGCAGGCGGCGCTGCTGCTGCGGCGCGCGGGGCGGGCGGCGCTGGCCGGGCGCTTCATCGCCACGGTGCTGCGGCTGCGCACGCGCGACGGCTGGGTGCTGGCCGCCGACGTGCCATGGCTGACCACCGGGCTGAGCAACGGCGACGTGCCGTTCCGCTATCCCCAGCGCGGGCACCTCGGCGCCACCGCCTGGGGCGCGATGGCGGCGCTGGACGCCGGCCCGTTCGACGCGCCCGGCGGAGATGGGCACGCCCCGCCGGGCTGACGCCCGCGCGCCTCAGCGGGTTTCCGCGAACTCCGGCGGCAGCGCCCCGACCGCCGCCTCGGCCTCGCGCTTCAGCCGAAGGTAGGAGCGCGACGCGAGCGGCACCAGCGCGGCGTAGATCAGCCCCCCCGCGGCCAGCGCCGCCCAGGGCTCGGTCACCAGCAGGGCGGCGTAGGCGGCGGCCCCGAGCAGTAGCGGCAGCACCGCGTCGCGCGGCACCTTGAAGTTCTTGAACGACCAGGTGGGCAGGGTGCTGACCAGCAGCCCGGCGACCGCCACGAGCAGGATCGCCACCAGCAGGGGATGGCGCAGGACGGCGGCGACGCCCGGCAGCCCCCAGCCCTCGAGGGCCAGCGAGGCGAAGATCGGGAACAGCGCCAGCCCCGCCCCCGAGGGTGCCGGCACGCCGGTGAAGAAGGACTGCGCGTAGGCCGGCCTGGGCGGCGGCGGCAGCACCCCTTTCGCGCCCGGGGCGAGGTCGGCGTCGATGGCGGCGTTGAAGCGCGCCAGCCGCAGCGCCATGCAAACGGCGAACAGCAGGCAGGGGATGAAGCCCAGGCCGCGCGCGGCGTTGAGCGACCACAGGTACAGCACCAGCGCCGGCGCCACGCCGAAGCTCACGAAGTCTGACAAGCTGTCGAACTCCGCCCCGAAGCGCGTGGTCGCCTTGAGCAGGCGCGCCAGCCGGCCGTCGATGCCGTCGATGAAGGCGGCCACCACCACCATCGTCACCGCGGGCTCCCAGCGCGCCTCGAAGGCGAAGCGCACGGCGTTGAGGCCGGCGCATAGCCCGAGCATGGTGAGGATGTTGGGCAGCAGCCGGTTGAAGGACAGGCCCGCGAAGCGCGGCCGCCGGCGGGCGGCGAGGCGGAAGCGGTGGGCCGGCCGCGTCACGCCGGCGGTTCCCCCGACGAACGCCCCCCGGCCACCCGCTCCCCCGTCATGCGCTCCCCGGGCACGACGAGCGGCAGCGGCTGCGCCAGGTCGGCGATCACCGTCTCGCCGCCGATCATGGTTTGCCCCAGCGCCACCAGCGGCCGCACGCCCTCGGGCAGGTACAGGTCGGTGCGCGAGCCGAAGCGGATGATGCCGAACCGCTCGCCCGCCGTCAGCCGATCGCCCTCGCGCGCGCCGCACAGGATCCGCCGGGCGATCAGTCCCGCGATCTGTACCACGGCAATCGTGCGCCCGTCGTCCAGGCGGATGGCCAGGGCGTTGCGCTCGTTGTCCTCGCTGGCCTTGTCCAGGCAGGCGTTGAGGAACTTGCCGTGGCGGTAGGAGATGCGCGTTACTACGCCGGCCACCGGCGCGCGGTTCACGTGCACGTCCAACACCGACAGGAAGATCGCCACCCGCCAGCGCGGCGCCGGGCCCAGGCCCAGTTCGGCGGGCGGCACCGCGGGCATCACGGAAACGACGCGGCCGTCGGCGGGCGCCACCATCGCCCCCGCGCGCGCGGGGGCCACGCGCTCGGGGTCGCGGAAGAAGTACAGGCAGAAGGCGACGAAGACCGCGCCCACCCAGAACAACCAGCCGCCGAGCAACAGACCGCCGAGCACGGCCATCGCCGCGCCGCCGCCGAGGAACGGCCGGCCCGCCGGGTGCGGCGGTGCCAGCACCAGCTTCGCGCTCTGCATCAGGGACATGGTGCCGCGCTCATGGTCCGTTCACCGATTTGGGTCAACCCTGCGGCCATGAGCCAGATCAGCGCGCACGCCGCGTCGGGGTCCCCGCCGGACGGCCTTTGCCTGGGCGCTTTCCGGGTGCAGCCGGACGGCAGCCTCGCGGCGCGCGAACCCGGGGCGCCGCCGGCGCTGCGCTTCAGCTGGCGCGGCCGGCTGTGCTCCGCCACCCTGGGCATAGACGGCTTGGCGCTCTCGGCTGAGGCGGGGCTGGTGCCCTCCACCGCCGAAGCACCGCTGGCGCGCGAGGCCGTTTTCGGAACGCTCACCGCACTCCCCGCCGAGCTGCCCCGGGGCTGGGAAGTCCGACTCACGCCCGGGCACGGCGTCCGGCTCAGCGTGACGACGGCGCTCGACGGCCCCGCGACGGCGGCCGTGCTGGTGACGGCGATGGTGCGCTTCGCCCTCGCGCTCGACCCCTACTTGGCGCTGCTCGGCGACGCCGTTGGCCCGGCCGGGTCCAGCCCGGGCAGCCCGAGCATCTGGCCCGGGTAGATCCAGCGGGGGTCGCGTATCTGCTGTCGGTTCGCGGCGAAGATCAGCGTGAAGCGGGTGCCGCGCCCGTAGGTTTCGCGGGCGATGCGCCACAGGTTGTGGCCGGGCTGCACCACCACGCGGCCGTCGCGGGGCAGCGCCGCGCCCGCCTCCTCCCGCTGGAACACCACCTCGACGCGCGACGCCACGGCGAACGGGACGGCGCCGGATGCGCCCTGGTCCACGCGCAGCCGGTGGCGTCCGGGGGCGGGCGACCGCGGCGGCGAGAAGCTCCAGCGCCCGTCCTCCCCGGCCCGCGTTCCGCCGAGGTGGCGATCGTCGGCGTACAGGCGCAGCTTCGCCCCCGGCGGCGCGGTGCCAGCGAAGCGCATGCCGCCCGCCGTGTCGTAGTCCACGACGTCCACGCCCAGCCAGCTCCCCGCCGCCGCGCCGCGCCCCATCACGCGCGGCGCGAGGTCGGGCACGTCCGGCGGGGGCAGCAGCAGCGGCGGCGCCTCGGGGACCTCCGCGCCCGGCCGACCGGGGCCCGGGAGCACGCCCGGCATCCCGGGAAACGATGCCGGCACGGGCGGCGCCAGCACCAGCAGAGTATCGGTTCCCGCCGTCTCCCGCCCGTCTGGCAGCCGCGCGCGCAGCGACAGCTCGCGCGCGCCGGGTAGCGCCGGCTCTTCGGGCAGGATCACCCACTCGCCGCGGGGGTCGGCGCGGGCGCGGCCGATCTCGCGGGCGCCGTCGAGCAGGATCACCTCCGAGCCGGGCGCGGCGCGGCCGGCGGCAACCACAGTGCCGCGCGCGCCGACGCGGGCGACGTCGAAGCGCGGCGGGACCAGCCGAAGGGCGGAAGCGCCACCGTCCCCGGGCGGTCCGGCCCGGCGTGGCTCCGCCTCGGCCGGGGGCGAGACCAGACCGGACAGGGAGGCGTCGATCGTCGGCAGCTCCGGCATGGCGCCGAGCGACCAGGCGAACCACGCCCCCGCTGCCCCGCCACCCGCGAGGAGCGGCGCGACCACCAGCAGGGTCCGCATCACCATTGTCATGGGCGCGTAGCTAGAACCGTGCCCCGGGGGCCCGCAAGGCCGCCCCGCGGCGTGCCCCCGCCCCGGCGCGCCGCCGCGCCCTTGCTGCCCGCGCGGCCGGGGTCTAAGAGGCAATCGGCCGCGGGCGGCGTATCGGAGCGTAGCTCAGCCTGGTAGAGCACTGTGTTCGGGACGCAGGGGCCGGAGGTTCAAATCCTCTCGCTCCGACCATCTGCCGGCCGCAACGAACCCTGCCCCGGTTTCCGCCGGGGCGGGGTTCGTCGTCCCGGAGCCACAGCCCGCCGGCTTCGCGCCCGCCTCACGCCGAACGCTCGATCCTCGCGCCCGATTTGCACGAGGCTTGCAATGAAGCCGTCATCCCTGCCCCGGGGTAGCGGTGAACCCGGGCGCAAGCGGGATGTTTGTGGGGGAATCTCGCGTGATGCTTCGATACGTGCAATGCGCCTCGGCAGGCACTGCCTTGATTTTGGGCATCGCCGCGGCGCTGCCAGCCGCGGCCGTGGAACTCGAGGGAACAGGCCTCACCCTGACCTTCACGCCCACGATCTCGACCGACTACCTGTTCCGCGGCTACAGCCAGACGCGCAACCGGCCGGCCCTGCAAGCCACGGCGGAACTGGTGCACGAGAGCGGCGTGTACATCGGCTCCTTCGCCTCCAACGCCGCCTTCGCCGGCACCAACGTGCGGCAGGAGGTGGACTACCTCGCGGGATATCGCACGGAGCTGGCGGGGGTGACCCTGGACGCGGGCGGCGCGTACTACACCTATCCCTCCCACAACCGACCGGGCGGGCTGACGCTGAACTGGTTCGAGTTCGCCGGCAAGGCGTCCTACGCGCCCGTGGAGCCGGTGAAGCTGCTGGCCTCGTTCTTCTACTCGCCGAATTTCCAGCTCGAATCCGGCGACGGCTACTACGCCGAGGGTGGCGTGGAGGTGAAGCTGCCCTATGAATTCACCCTGGCCGGCCGCGGCGGCTACCAGTGGGTGGCACGCAACAACCGTTTCGGCTTACCCGACTACGCCAACTGGTCGGTGGCGTTGTCGCGCGACGTGTTCGGCTTCCTGGTCACGGTCGGCTACTTCGATACCGACTTCAAGCGCAGCGAGGCCGCTGGACAGAAGATCGGCGACGCGCGCGCCCTGGTAATCATCAGCCGCACCTTCTGAGGCGGCCGACCATCGGCGGAGCTGCCCATCGTGGGACGCGGCGCGGGAGGTCTCACCCCTCCCGCGCCGCCTCCCGCCGCGCGCCGCCCCGGGCCGTCCAGAGCATGAGCCAGTTGGCCGGCAGTGCCCAGGCGACGCCGGCCACGAGGTAGTACAGCGCCTCGAGAGTCCAGTGCGTCCCGATCACCCGGTCCGCCAGGGCAACCGCCGCGCCCACGTACAAGGCGAGGCCGAGGAGCCCCACGAGGAGACCGAACAGGGTGCGTGCCATGCGGCCGGAGATGGCCCGACGACGCGCCTGCCTCAAGCCCGGGCAGGCGGGCGGGCGGCGCGATACGCCCTAGCCCCGTCGTCCTGGCGCAGCTAGCTTCTGCCGACAGGTGGTCCGGGCGCAGCGCAGAGGATTTGCCGCGGCCGCGCCGGCCGGCCCGGGCTCGACGCTGTCGGGCCCGGAGGCGGGCGCCAACCCAGGAACAACGGAAACCGCATGGACCACGTCGCTGCACACCCCGACGATGAGGCCGACGCGCTCGACCTCAAGCGGCACATTCGCGGCGTGCCCGACTTTCCCAAGCCCGGCATCCTCTTCTACGACATCTCCACCCTGCTGCGGCACGGACCGGCCTGGCGCGCGGCGATGCGGCGCATGGGCGACGCCGTGCGCCCCCACGCCCCTACCGTGCTGGCCGGCATCGAGAGCCGCGGCTTCCTGGTGGCGGCCCCCCTCGCGCTCGAACTGGGCCTGGGCTTCGTGATGCTGCGCAAGCGCGGCAAGCTGCCCGGCCCGGTGGTCGGCCTGGACTACGCGCTGGAATACGGAACGGACCGGATCGAGATGCAGGCCGACGCGGTGGGTCCCGACGACCGGGTGGTGCTCCTCGACGACCTGCTGGCCACCGGCGGCACGCTGGCCGCCTCGATCGCGTTGCTGCGCCGCTCCGGCGCGGACGTGCCCGCTGCCGCGGCGATCATCGAGCTCACCTTCCTGAACGGACGGAAGCGCCTCGACGTGCCGGTCGAGACGCTGGTGTCCTACGACAGCTGAGCGCTCAGTTGGAACGCGTAACGGGACGCGCGAACGGGGATCGGCGCGCGGCGCGACGTCCGGCGCGGCCGGGCGCGCCGCTTCCGTGCCCGGGCCGGGGCGGGCCGTGGGCGTGACGGGGGGCGGCATCGTCGCGCGACGCGCCCTGCTCGCCTCCGCCTTCCTGCCGCCGCTCGCGAGCGCTGTAGCGGCGGATCGGGCGGACCCCCCGATCCTGCTGGTTCCGGGCCCCGAGAACGGTTCCGCCGCGCGCTGGGCCGGCCGCGTGGTCAGGCGCATCGGCCGTACGCCGCCGCAATCGGCCCCGCCGCGTTTGACGATCGTGGGCGGCCCGGACGGCGTGACCGCCGCCAACCGGTTCGACACCACCGAGTCGGGCGACGGGCGCTTCCTGCTCGTGCTGACCGGGAGCGCGATGCTGGCCTTCCTGTCGGGCACCGGGCGGGCGCGCTACCGTCCCGCCAACTGGCTGCCGCTGTGCGCGTCCTGGGACGGCGCGCTAGTCGCCGGACGCGGCGCGATGCGGGATCCCTCGGAGACCCGGGCGCCCCTGCGCCTGCTGGTGCCCGCGCCGGACGCGCCCGAGGCGGCGGC
The DNA here is from genome assembly GCA_964243365.1 of uncultured Roseomonas sp. Taxonomy (GTDB): domain Bacteria; phylum Pseudomonadota; class Alphaproteobacteria; order Acetobacterales; family Acetobacteraceae; genus Roseomonas. The sequence continues at coordinate 8,682 of CAXTEL010000015.1, read as the reverse complement.
GCTGCTCGCCATCGAGTCGCTCGGCCTGCCCGTGTCGCCCTCCGCCGCGCCCGTAGCGGCGGCCGAGAGCGCTTTTCGGGGGGGGGAACTGGACGCGCTGCTGCTGTCGGGGCCCGATGCCGCCGACCGCGCCGCGTCGCTGGGCGCGACGCCCTGGTTCGGCTTCGGCGCGCCCGGGGTCGCCGCGCCCGACTACGCCGCGCTCGCGACCGCCGTGCCGCTGCCGCTCCGCCAAGCGGTGCGCGCCGCAGCCGGCGCGTCGCAGCTCCGCGGGGCGCTGCTGCTGCCGGGGCTGACCTCGGCGGACGTGGTGGCGTCGTGGCGGCAGGCGGCGCTGCGCTGGCGCGAAGGCGAACTGGCCGAGGTGGCGGAAAGCGAGGGCGAGCCGCTCGCGGGCCCGGACGCGGCGCTCGCGCTCGCCACGCTCGCGCCGCCGCCGGACGCCGTCCTGGCCTGGCGCGACTGGCTGAGCCGCCGCCTGGGCTGGCGGCCTGCCTGAACCCCGGGCCGGTCGGGCGCGCGTCCCGCCCGGATGGCGCGGCGGGTTTCGGGCGGCGACGGCCGAACCGACGCCCGCCTAACCCTTCCTCAACCTTCGTATCGTTTCATGGGACAAAGGATCTGAAACATGTCCCAGGCTGTCGCGTCAATTGCGTCCCCCGCGGCTATTCAAGCCCGTCCCGCGACGGCCGTCAGCCCCGGCGAACCCGGCTCGGCGCGGACTGGGCTGCCGGTCGCGGCGGCCATCGCGCCGAACCCGCGCTTGTCCTTCGACAACGTGACCGGCTTGGCGGTGATAGAATTCCGCAGCAGTGACGGTGAGACGGAAACCCTGCCGACCTCCCGCGAACTCGCCGCCTACAAGCGGGCCGTGCTGTCGGGCGGGGAGCGCCCGGCCGGCATGGGCGTTACCGCGATACGCGTCAGCCTGGGGGATTGAACGCTCCGACAGGCATCACCCGTTTCGGGACAGATCAGGCCAGAAGCGAGAACGAGGAGCCAGAGGACTCGCTGGCACGCGCGACGACGTAGCGCTCGGCAAACTTGCTGGCTTGGCGGGGGTCGGAAAGGCTGTCGAGCTTCAGGCGGGAGTTGATGACGCGTGCCTGCGCTTCCACGCTCTGCACCGCGAGCTGGTCCGGCAAGCCGAGCGCCTTGGTCACGACGCGGCGCAGCACCGCGTCACCCAGGATATCGTAGGCGTTCTTCACGGACGGCGCGCGCTGCTGGAAGTACAGCGCGTCCGACACCCCGGGGTTGGCGTCGTTCAGTTCCTCGCGCCACGCCACGCGGGCCATGCCGTCGGCCAGGATCTTCTGCATCTTGGGATCGCGCAGGGCGTCGAGGCCGCGGCGCGACAGGTCGAGGGTCTTGGCGGCTTCCAGCCAGCGCGAGTCGCCCAGTCGGTTGGCGAGCGACTTAGGGTCGGACGGGTTCGAGGTCAGGGCACGCATCGCCAGGGCGGGCTTGTCCACCGCGTCCGACAGCCCCATGGCCGGCAGCACCACCGCCAGCACCCGCGGGTCCTTCAGAGCGGTCTCGACGTTCGGCGCGCGAGAAACGGCGTCACGGAAGCGCGCCAGGGTCCGTTGCAGCTCCGGGTCCTTGGCGGCTTGCGCCGCGCCCTTCGCTTCGGCGCCGGCGGCTGCGGCCCTGCGGAACGCCGGCACCGCGAGCGCCGCGCCGCCACCTGGGGAGCCGGCCTGCCCGCCCCCCAGCATCGACAGCGCGAGCGCCGCGTTGCTCACCTCAGCTTCCTGCCAGCCCGGCGGCGACGTTCTCGTTCACCTCGATTAGGAAGCCCACGTCGGGTGCCTGCTGGTCCATCTCGCGCAGCACCGCGCGCCCGACCGACACCAGGCCCGCGCGCAGCGGCACCGGCAGGGCGTTGGTTGGATCGCTCAGCGCGCCCTCGACCGCCATCCACAAACGGCGGTTGTCGGCCAGGGCGCGCGCCAGGGCCACGGGCTCGGCCGCCGCGCGGAGAACGCCGACCACGCGGCGGAACACGTCGGCCTCGAGCGCGCGCGGGCCGAGCGCCGTGCGGGACGCGCCGTAGGCGCGCGTGGCGGCGCTCACGCGTTCTCCTCCACCGCGATGCGCGGCGGCGGCGCCAGGCCGAGCACCGCCTCCTCGTGACGCATCACGCGGCGCGCCAGCTTGAGCGCGGTGTAGCACTCGTCGGACTCCGCCGCCGAAAGGGCGCGCTCGAGCATCTCGTGCGCCAGGCTGGAGGTGGTGACCGCCTGGAACTCGGCGATCAGCCGGCGCGCCACGATCAAGCCGCGCTCGCGCTCCTCCTCATCGCCGATGTAGGCGGTCTGCAGGGCGAAGTAGATCCGGCGCGCCGGCGTGGTCGCCGATTCCGGGGACAGGATCTGCTTGCCGAACAGGAAGCGCGCCTTGGCGGTCAGCTCGATCCGCGTTCGGTTGCGGAAGCGTATGGGGGCGCCGTTCACGACCATCAGGTCGCCTTGGCGCATCTCGAGAACCAGCGTGGACACGGCCTTCGCGTTCCTTCGGGTGGCACTGGCTTCAGGGGAGCGGGGCCGGGCGCGTTGGCGGCGCGGGGTGTTGCCCCGCGCCGCCGTCCGGCTTCAGCGGAACAGGCTCAGCAGGGACTGCGGGGCCTGGTTGGCGATGCCCAGCGACTGCGTGCCGAGCTGCTGACGGATCTGCAGGGCCTGCAGCTTGGCGCTCTCCTTGGACAGGTCGGCGTCGATTAGTGCGCCCAGGCCGCCCTCGAGCGCGTCGACCTTCGACTTGTTGTAGGTGATCTGAGAGTCCAGCAGGTTGCTGCTGTTGCCGTACCTATTCATTGAGGTGGCGAGATTGCTGGAAACGTTGGCGAAGCTGCCGGCGGTGGTGGAAGTGCCATTAAGCACCGCCGTAGCGTCGGCGGCGGTGGCCGGCGGCGTTGCGGCAAGCAACAGGGCAGTGTTGTCGGTGGTGTTGTACTGCTGCGCCGCGACCGTGATGGAGGCCGACGCGGACTCATTGCGCACGACCTTGACGTCGTCGGTCGCGGGGTCCGCCGCTACGGACGTGAGCAGCGACTTTCCGTTGTACGTCGCGTCCTCAAGGTAGGCAGTCATTGACTTGACGATGTCGGTGTACTGCGCGTTGTACTGTGCGCGCGCGTCGCCAACGATGTTGCTGTCGGACAGCTTGACTAGCACCTCCTTGGCCCTGCCCATCAGGTCGGACACGCCCTTGAGGCCGGTCAGCGTCGTGTCGACGATGCCCTTGGCGTTGCCGAGCTGCTGGTTGGCCGAGTTCAGGCCGGCCACGTCGCTGCGCACTGACTGCGCGATGGCGAAGGCGGCGCCGTCGTCCTTGGCGTCGGCCACGCGCAGGCCGGTGCTGATGCGCTTCTGGACGGTGGACAGCTCGTCGTTGGTGCGGTTGAGCGACTGCAGGGCGACCATCGCGCCCATGTTGGTGTTCACGGAGTTGAGGGCCATGATCTTGCCCCTTTCACGATTTCGGGCCTCGGCCCGGTTCCGGTTCCGCGTCTTGCGGTGTGCACTCTTGTAGACCGCGCTCAGTTAATGGACGCTGAAGCCTCAGCGCAGAAAGTTCGCCAGCGACAGCTCCGAGAAGATCGACAGCGCCTTGTACGAAGCCTCCAGGCGCGTGCGCGTGTCCTGCAGGCTCGTGAGCGTCGCGGCGAGGTCCACCTCCTCCAGGCCGGCGAGCTGCCCGCGTAGCGCCGTGTTCACGTCCGCGTGGCGCGTCCGCGCCGTCTCCAGCCGCGCCTGCGTCTGCCCCAGGGCGCCGGCCTCGGCTCCCAGCGCGCCGTTGGCCGAGGTGAGGCTTTCCCGCGCGCTGGCCACCACCGCCTTCACGTCGGCGGCGGAGGCGCCCGTCGCGTCGGGCAGCGCTGCCAACGTCATCAACCCCCGGATCAGGTCGCGCGCCCAGGAACCGGTGGTGTCGCCGCCCCGCGACACGGCTTCCGCGTTGCGGCTGGCCCATAACCCCACCTCGATCCGCGTGTCGTCGCCCAGCAGCGTCGTGGGGCGCTTCTCGCCCCGTCCCGCGGGGGAGGGATCGGCGAGAAAGGGCGAGAACGGCGTGTTCGCGGCTGAGTCGTCGAGCGCGGCGGCGCGCGTCTCCCCCAGGGCGGAGGCGGCCCCCGATCCGGCAAGTCCCGCCATGGCCGCCGAGATGCGCGCGCTCATGCCGCTCGCGGACAAGTCGCCGCCGTTGCGGAGCGCGGGATTGCCGGTGTCGCTGCCGCTGAACAGGTAGGCGCCCTCGAATTTCTCATTGAGCAGGCCGCCCACCTCCGATAGCGCGTCGCGCGCGGCGGTGGCGGCCCCCTTGATCGCCGCCGGGTCGGCGTTGCGCAGGCCGTCGGTGGTGACGGCGAAGTCGCTGGCGATCTTTGCCAAGCGCGACAGGGTGAGCTGCGCGATGTCGGCGCGGCCCAGCGCGTGCGTGAGCCCCTGCGACGTCGCCTCGCGCCGGGCGATCTCGGAGCGCAGGCTGATCGCTTGGCGCGCGTCCGGTGCCTCGTCGCCATAGTTGTGGGCCCGCCGCCCGTCCCCCGCCTGCAGCGCCAGCTGCTCCACGCGCGCCTTCAGCGCCGCGGAGCCCGACGCCATCCGCGCCAGGGCGTCGGAGCCCAGCCCGCTCGCGATCCCGTTGACCACCCGCTCCGTTCCTTCCCGCCTCAGCGGATCGAGAACAGGGCGTCGTACATCGACTGCACCGTGCTCATCACCCGCGCGTTCGCCGCGTACGCGTTTTGCAGCGTCACCATGGCCGCCAGCTCGGCGTCCACGTCCACGCCGGAGCGGTCGTTGAAGCGCTGCTGCAAGCCGGCCAACAGCGCCCCGGACTGCTCCTTCGCCGCCGTCGCGTTGGCGCGGTCGGCGGTGTGGTTCGCCACCAACCGGCCGGCGTAGTCCTCCAGCGTCCGGGCCCCGCCCAGGCGGGAGCTGAGCGAGCCGGCGGGGCCGAGCTGGCCGTTCGGGATCGTCGGCTGCGCGGTCGTGGGGCCGACCTGCGCGCCGAAGCTGTAGTCCAGCACCCGGTCGATCAGCAGGCTGAACGCGGCCGGCCCGGTGGCGGGATTGGGGGTGAAGCCCAGGGCGCCGCCGGCACCGGCGGCAACGGCGGTGGTGCCGTCCCGTACCTTGGACGGATCGCCGTCGACGATCGCGGACACCTTGATGGAGCCCGCGAAACTGAGCATGCTGGAAGCCGCGTCGCTGTAGGGCTGCGCCGTGTCCGGCACCGTGCCGGCGGAGCCGGTGAACAGCTTCAGCCCCTGCGCGTCCAGGCGCGCGGCGAGCACGCTCGCCGAAACGTCCAGCTCCGCCTGCTGCCGCGGCAGGTCCTCGTCGCGCAGCTTGGCGTACTCGGCCATGCGCCCGCCTGCGAGCTTGCCCGTGGCGTCCAGCCCGTCGAGCATCACGCCGGGGATGGAGCCCGCCACGCCCGCGGCGGAGGTGCCGTGATAGGCGTCAGCCCCGATCGTGGCGTCGGCCAGCGAGAAGGCATCCCGGTCCGCCCGCAGCGGCAGTGACAGCCCGCCGCGGCCGATCAGCGCGATGCTGCCGTCGCCGCCCGCCACCGCTTTGATCTCCAGGATCTCGGCCACGCGACCGACGGCGAGGTCGCGCTGATCCTCCATCGCGGCGGTGCTCAGGCCCTGCGCGGCCAGCGGCACGATCAGCGCGTTCAGCCCGGCGACCTCGCGCAGCGCGGCGTTGAGCGTGCCGACGTCGCGCACCATGCCGTCGTGCGCCGCTTGGCGGGCCCCGCCGATGGCGGCGGACACCTCGTTGTAGCGCACCGCGAGTTCCTGGGCGGCAGTCACCACCAAGCGCTGCTGCGGCTGCTCCTCGGGGGTCTCGCGCAGCGCGACGAAGGCGGTGCGCAGCGCGCCCGTGAGGTCGGCCACGGACTCCCCCAGGCCCGGGTCGCCCTGCGCCCGCTCGATGGGCTGGAGGACGTTCTCGCGCGCCGCCGCCGCCGCCCGCGCGGAGCGGGCGTCGTTCATGCTGGCCAGCACGGCGGCGTCGACGTCGCGCTGCGCTTCCAGGCTGCGGACGCCGAAGGACAGGCTGCCGGCGGCGGCGGCCCGGCCCTCGACGGCCTTGCGCGTGTGCCCGGCCGTGCCGGCGTTGGCGACGTTGTCCGCGGACTGGGCGAGCTGCCGCTGCACGTGCGACAGCCCGCCGCGGGCGATCGAGAGTGCGGCGTCGAGGCTCATGGCGTGCGCATTGTCGGGGTCTCCGGGTTAAGCGCCGGTGAACGGCGCCTCAGCGGCGCATGTTCAGCGTGTCCTGCAGCATCTCGTCGCTGGCGGTGATGATCTTGGTGTTGGCGGTGTAGGCGCGCTGGGCCAGGATCAGCTTCGAGAACTCGGATGCGATGTCCACGTTGGAGTTCTCCAGCGCACCGGCCACCAGCTTGCCCGACCCGTTGTTGTTGGCGTCCGACAATCGCGCCTCGCCGCTCTCGACCGTGCGCAGGAAGGCCTGCCCGTCCACCCGCTGCAGCTTGTCGGGGTCGGAGAAGGCCGCCACCGGCACCCGCCCCACCGCGCGCGTGCGGCCGTTGTCGTAGTTGACCACGACGTTGCCGTTCTCGCTGATCGACACCGAGGAGAAGGAGCCCAGCGGCGCGCCGTTCTGGCTGAGGCTGCGGACCGTGAACTGGTTGCCGGCGAACTGCGTCAGCCCCTGCGAGGTGCCGAAGTTGCCGAAATCCAGGGTCACTGCCTGCGCGCCGGGGCCGAAATCGACGTTGAGCACCGGGTTGGCGGCGGCGCCCGCGACGCCGCCCGGCGGTCCGCCAAGGGCGCCGGCGCCATAGGTCATGGTGCCCAGCGTGCCGGGCGGGGTGGCGGGCGTGGTGCCGGCCGCCGCGCCGAAGCGCAGCTCGGCGGTGCCGATCGGCGTCGTGGGCGCGCCGGCGGAATCGGGCGCCAGCACGTCGAGCTGCCACACGCCGTCGCCCAGCTTGGTGTAGTTCAGCTGCACGGGATGCTCGCGGCCGAGGGCGTCGTAGACCTGGATCTGTGAGCCCACCGAGGCGCCGGGGATGGCGGGCGGGCCGGCAACGGGACCGGCGGCGTCGGCCGGCAGGTTGGCGCCGAGCACGACTTGGCTGGTGGCCACCGGGTCGAACACGCTCTGGTCGATCCGCAGCGGCGCCACGGCCGTGCGGTTCACCTGGTCCGCGGCGTCCACCGACCAGCCGTCCAGGAAGTAGCCCTGGTTGTTCACGAGGTAGCCGTCGCGGTCCATGCTGAAGTCGCCGGCGCGGGTGTAGAAGGTCCGCCCGTCGAAGGTGGGCAGGCCATCCCCGTTCGTGCCGTTGCTCTGGGAGACGGCGAAGAAGCCCTGCCCCGAGATGGCCATCGCCAACGGGTTCTCGGTCTGGGCAATGTTGCCTTGCACGGCGTTGGTGTAGTCCGGCCGCGCCACCACCGCGCCGGACTGGTGCATCAGCAGGCTCGAGCTGGTGACGTAGTCGGTGAACGACGTGTCGACCCGCTTGTAGCCGGTGGTCTGGCTGTTGGCGACGTTGTCGGCGACGTTGCCCAGCGCCCGCGCCTGCGCGTTCAGCCCGCTGATCGCGGTGGTCATGGATCCGTAGAGCGACATCGACGCTGCTTCCCGTGCGGTCTGTTCGAGGCCTCCAGCGCAACCTCCGTGCCAGCCCCGCGGGCGGGACGGCGCGGCGGAGTCTGCCGTCCGCCCGGCAGGGAATGCCGGGCGGGGTGCCGCTCCTGCCGCTTCCGGGCCGGTCCGGAGGCCCCGGGGGCTGGCAAGGCGCTTGCCCCGTCACCGTCAGGACACCGGGGATGACGCGACATGTTGGCTGCGCTCGACAACGCCGGCCCGGCCGCCGCTTCCCGTCCCGCGCCGCCTTTCCGGGCCGAGGCGGCGCCGGGGCGGGAGGGCGGCTTCGCCGGCGCGCTCGGCGCCGCCCGGGCGCGCGAGGCGGCACCCGCCAGGCCCGAGGACGCGCTCGCGGAGCGCCCGGACGACCGTCTTCCGGACGCCAACGAGACCGCCCCCCCGGCCCCGCGCGACGCGCCGCCGGCGACCGCGACGGACGCGGGAAAGGCAGAGCCGGGCGGCGCGGCGGGGGCGGAGCGAGCGGCGGAAACGGAGGAGGTCGCGAAGGACGAGAGCGCCACCGCCGATGAGGGCGAAGCGCAGCCGACGGCCGCGTCCGGACAGGAGATACCGTCCGCGGTGACGCCGGGCGAGCCCGCCGGAACGCCGCCCGCCCAGCAGCCCGCCCTCGTCGCGGGGCAGGTCGCGACGCCGGCCGACGCGGCATCCAGCGCGCAGCCCGCGGTCCAGGACGCGGCGTCGCTCCCCGGCCAGCCCGCGGACGCGCAGCAGGCCATTGCCGCGGCGGCGGCCGGCACCGCGGCAACGCGGGGCACCGAGCCGGCCGGCGGGAACGCGCCGACCGAGGCCGACGCGTCGTCCTCACCTGCGGGCGCGAACGGGGCCGGGGCAGCGCGCGGGGAGATCGGCGCCGGGAAGGCCGACCCCGGGGGATCCGACGAGGCGAGGCAGGCCGCGGTCCCGGACGCCGCGTTCCCGCTGGCCGCCGAGCAGGCCGCGCCCGGGATCGGCGCGGCGGGAGAAGGCGCTGCCGTCGCGCCGTCGCAGCCCGCGTCCCCGCCGCCGGACACCCGCGCCG
>CAXTEL010000014.1:0-60367 GCA_964243365.1 uncultured Roseomonas sp. | reverse complement strand
CGGCGCTGCACGAACAGGATCAGCAGCACCAGCACGGCGATCTTGCCCAGCACGGCGCCGGCGACGGGTTCGAGGAACTTGTTGATCAAGCCCAGCGAGAGCGCCGCCACCACGGTGCCCCACAGGTTTCCTACGCCGCCGAACACCACCACCATGAAGCTGTCGATGATGTAGCCCTGGCCGAGGTTGGGGCTGACGTTGTCGATCTGGCTCAGCGCCACCCCGGCCATGCCCGCGACCCCCGAGCCCAGGCCGAAGGTCAGCGCGTCGATCCAGGGAGTGCGTATGCCCATCGCCGCGGCCATGCGCCGGTTCTGCGTCACCGCGCGCATGCGCAGGCCTAGCGAGGTCCGGCGCAGCGCCCCCATCAGCCCTGCCACCACCAGGGCGGCAAAGACGATAATGGCCAGCCGGTTCCAAGTGACCTGCATGCCGCCGACCTGGACGGCGCCGCTCATCCAGGCGGGGGTTGCCACCTCGCGGTTGGTGGGTCCGAAGACCGAGCGCACCGCCTGCTGCAGCACTAGCGAGAGGCCGAAGGTGGCGAGCAGCGTCTCCAGTGGCCGGCCGTACAGGAAGCGGATCAGCCCGCGCTCGATCAGCACGCCGGTCGCGCCCGTGAGCAGGAAGGCGACGGGCACCGCGACGGGCAGGGCGGCGCCGGCCCATTCCAGGGCGTGGGCGCGGAATAGCTCCTGCACCAGGAAGGTCGCGTAGGCGCCGAGCATAACCAACTCGCCGTGCGCCATGTTGATCACGCCCATCACGCCGAAAGTGATGGCCAGGCCGGCCGCGGCCAGCAGCAGCACCGAGCCCAGGCTCAGCCCGTACCAGGCGTTCTGCGCCCAGCCCCACAGGCGCAGTTCCCGGTCGATCGCCGCCACAGCGGCCATGGCCGCGGCGGCGACCGACGGCGGCTGGCCAGGCGAGGACGCCAGGATCGCCCGCGCGTCGCCGTCGCCCCGCGCCCGCAGCACCGCCACCGCCTCCAGCCGCGCTGCCTCCGGCGTGTCGGCGGTGGCGAGGAGGGCGGACGCGCGGGCGTGCTCCATGATGCGCCGCGCGCCGGGGTCGCGCTCGGCGGCCAGAGCGCGGTCCAGCATCGGCAGCGCCGCCGCGTCGCGCGCCCGGAACACCGAGGCCGCGGCGCCCGCGCGCACGGCGGCGTCGGGGGAGAAGAGCTGCAGGCCGCCCAGCGCCGCCTCGACGGCGCGGCGGACGGCGTTGTTCAGGCGCACGGCGCGCGGCGTGCCGGGATCGGCCACGGGCGCGCCAGTGGCGGCGTCGCGCCAGCCGCCGGGCTCGCGCACCAGCAGCGCGCGGTCGGGGCGCACGAACAGCCGACCCTCGCCCATCGCCGACAGCACCGGCGGGGCGCGCGGGTCGGCCGAGGCGCCGAGCGCCTCCACGCCGCGGCGGATCTCGTCGAAGCTGCTCGATCCCAGCAGCTCCAGCCCGGCCGGCTGCGCGCGCAGGGGCGTCGCGGCGAGCAGCAGGAGCAGCAGGGCGAGGCCGGCGAGGCGGGGCATGGGACGGCTCCCGGGGATGGGGAAACGCGGGGAAGGGGGCGGGACCGCGATGGTTTCGCCCCCGGATGATCAGCGCGGGGCGCCGCCGCAGCGGCCGGCGCGGACGTTGTAGTTGCCGCACGACATCGGCTTGCGCCAGTCCGCGATCAGGTCGCGCGAGCCTTCCAGGTAGGGGGACCATTCCTGCGCCACGATGGTGCCGGGCGTTTGCGAGACGATGTTGAACTGCCCGTCCGCCTGGATCTCGCCGATCAGCACGGGCTTAGTGACGTGGTGGTTGGGCATCATGGAGGACAGCCCGCCCGAGAGGTTGGGCACGGACACGCCCACCATGGCGTCGATCACCGGGTCGGCTTCGAAGGTGCCGGCCTTCTCCACCGCCTTCACCCACATGTTGAAGCCGATGTAGTGGGCCTCCATCGGGTCGTTGGTGACGCGGCGGGGATTCTTGGTGAAGGCGCGCCAGCGCTCGATGAACGCCTTGTTGTCGGCGTTGTCCACGGACATGAAGTAGTTCCAGGCAGCGAGGTGGCCGACCAGCGGCGCGGCGTCGACGCCGGCCAGCTCCTCCTCGCCCACGGAGAAGGCGACCACGGGAATATCGGTCGCCTTGATGCCCTGGTTGCCGAGCTCCTTGTAGAAGGGGACGTTGGCGTCGCCGTTGATGGTCGAGACCACCGCGGTCTTCTTGCCGGCCGAGCCGAAGCCCTTCATCTCGCGGACGATGTTCTGCCAGTCGCTGTGCCCGAAGGGCGTGTAGTTGATGAGGATGTCGCCCTGCGCGACGCCCTTGGACTTCAGGTAGGCTTCCAGGATGCGGTTGGTGGTGCGGGGGTAGACGTAGTCGGTGCCGGCCAGCACCCAGCGCTGGACCCGCTCCTCGGCCATCAGGTAGTCCACGGCCGGGATCGCCTGCTGGTTCGGGGCGGCGCCCGTGTAGAAGACGTTCTTGCTGGACTCCTCGCCCTCGTACTGCACGGGGTAGAAGAGGATGTTGTTCAGCTCCTCGAACACCGGCAGCACCGACTTGCGCGACACCGAGGTCCAGCAGCCGAAGCAGGCCACTGCCTTGTCCGCCGAAATCAGCTGGCGCGCCTTCTCGGCGAACAGCGGCCAGTTCGAGGCAGGGTCCACCACCACTGCCTCCAGCCTGCGGCCGAGTACGCCACCCTTCCTGTTCTGCTCCTCGATGAGCATCAGCATCACGTCCTTCAGCGTGGTCTCGCTGATGGCCATGGTGCCGGACAGAGAATGCAGGATGCCGAGCTTCACCGGCGCGCCGGCGGCGGGCGCCGCACCCTGGGCGAGGACCGCGGGGCCGCGCAGCACGGCCGCCGCGGCTAGGGCGGCGCCGAGTCCGCCCAGGGCGCGGCGGTTCATCGGTCGGCCAGCGGAAAGCCCCGGCGCGGTGCGGTCGGACGACATGGATGGTTCCTCCTGAAGGACGCGATCTCTCGGCGGCCCGACGTCGCGTTCCGGAGCGGGCGCGGCTGTCGGCGGGGACTCGTCGCGGTGGCCGCCCACGCCTCGCCCAGCAACCTTGGTGCCAGACGCGACCCCGGCCACGCAGATGGCTGACCGGCTCGTCGCGCGTCCACCCTCCCTCCCCGTCTGCACAACTTCGAGGCACGGCCGACCTTCGGCGCCGATCGCCGGGACCCCGGCGCCGTCGTGCCGACGCACGAAGCGCGGTGGCGTCGAGCCCCGGGTGGCGTCCGCTCCGGGCCCCGACGCGAGCGGCCGACGCGCTCGCCGCGGGCTGGCCGCCCCGGCATCTCCCGCCGCCTTGTCCGCGCGGCGCTCCGTCGCTAAGGCGGAAACGGACCGAGGAGCAACGGCGCGATGCGGGCGACATCCTTCCGGCGCTCCGGGGCGGAATGTCCCGGCATCGATGCATCCGACGCCGCCGTCGAGGGCTCCCGCCCATGACGTCGCGGCCCCACATCGGGGGCATGGAACGAATCTGCGTCTTCTGCGGCGCCAGCGCCGGTGGCCGTCCGGCCTACGATGCCGCCGCCCGCGCGCTCGGGCGCGCCATCGCGGCGCGCGGGCTGGGCCTGGTGTACGGCGGCGGCAGGGTCGGGCTGATGGGCGCGGTGGCCGACGCCGCGCTGGCCGCCGGCGCGACGGTGGACGGCGTGATCCCGTCAGCGCTGATGGAGCGCGAGCTCGGCCACGGCTCAGTCACCCAGCTGCACGTCGTCTCCTCCATGCACGAGCGCAAGGCGATGATGGCCGAGCTGTCGGACGGCTTCGTGGTGCTACCGGGAGGCTTCGGCACGCTGGAGGAGGCGGCGGAGGCGCTGACCTGGAGCCAGCTCGGCTTCCAGCGCAAGGGCGTCGTGTTCCTCGACGTGGAGGGGTACTGGACCCGTCTCTGCGCGTCCTTCGATTTTATGGCGGCCGAGGGTTTCGTGCGCCCCGAGCATCGCGCCCTGGCGATGCGCGCGGCGACGCCTGACCAAGCCCTGGACCTGCTGGCCGATTTCCGCCCGCCCGCCGTGACGCGCTGGATCGAGCGCGCGGACCAGGCGTGAGCGGCGATCGCACCGCGGGCGGGGCGGGTCGCGATCCGCTCGGAGGGAGATCCGGCCGCGGCGTCGCGGGGGACGCCCACCGCGACGCGGACGCGGGGAAGCCCGACCGCGATCCCGGCGCGGGCTGCGGCGGGCCCGCGGCGTGGCGCCCGATCCTGCCCACCCCGGCGCCGGGCGTCCCCTGCCTGCTGGTCGAGAGCTGGCGCGACGTGCCGCCGGCCGCGCGCGGCGCCGCGGTCGCGCTGGGCAACCTCGACGGCGTCCACCTCGGCCACCGCGCCGTGCTGCGCGCCGCCCACGCCGCCCGCCCCGACCTACCGCTGGCGGCGCTGACCTTCGAGCCACACCCGCGCGAGCACTTCCGGCCCGACGACCCGCCCTTCCGCCTGACTCTGCTGCCGGCCAAGCGCGCGGCACTGGCCGAGGCCGGCTGCGCCGTGGTGTACGCGCTACCCTTCGACGCCGAGCTGGCCGCGATGGGCGCGGAGCGCTTCGTTGAGGACGTGCTGCACCGCGGTCTGGGGGCGCGGCACCTGTCCTGCGGCGCCGACTTCGCTTTCGGCCACCGCCGCGGCGGTGACGCCCGCTTCCTGGCCGGCGCGGCCGAGGCGCGCGGCATTGGCCTGACCCTGGTGCCGCCCGTCGCCGACGCCGAGGGCACGGTGTCCTCCACCCGCATCCGCCGCGCGCTGCAGGACGGCTACCCCGAGCGTGCCGCTCGCGACCTGGGCCGGCCGTGGGAGCTACGTGGCGAGGTGTTCCACGGCGACAAGCTGGGCCGCGTGCTCGGCTGGCCCACCGCCAACATCTGGCTGGGGCGGCATCTCGAGCCCGCGCGTGGCGTCTACGCGGCGACCGTGCTGCTGCCCGACGGCGCGGAGGTGCGCGGCGTCGCCAACGTCGGCCGCCGGCCCACGCTCGGCGGCGACGTGCGGACGCGGCTCGAGGTCCACCTCTTCGACTGGTCGGGCGACCTGTACGGACGCGAGATCGGGGTGCGGCTGCGCCGCTTCCTGCGCCCCGACGCGACCTTCGACGGGCTGGAGGCGCTCAAGGCTGGTATCGCCGCGGACGCCGTGGCAGCGCGGGCGGTGCTGGCCGGGGCGGCCGGGTACCCGGAGCGTTAGTCGCGGCCGCCCGGCGGGAGCCACCACCCCGCCGCGCCGCGCCCGACCCGTGCCAGCACCCGCAGCGCCGTCGCCGTGCGCCGCGCCGCCCGCACCAGGCTGGGCAGGTCGCCGGGCCGGTGCAGGAGCGCCCGCAGCACGCGCGGCAGGTCCGGGTTGCCCTCGGGCGTGAGGCCCAGGATCGCTGCCTGCGGCAGCTCCTCGTCAGCCGGGTCGGCCACCGCGCGCAGGGCCGCGAAGGGTATTCCCAGGTCGAGCGCCAACCGCGCGGCGGGCGCCGACTCCAGGTCCGCCGCCAACGCGCCGGTGGCCTCGCGCAACGCCTGCTTCGCCACCGGGTCGGCCACCACGGCTCCCGTGCCGGCCAGCGGCCCGAGCCGCGCCGGCAGGCCCGCGTCGGCGCATGCGCGGGCGATCGCGACCGCCCAGCCGGTGTTGGCGGGCAGCGGCGCCTCGCCGGGCACGCGCACGGACGTGGCCACCACCAGGGCACCGGGCCGCAGCGCCGGTTCTAGCCCGCCGGCGATGCCCAGGCTCAGGATGCCGCGCGCGCCATCCGCCGCCGCGCGGCGCAGCGCGAGGGCAAGCCGCATGGTATCGCTGCCGGCACAGATGAGCCGCAGGTCGGGGGAGAGGGGGAGCAGGCGGGCCTCGGCGCGAAAGCCGACCGCGACCAGCACCGGACCTTCGGAGCCGGGGCGACCGGACTGGTCGCACGGGGTGCGATCTTCCGGACCCCGGACGCCCGTGCGGGAGACGTTCACGGGAGGAGCATCCCGGGAAAGGCGCGGCGCGGCGCCGGTCGAGAGCCCGCCTCCGTCCGCGCCGTGCCCGTCCTCAGTCGCGGTCGGCCGTCAGCCGGCCCAGGATAAAGGCGACCACGCCCACCACGGCCAGCGCCGTCAGCGGCTGCTCGCGCACCGTGCTCGTGGCGCGCTCGGCCCCACCGATCATCGCCTGCTTGGCGGTGTCGGCGTAATCGCCGGCCACGGCGGCCGCGTCGCTGAGCGCCGGGCGGACGCGGTCGCGCATCAGGTCCTCGACCTGGGCGCGCAGCCGGGCCAACTCGCCGCCGGCGTCCTGGGCCGCGTCGCCCGCAGCGTCCCGGACCTTGCCGTAGGCGTCATCGGCGCCCTCGGCCACGTCGGCCACGACCTCGCGCGCCTTGTCCTCGAACTGGCCGTAGGTGCCCTGCGCCTTGCCGGCCGCCTCGCGGGCACCGCCCTCGGCCCGCATTTTGGCGTCGCCGGTCAAGTTGCCGGCCGCGCCCTGCGCCTTGCCGCCCAGTTCGCGGGCGCCGCCCTCGATTCGGTTCTGGTCCACCATGGTCTCGTTACTCCTTGTCTCTGGCGCGGCGCGGGCACGGCGAGATGGGACTTCGCCAACGCGCCCGGATACGCCGGTTTGCGGATCAATTCACTCCCGCCGTCCCGATCGTGACGATCGATGACGGACGACCGATGGTCGTCAGACGGAGCGGCGACCGGTGATCGCGTGGTAGACCACCAGCACCACGACAGCGCCAATCACCGCCACGACCATGCTGTAGATGTTGAAGCCGGTGACCCCGGCGCCGCCGAAGCTGTTGAACAGGAAGCCGCCCACCACCGCGCCGACGATGCCCAGAACGATGTCCAGCACGAGGCCCTGACCCGTCTTGTTGACGATCTTGCTGGCGATGAAGCCGGCGATGAGGCCTAGGACGAGCCAAGCGAGAATCGACATTCGAGAAGAACTTTCCGTGCGTGGGCGCCCGTCTGGCCGGCCGGCCACGCGTCCCGTGACGGGAGTAACGCGGATGCGAGCGAAACGTTGTGGGCGTCGCGGGAACATTCGCGGCGACCCGGGGCGTGGGACGCCGGCGCACAGGACGCCCGGTTCCGGCGCCGTGATCCGTGCGGCAACGACCCCGACCCGACGCTCGGGCCGCGCTGGCCGGGCTGCCGGCGGCGGCGCCTAGAGGCTGTTGCGGACTGCGCCCAAATTGCCGGAAGTTAGCAGTTTCCTGGCACGTCCAACCAAAACAACTATCATTAAAACCAACAGGTTGGCACCTGGCCCACAACAGTTTCTAGGTGGCGCGGGGCAGGTCGGACCGGCCCGACGACCCGGCCGCGGCGCGGCGGCGCGCCCGTCGCGCCTCACCGTTGGCGGCGCGCGCGGGCGGCGGTCCGGCGTGCCCGGCCCGCAAGCGCCGCGCCAGCCGCACCGCGACGGGCAGGAGCGCGACCGCGGCGCCGACGATGCCCACCCACACCGCCGGGCGCGGGCCGAAGGCGAGGTCGAGGTTGGCGGCCAGCACGCGGCCCGGTGGCACCCCGGTGGCCAGCGCGTACCAGGCGTATTCCAGCGCCGCGGTGGCCAGCGCCGCCGCGCCCGCCAGCCCGAGCAGCGCGAGGGGCGACGAGCGCACCCGCCCGGCCGGCAGCAGGCGCCAGCCCAGCAGCCACAGGAGGAGGCCGGCGGTAAGCGTGGCCTCGGTGACGTCCACCTTGGATTGCAGGAAGAAGTGCAGCATGGCCAGCGCGGCGAGCGGGAGGACCAACCGGTGCAGGGTCTTCCAGCGGGCACCGAGCCGGCGGAGCGCGGCGTCGGTGGAGGTGGCGCCGAGCACCGCCAAGCCGACCAGCGCCGCGAAGCCGATGGTCAGGTAGGCGCGGCGTAGGATCTCAGCGGCGACGTGCAGCAGCCGGAAGTTCTCCACCACGACGTACAGGGCGAGGTGGGCGAGCGCGTAGCCCAGCGCTGCCAGCCCCAGCATGCGACGCAGCTGCGTCACCCGCTGCCAGTCCGCGAGGTGGCGCAGCGGCGTCACCAGGAGGCTTAGCAGCAGCAGGCGGATGGCCCACTCGCCGGTGCCGTGGGTCAGCGCCACCAGCGGCTCCGGCCCGAGGTCGTGGAGCGCGAGCTGCGCCGCCATCGCCAGCGCGGGCAGGAGCGCGACCGCCAGGGTAGCGGCCTTAAGGGGAGAGAAGCGACCCCCGCGGTCCAACCAGGGCCAGGCGAGGGTGGCGGGCCGGGATGCGACGGGGCGGGTGCTGGCACGCATGTCCCGGGCATATGCCATGGAAACGAGCCGTGTCGCGGCGGAATCACGGCTGCGCCGCTTAAGTTGCACGCAGCCGCGGGAAACCCGAAGGGGCCGCCGTGCTATAGTCTCTAGAAGAGATGTTGGAAATCGACATGACGGCCGCGCGGCGACAGGAGAATTCGCGGCTGGACGCCGAGGCAGAGGACGTACGGGTGCTGGCCGAGGACACCCGCCGGGAAGCGGTGGCCGTGCGGGAGCGCGACGCGGCGATGGAGACGGCGCGGGAGGCCGGACGTACCCTGGCCGAGGCGCGGAACATGTCGCGGGTCCTGACTGCACGCGTGGCCGAGTTGTCCGCTCAGCTGGCCGACGTGGAAGCGCGAGGCGCGAGCGCCGTCGAGGAATGGCGGATCGCGGTCGAGGAGTTGCGGGTCAGCGTCGAGGAAAAGGAGGACGCCAACCTCGCCCTGACGCGCGCCAACGACGTGCTGGAGCAGCGCGTCGCGAAGCGGACGGCCGAACTCGCCGCTACGGTCGCCCGGCTGCGCGCCGCCACCGAAGCCTTGCCCGACCTGACTTGGTCGTCCGGGGCGGACGGTCTCTGGACCTGGGCCAACCGGCGCTGGGAAGCCTTCACCGGCGTTCCCGAAGTGGAAGCGCGCGGCGCTGGCTGGCTCCGCTCCGTCCATCCCGAGGACCACGCGAAGGTGATGGCAGCCTGGGCTGAAGCCGAGCGGACCGGCGAGTTGCGCGTGGACCACCGGCTCCGCCGCACCGACGGCCAGTGGCGATGGTTCAGCACCCGCGCCCTGCCGGTGCGGCACCCGGCTTCGGCGGGGGCGGGGCCCGGCGTGGCGGGCGCGGGCGGCCCCGAGGTCAGGGAATGGTTCGGGGTTTCCACCGACGTGGACGAGGCCCGACGCATGGCCGCCGCGCTGCGCGACAGCGAGGCGCGCTTCCGTGGCTTCGCCGAGGCCACCCCGGACGTGTTCTGGATCGCCGACGCGCGGACGGGGGGCATCGCCTATCTCAGCCCCGCCTTCGAGGAGGTCTGGGGCGAGCTTCGCGGGCGCCCCGGGACGGACAGGCGTTCGGCGGGTGATCTGGCGGGCGGCGAACGGGCGGCCGGCGCGGCGGCGGACGACGAGCAGGGGGCGGACGGGGCGGGGAGTGCGGACGGGCGCTGGATGCAAGCACTGCATCCCGACGACCGCGCGAGCGCCGTGGCGCTGCATGACGCCGCCCTGGCGGGCGAGCGCGTCGACGGCGAGTACCGCATCCGCCGGCCCAGCGACGGCGCGCTGCGCTGGATATGCGACGTGGCGTTCCCGGTGCTCGACCCCTGCGGGGCCGTGCGCTTCGCGGCCGGGGTGGCGCGCGACGTCACCGAGCGCAAGGATGCCGAGGAGCGCCATGGCCTGCTGATGCGCGAACTGGACCACCGGGTGAAGAACGCCCTGGCGGTGGCCCAGTCGCTGGCGGCGCAGACCGCCCGCACCACTGACACTCCGCACGCCTTCGCGTCCGCCTTCACCGAGCGGCTGCGCGCCTTCGGCCGGGCCCAGGACCTGCTGACGGGCGCGGCAGGGCGCGGCGCGCTGCTGGCCGACGTGGTGGAGACCACGCTGGCCCCGCACGGGGACGGCGCGGCCCGGGTCTCGCGCGAAGGGCCACCCGTGCGGCTTTCCCCGGCCGCTACCATCTCGCTGCAGATGGCGTTCCACGAGCTGGCCACCAACGCCGCCCGCTACGGCGCCCTGTCCGTGCCTGACGGGCAGGTGCGGGTGGAGTGGCGGGCAGACCCCGGTGCCGGGCCGGGCGGCGGCTTGGCGATCACCTGGGAGGAGCGCGGTGGGCCACCCGTGGACGCACAGCCTTCCCGCCGGGGCTTCGGGACCCGGCTGATCGAGCAGGCGGTGCCGCGGCAACTAGGCGGCGAAGTGCGGCTGGACTTCCCGGCCGGCGGCTTGCGCTGCATCATGCGGTTGCCCCTGACCAAGCAGGTCCACCTGGAGGCGGACTAGCAACGCGAGTTAACAACGGATATTTCACAACCATTCCGTGATGGTCGCTCCCGCTGGTTCCCGCTCGATACCTCGGATCGCGCGAAGGGAGGCACGATGCTGGCTTTCCTGCTCAGCCCAAAAGGGGCGGCGCCGGTGGCCCCGATCGGGCCTGGAGCACGTATCGCGGGCCACGCCTGATGATCGCCGAGTCGGAGGGCCTCGCGCGGCGCTACGCGGTCGGCGCGTTCGTGCTGGCGGCGGCGCCCTCGGCCGATGCCGGGCGTCCTGCCTCGGGGCGGCCCGGATGCAGGACCGGCTGGGCCGCCCGCACTGCGGCGACGTGCTCAACGAGATCGCCGAGGACAAGGCGGTGCGCTTCCGCTGCCAAATCGGCCACGCCTACGGGCCGGAGAGCTTGGCGATGGCGCAAGCGGAGGGGCTGGAGCAGGCGCTCAACGCCGCCGTGCGGACGCACCGCGACCGGATGGCGCTGTTCCGATGTATGGAGGCGGTGGCGCGCGGGCGCGGGCTCGCGTCGTCGGCCGGGCGGTAGGGGGCGGCGGCGGCGGAGGCGGATCGGTCGGCCGCGCTCATCACCGACGCCCTGCTCGCACTCCAGGCGGCCACGTCGGTTATGCCGACGAGGGCTGATCCCTCCCCTGGCGGGCGGTGATTTCCGGGCGGCGGACGGGGGGTCCGAAACCCTTCTCGGGTTCCTGACAAGGCCCGGGGGGCGCCGCCCCCCTGCCTCGCTGGATCAGCAGGCCGGAGCCGGTCCGTGACGGCCCGCGATCGGCCGTGATCTATCCCCACCCGCGCCTACCTGGCGACGTCCTCCAGCATCAGCACCGCACCGCGCAGTTCCTGGTTGCCGAACAGCAGGAGCGAGACGCGAATCCGGCGGCGAAGCATCCGGCCGCGGCGATCGAGCCCTTCCAGCAGCCGCGCCGGACAGCACGTCCTCCAGCCCGGGACCGAGGAGACCCAGCGGCAGGCCCATGTCGAGGCCCAGCAGGCGCTCGCCCAGCACCTCTTCGACGCGCATGCCCCAGGCGTTCTCGTTTCAGCGATTCCACGCTCGCACGCGGGCGTTCTCGTCCACCACGACGATGCCGCACTCCACGCTCCGCAACACCGATTCTGCATTGCGTTGGTAGGTGTTCGCCTCGTCCTCGCGGCGGCGCAGTTCCTCGTTAGCCGATTGCAGCTCCTCCACCGTGGTCTCGAGGCTCTCCTGGGCGGCGGCCAGCTCGTGCTGGAGGCCGAACAGGTGGGTGCTGTCGGCCAAGGACAGCAGCGTAGCGTAGCGCTGCCCGTCGGGACCTTCCAGCGGCGTCACCTCGATGGTCAGGCGGACCGGCTCGTCCGGCGGTTGGTGGTGGCCCTGGCGCTCCAGACGGGAGGTGCGGCCGGTGCGCTGCGCCTCCTCGATGCGCGAGCGCAGCTCGGCGGGACAGTGGGACGCGGCGAGCTCGTGGAAGGAGCGGCCGAGGTCGGACTCACCCACCCCCAGCAGCCGGCGCGCGGCGGGACTGGCAATAACGAGCGTGCCCTCGGCGTCCACCGCGAGGAAAGCGGTGCCCGACTGGTCCACGATGTCGCCGAGCATGTGCGCCTGCGCGGCGTGGAGGCGGCCCGGCCAGGGGACGGCGGACGCGGCGGGCGAGACGCCGCGCCGCCGCTCGGGTGCGATCTTGCGGAAGATCCGCTGCCGCACTTCCACCGCCGCGAGCAGCCGCGAACAGCCGCGAGCGCGCCAGCCGGGTTTCCGCCTTGCCCGGGAACAGCGCGTCGCGCTCGGCCAAAGCGTAGTGCATGCGGAGCAGCACGGCGTTCTGCGTCTCGGTTTCCAGGTAGATAAGCAGGTTGCGGCACACCGGCAGGTCGATCCGGCCGATCGGCGCGTCGTGCACGACGTTGTGCCGGCCGAAGATGACGCACCGGCGCAGGTCGCGCGTAAAGACGTGCTGTTCGCCCGAAGGCTCGAAGCGGCGCGCCAGCAGTTCGGGCGGCGCACCCTCCAGCTCGCGCGAACCGTAGGTGGCCAGCCGCGCGACGCGCAGGAGGGCTCCTCGCCCGTGGCGCAGCCGACCCTCCAGACGCGAATGGGGCGGTCCTCGGCGCTTGCGCGGGCAACGATGTCGAAGACCACCTCGCGGCGCAGCGCGTCCCAGGCATTCGCGTCGCGGAAGAACGAGGTGACGTCGATGAGCACGGTGTCGAGGAGCTGGACGAACTCGCCCGGATGGGCCTCGAGGAACGCCTGTAGGGGGCGAAGCTCTCGCGACCGACATCCTCCATGCGGCGCAGCAGGCGACGGCGCAGGCTGCTTCTTATGTGACCGCGGAAGTCCACGCTGCGGCTCTCGCCAATGTGGCGGATCAGCTCCGTGAAGTCCAGCTCCGCCACCTCGTCCGCCATGCGACGCGCCCTCCGCGCCCCGCGGCGCGTGAGGCGACACCACAGGACGGCGGACCCCACTTGGAAGCGCGGGACTTCCGGGCGCGGGCGGGCGCACGATTCATCCTCGACGGGGCGGCGGTGCTCGGTTACGCGACCAGGGATATGAGTGGCGATCAGGGCAGGCCCGGTGCTCCGGCGGACGCACGCACGCGACAGCTCGAGAACGAGCTGGAGCAGCTGCGCGTGGCGCTGGAGGACGCGCGCGAGGAGGTGGCCGCCCTGGCGTCGGAGCGCGACGTCCAGGCCGCCATCCTGCGCGGGCGCGCGGCGGCGACGGACGCAGGGCGCGCGTCCCCCCGGCACACCGAGGAGCCTTGCACGGCGGGTGGCGGGGGCGGGTCGCGGCGGCTGACCGCTGCGGACGTGGAAGCGGAGAAGCTGCGCGTCGCGATGGAGGAGGCGCAGATGATGGCGGAGGAGCTGGAATCCTCCAACGCCGCGCTGCGCCGGAGGAACGACGACCTCGACGCGCGGATGGCTAGGCGCACGCTGGCGCTGGCGGAGGCAAACGTCGCGCTGCGGGCCGCCGAGGAGCGGACGCGGCTGATCCTGGATAGCGCCACCGACCAAGCAATCCTGACCCTGGACGCGGACGGCCGGGTAACCTCGTGGAACAGCGGCGCGGAGGCGGTGCTGGGCTGGCGCCGCGACGAGGTTATCGGGGCGAGCGTGGCGATGATCTACGCGCCCGAGGACAGCGCGACGGGCGTGGCGGCTGAACTGCTGCGCCGCGCCGCGGCGGAAGGCCGGGCGATGACGGCGGGCTGGCACCAGCGCCGCGACGGGGCGCGCTTCTGGGCTGAGTGCGAGATCATGCCGCTGCGCGGGGGTGGCGGCGACGGGGCTCTGGCGGAGACGCCGCGAATGGTGCCAGCAGGCGCGGCGCCGGGTTTCCTCAAGATACTGCGCGACCGCGGCGAGCAGCGGCGAATGGAGCAGGCGCTGCGCGAGGCGCTGGACGACCGCGATCTGTTGATGCGCGAGGTGCATCATCGCGTGAAGAACTCGCTGCAACTGGTGCAGGGGCTGCTGGGCGCCCAGGCGCGCGCCGCTGAGCCGGGCGGCAGTGCTGCGGTGCAGCTGGCCGAGAGCGCGGCGCGGGTGCGGACTATCGCGGCCATGCACGACCGGCTGTACCGCGCCGACCCGGGGCGGCTCGCGGTGGAACTGCGCCCCTACCTCGACGGGCTGATCGAGGACTTGCGCTCGGGGATGGCCTCGACGCTGCACGGGCGCGACGTGCGGCTGGTGGTGGACGGCGAGGCCGCCTGGCCAGCGGCGGCGGTTCCGGCGCTGGGTCTGGTGGCGACGGAGCTGGTCACCAACGCGCTAAAATACGGGCGTGGCACCGTGCTGGTGCGCTTCGCCCCAGCGGTGGGGGATATCCCGGCGACGCTGACGGTGGAGGACGAGGGAAACGGACTGCCGGAGGATTTCGACCCGGTCGCGAGCCGTGGCCTGGGAATGCGGCTGGTGATGGGGTTGCTGCGCGGCGAGGGCGCCGGGCTGGAGGTGGATCGCGCGTCGCCGCACACCCGCTTCGTCGCCCGACTGCCGAACCCGCGCGAGAACGGCCGGGGGGACGCGCCGGAATAGCTTCGGCGCGACTTGGGCCGGCCGGGCGTGGTCGGCTCAGCCCAAGGTCTCGGCGGCGCGCAGCATCGCCGCCGCCCGTGCCGGGGACCCGGCGGCGAGATGCAGGGTGGCGAGGTGGCGGTAGGAGGCGCGCAGCCCGAGCGACAGCTCCGCGCACAGCGCCGCCGCGATGGCGGAACCGGACGTCACGCCGGTGAATGGCGCGCCGACCCGCGATGTTCCCGAGAAGGAGACGGATGGGGAGTGCCCGGGTACGACCGGCGTGCGGTGATCGCGGGCGGTGCCGTGCTCGAGGATCGTCGCGGTGCCCATCGGTCCTGTGACCCACCCGATATTTCGTGCCCGACGCGCATCGTCGATCCGTTCAATATGCGGCGCGATTGGTTTCGGATGCATCAACGCGCGCAACTCGGCGAGAGGGCTGCCCGGCGGGAACCCCTGCACGCACCTGTCACGCTGATCACACTCCATGCCGGTCCGGTGAGCGGCAATTCCCGCTTGGGGGAGATGCTTCCCGGTGAGCCGCCCGGTTCGTGCGAGGTTACGGCGCTCGATTCCCACCCTCCCGCTCCGGCCGGGCGGCCCGCCAGCCCGCGTCCTTGCGGCGCGCCTCCTGCACGGGTGCGCTCACGGTCTCACTTCCCGCGCCAGCAGTTCGCGCTTGCGCTCGACGCCCCAGCGGTAGCCGGAGGACGCGCCGTCGCGCCGGACGACACGATGGCAAGGGATGGCCACAGCCAGTGCGTTGGCCGCGCAGGCACCCGCCACCGCGCGGACGGCTCCCGGCGCCCCGATGCGGGCGGCAATATCGGCGTAGGTCGCCGTCGTTCCCGCCGGGATGTCGCGCAGTGCCTGCCACACCAAGCGTTGGAAGATCGTGCCGCGGACGTCCAGCGGCAGCGACCAGCCCAGGCGCGGCGCCTCGACGACGCCCACCACCTCGGCCACGAGGCGCTCGAAGGCCGCGTCGCCGCCGACGAGGTCGGCCCTGGGGAAACGGTCTTGCAGATCGCGGGCCAGGGCGTCCGGGTCCTCGCCGATCAGGATGGCCGCGACTCCCTGCGCGCTGGACGCCACCAGGATGGCGCCGAGCCAGCACTGGCCGACCGCGAAGCGTAGCGCTTCCCGCTCGCCGCCGGCGCGATAGCGGCCGGGCGTCATGCCCAGCGTGGCGGTCGAGTTCGCGTAGAAGCGGCCGTTGGAGTTGAAGCCTGCGCCGTAGATCGCCTTCGTTACGCTGCCGGCCCGGCCCAACTCCTCGCGGACCCGGGCCGCCCGGCGCGCGCTCGCGTAAGCCTTGGGCGTGACCCCGGCGACAGCCTTGAAGAGGCGGTGGAAGTGCGACGGGCTGAGGTCGGCGGCTCTCGCCAGCTCGGACAGCGAGGGTGCTTGGTCCGCCGCGTCGATCCGCCGGCAGGCCTCGCGCACGATCGCCGCGTTCGCCGCCCCGGCTGGCGGGCCGTTCGGCGCGCAGCGGCGGCAGGCGCGGAAGCCCGCCGCCTCGGCCGCTCCGGTCGTCTCGAAGAAGCGGATGTTTCGGGGATTGGCCTGCCGCGACGGGCACGACGGCCGGCAGTACACGCCCGTGGTGGCCACTGCGTACCAGAACGCGCCGTCGGCCCGCTCGTCACGCGCCACCACGCACGCCCAGCGCGGGTCGCGCTCCGCGTCCGTCGCCTCCGGGTTCGGCTTCCCCGTGGTCGATGTCTTCATCACGCCCGGCCTCCTCATCCTCGTCACCTCGGATATGAGCGGGCCGGGACTGCCCCCGCGCTCCGTCTCCTGCCATCGAATCGAGAGGTCTCGCGTGGATGCGGCGCGCACTCCGGGGCAGGCGCGTCGATCGCGAGCGGACCGGCGCGGAGGGGGTACGGGTGCGACGCGGGGGCGCTCGCCGTTCATCGGCGCTTCGGAGCGCCGGGAGTTGGGCCGGCCCTCAATCGTCCTTGCCGATGGCCGCCGGCCGCTCCTGGCTTCGCCACGGCCGCAGCGGACGGATGGCTTTCCACACGAAGCTCGGCAGCGGCAGGCTCTGCAGGAGCTGCACCATCAGCACCTGACGGTTCTTGGTCGACAGCCGGTCCAGGTAGAGGGAGGCGGGCAGCGGGTTCTCCACGGCGCGCTCGACTGTAACCACCTCCCGCACTGCGGGCGCGGGTGGCGCGGCGGCGCCGGCGTGCTGGGCGACTTCTGCCCGGTCGAAGGCTTCCCGGTTCAGGTCGCGCAGCACGTCCAGTTCCTCGCGCACTGCGGCTTCCGGGCTCTTGCCGGCCGCGTCGGGGAAGCGGGCGCGCAGGTAGAACTCGTGCTGGATGTCTAGGATTGCGGTCGGCCGGCCGGTGGGAACGCCGCGCGCGTGGAAGGCCAAGCCGGCGGCCGCCTTGACGTCCAGGTAGGGCAGCAGAACGGCGGCTGCGTCGCGCACGGCGCCGGCGCGGAACAGGAAGCGCCCCAGGCCGATGGCTGCGTGCGGGTTGGAGCTGAGCAGGTCCGGACTGTCCTGCACGTCGCAGAAGACCTCCCCCGCGGCGTTCTCGTGTTTCAGCGAGATGCCCGAGAACGCGTAGGCCACGTCGGGCGCGCGTGCGAGAGCGCCGACCAAGCTGGTGAGGTGGTTGTCGAGGAGCGTCTCGTTCGGACCGACGACGCAGCACAGCGCGTTCCCGTCCAGCCCGGTCAGGAAGGGGTGCAGCACCGCGCCGATGCGGTTGCGCCGGACCGCCTTGCCGCGGGAGTTGCGGCCGAAGAACGGCGCGCCGCGGACCGCCAGAGACGTCGCGGTCGAGGCTGCCGCCGCGCGGATCTCCTCGCCGAAATGGTGGAGGTCGAACTCGTCCACCACCAGCGTCGGCCGGCAGTTGCCGTAGCGCTGCGCCCCGGCGCTGCGGGCGTGCTGCTCGAAGGTCGCGCGGTCCCAGACCGGGGCGAGCATGAGGAGCTCGACGGCCTTCTCCGCGTCGGCGGGAGCATAGAGCGCTTCCACCTCGGCCCGGCGTTCGGCGAAGCCGTCGTAGATCTGCCGCAGCGAGAGGTCGAGGCTGAAACGCTCCCGAAAGATGGCCTGCGCCGCGGCGGCCATGGCCACCGCCTCGGCCGGGTTCGCCTCGACCCACCGGGCGTGGGCGATAATCCGCTCGGCGACGTCCGACGGCTCGTCGCGCATGTCCACGTAGAGCAGCGTGTTGCCGAAGTGCGTGCGGGCGAAGGCGTTCTCGTCGCAGATGATGACGGCGCCGGCCGCCAGGGCCTCGAACAGGCGGTTCGACATCAGCGCGGCGTCCTTGTGCGCGTCCGAGGACAGCACGAGGCAGATGCCGGCGCGGTGTATCTCGCGGATGGTGGTGACGCCGTCGAAGGGCAGCGAGCCCTGGTAGCTGTCGTAGCCCTCCCAGACCCGGACGCCGCGCAGCACCCGGGGGCCGTAGATGCGCAGCAGGCCGGTGAGGTCGAGCTCGTCCAGCACCGACTGGTGGCGCGACTTGCCCTTGCCCAGCCGGTCCCAGTTGATGCCGGAGTAGAAGAGCTTGCCTTCTCCCTTGGTGGGCGGCAGCACCGGCTCGGAGAGCGAGTGGTACATGGTGAAGCGCGCCTCGTCCCGGGTCGGGTCGCGCGCGATCAGGCGCCGAATCTGGTCGTCCGCGGCGGGCGAGGAGCAGCTCAGGAAGTCGTCGTGGCTGAGCAGGTTGCGGGCCATCGGCCGGTAGCCGAAGTCGTGGTAGAATTGCAACGGGTTCCACAGCACGACGAACGAGAAGATGTCGTAGGATTTCGGCGTGCTGAAGTGCAGGTGGATCACGAAGTCCAAGTCGTCACGCGTCATTTGCCGGTGCGGCGGATCGATCGTGCGCGCCAAGTTGTCGACGACCACGCATTCCAGGCCGAGCGCGCGGGCCGTGTTGCGCAAGCGGGCGATGACCTCGTCCTCTGCCACCTTCAGGTCGGGCCACAGCTTCACGACACCGAAGCGGCCGAGCATGGGCCGCGGCACAACGAAGGGTAATCCCACGCGAAGTCCTAGCACACGCTGACGAGACAATCGTTCTACGGCCTGCCGATTCGGTTGCATAGGGTCGTGTCGGCGGAGAGTCGCCTCGAACCGCCGACCACTGCGGGCGGAACCGACGGATCGCTGATCTCGAAACGATCAGGGCTCCGCATCACTTCCTCCGGCCTAGAGGCTGTTGTGGAATGCGCCCAAACTCCTGAAAAACAACAATTTTCTGGCACGTCCAGCTAAGATAACCATCATTGAAACCAACTGGTTGGCGTCTGGTCCACAACAGTTTCTAGGTCCCGTTCCCCGGGCCGGGCTGCGCGGCCGCGGACGCGGCGGTGCCGCGTCGGGGCGGTGGATCACGGCTCGCCCCGGCAGCGGCGAGTTCCGCCTCGTAGGCGGCCCAGCGCTCGGCTCGCTCGTCGCCGAGGCGGCGCAGCAGGTCCCACCCGTAGATGCCGCTGTCGTGCGTGTCGTCGAAGACGATCCGCAGGGCGTAGTGGCCCACAGGCTCCAGGCGCAGAACGCCGACGTGACGACGGCCGGCGACCAGGACCTTCTGACCGGGGCCGTGGCCCTGCACCTCGGCCGAGGGACTCTCCACCCGCAGGTACTCGGCGGGTAGGACATGCCGCGCGCCGTCGGGCCAGGACAGCTCCAGCGCCCGCTCGGCGCGGCGCAGGCGAACCTCGGCGGGTGGGGCGCTCACGCGTCCAACCGACGCGCTTCGTCGGGCAGCATGATGGGGATGCCGTCACGGATGGGGTAGGCGAGGCCAGCCTGCTCGCTGACCAGCTCGCCACGGTCCTGGTCGTAGCGAAGCGGCCCCTTGGTCACGGGACAGACCAGGATGTCCAGCAACCGAGGATCCACTGCGCCCCCGGCCGGCAACGGATTCTCGCTCATGCCGCGTCGCTCCCCTGCCCGAACGGACTCAGCTCGGGAGGCCCGAGCCGGCCGAGCCGTCGGGACCGCCCATGGCTTCCATCTGCAGCAGCGCCAACAGCACCCGCGCGCGCTCCTCGGACGTGAGTGCCTCGAGCAACGCCTGCTTCTCGCGCGGTTCGAAGGGACAGACCATGGCCAGCGTGGTGACCAGCATGCTGTCCGGCACCTGCCCGATCGCCTCCCAGTTCACCTCGATCCGCCGGGTGCGGAAATAGGGACGCAGAGCGCCGAGGAGCCCGTCGCGGTCGAGCGGCGCCGTGCCAGCGTCGGAAAGGTCGCCCAACCAGGACCCGTACTCGGCGCGGACGCGGCGGTAGCCGCGCCGCCCGGGCAGCTCGTCGGCCACCCGGAAGCGGACCAGCCCCACCAGGGTGATCAACAGCCGCCCATCGTCGGTCTCGGCGAAGGAGCTGACCCGACCCAGGCAGCCCACCCGGAACAGGGTCGGTGGTGCATCCTTCTCCCTGGCTGCAACCTTCCTTGCGGACGCCTCCCCGGCGGTGGTCTGCGGCCCGGCGTCGGGCTGGATCATGCCGAACATCCGCCCCTGTGCGAGGCTGTCCAGCACCAGGGCTAGGTAGCGAGGCTCGAAAACGTTGAGCGGCAGCCGCCCCTGAGGAAGCAGCAGGGCACCCGTCAGCGGAAACACCGCCACCTCCTCCGGCAGGGCCTCTGGTCCGGGGTGGAAGGGCGACATGGTCCCGTCCGTGCCGCTCAACGGAAAAGCAACGAGGACAGCTTGCGCCGCGCCGCGACCGAGGCCGGGTCGGCGAAGCCCCACGCTTCCAGGAACTTCAGCAACTGCTTGCGCGCCGCCTCCTCGCCCCAGGCGCGGTCGCGCCCGACGCTCTCGAGCAGCGCGTCCGCCGCAGCAGCCTTCTCGCCGGCCGCGTTGAGCGCCACCGCCAATTCTATGCGCGCGGCGTGGTCGTCCGGATCGGCGGCGAGGCGGCGCTCGAAGCCAGCCATGCCCGCGCGGGCCTGGCGGCCCTGCTCGGCTAACTCCAGGGCGGCGCGCACGGAGGCGATAGCGGCGTGGCTCGCGACCTTGGGCGGCACGCCGGCCAGCACGGCGGCAGCCTGCTCTTCCTCGTCGAGGTCCATCAGCGCCCGGGCGACGCCGGCCAGCGCCTCGGCGTTCTCCGGCTCGGCCTGCGCCAGAGCGCCGAACAGCTCCAGCGCGGCCTGGTGGTCACCCACCTCGACGGCGGCGCGCGCCTCGGCCAGCAGGTCGGCGGAGGGAAGTTGGCCGCCGGCGAGCTTGAGCAGCGCCTCGACGAACTTCTTCACCTCACTCTCGGGCAGGGCGCCCTGGAAGACGTCGGCGATCTGCCCCTGCCAAAAGGCCACCACCGTCGGCACCGACTGCATCGGAATGCCGAACTGGGCGAGCTGGCGCACCAGCGCCTGGTTCTTGTCGATGTCCACCTTGACCAGCCGCACGCGGCCGCCGGCGGCGCGCGTCACCTTCTCCAGCGTGGGCGTAAGCTGCTTGCAGGGGCCGCACCACGTCGCCCAGAAGTCCACTAGCACGGGGACTTGGCGCGACGCCTCCACCACGTCAGGCATGAAGCTCTTCGCGTCGCCGTCGCGGATGATATCAGCATCGGCCACGGCGGCGCCGGACGCGGCGGCGGGGCGGTTCGGGTCCAGTATGGTGGTCATGGTTCGCACGACTTCCGCAGGGGTCTGGTTCGACCATAGATGCGTGCCCGGCCGCAGGAAGCAATGGTTCCGGCGGGGGCGCGGGTCAGCCCCGCGCGCGTTCGCGGCACGGCGTCGCCGGGGTCAGGCCTGCCGCAGCTCCAGCAGGTTGCGTCGCACTTCGCGCCCGCGGCCGAGGCGCTCCTCGATGAAGCCGGCCTCGCCCCGGCGTATGGCCCGGGCCAGCGCTTGGCTGTCCTCGGTGAAGCGGGCCAGCATCTCCAGCACGGCTTCCCGGTTGTTGAGGAACACGTCGCGCCACATCGCCACGTCCGAGGCGGCAATGCGCGTGAAGTCGCGGAAGCCGGAGGCGGCGAAGCGGAACACCCCCTCGGGCGTCTCGCGCGCCAAGTCGTCGGCGGTGGAGCAGATCGTGAAGGCGATGAGGTGCGGCAGGTGGGACACGATGGCCACCACGCGGTCGTGCGTGGCCGCGTCCATGCGCTCCACTTGCGAGCCGGCGCGGTGCCACAGCGCCGCGACCCTGGCCACCGCGTCCGGGTCGGCGCCGGCGGGTGGGGTCAGGATGCACCAGCGCTCGCGGAACAGGGCGGCGAAGCCGGCGTCGGGACCGGAATACTCCGTGCCGGCCATCGGGTGCGCGGGTACCAGGTGCACGCCCGGCGGCAGCAGCGGCGCGAGGTCGCGCAGCGCGCTGCCCTTGGTGCTGCCGACGTCGGTCAGCACGCAGCCGGGCGCGAGGTGCGGCGCGATCGCCGCCATGACGCCGGCGTAGGCGCCCATCGGCACGCACAGCACTACGCCGTCGCAGCCCGACACGGCGCGGGCCGGGTCGGCCTCCACCGCGTCGGCCAAGTCCAGTGCCCGAACCCGCTCCAGCACCGCGGCGGACCCGTCATGGGCGACCACGGCGCGCGCCACGTCGCCTCGCTCGCGCGTCATCCGCGCCAGCGAGGAACCAATCAGCCCCAGCCCGACGAGGCAGAGCCGGTCGAACAGGAACTCAGCCATCGCGTCCCGTGACCGGGAGCCCGGGACGCGTTCCCAACGCCTCGATCACCGCCTCGCAGGCGTCCGCCTCACCAACGGTGATGCGCAGGCACTGCGGCAGGCCGTAGGCGGCCATGGCGCGCACAATGATGCCGCGCCCGCGCAGGTGCGCGTCCGTCGCGGCCGCCGCGGTGGCGCTGCCGAAGTCGGCCAGGACGAAGTTGCCGGCGGATGGGTGGGCGCGCAGACCTTTAGCTTCCAGCGCCGCCGTCAGCCGCGCCCGCCAGCGCGCGTTGTGCGCCACGCTGCGCTCGACCCAGCCCGACTCGCCCAGCGCCGCGACGCCGGCGGCCATCGCGGCGGCACCGACGTTGAACGGCCCGCGCACCCGGTTGAGCACGTCAGCCACCGCCGCCGGTGCATAGGCCCAGCCCAAGCGCAGCCCGCCCAGGCCGAAGATCTTGGAGAAGGTGCGCGTCATCACCGTATTGGGTGTGGCTTCCACCAGCCGGGTGCCGGGGTCGTAGCCGGGGTCGTCGACGTACTCGGCATAGGCGGCGTCGAGCACCAGCAGCACCTCGCCTGGCAACCCGGCGCGCAGCCGCTCCACCTCGCGCTGCGGCAGGAGCGCGCCAGTGGGATTGTTGGGGTTGGCTAGCATCACCAACCGGGTGCGCGAGCCCACGGCGGCGAGGATGCCGTCCACGTCGGCCGCGAGGTCGCGCTCGGGCACCTTGATGACGCGGCAGCCGGCCCAGCGGCCGGTGACGTCGTACATCAGGAAGCCGTGCGCCGACATCACCAGCTCGGTGCCCTCGCCGCCGTAGGCCAGGATCAACAGTGCCAGTAGCTCGTCGGAACCGTTGCCGCAGACCACCCGCGCCGGGTCCAGGCCCCAGCGGGCGCCGATCGCCCCACGCAGCGCGGCGGCGGCGCCGTCGGGATAGCGGTGGGCATCGGTCGCCATCTCCCGAATCGCCGCGACGGCGGCCGGCGGCGGGCCGAAAGCGCCCTCGTTGGACGACAGCTTGAGGATGCGGTTGACGCCCGGGACTTTCGACGCCCCGCCCACGTAGGGTTCCACGCTCAGGATCGAGGGGCGCGGCAGGAGGGCGGCGCTCATGTGGGAAGGGTTTCCGGCTCGGCGAAGGCCCCGAGCGGCACGGCGCCGAAGGGGGCGAGGGCGGCGAGGCGGGGATCGCCCGGCGCCACGAAGCCCGCCACCTCGGCCAGGGCGGAGGGCGTCGACGGATCGCGGTGCAGGGTCAGGCGCAGCGGCGGCAGGCCGGCCACCTCCAGCGCCGCCAGCAGCGCGTCACGCGAGGCGCCCGGGGCCTGCTCCAGCCGCAGCAGCGAGCGGTCCCGTCCGGTGGGGTCGGGCGGCACGGCGGCCACCACCAGCGCCTGCGGGCGCGGCGTGCCTTGGCCGGCGGCGGCCGGCAGCAGGAACGGCAGCGCTGCCACCACGCGCAGCCGCGGTGCTTCCAGCCCCGGCCACCAAGCCTCGCCGGGCGCCGCGCCGTCGGCGGGGGCGGGCAGCACCGCCACGGTGGCCTCGCCGGCCGAGACCGCGGCCAGCGCGCGGGCCGGGGTGGGATGCGTGCGCTGCGGCGTGTCGAGGCCGAAATGCGCCCGCGCCAGCATCTCGATCGGCACCGGGCCGCCCGGCTCGGCCGGTAGCACGGCCACCGAGAAGGGCCCCTGTTGGGCGAGCGAGGAGGCGATGATCTCGCGCCAAATGCGCAACAGGACGGCGCGCGGCAGCGGGCCGGTGTGCCGGGCCAGCAGCCGGCGCAGGATGATGGCCTCGCGGCCGGGGCGGAAGGGTACGGCGTCGCCCTTGACTCGGCCGGCAGCGAGGCTGGCCGAGATGGCAGCGCGGTGCATCAGCAGATCGTGCATCGCGTCGTCAATGCCGTCGATCACGGCGCGCAGCGCGACGAGGTCGACGGTTGGATCGGGAAAGGGGGACAGGTCCGGCATGCTCAGTGCGACACTCCCATAAAGAATCCCCCGCCGCCCGTCGAGCGCGTGTCCCCCTCTTCGGCGCGGGCGGGCCGGCGTGGGCGGCCGGGGGGCGTGCAGCCGGGCGGCGCTCTCGCCCCTCCCCTCGCGAGTCCGTGCGCTTCCGCCGGCGGCTGTGCTGCGCTAGGGCTGCCGGCCGTGAGCGACGTTCCCTTCGCCCCTGACCCGTCGATCATCGCCGTCGCTCCGGTTCGCGCTCCGGGCGCCGTCCGGGCCGGGCCGTCCGCCGCCACCCCGCTGGCCGCGCCCCTCCCCACCTCGCCCCTGCCGATGGTGGAGCACCGGCGCGCGGTGTTCGCGGACGGGCTGCTGCTCGACTGCGGCGCCACGATCTCCCCCCTAGCAGTGGCGTACCGGACCTACGGGAGGCTCAACGCGGCGCGCTCCAACGCCGTGCTGGTGTGCCACGCCCTCACGGGGGACCAGTACTTGGCCGAGGCGCACCCGGTCACCGACAAGCCGGGCTGGTGGAGCGGCGTGGTGGGGCCAGGTGACCCGATCGACACCGACCGCTACTTCGTGATCTGTGCCAACGTGCTCGGCGGCTGCATGGGCTCCACTGGCCCGCGCGAGGAGATGACCGATGCCGCCGGGCGCGGGCTGGGCCGGCCCTGGGGCACCGATTTCCCTACCGTGACCATCCGCGACATGGTGCGCGCCCAGGCGCGGCTGGTGGAGAGCCTCGGGATCACGCGCCTGCTCGCCGTGGTGGGCGGCTCGATGGGCGGGATGCAGGCGCTGGAGTGGGCCGCGACCTACCCGGAGCGGGTGCACGCCTGCGCGCCGATCGCCACCGCCGCGCACCATTCGGCGCAGAACATTGCCTTCGACGAGGTGGGCCGCGCCGCCATCCACGCCGACCCGGACTGGCGCGACGGCCGCTACTGGGAGCACGGCCGCATTCCCGCGCGCGGCTTGGGCGTGGCGCGGATGGTGGCGCACATCACCTACCTGTCGGAGGAGGCCCTGGCGCGGAAGTTCGGCCGCCGGATGCAGGGCGCCAAGGCGGTGACGCTGCTGGAGGACGTGTTCGCGGTGGAAAGCTACCTGCGGCACCAGGGCTCGACCTTCGTGCACCGCTTCGACGCCAACTCCTACCTCACCATCACCCGGGCGATGGACTACTTCGACCTCGCGGCCGAGCACGGCGGCGACTTGGCGGCGGCGTTCCGCGGCACGGAAACGCGCTTCCTGCTGGCCTCGTTCTCCTCGGACTGGCTGTTCCCCACCAGCGAGAGCCGCGACGTGGTGCGCGCGCTGAACCAGGCGGCGGCGCGCGTGAGCTTCGTGGAGATCCGCTCCGACAAGGGCCACGACGCCTTCCTGCTCGACGAGCCAGACTTTCGGCGCACGCTCGGCGGGTTCCTGCGCGGGGCGGCGGAGTCTGCGGGGCTGTGACGGGCGGGCGCGCTACCAAGCGCCACGCGTGTCGATGACGAGCTTGTCCCGCAGCGCGTCCCGTTCCACCCGCACGAAAGCCGCGTGGTCCACCAGCAGGAGCACGATGTCGGCGCGCTCGAGCGCGTGGTCGAGATCGTGGAGTTCGAGTCCGAACCCCGACAACTCGCGCGGCAGGGCGGGGACGTGCGGCTCGACCACCAGCAGTTCGCCCACCTGCTGTTCCGCTAGCGTCCGCACGATACGCACCGCCGGGCTCTCGCGCAGGTCGTCCACGTCCCGCTTGTAAGACAGGCCGAGGCAGGCGATCACCGGCTCGCGCAGCCCGGCGGCGCCCTCGAGCAGCCCGGCCGCGCGCTCGGCCACCCCGCGGCACACGAGGTCGGGCATGCCGTCGTTGACCAGGCGCGCCTGGCGGATCAGCCGCGCCTCGCCCGGGTTAGTCGCGACGATGAACCATGGGTCCACCGCGACGCAGTGCCCGCCCACCCCCGGCCCGGGGCTGAGGATGCTCACGCGTGGATGGAGGTTGGCGAGCCGGATCAGCGCGCGGACGTCGATCCGCTGCGCGTCGCAGACGAGGGACAGTTCGTTGGCGAAGGCGATGTTGACGTCGCGGCAGGCATTCTCCGCGAGCTTGGCTAGCTCGGCGGTGCGCGCGTCGGTCAGGTGGCACTCACCCCTCGCCACGATCCGGTACAGGGCGGCCGCCCGTTCGGCGCAGCGGCGCGTCATGCCGCCGATGACGCGGGGGTTGTGGACGACCTCGTGCAGGATGCGCCCCGGGAGCACGCGCTCGGGGCAATGCGCCACCTGCACCTGCGCCGCCTCGCCGGCCGTTTGCGGAAAGGTCAGGTCGGGACGCAGCTCGGCGAGCAGGGCCGCGACCCGTTCGGTGGTGCCGACCGGGACTGTGCTCTCGATGACGACGAGGTTGCCGTCACCCAGCACGGGCGCGACGGCGCAGGCGGCGGCCTCGACGTGGGAAAGGTCGGGCCGGCCTGCCTCGCCGCGGCCCACGAGCGGCGTCGGCACAGCGAGGATGATCGCGTCCGCCGGCGCGGGCGCGAGGGAGGCGCGTAGCCCGCCACTCTCCACCACGCGGCGTACCAGCGCATCCAGATCGGGCTCGCCGAAGTGCGGGCGGCCGGCGTTGATGCTGTCCACAACGCGCGGCTCGACATCCACGCCCAGCACGGCGACCCCGTTCTCCGCCAGGATCGCGGCAGTGGGCAGGCCAACGTAGCCCAGGCCGACGACGAGGACGCGCTCGATACTACGCACGCAGGAGCGTGCCCACGATCCGGGCGGCGGCCCGGCCGTCGCCGTAGGGGTTGTGGGCGAGGCTCATGGCCCGGTGGGCGCACACGTCGTCCAGCAGCCGCGACGCGCGCTCCACCAGTCGCGCCTCGTCGGTGCCGACCAACTCCGCCGTGCCTGCCGACACCGCCTCGGGCCGCTCGGTGGTGTCGCGAGTGACCAGCACGGGCTTGCCCAGGGACGGCGCCTCTTCCTGCACGCCGCCGGAGTCGGTGACGATCAGGTGGGCGCGGCGCATCAGGTTGACGAAGGCGAGGTAGTCCAGGGGCGCGACCAGGTGGATGCGCGGGTGGTCGCCCAGGATGGCGCCCATCGCCCGCCGCACGGCCGGGTTGGGGTGCAGCGGGCAGATCACCTCCAGATCGCCGCGCCCGGCCAGCCGTCGCACGCCCCGCGCCACGCGCTCGAGGCCGCCGTCGAGGTTCTCCCGCCGATGGCCCGTCAGGAGGAGGAGCCGCCGCGCCGGATCGGTGGCGGGCAGCCGTGCGTCCAGGGCGGCGACCCGGGCCGGCGCGGCGTCCAGGACGGCGACGGCGTCGAGCAGCGCGTCGATGCCCGTGTTGCCGGTGACGTGCACCCGCGCCGGGTCCACGCCCTCGCGGAGCAGGTTGTCGCGCGACTCGGCGGTGGGCGGGAAGTGCAGGTCGGCTAGGGAGGTGACGAGGCGGCGGTTTATCTCCTCCGGCCAGGGGGAGCGGGGGTTCCCGGTCCGCAGCCCTGCCTCCACGTGGCCCACCGGAATACCGGCGTGGAAGGCGGCCAGCGCGGCGGCGAAGGCCGTGGTGGTGTCGCCCTGCACCAGGACGCGGTCCGGCCGCGCCCGCGCGTAGACGCCGGCCAGCCCCTCCAGCACCGCGGCGGTGACCTGGGTCAAGCCCCGCGCGTCGCGCATGACGTCGAGGTCGTGGTCCGGGCGGATGCCGAACGGTTTCAGCACCTGGTCGAGCAGCTCGCGGTGCTGGGCGGTGACGCAGACGACCGGGGCGAGGCCGGACGCCTCCGCCAGCCGGCGCGCGAGGGGGGCCATCTTGATGGCCTCCGGGCGGGTGCCGAAAACCAGCATGATGCGCTTGGGGCGGAGGCTCACCGCCCGGCCCGCGGGTCGGGGTTTCGGGAGTGCTGGCTCGGCCTCGGGGGATGGCGCGGCGATGGCTCGGTCCTCCTCGGGCGGCGGCCGGGATCGGCGCGATGGCCGCGTCGCGACGAATTCCGGTTGGTGAACCGGTCGGGCGGAGTTGCGATGGAGAAACGTGAAGATTTCCTGAACGGCGTGCCAGGGGCGATGATCCCACTCTGGCGCGGCGGGAACTCGCCCCG
The DNA here is from genome assembly GCA_964243365.1 of uncultured Roseomonas sp. Lineage (GTDB taxonomy): Bacteria > Pseudomonadota > Alphaproteobacteria > Acetobacterales > Acetobacteraceae > Roseomonas. The sequence continues at coordinate 32,421 of CAXTEL010000014.1, read as the reverse complement.
GCTCCGCGTCGGCCGCGACGCTTCCCCCCCGGGAAGAACACGCGGTCGGCACGTTCCATGCAGGGGTAACGGCCATGCAGGGGAATCGACGGATGACGACGAGGCTCGGACGGCGGGGGCTGCTCGCCGCCGCCGCCGCGGGGATGCTCGCGCGGGGCCTGGCAATGCCCGCGCTCGCGCAGGCGCGGACCCGCGTGCGGATGGTGCTGAATTGGCGCTGGCAGGGGCCGCAGGGGCTGTTCTTCCTGGCCGAGGAGCGCGGCTACTTCCGCGACGCCGGGCTCGACGTCATGCTCGACCAGGGGGATGGCTCGGCGGCCGCGGTCGGCAAGGTCGCCTCGGGCGCCTACGAGGCCGGCTTCGGCGACATCAACGCCGCCGTCGCACTCGCGGCGCAGCGCCCGGCCGAGGCGCCGCTCGGCGTGTACATGATGTTCAATCGGCCGCCCTACACCATCGCGGTGCGGGCCGACGGGCCGATCCGGGTGCCCAAGGACCTGGAGGGGCGCACGGTGGGCGGCCCGGCCAACGACGGGGCGCTACGGCTGTTTCCGGCCTTCGCGCGCCTGTCCGGCGTCGACGTGGCCCGCGTGAACGTCACCAACATGCAGCCCGGCCTGCGCGAGCAGATGCTCAACCGCGGCCAGGTGGACGGGGTGTTCGGCTTCGTCAACACGATCCGCTTCAGCGCGCGGCTGGTGAATATCGACGCCGACAGCGCCTTCCGCTGGATGAACTACGGCGACTACGGCATGGACCTGTACTCCAACGCCGTCGTCGTCTCCCGCGCCCTGGCCCGGGACAACCCCGCCGCCGTCGCCGGGCTGGTGCGGGCGATCAACCGCGGCACGGCCGACATGCTGGCCGACCCGGACGCCGCGATCGCCGCCCTGCTGCGCAAGGAGCCGCTGAGCAACGCGCGCGTGGAGCGCGACCGGCTGGTGGCGACGGTGCGCGACGAGATGAACCATCCGGAGGTCGGCCGCATCGGCCTGGGCGACGTGTCGGACGAGCGGCTGGCGCGGGCCATCGACATCCTGGTGGAGGTTGATCGGCTGCCGCGCCGGCCGGCGCCGGAGGAGGTGTTCTCGCGGGTCTTCCTGCCGCCGCTGAGCGAGCGCCCGACGCGGGTGGCGGCGTAGCGGTGCGGCTCGGCCTGGAGGGTCGGGTCGCGGTCATCACCGGCCCGGCCAAGGGCATGGGGGCCGCGGTGACGCACGCCTTCGCCGCCGAGGGCTGCCGGCTGGCGCTGCTCGGCCGCGACACGCGCGCGATCGCGCCGGTCGCTGAGGAGGTCCGCGCCGCGGGCGCTGAGGCGCTGGTGCTGCGCTGCGACGTGACCGACGCCGCAGCGTGCGAAGCGGCGGCAGCGGCGGCGCTGGAGGCGTTCGGGCGGATCGACGTGCTGGTGAACGTGGCCGGCGGGTCGGGGCCGATCGGGCGGACCGGCGCGGAGACGACGAGCGAGGAGTTCAGCGAGATCGTGGACCTGAACATGCGCGGCTGCTTCAACACCATCCGCGGCGTGGCACCGGCGATGATGGCGCAGCGCGGCGGCAAGGTGGTGAACGTGGGCGGCACCTTCGGCATGCGCGGACGGGCCGGGCGGCTGGCCTACTCCGCCAGCAAGTGGGGGCTGCGCGGGATCACTAAGTCCTTCGCGCTGGAACTCGGGCCGCACGGCATCAACGTCAACTGCGTCGCGCCGGGCATGGTGGACGGGCAGCGCTTCCGCGAGAAGGTGTGCCGCGAGATGGCGCGGCATCTGGGAATCACCGAGGCCGAGGCGGCGGCGCGCCACGCGGAGGACTACGCGCTGCGGCGCATCACCACGGACGTGGACGTGGCCAATGCCTGCGTGTTCCTAGCCTCGGACGCGGCGCGGCAGATCACCGGTGTCGACCTACCGGTGGACGGCGGCTGGGCGGCGCTGTGAGGGAGGGAGCGCGATGATCGCGGATTTGGTGCTGGCGGGCGGCACGGTGGTGAACGGGCGAGCCCGTTTCGCGGCCGACGTGGCGATCCGCGACGGGCTGGTGCTGGCGGTGGGCGCGCCGGACGCGATGCCCGCGACGCGGGAGCGGGTGGACGTGACGGGGCTGCACCTGCTGCCCGGGGCGATCGACGCGCACGTGCACTTCCGCGAGCCCGGCTACGCGCACAAGGAGGACTGGGAGACCGGCTCGGCGGCGGCGGCGATGGGCGGCACGACGACGGTGTTCGAGATGCCCAACACCGACCCGCCGACGCGCTCCGCAGCGGAACTGCGGGAGAAGCAGTCGCTGGCAGCGAAGTCCTACGTGGATTACGGCCTGTACGGATTGCTGGCCGAAGATAACATCGGGGAGCTGGAAGGGCTGGTCGCCGCCGGCGCCAACGCCTTCAAGTGCTTCATGGGCAACACCTTCGGCAACCTGCCCTCGCCGAGTACCGGCGCCATGCTGGAGGGATTCGAGATCGTCGCCGCCTCGGGGCTGCGGATCTCGCTGCACGCCGAGGACGCCTCGATCATGGCGTGGAGGCAGGCGCGGCTGGAGGCGGCAGGGCGCTGCGACCCGCTGGCCCACATCGCGGCGCGGCCGGCGGTGGTGGCGGTGGAGGCGGTTTCCCGCGCAGCGGTGCTCGCGGAGTGGACGGGGGCGCGCATCCACGTGCTGCACATCTCCTCGGCCGCCGAGCTGGCGCCGCTGGCGGGGGCGCGCGCGCGCGGCGTGGACGTCACCGGCGAGACGTGTCCGTGCTACCTGCTGCTCGACTCGCGCGACTACGCCCGGCTGGGCTCGGTGATCCGCGTCAACCCGCCGGTGCGCGAGGCGGCCGACGCGGCGGCGATCTGGGCGGCGCTGTTGGACGGCACCATCGACATGATCGCCACCGACCACGCGCCGCACCTGCCCTCCGAGAAGGTGCGCGACGTGATCTGGGAGGCTGATTGCGGCTTCCCCGGGGTGGAGACGCAGATGCCCCTGATGCTGAGCGAGGTGGCGGCGGGGCGGCTGACCCTGGAGCACTACGTGCGGCTGTCGGCCGAGGCGCCGGCGCGGGCCTTCGGGTTGTGGCCGTGGAAGGGCCGGGTGGAGGCGGGCGCGCACGCCGACGTCGCGGTGGTGGATCTGGGGCGGACGGAGACCATCGCCGCGGTGCGCCTGCACAGCCGCGGCCGCATCACGCCGTTCGAGGGCCGCGCGGTCACCGGCGTGCCGGTGCACACGCTGGTGCGCGGCCGCTTCGTGCAGCGCGACCGGGCGCTGGTGAGGGAGGCGTGCGGCACCGGGCGGCAGGTCACCGCGATCCAGTCCATGCCGCCGCCCGCCCCGTGCAACCTCGACCAGACGCTGGCGGCGGCCGTGCGCGCCGGCCCCGGAGCGGCGACGTGAGCGGCGGCGTGGGCGCGGGGCCCATGCTCGCGCCGCTGCCCGCGGCGTCGGCGCCGGCGAGGCCCTTCATCCGGCTGGAGGACGTAACGGTGCGCTTCGGGCGCGGCGAGAAGGTGGTTCAGGCCCTGGCGCCGACGCGGCTGAACGTGGCGGAGGGCGACTTCGTGGCGCTCGTCGGCCCCTCGGGCTGCGGCAAGTCCACCATCTTGAAGCTGGTGAGCGACCTGCTGCGGCCGTCCTCGGGCAACGTTCTCGTCGCCGGGCGCGAGGTGGGAGCGCAGGCCGTGCGGATCGGCATGGCCTACCAGAACCCGACCCTGCTGCCCTGGCTGACGGTGCGCCAGAACGTTATGCTGCCGCTCAAGATCGTGCAGCCTTTCCGCCGCGACTGGCGGCGCAAGCGCCGCGGCGAGTACCGCGATCGGGCCGAGGCATTGCTGGCGCAGGTCGGGCTCGCGGGCTTCGGCGACAGCTTCCCCTGGCAGCTCTCGGGCGGGATGATGCAGCGCGCCAACCTGTGCCGCGCCCTGGTGCACGATCCCGACCTGATGCTGCTCGACGAGCCGTTCGGCGCGCTCGACCAGTTCACCCGCGAGGAGCTGTGGGCGACCATGCAGGAGCTGTGGATGAGCCGGCGCACCACCGTGCTGCTGGTCACCCACGATCTGCGCGAGGCCGCCTACCTCGCCAGCCGCATCCTGGTGATGAGCGCGCGGCCCGGCCGCGTCCTGGAGGACTGCTCTGTGGGATTCGCCCGCCCGCGCGGGATGGAGCTGACCTTCGACGCCGAGTTCACGGCGCTGACGCAGCGGCTGCGGAGCCTGATCGTCGCGGCGCGCGGCGGCGCCGGCATCGTCCGGCACGCGGCCTGAGAGGGGAGATTGCCGTGATCGGCAACGTGCTCGACACCATCCGCGCCAAAGCGGCGCCGGCCGCGCTGATCCTGGGCGTGTTCGTGCTGTGGGAGGTGTTCTGCCTGCTGGGCGGGGTGTCCGACATCCTGCTGCCGCGGCCGACGCAGGTGATGGCGGAGCTGGTCGCGCGCTGGCCGGCGCTGTGGCCGCACACCTGGCAGACGCTCTACACCACGATGCTGGGCTTCGCGCTGGGAGTGGGCATCGGCGTGCTGCTGGGAGTGCTGATCGGCTCCTCGCGTCTGGCCTATGACACCGCATACCCGCTGCTGGTCGGCATCTCCTCGGTCCCTAAGGTCGCGCTGGTGCCGATCTTCGTGCTGTGGTTCGGCGCCGGCACCGTGCCGGCGGTGTTGACGGCGATGATCATCTGCGTCTTCCCCGTGGTGGTGAACGTCGCCACCGGCATCGCCACCGTGGAGCCGGAGTTGGAGGACGTGATGCGGACCCTGAAGGCGTCCAAGCTCGATATTTTGTGGAACGTCGGGCTGCCGCGGGCGATGCCCTACTTCTTCGCGTCCCTGAAGGTCGCGGTGACGCTGGCTTTCGTGGGCTCGGTGGTGGCCGAGACGGTGGCCAGCAATCGCGGCATCGGCAACGTCATGATGATCGCCTCGTCGTCGTTCAACGTGCCGCTGGTGTTCGCCGGGCTGTTCATCCTGGCCGGGATGGGCGTCGCGCTGTACGTGATCTTCTCGCTGGTCGAGCGTCGCGTGACCGGCTGGGCGCACCGCAAGACCGAGCTGGCGGTAACCACGTGAGGGACTGCCACGCCGCGCGCCAAGGGCCGGATGCGGCGTCCGCGGCCACCATCACCCCTGACACCCTGCACCGGGAACCTCGCCACCATGCCATTCACGCGCCGCGCCACCCTCGCCACGATGGCCGTCGCCGGCCTCGCCCGGCCGGCCCTCGCCCAGGCGCTCACGCCGCTGCGCTTCACGCTCGATTGGCGCCTGCAAGGCGTGCACGCTTGGTACTTCCTGGCCCAGGAGAAGGGCTACTTCCGCGACGCCGGGCTGAACGTCACCCTCGACCAGGGCGACGGCTCGGCCAACACCGTCACCCGCATCATGGGCGGCGCCTACGACGCGGGCTTCGGCGACATGACCGCGATCATCCAGCAGGCCGCCGCCCGCCCGGGTGAGCAGCCGGTGATGGTCTATCAGATCTACAACCGCGCCCCTTTCGCCGTGGTGGTCAAGGCCGACAGCGGCATCCGCGCGGTCGCGGACCTCGCGGGGCGCAAGCTCGGCGGTCCGGCGGGCTCGGCGGCGACGCGGATCTTCCCGCTGTGGGCGCGGCTCAACGGCCTCGATCCCGCGCGCAACGAGATCCTCAACATGGCGCCCAACCTGCAGGAACAGCTACTGCTCCAGGGGCAGGTGGACGGCGCGCTGGTGTTCACCCTGACCAGCTACATGAACTTGGTGGGCATGCGGCAGGACCCGGAGCGCGACTTCCGCTGGTTCGTGTTCGCCGACAGCGGGATCGAGGGCTACTCGAACGGCGTCATGGTCTCGCCGCGGCTGGTCCGGGGCAACCCGGGCGCGGCGCGCGGGCTGGTGGCCGCGATCAACCGTGCCATGCTGGAGGTGGCGCGCGACCCCGCCGAGGGGATGCAGGTGATGGCGGCGACCGAGCCCACCATCAACGTGCCGCTCGAGACCCGGCGAATCGACTACGCCTGGCGCAGCGTAATCGCGACGCCCGAGACGGCGGCACTGGGCGCTGGCGACCTGGACGACGCGCGCCTGGGCCGCGCCATCGCCCAGACGGTGGAAGTGTTCGGCCTGCCGCGCAGCCCGGCACCGGGAGACGTGTTTAGCCGCGCGTACCTGCCGCCGCGTGCCGACCGGGTCCTGCCGGCGACGCGCACCTGATGCGCCGCGTCCCGCTCTCGGCTGCCATCGAGGAGAGCGGCACGCGGCGCGGGGCGACGCTGCTGCTGGACGGGGCGCGCATTGCGGGGCTGGAAACGGGGGAAGGCGGCGACCTCGTCGCTCTGCCGCCGCCGGCCAACGCGCACGACCACGCCCGGCCGGTGCGCTCGTCCTCCTTCGGCAACGGCGGCCGGCCGCTGGAAACTTGGCTGCACCGGCTGGCGCTGCTGCCGGCGGTGGACCCCTACCTCGCGGCGGCGGTGTCGCTGGGGCGCAGCGCGCTGGGCGGCGCCGGCGCTGTCATGGTGCACTACACCCGTGCCTACGGGCCGATGCCCCTGCCCGACGAGGCGGCGGAGGTGGCGCGGGCGGCGCGCGACGTCGGGGTGCGGATCGGCTTCGCCACCGCGATGCGCGACCGCAACCCGCTAGTCTACGGCGACCACGCCCCGGTGCTGGCGGCGCTGCCGGCGGCGCAGCGGGAGGCGGTGGCAGCACGGCTGCTGCGGCCGCCGCTGCCACCGGCCGAGCAGGTGGCGCTAGCCGATGCGGTCGCCGCGCGGATCGCCGGGCCGACCGTGGACGCGCAGTACGGACCGGCGGCGCCGCAATGGTGCTCCGACACGCTGCTGCGCGCGGTGGCCGAGGCATCCGCCGTCAGCGGTCGGCGCGTCCACATGCATCTGCTGGAGACGCGCTACCAGCGGGACTGGGCGGACCGCGAGCACCCGGATGGCATCGTGCTCCACCTCGACCGGCTCGGGCTGCTGTCGCCGCGGCTGACGCTGGCGCACTGCACCTGGGCGCGGCCGGCGGAGCTGGATCTGCTAGCCGAGCGCGGCGTGACTATCGCTGTCAACACCGGCTCCAACCTCGGCCTGCGCTCGGGGATCGCGCCGGTGGCGGAGATGGTGCGGCGCGGCTGCCGCGTGGCGATGGGGCTGGACGGCCTCGCCTTCGACGAGGACGACGACGCGCTGTCGGAGTTGCGGCTGGCCTGGGCGCTGCACCGGGGCTGGGGGTTCGAGGAGGCGGTGAGCCGGGCGCGGATGCTGCGTATCGCGCTGGTGGAGGGGCACCGTGCCGTGACCAACCAGGAGGACGGCGGGACGCTCGCCCCCGGTACCGCGGCCGACGTGCTGCTGCTGGACGCGCGGGCGCTGGACGCCGACACGCTGTGGCCCGGCGTCGATCCGCTGGACCTGCTGCTGTGCCGGGGTGCCGCGCCGCAAATACGCGAGCTGATCGTGGCGGGCCGGACGGTGGTGTGCGACGGCGCGCTGGTCGGCATCGACCATCCGGCACTGCGGACGGAGCTGCTGGCCCGGTTCCGCGCCGGGCTGGCCGACGACAGCTTCGCCGCCGTGCTGCCGGCGTTCGAGCGGGCTGTCGCGGAGCACTTTGGCAGCGCCGCGGCGGGCTGCTGCTGAGCGGGGTGTCCGGGCGGGCCGCTCGGCCGTGGCGCCCACTGCCGGGCCGGCGGGCGGCATCGGCGAGGCTCGCCCTGCTAGGATCGCCGGGTCGCGGCCCGCCCGACCGTCACGGCGGGCCCGTCCGGCGGCCCCGGCGGCAACCCGATCCCCGGCTCGGGGGCAAGGGTGCCACCGTCGCGCAGCCGCCGGAGGGCGCCCGCCGCCACCACGACGCCGCCCAGCACGTTCCACACCGACAGCTCGTCGCGCCAGGAGGCGGGACGCGGTTGCGGGGCGGGCGCGGGCGCGAGGTCGGGATGGGCAGCGGCGGCGATGGCCGAGGCGGCGCGGTTGCGCGCGGTGCCCGGCGCCGCGGCGTCGGCCACCACGGGGGCGTCCCGGTGCGAGCCCTCCTGCCCGGCGTAGGCGCGGGTGAACTCGGCGCCGATGAGGAAGATCTGTGAGGAGTAGTAGACCCAGATCAGCAGAATCGCGAGCGCGCTGGCGGCGCCGAAGGTGGTGCCAATGGCCGAGGAGCCGAGATACCAGCCTATCAACGTCTTGCCGATCACGAATAGGAACGCGGTGACGAAGGCACCAACGATGACGTCGCGCCATTCCATGCGACGGTCGGGCAGCACCTTGTAGATGGCGGCGAACAGCCCGGCGATGATGCACTGGGAGACAACGAAGTTGGCGATGCCCAGCAGCGCCTCGGTGCCCGGCAACAGCCCGCCGACCCAGTTGCTGACTACCGACAGCGCGGCCGAGGTGGCCAATGATACCAGCAGGATGAAGCCGGTGGCCGCCACCAAGCCAATGCTCGCAGCCTTGGCCTTGAGGAGCTTGGACACCGTGCCCTCTTCTTGGTCGGCGGGCTTGGGCGCGACCTTCCAGATGGCGTTGAGCGCACCCTGCAGTTCGCTGAACACGCCCGAGGCGGTGATCAGTAGCACGACGATGCCGGCGACCGTGGCGAAGGTGCTGGTGCCGGTGTCGCTGGCGCCGCGCACCATCTCCTGCACGCCGCGGGCGGCTTGGTCGCCGAGCGCGTCGCGCAGCTGGTCGTCGAGCGCGCCGTGCACCGCCTCCTCGCCGAAGAAGAAACCGGCGATGGCAGTGGCGATGATGAGCAGCGGCGCCACGGAGAACACGGTGTAGTAGGCGATGGCCGCGCCGCGGCTGAGGCACTCGTCGTTGACGTAGCCATTCGCCGTGTCCTTGATCAGTTCCCAGACCCTACCCAGCATCGACGCTCCATCCGCGAAGGGCCGCCGCCCCGTCCGTCCTCGGCAACGAAGGGGCGTCCCACGGGTTGCGGCGCCGCGCGAGTCCGCTGAGGACTGGTCTCCGCCAATTCCGCGTCGGACCAGCGGAGACTGAGGGTTGCGGCCGATCGTCGGCACCGGCCGTCTGGGCGCCTCCCAGCAGGAGGGAAGCGAGCGCCGCGACGACCATAAGCACGGTGAAGATCAGGAAGATGACGGGGTTGAAGACCACCAGCGCGACGAGGAAGACGGCTGTCATCGCGAGCGCGAAAGCGGGCACGTAGGGATAGAGGAGTGCCCGGAACGACCGCGAGAGGCCGGGCTCCGTGCGGCGCAGCCGGAACAAGCTCGCTATGCTCATCGCGTACATCATGAGGGCGCCGAACACCGCCACGGTGAAGATGCTGACGGTGAGCGACTGCCCGGCGACCTTGACGATGTTGTCGCTGTGGATAGTGGCCACGCCGGCCAGCGTGGCCACGTGCGGCGTGCGAAAAGCGCGGGTGCAGCCGGGAAGGCGCAGGGCAGGTAGCCGGCGCGGCTGAGCGCGAACATCTGGCGCGCGTAGCCCATGATGATGCCGTGGAACGAGGCGACGAGCCCGAACAGGACGAGCAGGACGAGCATGTGCGCCAGCCGCTCGACTCGCCCACCACGCCTTTCATCGCCTGGGGGAGAGGGTCGTTGAGGTTGCTCAACAGGCGCCAGTCGCCGGCGCCGCCGGCGAAAATCATCACCTCGAAGACGAGCGCGGTGAGGGTCAGCACGCCCGTGACGTAGGTGATGGGGATCGTCCGCCGGGGATCGCGTGTCTCCTCGGCCGCCATCGCGATGCCCTCGATGGCCAGGAAGAACCAGATCGCGAGGGGCACCGCGGCGAGCATGCCGCTCGCGGTGAAGTTCGCGGCGCTGAAGGCCGCCGTGACGGCGCCTATGAACACCAGCAGTTCGGCGACCGCGAGGACCGTGACGAACAGTTCGAAGATCGCCGCGATGCGGACGCCGACGCTGTTGAGCGTCACGAACACGGCGTAGGGGCCGAGCGCGGCGAGCTTGGGATCCAGGCCCAGCAGCTGCACGTTCAGGTAGGCGCCGATCGCCAGCGCGATGGCGGGCGGGACGAAGACGAACCCGATCAGTGTCGCGAGGCCGGCGACGCAGCCGCCCAAGGGGCCGAAGGCGCGATGGCTGTAGGCGAAGAGGCCGCTGGCCTGCGGGATCGCCGTGGTCAGCTCCGTGAAGCTGAGGATGAACGCGACGTACATGGCCGCCGCGAACAGCGTCGTTACCAGGAAGCCGAGCGTGCCCGCGCTCGCCCAGCCGAAGCTCCGGCCGAAGTACTCGCCCGAGATGACCAAGCCGACCGCGATGCCCCAGAGGTGGAAGGCGTTGAGGCTCTTAACTGAGCGTGACGTCGTGGTTCGCGTCCACCGGGTTTCCCCTTCCAGGCATCCGCGCGGCCCGGCTCGCCCCGCGCGCCGTTGTCCGGTGCACATCTCCTGACCGGCCCTGAGGACCACCACGCGGGCGGGTTCGCGCCGCGCCCGTTGCCGTCCGCGCCCGATGCCCGGGCTGACGCGCGGCGCCGGGCGCGCTAAGCCGGCGGCGATGTCGCGCATCTCCATCGCGCTGGGTGCCCTCGCGGGCGGCTTGGTGGTCGGCCTTTCCGCCTGGGCCGCGCACGCGCCGGGCGCCGCCTCGCCCGAGCGGGCGCGGCTGATCGCCAGCGCGCTGCAAATCCAGGGCTGGCACGCGCTCGCCCTGGTCAGCGCCGGGCTGCTGGCGGAGCGGCGCTCGAACCGGCTGCCGCTGGTCGCGGCGGCGTGCTTCGCGGGGGGAATGCTGCTGTTCTGCGGCGCGGTGTGGTGGATCGCGCTAGGTAATCGCTCGCTCGGTCCGGTGGCGCCGGTGGGCGGCACGCTGCTGATGCTCGGCTGGGCGGCGCTGGCCGCGGGCGCGCTGCGGCGTTGAGCCTCGGTCCCGCCGCGGCGCCGGCCCGCTCCTGATCCGCGCCGCCTACCTCGCCCATGCCGGCTTCGAGGCGGAGGTGGCCGAGGTGCTGCACCGCGCCGGCGCCTGCGCGCCCACTTGGCACGGTTCCCTGGCGCTGTCGCCCGACCCGCCGCTGCCCTGTTCCTGGGCATTGGACACCTGGACCGACCCGCGCGTGCTGCCGTGCCCGTCGGTGAAGGGTGGTGCGGACGCGCTGCGCGCCATCCAGCGCAACTGGTCGCTGGTGCCCACGGCGCATCACCGCCGCGCCGCGCTCGTGGAGGCCAGGCTGCCGCCGATCCGGGCGCGGGAGATCGCCTTCCCGGCCGCCGTGCCCACTGCCCCGCTCGGCGCCTGGACGCTGCTGGACCCCGGCACCATCCTGGCCAGCTCGATCAAGACCAGTCCCTACGCCGGCGGCGCGCCGCTGCTGGCCGAGGACCGCGAGGGGCCGCCAAGCCGCGCCTACCTCAAGCTGTGGGAGGCCTTCCTCCGCGTCGGGCGGTGGCCGGCGGCCGGGGAGAGCTGCCTCGACCTCGGTGCCTCTCCCGGCGGCTGGACCTGGGCGCTGGCGCGGCTGGGCGCGCGCGTGACGGCAGTGGACAAGGCGCCGCTCGACCCGCGCGTGCTGCGGATGCCCGGGGTGGAGCAGCGGATCGGCAGCGCCTTCGGGTTGGACCCGTGCGACGGCCCGCCGGTGGACTGGCTGCTGAGCGACGTGATCTGCTACCCCGACCGGCTGCTGGCACTGGTGCGCAGCTGGATCGAGGCGGGCGCGGCGCGCAACGTCCTGTGCACGATCAAGTTCCAGGGCGGCACCGACCACGACGCGGCGGCCGAGTTCGCGGCGATCCCTGGCGCCGCGCTCTCGCACGGGGCGCACAACAAGCACGAGCTGATGTTCGCCTGGAGCGCGGCCGGGTCGGGCTGACGCGTCCGCGGTTGGCGCCCGCGCGCGGCGGAGGGTTAGCCTTCCCCGGCGAGGAGGTCCGCATGTCCAGCCCCGTTCCGCACGACCTCGCGGCGCTGCTGCGCGCTATGCCCAAGGCCGAGTTGCACATCCACCTGCTCGGCACGCTCCGCGAGCGCACCTTCCTCGACCTCGCGGCCCGGCGCGGCTGGCCGCTCGACGCAAACGCAATCCAGGGCTTTTACGTCCGCGGCGACAAGCCCCGCGGCGTGCTGCACGTCCTCCGCGCCCTGGACACCGCGATCCTGCGCGAGCCCGACGACCTACGCCGCCTCGCCCGCGAGTGCCTCGAAGACGCCGCCGCCCACGAGGTCCGCCACGCCGAGGTTTCCTGGAACCCGACCGGCACGGCGCGGCTGTCGGGCATCAGCTACCCGCGGGCGGTGGACGCGATCCGGGCAGGCTTCGCGGACGCCCGGGCGGCCATCGGCATTTCCGCCCTGCTGATCCCTTCCGTGGACCGCGAGGCGAGCCCGGCCGAGGCGGTGGCTGTGGCGGAATGGATGCGCGACCACCCGCGCGAGGGCGTCGCCGGCATCGGCATGGACTACCGCGAGAACGAACGGCCGTCGGAGCTGTTCGCCGAGGCCTACCGCATTGCCAAGCGCGCCGGCCTGCGCGCCACCGCCCACGCCGGCAAGTTCGGGATGTCCTGGCGCAACGTCCGCACCGCGGTCGAACTGCTCGGCGTGAACCGGATCAACCACGGCTACACCGCGCTTGACGATCCGGACTTCTGCCGGCGCTGCGCCGATTCGGGCATCGTGTTCACGGTGGTGCCCAGCAACTCCTACTACCTCCGCACCTTGTCCCCCGAGCGTTGGGCGCCCGACCACCCGATCCGGCACATGCCCCGGCACGGGCTTCGCATCCACCCCAACTCCGACGACCCCACCCTGCATGGCGTAGACGCGACGCGGCCGTGGGAGATGACCATGCGCGACTTCGGCTTCGGCCTGGACGACCTACGCGGCTTCATGCTGAACGGCGTCGATGCCGCCTGGGCGCCGGCCGAAATCCGGCGGGGCCGGGCGCGCGACTGGTCGGCCGAGTTCGACGCCTTGCGCGCCTGCTTCGCTCCCGCCGAGGCCAGGGCGGCGTCGGGAAAGGGCGTGGAGGCATGAGCCGGACGTCGGGCACGGCGCGTGCGACACCGCCCGCCGTGCCCTTCCCGGGTCGCCGCCCGCTGCTGCTGGCGGCGCTGTCCGCGCCCGCCCTTTCGCGGCGCGCCCGGGCGCAGAACTGGCCGAACCGGGCTGTCACCCTAGTCGTGCCCTTTGCCGCCGGCGGCAACGTGGACTCGGTGGCACGGCTGCTGGCGCCCGAGCTGGGGCGCCGCCTGGGCGGCAACGTGGTGGTGGAGAACGTCCCCGGCGCGGGCGGCGTCATCGACACCGAGCGCGCCGCCCGCGCCGCGCCGGACGGGCACGCGCTGCTGCTCGGGATCGAGAGCACGATGGTGATCGCACCCCTCGTTTCGCCCCGAAACGTCCGCTACCGCGTCGAGGAATTCGCCCCAGTCGCCCTGGTCGCGACCGCGCCGCTGGCCCTGGTCGGCCGCCCCGACCTGCCCGCCGACACCGCCGGGGAACTCCTGACGCTGGCCCGCGCCGCGCCGGCGCCGCTGACCTACGCCACCTCGGCATCGGCACCTCGCTCCACCTCGCCGGCGAGCTGATCGCCCAGTGCGCCGGGGTCCGCATGGAACACGTGCCCTACTGCGTCAGTGCCCAGATCGGCCCCGACCTAGTAACAGGGTGGCTGGATCTCGCGGTGCTGACGTTGACCAGTGTCCTCGCGCTGGCGCGGGAAGGGCGGGTGAAGGTTCTCGGCGTGTCCCGGGCTAGGCGAGCGACCCTATTGCCGGAGGTGCCCAGCCTGTCGGAGACGCCGGTGCTGCGCGACGTGCGACTGACGGTGTGGCAGGGGCTATTCGCGCCCGCGCACACCGACCCGGCCGTGCTCGATCGGTTGGAAACGGAGGCGCTGGCGACGTTGGCCGAGCCCGCCCTGCGCAAGCGGCTGGAAGCGTTGGAGGCCAGTCCGGTTGCGCCGTCCGGCGCGTCTTTCGCGGTGTTCCTGCGCGAGGAAGCAGAAACCTACAGCGGCGTGGTGCGCACCAGCGGCATCAGCATGGACTGATGGTCCGGCCGGGGAGGGACGACCATGCGTGCCTGCTTCGTGAACGCCGGCAAGAGCCTCGCGAACGCCTTCCTCTTGGCACGCCCTGGCGACTCGGCCGTGGCACTGACCGCGCTCCCCGCCATCCTCGCCGGGCACGAGATCGCGGTGATGAACTACACCGCCCTGCTGCTCGACGTGGCCCGCCAGCGCCCGGCGCTGCGGCACGTCGTGTTCCTCGGCGCCGGCGCCTGCTCCTACATGGCCTTCGGGGTGCTGGAAGCCGAGTGCGGTATCCCGGTCCATCTCATCGAGGGCCACGGCGACACCACGATGGCCGAGATGTCGTTCGCTTTGATGTGGACCGTAGCCAAGGGCCTCGCCCGCATGGACGGCGGCATCCGCCGCGGCGCGTGGCCTCGCGCTGAGGGCGTGGAGCTGACCGGCAAGACCGTGGGCCTGCTCAGCTACGGCGGCATCGCCGCTGAGATGGCTCGGCTGTGTCGCAGTGCCGGGATGCGGGTGATCGCCTGGAACCGCACCCCGCGCGCGGCCGAGAGCGCGCGCTTCGTGGCGCTTGACGCGCTGCTGGCGGAGAGCGACGTGCTGGCCGTTCACCTGCTGCTGACCGAGGCGACGCGCGGCTTCATGGGCCGCGAGCGGATCGGGCGCCATCGTGGTGAACACCGCCCGTGGCGCCATGCTCGACGAGGACGCGCTGGTCGCGGCGCTGCGGGAAGAGCGACCGTGCCACGTCGTGCTGGACGTGTTCCACGTGGAACCGCTGCCGCCCGGGCACCCGCTGACGGGGCTGGACAACGCCACGCTCTCGGCGCACTCGGCCTTTTGGACGCCGGAGCCTCCGACAAGCTGGTGAACGCGGCGCTGGCGCACTATCGACGGATCGCGGCGGGCGGTGGCTGAGCCGTCCCGCTGGGGCGCGACTACAGGGGCGTTCCCGCCCGGCGCGGAGGACGCCCACTCGCGGGACGCGGCCCGAAGCGGCGCCCTGTACCTTGCCCGCCTGGCGGAACGGCAGACGCAGCGGACTTAAAATCCGCAGCCCTTCGGTGGGCGTGGGGGTTCGAGTCCCCCGGCGGGCACCAACCACCCGCGCGCCAGCCCGGAGGCAGGGCGTGGAAGTTCCTCTCCCGCTCTTCCGGACGGGCTACTCGCCAAACCAGCGGCGGAGACGCGCCAGCAATCCATTGCCCGCCGTGCCGGCGCGGGGTCGGTTCTGCGCCACGTGCGGCCGGCGCGCGGGCGGCGGCAGGGCCGAGGCCACAGTGTGCCGCCCGTCATCGCGCGCGGTGACCAGCCGGGTTTCTAGCGAGAGCACCTGCGCGGCGGCTTCGGGCGGGTTCGCGGCCGAGGCGGCGCGCGCCGAGGCAGCGGCGTCCTCCCAGGCGCTAGCGCGGCGCAGCGCGTCCACTACCCGGACCGACTGCTCCAGGTCCAGCGGCGGGCCGCCGCGCCACAGTGCCACAGCCTCTAGCCGCCAGGCGCTGGCGAGCTCGGGCTGCCGCTCGTCGTCGGCCACCCAGGCGGCCTGCAGCGTCGCCTCGGCCGCCGCGTGCAGCGCGCCGCTCTCCTCCAGCACGTGCCCCCAGGCCAGGAAGCGGCGCGCCAGCGGCGGGTGCATCGCGTCGTTCACCAGGGCGCGGAAGGGCGCGGCCGCTACCGCCGCCACCGCCGCCGGGTGCGCGCGGCTGATCTCGGGGGCGGCGTAGCCGCAGTGCGGGCACTGCTGCAGCCAGCCGGCCATGGTCGAGCGCAGCGGCTCGCCGGGGCGCAGGTCCAGATCGGGCGCCTGCTCGGGCGGCGACCGGTGGGGGCGGGGCTGGTGGCTCCCGGTGCCGCACACGGCGCAGCGCATGGTGCCGGGCGGCTCGGCACCGGTCCTGCCGACGCGGGGCGTTCCGTCCTGACCTCCCGGCGATGCCCCCGCCCGTGGGGCGTTGCCGTCGGGGGCGCGTCGGGGTGGTTGCGGGGCCATTACTACACCGTAGGCGCGCCGGGCGTGTGGGCGAAAGGGTTGGCGCACCGGTTGACGAGTGACCGGCGATCACGCCCGCGTTGCCGCGCGAGCAGCGGTCGCGCCCGCGTCGCATGGCACCTAGCACCTGGCGTGTTGCGCCGCGGCGCCGCTTGAGGTCAAAGATTCGCGTACATGCCGCGCGGCGATCTCTTCCCCGATATTTCCCCTTACGAGACTGGCCTGCTGCCTCTGTCGACGGGCCGCGGAACGCCAGGCGGCGGCGCCGGCCACGTTATGTACTGGGAGCAGGTGGGCAACCCGCGCGGCCAGCCCGTGCTATTCCTGCACGGCGGCCCGGGTGCAGGGGCGGGCGTGGTGCACCGGCGTTTCTTCGACCCGCAGCACTGGCGTGTGGTGATCTTCGACCAGCGCGGCGCCGGCCGGTCCCGTCCCCTGGGCGAGCTGCGCGAGAACACCACGCCGCACCTAGTCTCGGACATCGAGGCGCTGCGCCGCTATCTCGGGATCGAGCGGTGGCTGCTGTTCGGCGGCTCGTGGGGCTCGACGCTGGCGCTCGCTTACGCCCAGGCGCACCCCGACCGCGTGGCCGGCTGCGTACTACGCGGCGTGTTCCTCGGCCGGCCGGCGGAGGTCGATTGGTTTCTCTACGGGCTTCGCCGGGTGTTTCCCGACGCCTGGGCGGGCTTCGCCGAGCACGTCGCCCCGCACGAGCGCGATGACCTGCTGGGCGCGTACCTAAGGCGCCTGTGTGACCCCGAGCCCGCGGTGCATCTCGCCGCGGCACGGGCGTGGAGCAACTACGAGGGGCTGTGCTCGACACTGCTGCCCTCGCCCGAGACGGTGGCGAGCTTCGCGCAGGACCGCTCGGCGCTGGGACTGGCCCGGATCGAGGCGCACTACTTCGCTCACGAGCTGTTCCTACCGCCCAGCGGGCTACTCGCGCACATGGCGCGGGTGACTGACATCCCGGCCGAGATCGTACAAGGCCGCTACGACATGGTGTGCCCCGCAGCCACTGCCTTCGACTTGCGCGCCGCTTGGCCGCACGCCCGGCTGACCGTGGTGCCCGACGCCGGCCATTCCGCCCTGGAGCCGGGGGTGCGCACCGCGCTGGTGTCGGCGGTGGAGCGATTCCGCCGGCGAGGGTGAGCGCGCGGGACCTACGCGGCGGTGACCGGCAATGCTATAGGCTGTACCGTGACGTCTCCGTAGCTCAGCAGGATAGAGCACCAGATTCCTAATCTGGGGGTCGTGGGTTCGAATCCCGCCGGGGACACCAATCTTCTCAGTAGGTCAAAGTAATTGCTGGCCCGCTGATTTTGCGGACCTGCAATTTGCGGACCCGTAGCGGACCCGCTGGGCAGCAGTTCACCCCAGGTCGCGCGTCAGCCTCAGCAGTGTGGCTCTCAGGCGGCTCGCCTCCCTCTGTTCCCGCGCAGCCTCGCGCGCCTCGGCCGAACGCTGGCCGTGCTTGAAGGAGGCCAGCCGGCACCGCTCCAGCCCCTCCGGCGTCCTCGGCCCGATGCTCTTGCCGCCGTGCATGCGGCATCGCCCGTTCGGCATCGCCGGGCCTTGGCACTGCCCTCGCGCACGCGTGCGGGCACCGCATCGAGGTGCCTGACGCGCTGCGGTCAGATTTTCCGACCCGTGACCCGGCGCCTGGCGACCCTCGCTCATTCCCTCGCACCCCCCGGGCGACGGCGTGACGGAGTCACCCCTACCGTCCCACCGACCACGGCCTGCTCACCCTCCTTCACCTCGACGTACTGGACGACGACCGTCTGCCGGTTCCCGTTCCGCAGCCTGTCCAGCGCCACCGCGGCCCGGGCGGTCGCCTCCATCATGCGGGCGGCAGCCGTAGCGCAGCGGGCGGCCTCGATGCTGGCCACCTGTTCCCGCTTGGACTCCTCCGCGCCGTAAGCGAGGTTGGATTGATAGATCACGAACTTGCGGGCCGCGAAGGCGCCGGCCTTGGCCGCCATGCGCATCGCCAGCGCGTGAGCTGCGGCCAGCTGGTGTGCCAGCATCTGCTCGGCCGGGGTGACGGCGCCCGTTCCCTCGGCGGCATCCACGGCCAGCGTCAGGGCGCCCGCGGCGCGTGCCAAGCCCAGCCGCTCCAAGCTGGCCTCGGCGTCCAGCAGGTCGGGGCTGCTGCGCGTCGCCCGGGCGATCTCCTGTCGAGGCCATGGATGGTCGCTGTCGGCCCGCAAAGCCCCCCCCCCCCGCCGCTGGTGCGGGCGAAGGGCGGGGCGTCGGGCGAGCCCGCCATTAACCTTGCCCGCAACGTCTTCCAGTGCCGAAGCGCGAGCGAGGCTGGTCGCGCGTGACAGCGGATTGGGGATGGCGGCAGCGGCGGCCCGGTGAGCCAGTGCCTCTGCCCTGAGCCACTCGGCATCCGCAGCGGTGAGGTTAAGGTCGTCCGGCTCGCCTGTGCTGGGGAGGAGGTGGCTCAAAGCATGAACTCCCAAGGCTGCTGCATGTTGGCATCTCGCGCAGGCAGGCGCGCGTCGGTTTCGGACCACCCCAACCGGTTCCGACAGGACGACGCGAGCAGGCCTCGGGTCATCCGATCCGTCCGCGGCAGGTCTGGGCCGGCGGGCTCGGCGTAGTGCGCCGCCATTGCTTCGGCTTCGGCCGCATCGTGGTCCGTGGCGGTCGATGGCGGGTGTCCGACCCTGTCCGACCCGGAAAATAGGGGATCCAGGTGACCCCTATCGGGTGAAGGCACCGGCAGCCGGTAGGCGCGCGCGAGGTCACGAAAGCGGCTCACCGCCACGGCACATCTCTAATTTTGGTCGGACAGGTCGGACAAGCCCCGCCGTTGCTGGCGTTTGGGCCGTCCGACCTGCTGCGCGAGCGGTCGGACAGGTCGGACAGGAACCGGGCCATCACGCCGCACCCTCCGCCGCCCCGGCCAGCAGCCCCGGCAGCAGCACGAACAGCCGGAGCCGCCCCTCGCCCGGGATGCCGACGCGCGCGGCCAGGTTCTTGCCGTCCGCCTTGCCCAGGAAGCCGGCGGCGGCCACCTCGCGCGCCACCTGCTGCGAGTCCAGGCCGCGGCACACCTCGGCGCGCCAGGTCTCGGGAAGGATCAGGTATTCCCAGCCCTCGCCCTCAACTCGGCGCCGCCAGCCGGCGTGGTTCACCACCGGCCGGGCGCTGTCCTCTTCCTGACCGCCATCCGCATACAGCGTCGAGAACCGCGAGGCGCCGTGCGTGCCGATGAAGCCCCGCACCGCCGCCAGTGCCGCGTCCCCCTCGCCCGCGCCGTGCCCGCCGCGGCCCGCGAGCCAGGCTCCGAAGCAGGCCACCGCCGCGCGCCTTGCCCCGCCCTCCGGCCAGGGCAGCAACCCGAGTTCCGCGGCCAGGTCGCCGGCCGCGACGATCAGCCCGAAGCGCTGCGCCACCCGCAGCACCTGCCCGTCCGCATCGGCAGGCACGTGCGAACCTTGGGTGAACGCCGCCACCGCCTCGCGCAGCTCGAGCAGCAGGTCGGGAAGCCGCTCCGCGCGCATTCTGGCCAGGGCGTCGAGGAACGCCCGCGCCGCGTGGCCGTGGTGCGCCAGGGCCGCGGCCTTGACCGCGTTGCTCAGCGCCTCGCCGGTGCCCGCGCCGTGCAGCACCTGCCACACCCCGCGCCCCCGCCCCGCGTCGGCGGGGATGTTGGCGCAGCGCACGTCCTGGCTTGCGCGGCTGCGCTGGCCGGTCTCCGCGATCTTGGCGGCCGGGGACACCTCGCCCGTGGACAAGAACAGCGTGCGCCAGGTTTGTGATACCCGCAGCCCACCGGTGCGGTCGGCCCGACCCTTCCCGGCGCCGCCCGTGAGCATGTAGAGCGCCGCCGCCACGTCGCGGCCGTCGCACAGCCCGATCTCGTCCAGCGCCAGCAGCCCGTCCGAGCACTCGACGGCAGCCCCTTCCAGGGCGTTGGCGGTGGCGCGCCACGCTCGCACCTGCTGTCCCAAGCGCGGGCTGCCCCAAGCGCTGGCGGCGGCTTCCAGGCACGTGCTCTTGCCGGTGGAGGAGCCGCCCAGCAGGTGCAGTCCGCCGCCCTCGGCGCCCAGCAGCTCGAGCAGCGGAGGCGCGAAGGCAGCAGCGAGGAACAGCGCCAGCCGGTCGTTGCCCACCGCCACCGCGGCCACGCCCTCGCGCCAGCCGTCCAGCGTGCCGGCGGTGGCGACGCGCGCCGCGGCACCGTCGCCGGCACCGGTCAGGATCACCGCCTCCTCGCCGGCCCCGAAGGTGGTGCCGTCGGTCATCACGTAGGCAGTGCGGTCGGCGGCGACGTGCCAGCCGGCGCGATCGGCGCTGGCGATGCGCTTTTCGGTCCGCACTCCCGCCAACGCCTCCGCCAGCCGGGCGCGGTAGTGGGGACCAGTGCGCACCCGCAGCCCGCGCTCTTCCAGCTCGCCCGCGAGTGCGCCGTGGTCGCCGTGCAGCATTCGGCGCGGCAGGGCGTAGCGTTGCTCCCGTCCGTCGGCATCCTTCCAGCACAGCAGCAGCGCGCGGCCGTGGCCGGCGGCATCGCGTGCCTCGCCCAGCACGCGGAACCGGTCGGACAGGCGCGTGGGCGTGCCCAGCACTTCTTCGTCCGTCTGCGGGTTGCGCTTGGCCGGCGGGATGTGGAACAGCCCGCCCGGGCGCATCTCGAAATGCTCCGGCCAGCGCGTGCCGTCGGCGTCGGGGCGGGCGCGGGCAGCGGCGGCCAGGGCTGCCGCCGCGCGTCCGTCGGGGTCGGCGTCGTCCGTGGCTGGAGGCGCCGGGGCGTGCATGTCGGGCGCCATCACGCGGCCCTTCCGCCGACGGGTGCGTTGCCCACATCCTGCCGCTGCGCCAGCGCCCAGGCTGCGATCGCCGCCCCTTCGCCTTCCGACTTGCCGGCCTGTACCAGCGCGCCGTCCACGGCGCGGATCACCTCGCCCTCGCGCAGCAGCCCGGCACGCACCAACCGCGCCAGCCCCCAGGCTTCCGAGACGGCGGTGGGATGGCGGCTGTCCACCGGCGCGCTGGAGATGGCGATGCAGGCCCGCGTCAGGGCGGCGAGCGCGTAGCGACTGGCGCCCTCCGCATCCACCCTCGGCGGCGGGCAGGCCGGGCGCGGTGGCGGTGCCAGCGCTTCCGGGGAAGGGCAGGGCACGGCCGCCGCTCCGGCCAGCCGCACCAGCCGGGCGGGCAGGGGGTCCGTCATGCCCACGAACACCGGCGCCGCCGTGTAGATCACCTGGGCGGCACGCAGCGTGGACGGGTCGCACCCGGGCTGGCCGCGAAGCCAGTGCTGGCACTCCGCACCCGTGAGCGGCCGGGAGAGACGGGCCCACAGCCTCAGCCGAGCGCCGGGCTTGATACCGTGCCCGGCGGTGGCGGCGACCAGGCACGCGGCATCCCGGAAGGCGGGCGGCATCGCGGCTCGCGCCGCTTCACCGCAGGCCGCGAGGTCGCGCGGGTCGCAGCCGGTGGGCAGCGGCATGCCGTCGAGGTCGAGCGCCACCCACGCCCGCAGCACGTCGCGCAGCGTCGGCGCCTCGCCGGTGTCCCGGTCGGGATGCAGCAGGCGCCGCACCCGCCTCGTCCGGCTCGGGTTAGCCACCGCGCCGCGCACCACGGCGCAGCTCCAGCGCCCGGCGAGGTCGCGCAACAGCGCGGCCAGGGCGTCGAGGTCCGGCGCTTCGACGGGGTGCAGGTTCAGCGTGCGGGCGCTGTCGTACGCTTCCGTGCTGCCGTCGCCGCGGATCAGCTTGCACAAGCGCCTGCCGCGCGCCTCGATCACGGTCAGGCCGCCTGGGGTGTGGGCGGCGCTCATCGCGGCACCTCCACGAGGCAGGGCGGGAAGCGATCAGCACCAGCGGCGCGGATCATCGCCGGGGACAGGCGCCCGTAGCCGTCGAGGCGCTCAAGAATGTCCGGGACGATGCCGTGCTCGCGCCCGATCTCGGCCAGGAGTTCCGCGAGCGCGCGTGCCCTGAGGCGGTGGACGTGCTCGGCGCCGTGCCGGAAGCGCTGCTCGAAGTGGTGCGGCGCCATCATCGGGCGGCCTCCATGGTCCGCAGCGCGGAGAGTGCCGCGGCGAGGGTGGGGAACGTCGTCGGCAGGCGCCGACCGGGAATGGCCAGCGCGGGGCGGGGCAGCCCATCCGTGTCCAGGGCATCGGCCAGCAACAGCAGCCGGGGCGCGAGGATCGGACGGGGTGCTCGGCGTTGCGGCGGCGAGGCGGGGCAGGGCGCGCCGTTCATCGGCCGCCCTCGCTCCCCTCGCGGGTCGCTGCCTCCCCGATCAGCAGCGTGTGGGTGTGATCGCCCTCGTCGCCGCCGCGCTTGGGCATTACCAGCACGCGCAGCCCGCCTAGGCGGCCCGTGAGGTAGCCGCCACCGTGGGCGGAGGTCTTCTTGAACAGTCGGCAGGCGGGCAGCAGGGGGCTGCCCTTGCCGCGCTGGCGGTCGTCGTCTCGATTGTTCGGCATCGTGTCCTCGGTTGTCCAAGGCCACGGCAGAAAGGCTGGCAGAGCACGTGAGACGTGCTACATGCAGGGTGTTCAGTAGTCCGCGTAGTCCGTAGCAGTCAGTTCCCGCAGCCCGTCATGGCCTTACAACCGTGGCGAGTTGCCTAGTTCTGGGGGGGGCCTGCGGGACAGTTCGTCGGCGCGGCTGGTGAAGGCCCGCGAGCCCGCCCAGGTCTCCACGTCCGACGCGCGGTAGGCGATGCGACGCGCGCGCAGGCGCGCGAAGCGTGGCCCGCCGCCGGTGTTGCGCCATCGCTGGAGCGTGCGAGGCGAGACGCGCAGCAGGTCGGACGCCGCCCCTTCGTTCAGGTATTTCTCCGGCTCAGCGGCCATCGTCTTGCCTCTCAGTTCCACGACCCCCACACGGGCCGTCACGGCGAACATGAGTGAGAGAGACGCTGAGATGAACCTGAGAAAATTGTTCGGTTTCATCCGCTTAGGAGGGAGATGCGCGGGTAGATTGTGGACGCAATGCGCCACATTACGTCCGGAACTCAGATATTCCAGGCAAGTAGCCAACTCTGCAGAACGGACGAAATGGGCAGGGTTCCGTCCGAAAGAAAATCGGTTGGCTAGGAGCCGGGCGCCTTCTTGGGCGCTGGAAAGGCAGCAACGAGGTTTGATGTAGACGAAGGGCTGAGTTCCGGCGCTGGGATTGGGGCCTTCAACGAAGTTGTATCGAGTAGCGCATTTCGCTTGATCGGAAACTCGATACCAAACAGCTGTCCCGTCATCAGCAGCGCGTTTAGCGCAGGCCGCCCCGCTAACTGCGACACAGAGCTGGCCGGCAGCCCAGCTGTGCGGGCTGCATCCTCGGCGCGAAGGCGAGCTGCTAGAACTTCCGCCATTCTTCGCTGCGGTGCGGCTGCCGTCTCGGCTTGGCGCCTCCGAGCTTCCGCCATCAGTGCCTCGCGCTGTTCGGAGAAGTTTTTCACCAACCACCGACGCAAGCTGTCGGGAACCAAATGCGGGTTTGGTCGCTCCTCCACGGTGCGTGTGGCGGCCGCGTACAGCTTCCAACGCGGGTTCTTCACGAGTAGGTCGGCCATGTAGTCCAGCAGCTCAGCGCGTTCCTGCCGCTTGTCGGGAGCGCCGGGGCGCTTGGCGGCCGTGACGTGCGCGTGCGTGATACAGCGAAAGTTCTCCGCTCCCGCCTCTTGCTGCCAACGCCGTGCGAAAGCCTGCTGTTCCGACGTCAGAGCGTCCAGCCAAGCGCTCGACGGGGGCTTCTTCGGGAACTGCTTGGGGGTGCGGCTTCTCGTAGTGCTCTTGCGCAATCACGTCTCCGACGCGCGCTCCGATGCGGACGGCGGGGAAGCCTGTTCGGAGATCCGGGCGTTCGGGGGCCAGCCTATCCCCGCCGGCCACCATTATAGGGGACAAGAAGTGCCTGTTCACGCCTCGTTCAGTCACTAGGCACGCTCTTTCCCGCGGCGTCACGCTCAGGTGCAACCCGCTCGCGTATTCGTGAGCTATTTACCTTCCGGGCGCCATGATCGCGCCCATGAGCAGCTTCCGAGTCCACGCCATCGCCGGCAGAGTCGTGATCGTCCACGACATGTGCGGCCAAACGACCTTCTCCGAACTCGACGTAGAGCAGGCCGACGTGCTGCTGCAGCAGCTGGAGCGCGCCAAGAAAGCTGCGCTGCTGTCCCTGGGTGAGCAGAGTTTCCTGGCCCTGCTGGCCGACACGGGCAGCGTTGCCGATAGCCCCGTTGCCTGAGCGGAGGGCTACTACGTCACTATCCCTGGCAGCAGCTGTTGCCGCGCGTTGTGACGCCAGCACCGCCGGGACTAGTGCGCTCGCCTCGGTCAGAGCGGCGCGCCGGCAGGGACGGCCGCTCATGTTGACGCCTTCCCCTTCGCAGAGCGCCCACGACGGGGCTTCGGCTTGATCCACGCCAGCGCCCCCCGGAGCGCCTCCGTCTCTATGCGGAAGCCGGACACGCTTGACTTGCGCCCTAACACGAACCGGAGCTTGGCAGCCAAGCCTTCCGCCGTGACGGCACGCATGGCGGCGATTTGTTCCTGCTGCTTGCCCAGACCTTGCATCCCTGATTGAACGCCGCGCGATCAGCCTTGCGGTGAAGCGTCCACATCCGGCGGTTCTGCTCGATCAGCTCCAGCAGCAGCGCGTCCGGGTTGTCGGTCTGGGCGCGCTCCACCAGCGCACCGAAGTCGAAGGGTCTAGGCTGCCCGCTCGTGGCGGCGCTCACGCCGCGCCGCCGTTCAGCCACAACAGCGTGTCCACCACCGTCTGCGCCCATTTCCCGGCAGACGTGCCGTCGTAGGAAATGGGCTCGCCATTCAAACCAAGCGCCTCAGCCTGGATGGCGCGGCACATAGCGAGCACCCCGGCCATGGTCTGCGGCTCGCCGTCATTGATGGTGTCTTGGCAGGCGTAGAAAGCGACCCAGGCCGGGTGTTTGCTGTCGTAGTCGCCGCACTTCCCGTGGTTCACAACATTCATGAGCCCGCTGTAGGCGTCGCAGGCGGCGATCAGAGCGGCGTCGGGGTTGGCCGCCGACATGGCCGCGACGGGCAGCACCGCGGCGGTCAGCCCGAGCACCGCGAGCATCGTGCCCCGGCGCGTGGTATCCTTGATCTCAGCCATCGTCCGAAATCCTCTCGGTTGGTGGTGAGGCCGGGCGGTGGGGGTCCAGCCCCACCGCCCGGCCGCTTGCCTGGATTCACCCGCCGGGCACGGGATCCATTCAGGCGGCGAGCCGCACCTGTTCCAACAACCCCTCCAGTTCCTCGGCGGCCCACAGCGCGTCGCGCGCGGCGCAGATGCTCTGACGAATGCTGCGCAGCACGGGGCGGGCCTCGGGGTTGAGGTCCACCCAACCCCAGCGGCGGTCCCCGGTGTGGCGCCGCACGATGGCGTAGAGCTTGGTCGTATCGGTGCGAGCGTTGTGTAGGTGGTCGGCAGCAACGCGACGAGGATGGGCGATGCGCTCGGCCACGCTGGCGTTGGGGGTGATGTGCCAGGGGGTGCCCGCGGCCTCGAGGGTGGCGAGGAGGGTGCGGTAGCCGGTGAGGGCGGGCTTGGCGGCTGAGGCGGTGACGGGCATCTTGGCGGCTCTTTTCTGACGAAAAACGTTATATAAGACGCTTGACGGGATGGCACGAGAAAACGCAAATTGAACGCTTTTCATCATTCTGCTAGCCTGGAGCCATGCCCAACGTGAGCCCTGCTATCTGTCGCGCTGCTCGCGGCCTTGTGGATTGGAACCAGGAGGACCTTGCGCGCGAGGCGGGCGTGGGGCTGTCCACCGTACGGAACTTTGAGAAGAGCCGCTCAGAACCTCGCGGGGTTGTTCTGGCGGCTATGCGCGCAGCTTTGGAGCGCGCCGGCGTCGAGCTGATCGAGGAGAACGGCGGCGGTGCTGGGGTGCGACTGCGGAGGAGCCCACCATGAGCGACGAGCCCTTCGCCGAGCCGGACCGCGAAGCCGAACTGGTCCGCTGACGGGAGGCGACGGCCGCCGAGGGCGCCAGGCCACCGGTCGACCCCGACCGGGAGGACGCCGACGCGCCGTTGCCGGAGAGCCGGCCTATGTGGATCGAGCAGGCGAACGCCGCAGGCGTCGAGGGCTGGACCGTGCTGGATGAGGCGGGCAACTCCGTGTGGATCGAGGGGGCCAGACGCGCTTCGGGGCCAGCGACGAAGTAGGAGACGGCCAGCATGACCAATGACGCGCTCCCGCCTGCCCCCTACACCCCTGAATCCCTCGCCAGCCGCTGGACCTGCTCTCCGGAGCACGTCCGCGCCCTCTGCCGGGCGGGCCGGCTGCGCAGTTTCAAGGTCGGCCGGGGCATGTATCGTGTGCTGCCCGACGCTGTGCTGGAGTAACGAGACGAAGGGACGCGTCGAGCCTCAGTCAAGCCATCCTCAGTCGGCCACATCCATTGTCCCCAAGGTCGTCATGGGGCCGCGGCGCTGAGGTATGAGTGATCCCCTGGAAGCCTGGGAGCGGGAGGTCATAGGGGATGCCGTCCGCGTGCATCTTCCCATCCGCGACAAGGCCGACGTCCTCCGCGCCAGCGCCATTCTCCGTGAGTTGAGCAACCGGCTTGAAGCCATCGCGAAGTCCCGGGACGGCGAGTTCACGGCGCTGCTTCGCATGAGGACCGAGGCGAAGGCTGCAAATGCACGGCTGAAGAGCAAACCGCGGCGGGACAGTGATGATGGCTGACGAGCAAAGACCTGAACGCAGGCCGCTCTACCGCAACACGCCTGCCGAGGAAGCGGCCATCCAGGCCGACATCGACGCCGACCCGGACAACCCCGAACGGACCGACGCGGACGTGGCCGAGGCGCGCGGTGTTCGCGATGGAAGGCGAGGACGTGCGGGTCCTCAAGACCGGCAACCGACGAGAGGTGTACGATTGATGGGCGCGACCCGACCCCTGACCGAGACGGACTAGCGAACGCTTACGGAACGGGCGCCGTTCGGCTTCCGCAAGGTGCCGCAGCTCGACGTGCCGAACCGCTGGTACTGCGGCGAGCATCGGGCGGATAGAGAGAGGGTGGTTTTGGGGGGTAGGGGACGGAGCTCTTCCAAGCCTCCGGCGCCTCACGCCGTCTGGTGAGCTAGATCCCCGAACGCGCCCGAGCTACTGCGTCCCGTGCCGCTTCCAAGGCCGACAGCGACTTCGCCGCTGCGGTCACCGACGCCCTCTCTTCTTGATCTAGGTCGGCGGCAGCTTCACGCGCGGCTTCAACGCCCTCGGTCAGCTGCGCTTGAATGTTCTCGAGTTGTTCTTTCACCTCGATCCGGCCCTCAGCATCAGTCTCAGCCAGCCAACGATCCACGATGCCGTCGACCTCCCGGGTCATCCAGTCGGGCGTCGTGCCCTTTCCCGCTAATTCCGCCAAGCGCGCCAGCGCCGCTTTGCCGGGTGCAGGCGCGCGCGGTGCCTTCTTCACAGCCATCTCAGCCGTATCCCCCTTCGGATAGATCGGTGGGATATGGGGACTGTTCTATTTTTGTTCTACTGATCGCGGAACTGAGCCATCAAGGGCGCAGGGGAGCCGGTTAGGGGAGACTGATAAAGACGCAGCGGGAGAGGATCAGCTTCCGAAAAGCCTTCGCACGAGCCACTGTGCGGGCCCACTCCTCTGGCGCTGCTTGCCCGCGAGCGCCGCCACTACCGCCTCCGTACGCGCCCTCTCGATCCAGGAGTAGGTGGGCCCGACGCCGGCTGCCGCCTCGGCATCCCGGATCGCGCTGCGGGCGAGCGCCCACGTCCGCTCCTCGCGGGTCCGTTCCGCGAGCTGGTGCAGCGCCAGCAGCACGGACCGTGCGGCGGCTTGGGGGAGGTCCAGGCCCGCTAGGTCCTCTATGGCTGTCTCGGCTTCCACCGGCGCGTCTCCAATTCGATACGCCGAGTAGACCACCAAGCCTCTAATTTCGGCCTAACTTGACGCGCCGTTCCCGAACACCGACTAGTCGCGGCGGCGTCCCCCGCCCTGCTATCGTCGCGGCATGAGCGCCTTGCCCTTCGACGCCACCGTTACCCTGTTCGCGCACCACCTCAAGGACAGCCCCCTTCAAGGCCTGCCGCACGGGGCGGTGGCGGAGGCGGTTGGGACCGTGGTGCGAGCCGTGCCCGGCGCTGGCTGGGTGGACGTGGAGCATGCCGGTGGCGCACTGCCGGAACCGCTCCGCCACCGCAGCCCGCTCGACCGGCTGTACGCCGCCGGCAGCAGCGTCGTGCCGCAGGGCCCAGAGTGGGACGTCATGCGCGAGCGCATCGAAACGGCGATCGCCGGCGCCCAGGCATGCTGGGAGTTGGACGAGCGGCCAGTAGCAGTCGTGCATCCCGCTCCCGCCGGCCTGCGCCGCTGGTTTCGGAGCCAGCGCGAGGCGTGAGGCTGCTCGTCCGGGGAGGCCTGCTCGCCTTCTGCATCGGCGCAATCCTGCTCTGCCCCATTCGTCCGGTCGGGATTACGCCGGCTGAGGCCGCTTCCACCATCTGCGCGCGGCACTACCCCGGCGGCGCGGCGCCGGACATCACCCGCCCCACGCTGCGGTAAAAGCCGCCGTGGTGCTGCGGGCGTTCGACGTAGGCGCTGGCGCCGAGGATCACATGCTCGCGGACAGCTTAACGGCCGACTTGGCGCGGCTGATGCTAAGGGTGGTGGCCTAGCCAAATGCTGGGAGCCGAGGCGGTTCGCCGCGGCTCTGCTATTCGTACAATGTGCTTTCAGCGCTCGGCTATGAGCTCCCTAATGCGGGTAGCCAGTGCCTCCATTGGGAAGGGCTTGGTCAGGACGTGCATGCCAGGGTCGAGATGGCCGTGGCTGAGCACGGCGTTTTCCGCGTAGCCAGTGATGAACAGCACCTTCAGGCGAGGTCGCACCACTCTCGCTGCATCAGCAACCTGCCGTCCGTTCAAGCCACCGGGCAGGCCCACGTCGGTCACGAGCAGGTCGACGCGAACATTGGACTGCAGAACTTTCAGCCCCGCTGAGCCGTCCGCTGCCTCAATGGCGATGTAGCCGAGGTCCTCCAACACCTCCGTCACCAACATGCGCACCGTGGGCTCGTCATCCACCACGAGCACGGTCTCGCCCGCCTGCGCACGCGGTGCTTCGGCCAAGTCGGGCGAGGGTTCGGCAATCTCGGCCGCGCCAAGGTGGTGAGGTAGGTACAGGCAGACCATCGTGCCCTGCCCGACCTCCGAGTAGATGCGTGCCTGCCCGCCGGACTGCCGCGCGAAGCCGTAGATCATCGACAAGCCCAGCCCGGTTCCCACGCCGATCGGCTTGGTGGTGAAGAACGGGTCGAAGGCCTTCGCGATCACGTCGGGCGTCATGCCCGTGCCATTGTCGGACACGCACAGCGAAACGTATTTGCCGGGTGGCACGTCCCGCTCGTGCGCCGCGCGGGCGTCGAGCCACTTGTTGCCAGTCTCGACCGTGATCTTGCCACCCTGGGGCATGGCGTCGCGGGCGTTGATGCACAGGTTCAGCAGCGCGTTCTCGAGCTGCCCCGGGTCGACCAGGGTGTTCCACAGCCCGCCCGCTGCCACAGTCTCGACGGTGATGGCGGGCCCCACCGTACGCTGAACCAGTTCCTCCATGCCGGCGATCAGCCGGTTCAGGTTGGTCGGCTTGGGATCCAGCGCCTGACGGCGTGAGAATGCCAGCAGCCGATGTGTGAGCGCCGCCGCCCGTTTGGAGGCACCCTGGGCAGCATTGAGGTAGCGATCGATGTCCCTGATCCGGCCCTGGGCGATGCGGGTCTGCATCAGTTCCAGGTTACCGGTGATGCCGGCGAGCAAATTGTTGAAATCGTGCGCGAGGCCGCCCGTGAGCTGGCCCACCGCCTCCATCTTCTGCGACTGCCGCAAGGCTTCCTCGGCATGCATCAACTCGGCCGTGCGCTCGGCGATGCGCTGCTCCAACGTATCGTTGAGGGTACGAAGCGCCGCGGCAGCCCGATCGCGCTCGGCTTCCACGGCCCGCCGCGCATCCACGTCGAGGAGCACGCCGGGGAAGCTCTGTGGTGTGCCGTCCGGGGCGTGATCGACGCGCCCATTCGCCTCGATCCAGTGGTACTTACCGTCCGCGCGGCGCACACGGTACTGGTGCGCGTAGCTGCCACCCCGCGCGATGGCCTCATTGATCGCGGTGGCTAAGCTTGCTTGATCGTCGGGATGCACGGTCGCGACCATCCGGGCGAGCGGAATGCCCTCGCGGCCAAGTGCCGGATCGAGGCCGAAGGCGCGGGCGAAGGCTTCGTCCACCGTGAAGCGATCTGTTGGCAGGTCCCAGTGCCAAGTGCCGATGATCGCGCCGGCCGCTAGAGCAAGCTGAACGCGCTCCACGTTCTCGCGCGCGAGTGCCTCGCTGGCGCGCAAGCGGTCTTCCACGACGCGGCGTGCGGTGATGTCGCTGAAGAAGATCGCGATCTGTCGCTCAGCAGGGTCGCCGACCCGGACGGCACGAACGTCGAACCAGCGCTCGAACGCCTTTGCGTAATTCTCGAAGCTCGCCGGCTCGCCGGTCTTCGCGACGCGTCCATAGGTGTCGAACCAGAACTGCTCTAGGTCTGAGGCGAACTCCGTGACCCACTTGCCGCGCAGATTGACACCGGCTTGACGCTCAAAGGCGGGGTTGGCCTCGACAAAGCGATAGTCCACCGGCTGATCGTCAGCATCGAACTTGACCTGAACGATCGCGAACGCCGCTTCGATCGTATCAAGGATCGTTTTGAAGCGCTCCTCGCCTGCGCGTAGAGCAGCTTCCGCAGTCCGCAGCCGGGTTAGATCGAGCATGGCGCCAATCATGCGGATAGCTTGGCCGTCCGGGTCCCGGATGACGGAGCCACGGTCCAGCACCTCCGCGTAGCTGCCGTCGGCGCGGTGGAAGCGGTACTCGTCCGTCCAGCTCGTCCCAGTGCCGTCGATCACCGCGTGGATGCCACGGTCGACCCGCTCCCGATCCCTGGGATGGATCTGGGCGATCCACCAGTCCCCGGTTGGCGCCACCTGCGCGGGCGCCCAGCCGAAGGCCTCCTCCAGCGCCTCGTTCCAGATCACGCTGTTGTCCCTGAAGCTCCAGTCCCAGATCGCGTCCCGGGTGGCTCGCTGCGCCAGCCGGGATCGCTCGTTGACGGCCTTCAGAGCCTCGTCCGCGAGATGCTGCTCAGTCTGGTCACGCAGGATCTTGATGAAGCCTTGGAGTGCGCCGAACTCATCCTTCAGCGGCATCATCTCGCCACTGGCCCAGAAGCGGGTGCCGTCACGCCGAAGGTGCCAGCGCTCGTCGGCAGCCCGTCCCCGCTCCAGCGCGCCGCGCATCTCAACGGCAACCCGGTCCTGCTCCCGGTCCTCCGGCGTGAAGAAGCGGTCAGCAAGTTCGCCGCGCATCTCCTCGGCGGACCAGCCGAGGATGCGCTCGGCGCCGGTGTTCCAGTCGGTGACTCGCCCGGCAGGATCGGTGGCCACGATGGCGAAGTCGACCGCGCTCTCGAAGATGGCGCGCAGGCGCCCCTCGCTGGCGCGCTCGCGTTGTAACGCGAGGCGTAGCTCCAGCTGCGTCATCACCTGCCCAGCCAGGGCCTGCAGCGCGGCAATCTCCTTCTCACCGATTGGGCGGGGCTCGTGGTCGAGGACGCACAGGGTGCCGAGCGCATGGCCGTCCGAGGTGAGGAGCGGCGCGCCCGCGTAGAAGCGCACCTTGCCGGCCACAACAGCGGGGTTCGTCATGTGCTCGGCATCGGCTAGCGCGTCGGGGACAACAACAGGAACGCCGCCGTGGACTACGAGTGGGCAGAAGCCACTATCGAGGGCGGCCTCCACATCCGAGGAGCCCAGGCGTGCCTTGAAGAACTGCCGGTCCCGATCGACCAGGGTCATCAGTGCCATCGGCGTGTCGCAGAGTTGAGCGGCCAGACGGACGAAGACGTCGAACTCGCGCTCGGGCAGGGTGTCGAGGACACCGTAGCGCTCCAGGGCCGCAAGGCGACCAGCCTCAGTTCGATCCGAGGGCAAAGGCCGCTCCTTCACTGCTAAGCTCGGTGCTTGGATAGGGTGGGCGAGGCGAGAGCAACGGGAGGGGAGTAGGTAATCATACCTATGCTATTACAATCTCAGGTTGAAGAAAGAAAGACAATATCGCCATCCCAATCTGCGCTTCCCCGCATGAGAAGGGATCGTCGCACCACCCGCCAGTCCCTCCTGGTAGGCAAAGCCCAGCACTCGTATCCCTAGCCACAAAGCCAAGTTCGATGCCCTGGGCAGATCGCCCGATCAAGCAATGCCAAGTGGCGGGACGGATGTCGGTGTTCCTCCATGCCGACCCGCACTCGGGGGCTTCCTGGTAGTCGGGCTCGCACGGCGGCTGGATCGAGGCCACGGACGATGCCAGGGCGCTCATAGGCGAGGCGGTGCGGATGCTGGCGCCGGTGTGGCGGGACGGGTGACCTGCCCCCGTAGGAGCAGTCCGCCGGTTATGTGATCCGGCGGCTGTTCTGA
>CAXTEL010000013.1:0-69363 GCA_964243365.1 uncultured Roseomonas sp. | reverse complement strand
GCAGTGTCAGCCGGCGTGCGACGGCAGACGTGGCGCGAGAGCTGACAAAACCGCCTACAGCTCCTCGACGCCGTGCGTGCCCGGATCAACGGCGCCGAGCAAGGCATGACGGGAATGTACCTCAGTGAAGGGATGATCTGGCTCAACGATCTTTTCGACGTTGACCAACCTCGTCGTCGCGACGAAGTCGCCCGTCGCGGGCGTGACCAACTGGGCACGTTTTAGCGACGCAGAGGTGGACGCGCTGCATGCGCGCTACCGCAACTCCGCCGACGTCGAAGCACGCAAGGCAGCCTACCAGACGATCCAAACCAAGCTCGCCGAAGCCGCGTCCACGGCCAACCCACTGATCGTGCTCGGTCGGACGATCGTGACGAGCCCGAACCTCGTGGGCGTTACTTTCTCGCAGGACCCCTACGCCAGGTACGCTTATCTCAAACCAAGATCATAGTTCGCGCGTGCTGCGGGGAAATCCGAACGGATGGGACGTTGCGGAGTAGATCGGCCAATCTCCCTTGCTCCGACAGATACGCCTCTTCGGGGGAGAACTGGCTGCTCGTCCTCAGTACGCATCGCAGAGCCACGTGCGTGGGATCTAGCCGGGCCTGCGCTTCAGCGAAGCCTGCATTGGTCCGAAGGAGGCCTGATCCCGAAGTGATGGTACTTTGGTCGAGCCCAGCGGATCGAGCACCTTTTCGCCGCATCGGAAGAACAACGATCGTTTGATGGAATCGCTGGTGCTCGCTGACGACGCTCGGGCACCGGGTCATCGAGATGTGGGATATATTGTAACGTTGCGTGGGGGGGCTGGTCACCCGCCGTTGACACGGGGTCGCCTACTTGGCTAACGGCCCTGGCTCTCACGTACGGAAATAGCTGCGGGACATGGCCATCGCGTTCGTTTTTCCGGGTCAGGGTAGTCAAGCTGTCGGCATGGGTCGGGATCTCGCCGCGGCCTTCTCCGCTGCGCGCGAAGTGTTCGAGGCCGTGGACGAGGCTCTGAGCGAGCATCTGTCGCGCGTGATGTTCGAGGGACCGATAGAGGAGTTGACGCTCACCGCGAACGCCCAGCCCGCTCTGATGGCGCACAGCTTGGCCGTGCTGCGGGTGTTGGAGGCCGAAGGAGGAGTGGACGTGCGCGGGCAGGTGGCGCTAGTCGCCGGCCATTCGTTGGGCGAGTACACGGCCTTGGCAGCGGCGCGCGCCTTCAACCTGCCTACCGTGGCACGGCTGCTCCGGTTGCGCGGTCGGGCGATGCAGGCGGCCGTCCCGGCTGGTGTGGGCGCCATGGCCGCGTTGATGGGAACCGAGGCTGAGCGGGTTCGCGAGATCTGCGATCGTGCCGCCCTGGAGCCGGAGACCGGTCGGCGCGAAGTGGTCGAGGTGGCGAACGACAACGGCGGCGGCCAAGTGGTGATCTCCGGCCACGAGGGCGCGGTGGCCCGCGCGATGAGCCTCGCCAGGACCGAGGGCGTGAAACGCGCGGTGCTCCTGCCGGTGTCGGCACCGTTCCATTGTTCCCTGATGTCACCCGCTGCCGACGCGATGTGCGAAGCATTGGCGGACGTCACCCTCGACTCTCCGGTGGTACCGCTTATTGCCAACGTTTCGGCCGCCAAGGTGAGCGAGCCGGATGCGATACGCGGACTGCTGGTGCGCCAGGTAAGCGAGACGGTCCGCTGGCGCGAGTGTATCGAGACGATGATCTCGATGGGCTGCGATCACTTCCTGGAACTCGGCTCGGGCAAGGTGTTGACCGGGCTGATGAAGCGCAATGCCCCGGAGGCGGCAGCGGCGGGTTGCGGCACCCCGGCCGAGATCGAGGCGACACTGAAGGCCATCTGAGAAGGCGAGGACGGATGTTTCGGTTGGATGGCAGGGCGGCGCTCGTCACGGGCGCCACGGGCGGGATCGGATCGGCGATCGCTCGCGCCCTGCATGCGCAGGGCGCACGCGTGGCCTTGACCGGCCGGCGGAACGAGGATCTGAACGGTCTCGCGGCGGAACTGGGGGAGCGCAGCTTGGCGTTGCCGGCCGACCTGTCCGACCCGGCGGCGCCTTCCGCGCTGGTGGAGCGGGTGGAGGCGGAGTTCGGTGCTCTCGACGTGCTGGTGAACAACGCGGGGCTCACGCGCGACCGGCTGGCCCTGCGAATGGATGACAAGGACTGGAACGACGTGCTGGAACTAGACCTGAGCGCGCCTTTCCGGCTCGCACGGGCCTCGCTGCGCGGGATGATGAAGCGCCGTTCGGGACGGATCGTGTCGATTGCCTCCATCGTGGCGGTGACCGGCAATCCGGGGCAGGCCAACTACGCCGCCGCCAAGGCCGGGCTGATCGGCATGAGCAAGGCATTGGCGCAGGAAGTCGCGCCCCGCGGCGTTACGGTAAACGTGGTGGCGCCCGGCTTCGTGCGCACTGCCATGACCGACGCGCTGAGCGAAAGCCAGAAGGCGGCGCTGATGGATCGCATCCCTCTCAATCGCATGGGCAGTGCCGATGACGTCGCGGCCGCCGTGTCCTACCTGGCTTCCGACGAGGCCGGATGGGTCACCGGCGCCACGATCCACGTCAACGGCGGCATGGCGATGATCTGAATGGCGCGCGTCCGGGCGGCGGCCTCCCCTAGGCCACGCGAAACTTCCATGATAGAGCCCGCGGCCCGCACCGGTCGGGCCCTCGCAGTTCCCGATCCGGCGGGTGATTTCAGGCGGGCTGTGCCCTGCCGCAGGAGAGAGAGCAGCAGCGCATGAGCGAAACCGCTGAGAAAGTGAAGAAGATCGTCGTGGAGCACCTCGGCGTCGAGGAGGCCAAGGTGAGCGAGGCTGCCTCCTTCATCGATGACCTGGGCGCCGACAGTCTCGACACCGTCGAACTCGTTATGGCCTTCGAGGAGGCCTTCGGGGTCGAGATCCCGGACGATGCGGCCGAGAAGATCACCACCGTGGGCGACGCCATCAAGTACATCGAGGAGCACAAGGCAGCCTGACAGGGCGCCTTGCAGGCCGAGGAGAAGCGCGTTGTTCGGTCAGCTTCCGTCGACGCCCAGACGTGTCGTTGTCACTGGCATGGGAATCGCCAGCCCCCTGGGGCTGGGTGTGGAGAACGTCTGGAGGCGGTTGCTTGCCGGTGAGAGCGGCATAGGCGGCATCCAGTCCTTCGATGTGAGCAACCTGTCTTCGAGGATCGCCGGACAGGTTCCGACGGGCGCGCGCCAGACCAGCGGCCTCGATCTGGACGAGTGGATACCGGTCAAAGACCAGAAGAAGATGGACCGCTTCATCCAGCTCGCAATGGTCGCGGCCGGGGAGGCGGTCGCCGATAGCGGATGGGAGCCCTCGACCGAGGACGATCGCTGCGCGACGGGCGTGATGATCGGCTCCGGCATCGGCGGCCTGCCGACCATATACGAAGCGTCGGTCCAGGTGCATGAGGGCAAGGGACGCCGCTTGTCGCCCTTCTTCATCCCTTCGGCCCTGATCAACCTAGCATCGGGCCACGTATCCATTCGGTACGGCTACAAGGGCCCCAACCACAGCGTGGTCACGGCGTGTGCCACCGGGGTGCATGCGCTGGGGGACGCGGCGCGGCTGATCGCACTCTGCGATGCCGACGTGATGATCGCTGGCGGAACCGAGGCCGCAGTCAGCGAGATCGGGATGGCCGGGTTCTGCGCGTCCAAGGCGCTCTCCACGCGCTTCAACGATGAGCCGCAGAAGGGATCCCGCCCGTGGGACAGGGATCGGGACGGCTTCGTCATGGGCGAGGGTGCTGGGGTGGTGGTGCTGGAAGAGTTGGAACACGCGAATGCGCGTGGTGCCAAGATATACGGCGAGGTTATTGGCTACGGCATGTCCGGGGATGCTCACCACATCACGGCACCGGCCGATGGGCACGACGGTGCTTACAGAGCCATGAAGGCGTGCCTGAAATCAGCCAAGCTTTCTCCCGTCGACGTTCAGTACATCAATGCCCACGGCACGAGCACCCCGCTCGGCGACGACCTCGAGCTGGAAGCGGTGGAGCGTTTGTGGGGCCATGACGCCGGCGGTGTGGCGATGTCGTCCACCAAGTCGTCCATTGGTCACCTGCTGGGCGCTGCGGGCGCGGTGGAGGCGATATTCTCTCTGCTCGCCATTCGTGACAACGTGGCGCCGCCGACTCTGAATCTCGAGGCGCCCTCGCGCGCGAGTCAGATCGATCGAGTGCCCCTGGTGGCGCAGGAGCGGCGTATCGACGTGGCGCTGTCGAACTCCTTCGGCTTCGGTGGCACCAATGCTTCCATCCTGTTTCGCGGAGCACCCTGATTCGGTAGCGACCTGATGGTCGGAACGATGGCTCCGCGGTCCTCACGAACCCTCCTGGCCATTGCGCTGACCATGGGTGTTCTCGCAGGTCTCTCGATATGGTGGAGTTGGCGGGTCTTTCGTGCGCCCGGTCCGTTGAGCGCGGACAAGGCGTTCGTCATTCCGCGAGGCAGCACGGCCTCGATCGCCGAGACGATGCGTGACCAGGGTGTGATCTCCGATCTGCGGGCGTTCTCGCTCGCAGCTTGGGCAACGCGTCACGAAGGCCCACTTCGGGCCGGAGAATACCTGTTTCCGGCCGGCAGCTCCCTGCGCGACGTTCTGTCCGTCTTGCGCCGCGGCCGCCCAGTGGAGCGGCGGCTCACCATTCCCGAGGGACTGAACGTCTCCCAGATCCTCGTTCTCGTGGAGAATGCGGAGGGCCTGTCGGGCGATCTGCCGCCCTTCAACGAGGGCGACGTATTGCCCGAAACCTATCTGTATCGATGGGGTGATCCGCGCGCTTCCCTGCTTCATCAAGCCGAGGGAGCCATGCGGGCGGCATTGGCGGAAACTTGGCAGTTGCGGGTGCCCGATCTACCGCTCGCGTCTCCCCGGGAAGCGCTGATACTGGCGAGTATTGTGGAGCGCGAGACTGGGCGTCCGGAGGAGCGGGAGCGAATTGCCGGCGTTTTCGTGAACCGGCTGCGCCGCGGCATGCCGCTGCAATCCGATCCCACGGTTGCCTACGCGGCCGCGAACGGCGGCTCGCTGGACCGCACCCTGGCGCGTGCGGACCTGGATCGTGATCACCCGTTCAATACTTATCGCAATCGTGGTCTGCCGCCCGCTCCCATTGCTGCACCGGGACGGGCGAGCTTGCGGGCGGCCGTGCAGCCGGAGGAGACCGATGATCTGTACTTCGTGGCCAACGGAGAGGGCGGGCATTCCTTCGCCCGTACGTTGGAGGAACATAATCGCAATGTTGCGCGCTGGCGGGCTCGTACTCTGAACTTGGCTAGATAAACTTCGGATTTCGATTACCCGCGCTCCTTCAGTCCCCTCCAGGATAAGTTCTGACCCGTGAGGTAGGGTCTGAGTTTTAGGATCATGGCAGCGATGGTCTGATCGCAGTCTGCTATCAGCCGGGTCATTGCGTGGCCGCCTCGTACGACTTCCGTCTCGGGTACCCACGACAACTTCCTTCCTTGCTCCTGCATCCGTGTTGCGCTAGGGTATACCCCCCCTGCCGATCACGATAATCCGTGCTCGGCTATGCCTAATTGCGCTCGTGATTTCTCATCGCGTAGCTCGTGGGCTGAGACGATCCACAGGGAGCAGAGATGCCATTCTACGAGACCGTGTTGATCGCACGCAACGAGCTCACGCAGCAGCAGGTGGAGGCGGTGGCCGATCAGGTCGCGGCGATCCTGGCCGAAGGCGGCGGGGAGGTTCGGAAGCGCGAGTATTGGGGCTTGCGCGGCCTCGCCTACCGCATCAAGAAGAACCGAAAGGCGCACTACATGCTCCTCGGCCTCGACTGCCCGCCGGCGGCGGAGAAGGAGGTCGCGCGCCAGCTGGGCCTGAACGAGGACGTGCTGCGCCACATGACGCTGCGCGTCGAGGAGATCACCGAGGAGCCCTCTGCCATTCTCGCCCGTCGTGGTGAGGACCGCGAGCGCGATCGCGGCTTCCGCGGGCCGCGTCCCGCCGGCCGGTTCTCGTCGGGACGTCGCGAGCGTGGCGACGACCGTGAGGAGTTCCGGGCTAGGTCTCGCGACGAGTTGGAGCAGCCCGGCTCCCTGGGCGAGGAGTAGAATATCATGTCGGACGCAACTGACCTTTCCCCGGCTGCTCGCCGCCCTGCCGTCGGGGCGCGTCGTCCGTTCTATCGGCGCCGCAAGTCGTGTCCCTTCTCGGGTCCGAGCGCGCCCAAGATAGACTACAAGGACGTTCGCCTGCTGAGTCGGTTTCTGAGCGAGCGCGGGAAGATCGTGCCGTCGCGGATCACCGCAGTGTCGGCCAAGAAGCAACGCGAGCTGGCCAATGCGATCAAGCGCGCCCGCTTCCTGGCTTTGCTGCCCTACGTCATCAACGATTGATAGGGTGACGAGCGGTTCGGTTCGGGGGAATGGGATTGGCGAAGGCGGGGTGGGCAGGCGGGCTGTCGAGGGATCCCTCGACGCTGGCGGGCGGGGCCGCAGGCTTCGCCTGCGCCGCTCTCGTCATGTGGACCTATCGCGCCCTGCCCCTCGGCTCCATCGTGTTCTGGCTGGCGCCGTTGCCGCTCTTCCTGGCTGGCCTGGCGCTCGGGCCCCTTTCCGCGTGGCTGGGTCTCACGGTGGCGAGCGGAGCGCTCTTGCTGACCGCGGGGTACCGTGGAGCTCTCGTGTTCCTGTTGGCCACGGGCCTTCCCGCCGTGCTGCTGGTCACCCTCGCCCTGCGTCGCGAACACTTCGCGCTCGCCTTGCCCTTCATGATGCTGGGACTGTGGCCGGCACTCGTCGCCGCAGTCTCGCTCCTGTTCGCGCCGACAGGGATTGGTGAGATCATGGCAACGCAGGTCACGGCCACGCTGTCGAGTTCCGGCATGGACGCGGACCCGGCGACCGTGGCAGTGCTCGTACGTGCCGGTCTCGCACTGGCGGCCTCAGCGCTGGCGCTGCCATTGCTAACCTGCGGCGTAGGAGCCCAGCGCCTCCTGTCCAGCCGTGGTCTGGCACTGTGCCCCACACCGGCTTGGCGGGAAACCCGGTTGCCGGGCTGGTACCCGGTATTGCCCCTGACAACCCTCGTGATCGCCTCCTTCTCGTCCGGCTTGATCACCACCGCGACCACGGCAGCGCTGACGGCACCGCTGTTCCTGCAAGGATTGGCGGTGTTGCATGGTCGTCTGCGAGGCCCGTTCCTGGTGCTTCTCTACGTCGTCCTCATCGTCTTCTTCATCCCCGCCGCCGTGATCGCGATCGCGGTGGGATTGTTCGCATGCTTCGGGCACAAGCCCGTCAGAAGCTGAAGGTTCTCCTCCGATGATCGAAGTCATCCTGATGCAGCGGGTCGACAAGCTCGGCCAAATGGGCGAGCGCGTGAGAGTTCGTCCCGGCTATGCCCGCAACTTCCTCCTTCCCAAGGGTAGGGCTATCCGTGCGAGCGAGGCCAACCTCGCGCGCTTCGAGCAGGACCGCGTCCAGCTGGAGGCGCAGAACATCAAGCGTCGCGAGGAGGCCGAGCGCGTCGCCGAGCGCATGGACGGCCTTTCCGTCATCATCATCCGGCAGGCGGGCGAGGGAGGGAACTTGTACGGTTCCGTCACACCACGCGACGTCACCGACGCTTGCAAGGCCGCCGGCCTGACCCTGGATCGCCAGCAGGTCGCGCTGGAGCAACCCATCAAGAATCTGGGCCTTCACACGGTGCGCGTCGCCCTGCACCCCGAAGTGGACTTGCCGGTGACGGTGAACGTCGCCCGTACCAGCGAGGAAGCCGAGAAGCAGGCCCGCGGCGAAGATCTGCGCGCTGAGCGGGATGCCGAGGAGGAGAGCCTCGAGGCCGAACTCGCCGCCGAGCTGTCCGAGTTGGGTGCTGCCAGCGACTGAGTCCGACGAGTGCGAGGTCAGGTCGACGCGTCATCGTCCCGACCTCGCGTAAGGGTGAGAGATCCTCCCCATCCGCGTTCGAGGCTCCCGCACCGTGCCGGCAGTTCGGTTGACCGGCGTATCACCCTCGGTCGGCCCGCCGTGGCGGGTGCCGACGCTGCGGGAAGCGCGGTGTGGGAACCTTATCCACATGTTCCCCGCTGCTCACAGCCCGGACTTCGGGACGCGGCGGACCGGTTCGGGCTAGTCTGCTGCCATGAATGCCGTGGATCAGAACAGCGGCCTCCTGGGCCTGTCGCAGCGTCTCCCCCCGCAGAACCTGGAAGCCGAGCAGGCCCTGCTCGGTGCCCTTCTCGCCAACAACAAGGCCTATGAGCGCGTTTCCGACTTCCTGTCGGCGGATCACTTCGCCGATCCCGTCCACGGCGTCCTCTTCACCTCTATCCAGCGCCGGCTCGAGGCGGGACAGCTCGCCGACGCCGTGACGCTGCGCGCCGAGTTCGAGCATTCCGGCCGGCTCGACGAAGTGGGTGGCCCCACCTACCTGGCGCAGCTGCTCTCGGCGATGGTGGGCATCATCAACGCTGGCGAGTACGGCCGCGTCATCCACGATGCTTGGCTGCGCCGCCAACTCGTTGACTTAGGCGAGGTGGTGGTGAACCGCGCCTTCGGCGTGGACGCGGAACTGAGCGCCAAGGAGCAGCTGGAAGCCGCCGAGCAATCCTTGTTCGACCTCGCGAAGGAAGGCGGCAACGAGGGCGGCCTGATCACCTTTGACCGCGCCCTGGTGCGCGCCGTGGAGAACGCCGAGAAGGCGTTCACCAACGGTTCCGGCGTGTCCGGCCTGTCCTGCGGCCTGCGCGACCTGGACGCCAAGATGGGCGGCCTGCACCCGTCGGACCTGCTGATCCTCGCCGGGCGCCCGGCGATGGGCAAAACGGCGCTGGCCACCAAGATGGCTTTCGGCGCGGCCCGCTCGATCCTGCGCCAGGCGCAGGCGGACAACCCGAACACCGTGCCCAAGGGCGGGGTCGCGATCTTCTCGTTGGAGATGAGTGCCGACCAGCTCGCCACCCGCCTCCTGTCGGAGAACGCCCGCATTTCCGGCGACCGCATCCGTCGCGGCGAGATCGGCCAGCGCGACTTCGACCACTTCGTCGAGGTGTCGCGGGAGCTCTCCAACCTGCCGCTGTTCATCGACGACACTCCGGCAATCACCATCTCTGCACTGCGGACGCGCTGTCGCCGCCTTAAACGCACCCGCGGGCTGGACTTAATTGTGGTCGATTACCTGCAGCTCATGCGCCCCGCTTCCGGCACGCGCCCCGAGAGCCGGGTGCTCGAGATCTCACAGATCACCCAGGGGCTGAAGGCGATTGCCAAGGAACTGTCGGTGCCCGTGGTAGCATTGTCGCAGCTCTCGCGGCAGGTGGAGAGCCGCGAGGACAAGCGGCCCCAGTTGAGCGATCTGCGGGAATCCGGCTCCATTGAGCAGGACGCCGACGTGGTGATGTTCGTGTATCGGGACGAATACTACCTCGCCCAGCGCCAGCCCAAACAGATGAACTTCGACAACGAGGGTAAGTTCCAGGAATCAACAGAGAAGTGGCAGCAGGACATGGAGCGCGCCCACAACAAGGCGGAACTCATTATTCAGAAGCAGCGCCACGGCCCGACCGGCACCATCCACCTGTTCTTCGAGGGAGAGTTCACCCGCTTCGGTGACCTGGACCACGTGCACGACGGCGGGCATGGCGGCTGAGGAGGACACCGTCGCCCACCTGACCATCGACCTGGGCGCCATCGTCGCCAACTGGCGCGACCTCTGCGCTCGGCATCCTTCCGGTGCAGTCGCCGCCGTGGTCAAGGCGGACGCCTACGGGCTGGGTGCCGCGCGCGTGGGTCCCGCACTGCGCGACGCGGGTTGCCGGCATTTCTTCGTGGCCCAGGTGGGGGAGGGGCGGGCCCTGCGCGCGGCGCTCGGCCTGGGTCCCGTGATCACGGTGCTGAACGGGTTCGGACCTGGCGCGGACGGCGACGCCGCGCTCCTGCCGGTGCTGAATGGCCTGCCCGACGTTCTCGCCTGGACCGCGGCGGCTCGGGCGGACGGAGCGGCGCGCGACGTCTTCTTGCACCTCGACACCGGCATGTCCCGCCTCGGCCTAGACGATGGCGAGGCGGCCCGGGTCCTCGCTGATCCTTCCCTGCTCGACGGCCTCCGGCTCCGCTGGGTCATGACCCATCTCGCCTGCGCCGACGTGCCGGACCATCCCCTGAATGCGGCGCAGGCCTCGCGCTTCGCCGAGCTCTGTGTCCTGCTGCCGCCGACCCCGCGGTCCTTCGCCAATTCATCCGGGATGTTCCTGGGAGGGCTCGCGGCGTCCGATCTCGCCCGGCCCGGCTGCGCGCTCTACGGCATCAACCCGACCCCGGGCCGTCCGAATCCGATGCGGCAGACCGTGCGACTGGACGCTCCGGTGCTGCAGGTGCGCGACGCGCCAGCCGGCGCCACGGTGGGCTACGGCGCCACTTGGACGGCGCCGCGGTTCTCGCGGATCGCCACGGTTGCCGTGGGTTACGCCGACGGCTATCTGAGGTCGGCCTCGGGCCGAGGGGCGGGTCGCTTCGAGGGACGCGCGGTGCCCCTGGTAGGCCGGATATCCATGGATCTCATCACCTTCGACGTGACCAACCACCCCAACCTCGTCGCCGGTGACCGCATCGCGCTAATCGGCCCCCACCACACGCCCGACGACTTGGCTTCCGACGCCGGTACCATCGGCTATGAGGTGCTGACTTCGCTCGGCAACCGCTATTCCCGACGCTGGC
The DNA here is from genome assembly GCA_964243365.1 of uncultured Roseomonas sp. GTDB lineage: Bacteria > Pseudomonadota > Alphaproteobacteria > Acetobacterales > Acetobacteraceae > Roseomonas. The sequence goes on along the minus strand of CAXTEL010000013.1, from coordinate 58,652 downwards.
TGCCGGCTTGAACGCGATCCTCGACGCGCTCGCCGCGGTCGGCCGCGCTGCCCTGGGCGCCTGCCGCGTCTCCGGCGCGGTGGTGCTGTTCGCGGTTGAGGGGCTGTCGCACCTGGTCCGTCCGCCATTCCATGTCAGGCAGTTCGGGCGTGCCTTCGCTGAGACCGCCTACTTCTCCCTGCCTGTGGTGGCGCTGACGGCGGTGTTCACCGGGATGGTGCTCGCGCTGCAATCCTACAGCGGCTTCGCGCGCTTCAACGCCGAGAGCGCCATCGCCTCCGTGCTGGTCCTGTCCATCACGCGCGAGCTGGGGCCGGTCCTGGCGGGGCTGATGGTGTCGGGGCGGATCGGCGCCGCCTTCGCGGCCGAGATCGGCACCATGCGGGTCACCGACCAGATCGACGCGCTCACGACCTTGTCCACCGATCCCATGAAGTACCTGGTGGCGCCGCGGCTGCTGGCCGGCATGCTGGCCATGCCGCTGCTGGTGATCGTGGCGGACATCCTCGGCGTCATGGGCGGCTGGCTCATCGCTACCCTAAAGCTGGGCTTCGGCTCCGGCGCCTTCCTCCAGGCGAGCTTCGCGGTGCTTCGGGCCGACGACGTGGTATCCGGCCTCGTCAAGGCCTCCGTGTTCGGCTTCGTGGTCGCCCTGATGGGAACTTGGTGCGGCTACAACTCCCGCGGCGGCGCGCAGGGCGTGGGGGCTGCCACCACGTCGGCGGTCGTGTCGTCGTCCATCCTGCTGCTCGCCTTGGACTACGTGCTGACCGAGGCCTTCTTCGCGCGATGATCTGCTAAGTGAGCGGCGTACCCAAGCTGCGGTTGCGCGGGCTGCGCAAGGCGTTCGGCGGCAAGCAGGTGCTCGACGGCGTCGACCTCGACGTCATGCCGGGCCGGTCCATGGTGATCCTGGGCGGCTCGGGCTCCGGCAAGTCCGTGACGATCAAGTGCGTCCTCGGCCTGCTCCAGCCGGACGCCGGCGCGATCGAGCTGGACGGGCGCGATCTCCTGGCGATGAACCGGGCTGAGCGGCGCGACGTACTCGACCACACGGGGATGCTGTTCCAGAACGCGGCGCTATTCGACAGCCTGCCGGTCTGGGAGAACGTCTGCTTCAAGCCACTGGCGCAACGACGCCTGTCCCGCGAGCAGGCGCGCGAGCGTGCGGCAGAGGTGCTGTCGCAGGTGGGCTTGGCCCCGAGCGTCGGCGACCTCTCGCCCGCCGAGCTCTCGGGCGGCATGCAGAAGCGCGTCGGCCTTGCCCGCGCCATCGCCTCGGAGCCCGAACTGCTGTTCTTCGACGAGCCTACCACCGGGCTCGACCCCATTATGGGCGCGGTGATCGACGGGCTGATCCTCGACGTGGTCAGGCGCCTCGGCGCCACCGCCATATCGATCACCCACGACATGCCCAGTGCCCGACGGATCGGCGACGATGCCGCAATGATCCACGGCGGCAAGATCGTTTGGACAGGGTCGGCCACGGAGCTGGGCGACACGGGCAACGCGATGGTGGACCAGTTCGCGCGCGGCGAGCGCGAGGGCCCGATCCGGATGCAGCTCCGGCGCTGAACGGCGACGCGACGCATTCGGCTCGGCTGGTTCCCCGGTATGCTCCGCTCTGCGACCGGCCGGGGCAGGCGACCCATCGCGGGGCCGACGTTCAGTCCGGCGTTGCGCGGGCGGGTGGGTGGTTCACGTGCGGGCGCGGTCCGCCTCGAGCATGAACTCCCGCAGGCGGTCGGGGTCCACGGGGTTCCACCATACGCCGTCGCGCTTGAGGTAGCTCGCCACGATCACGCCGTCCGCGGCACCCAGGATGTCGCCGACGTTGCCGGGCGTGACGCCTGAGCCGATCACCACCGGCAGCGCGGTGCCGCCGGCGACCGCGCGTATCTCCTCCATGCTGGCGGCGTCGCCGGTGCGCTGGCCGGTGGCGATGGCCACGTCGGCGTCGAAGAACTCGACGTCGCGCGCCAGCTCAGCCACCGAGCGGTCGGCGGTGACGGCGTGCGCGCCGTGCTTCACGTGTACGTCGGCGAAGACCTTGACCTCGCCCCCGTGCAGGCGGGCGCGGTAGCGCGTCGCCAGCGCCGCCGGCCCCTCCACAAACCCCTCGTTGGCGACGTAGGCGTTGGCCCACTGGTTGACACGCACGAAGCGTGCCCCCGCCGCCACCGCGACGGCCAGCGCCTGCACGGCGCCGTTGGCCAGCACGTTCACCCCCACCGTCAGCGCCACCGCGCGACGGACGGCGTCCGTCATCACCGCCATGCAGGCGGCGGTCTCGGGGCCCAGGTGCTCGGGCTTGCTGAAGGGGATGTCGCCGTGGTTCTCCACGATCAGCCCATCCACGCCGCCGTCGCGGTAGCGCTGCGCCTCGGCCACCGCGAAGGCCGTGATTTCCTCCATCGGCCGGCCGTCGTGGCCTGGGCTGCCCGGCAGCGCCAGCGAGTGGATCACCCCGATCACCGCCTTGCGGCGGCCGAACAGCGCCTCGAGCGCGTGCGGCTTGGGCCGGAAGACCGGCTTGTCCGGCGTCGGCACCGCGCCCACCGGCCCGCCGCGCTCAGGCCGCGGCGGCATCGAAGCCGTCGGGCGCGTTGCCGCTGGGAATGCTGCCTCCCCGGGACCCGCGCGCGAGGAAGCGGCCGAAACCGGCGGGCGCCAGCACCGTCCCGTCGCGCGCCGCGACGACGCCGCGGCTGACGGTCACGGTGGGCCAGCCCTTCACCTGCCAGCCCTCCCAGGGCGTGTAGTCGATGGCGTGGTGCAGGTCGGCGTTGCGGATCGTCCGCTCGGTGTCGGGGTCCCACAGCACCAGGTCGGCGTCCGCCCCCGGCATCAGGCTGCCCTTGCGGCCGCCCAGGCCGAACAGCCGCGCCGCGTTGGCGGAGGACAGCCGGACGAAGGTCGGCAGGTCGATCCGGCCCTTCGACACGCCCTCGGAGAATAGCACCGGCAGCCGCGTCTCGATCCCCGGCACGCCGTTGGGGATGGCGTTGAAGGCGGGCGTGCCGTCGGGGCGCGTCGCGGCGCCGCCCTGCCCGTAGCCGCTGCCGCCGGGATGACGCTTGGCGGTCGCGAAGGAGAAGCCGCAATGGTCGGAGGACACCACGTCCAGCGTCCCGTCCGCGATCCGCTGCCACATCCGCTCGCGCTCGGCGGGCTCCCGCAGCGCCGGCGAGCAGACCGCCTTGGCGCCGGCGAAGTCGGGCCGGTCCAGGTCGTCGGTGGATAAGGTGAGGTACTGCGGGCAGGTCTCGCCCCACACCCTCAGGCCGCGCGCGCGACCGCGGGCGATCTCGGCGGCTGCTTCCTCGCAGGACACGTGGAACACCTGGATGGGCTGGTCCACCAGCTCGGCGAGCGCGATGGCGCGGTGCGTCGCCTCGCGCTCGACGACCGGCGGGCGCGACCACGCGTGCTGCAAGGGATCGGTGCGGCCCGCCTTCAGCAGGGCGGCGATTCGCCAGCCGATCGCGTCGAAGTTTTCACAGTGCACCGTGACCATGATGCCCAGGCGGCGGGCGGCGGCCAGCACGCGGAGGAACTCGGCGTCGTCCAGGCGCAGCGGATCGTAGGTCAGGAACACCTTGAGGGAGCAAATCCCCCGCGCCACCAGGGACGGCAGCTCGCGTTCCAGTACGTCCGCCGTTGGGTCAGTGATGATCTGGTGGAACGAGTAGTCGGCGCGCGACGCGGCCGCGCGCTGCGCGTAGCCCGGTGCGCTCGCGGCCAGGGAGTGCCCCTTCCACTGCGGCAGGAAGCACAGGAACGAGGTCGTGCCGCCGGCCAGCGCCGCCGACGAGCCGGTGTCGAAGCTCTCCTCCTGCACCGAGCCATCCTGGCCCAACTCCTCTAGGTGACAGTGCGGATCGAGCCCGCCCGGCGTGACGATCAGGCCTTTGGCAGAGAGTTCCTCCCGTCCGCGCGGCAAGTCGCGGCCGACGGCGACGATCACGCCGCCTCGGATTCCGAGGTCGGCCTCGAACACCTCGGCGGCGGTGGCCAGCGTGCCGTCCCGCACCACCAAGTCGTAAGGGTGATCGCTCATCCCACATCAAATCCTCTACGACGCTCCTGCGGCGCACCCGGTTCGCGCCGCGCTCCGCGGGGTCACGAGGTATCCCACGCGGCCACAGCATGTCGCATCCCGTGTATCGGACGGCAACGTCGGCGTCCCGGAGCCGAGCCGTCGCACCCGGGCGGCAACGGGACCCGTTCTGGGCGAGACGGTGACCGGCATCGTTCGCAACGGGTCCGGACCGGCGCCGCGCCGTTGAAGAAACAGCAACCGGAGGGACGGGATGACGGACGCTTACATGCAGGGGGAAGCCGAGGCGCTGGCCCGCCACCTGAAGCTGACGGACGGCAAGTCCGGTTACGTCGCCGCCACGGCGGACGGCTTCGAGGTCTACGTGCGCCGGAAGTGGGCCGGCAAGCAACTCACCGAATGGAACGGCCTGCCGGTCGAATGGCACGAGAACGTGGGAACCCACAAAGCCGCCAACCGCTGAACGAACGCGTCGCCGGCGGCGCGGCCCGCGCCACCTCGTTCGGCGCCGGGCCCGTCGGAAGCCAAGTCCTCCCGAGGCTCACGCCGCACCCGCCAGCAGGTCGTCCGCCGCCGCCCGGGCCGCGTCGGTGACCCGCTCGCCGGCCAGCATCCGCGCGATCTCCTCGCGTCGCTCACCGGCGTTCAAAGGCTCGACGCGGGTTTCCGCGCGATCGTTGCGCAGACCCTTCGCCACCCGGAAATGCGATTCGCCGCGTGCTGCCACCTGCGGCGAATGCGTCACCACCAACACCTGTAGCCGCTCCGCCACGCGCAACAGGCGGTCGCCCACCGCCGCCGCCGTGGCACCGCCGATGCCGCTGTCTACCTCGTCGAACACCAGCGTCGGCACCGGCGAGCCACGCGCCAGCACAACTTTCAGCGCCAGCATCAGCCGCGACAGCTCGCCGCCCGACGCGATCCGGGCGAGCTGTCCCGGTTGCTGCCCGGGGTTGGTGGACACCAGGAAGGTCACGCGGTCGGCTCCGTCGGCGGCCCATCCGGCCTCCTCGCGCGGCGCCAGCTCGATGTGCAGCCGGGCGCGGTCGAGTTTGAGCGGCGCCAGTTCCCGCGCCGCGTCCGCCTCCAGCGCGCGGGCGGCGGTGCCGCGGCCCTCGGTCAGCGCCGCGGCGGCCGCGACGTACTGCGCGCGCGCCGCCTGGGCCCCGCGCTCCAGGGCCGAAACCCGGCCGGTGCCGGCATCCAGCGCTTCCAGCCGTTCGCGCAACCGGGCCAGCAGTCCGGGCAGCTCCACCAGCGGCACGGCGTGCTTGCGGGCGCTCGCGCGCAGGGCGAAGAGCCGCTCCTCCACGTTCTCCAGCCGCCGGGGATCAGGGCCCGAATCGGCGGTCAGCCGCTCCAGCAGCCCCTCGGCGTCGGCCAGCGCGTCCTGCGCCGCGGCGATGGCGGCCAGGGCCGGGGCGGCCTCCTCGTTGGGCGGCGGCAGGCGCTCCAGTGCGCGGGCGGCGTTGCGCAGTGCCACGGCCGGGGCGGCGGCACCCCGACGGTCGCGCGGCTGCAGCTCCGCGAGCGCGGCGGCGATGGCCTCTGCCCGCCGCTCGCCCTGCTGCAGGCCCTGCCGCTCGCGCGACAGCGACTCCTCCTCGCCCTCCTCGGGGGAGAGATCCGACAGCTCCCCCACGGCGTGGCGCAGCCATTCCTCGTCGCGCCGGGCCGCGGCGATGGCCTCCTGGGCGTCCCTCAGGGCACGGTTGGTGGCGCGCCAAGTGCGGAAGGCGTCGCCGACACGGGCGCGTCGCCCTTCCAACGATCCGAAGGCGTCCAGCAGGCCGCCGTGGCTGGCGGGGTCGGCGAGGCCCACCTGGTCGTGCTGCCCCTGCACCTCCACCAGCAGGGCGCCCATGCGGCGCAGCAGCGCAACGCCCACCGGCTCATCGTTGACGAAGGCGCGGGAGCGGCCGTCGGCGCTCACCACGCGGCGCAGCACGATCTCGTCCTCCGCTTCCATGCCCTGGTCGGCGAGCAGCGCGTAGGCGGGATGGCCGGGAGCCGGCGAGAAGGAGGCGGCGACGGAAGCCTGTTGCTGGCCGGCCCGCACGAGGCCGCTGTCGGCGCGTTGACCCAGCGCCAGCCCGAGACTGTCGAGCAGGATGGACTTGCCAGCGCCGGTCTCGCCGGTCAGCACCGTGAGGCCGAGGCCGAAGTGCAGGTCCAGGCGTTCGATGAGGACCACGTCCCGGATCCGGAGTGAGGCGAGCAAGCGGGGGAACCCCTGCGCTACCGATTCCGGTCCGCCGTCAGAACACCGAGCTCACGGCGCGTCGCAGGAAGCCCGGCCTGTCGGGCGCGCTCGGCGCTCCCTCCACCAGCAGGGCATAGCTGTCCTGGTACCACGCGCTACCGGGATAGTTGTGCCCGAGCACGGACGCGGTTTTCCGAGCCTCGTCGGTCAAGCCCAGGGCGAGGTAGGTCTCGGTCAGCCGGTGCAAGGCCTCCGGCACGTGGTTGGTGGTCTGGTAATCGTCCACCACGCGGCGGAAGCGGCCGATAGCGGCGGCGTACAGGCGCCGCTGCTGGTAGAAACGGCCGACGTGCATCTCGTTGCCGGCCAGGTGATCGCGGGCGAGATCCATCTTCAGGCGCGCGTCGCGGGCGTAGGGCGTGTTGGGGAAGCGGTTCACAACGTCGCCCAGCGCTGTCATCGCGGTGCTGGTACCAGACTGGTCACGCTGCGCGTCGTTGATCTGCTCGTAGTAGCACAGGGAGCGCAAGTAATAGGCGTAGGCGATATCGCGGTGCGCCGGGTGCAGCTGAATGAAGCGGTCGAGCTGACCCAGAGACTCGGTGTAGCGATTGCGGGAATACTCGGCGTAGGCACTCATCAACCGCGCCGAGGTGGCCCAGGTGGAGTACGGGTGCTCGCGCTCTACCGCATCGAACAGCTCCACGGCCTGTGCAGGGCGCTCCGCCTTCAGCGCCTCGACGCCGGCTGCGTAGATCGATCCTGGGTCCCGGTCGGCCATGGTGCGACGCTCGACCAGCGAGGTCTGCTGGCCATCCCAGGAACCGAGGCCCAGGGTTTCGCAGCCGGCCAGCAGGGGTGCCAGGAACAGGATGCCGAGGCGAAAGGTGCCACGGACGGAATGGATATCGCACATATCGGCGGCCCTATACCACGCCTGCCCGCGTCCGGCAGGGGTCCAGCGCGGCGAGCGCTCGCTCAGGCTGCCACGGGCAGGGACGGGATCGGTGCGCCCCGGAGGCGAGTCGCTGCTTCCACCTCTGCGCCCTGCACCCGCCAAGCGCCGGCATCGGCGAACAAGGCCCGCAGCAGGCGGTTGTTCAGCGCGTGTCCCGAGCGGTGGCCGCGGAAACGGGCCTGCAACGGTGCCCCGGCCATGGCGAGGTCGCCCACCACGTCGAGCAGCTTATGACGCACGAACTCGTCGGGGTGGCGCAGACCGCCAGGGTTGAGCACCAGCGGGCCGTCCACCACCACCGCGTTGCCGAGCGACCCGCCGCGGGCGAGGCCGGCGGCGCGCAGCCGCGCCACGTCCTCCGCCAGCGTGAAGGTGCGAGCGTCGGCCAGAACGGTGCGGAACACGTCTGGCGTGATCACCAGCGAGAGCGATTGCCGACCCACGGCAGTGGCGCCGAAGTCGATGCTCAGACTCGCATCCAAGCCGGGGCGAGGGGAGGGGTGCAGTTCGGCCCAGGCCTCGCCATCCTCGACGCGGACCGGCTCCAGCACTTCAATCACTTCGCGCGGGGCGGCGGTAGCGACGGTGCCGGCGCAGTCGATCAGGAACACGAACGGGGCTGCGGAGCCGTCGAGGATCGGCACCTCCGGCCCGTCGACCTCGATTAGCGCGTCGTCCACGCCGCAGGCCGCGAGTGCGGCCATGACGTGCTCCACCGTGCTGATCCGCGCGTTGCCGGCGGCGAGCGTGGTGCACAGCCGCGTGTCGGCGACGAGGTCGTGGCGGGCGGGGATGTCGGCGCCGCCCCGCGCAGGGTCCAGGTCGGTCCGGCGGAACACGATGCCCGCACCGCCGGCAGCCGGACGGAGCGTCAGGGACGCGCGCGCGCCAGAATGCAGGCCGACGCCGACGCAGCCGATGGGCGCCTTGAGGGTCCTGCGACGACCCACGCTGACCGGGAGATAGCCGTCCATGGATACGTGTCCTGCCGACGGCGACCTGCCGTCGGGAAGGAAGATGCCACCCGCTCCACGCCATCACCATTCAAGCGTTGTTTCGCGATGTTTCCTGACAAATCGCTGATCTTGGGTGATTTTTGCACTGCAAACACGAGCATTCCCGCCCGGCTTCCGGGCGGGGTCCGGCGTCGCTGCACAAGTCAGTTCTTCTGGCGGCGCAGGAAGGCGGGGATGTCCAAGCCCGCTTCCGCCTGGGAAGCCGGTCGCGCGACGGGCTGGGGCTGGTCGTCGGTCCGAGCGGGAGCAGCCGGCTGCTCCTCGGGGAGCTGGCGGCGCATCAGCCCGGTGGCCTGCCGGAACAGCCGGTTCAGCCCGCCGGGCGCCGGCGAGGTCTGCAACGGCGCCGCGGGAGCGCGCGCCGGGGCGGACGGGGTGCGGAGCACCGGCTCCGGCGTCGGCGCGGGATCGTCGGCGTCCCCCACGGTCGGCTCGGGCGCGACGGTCTCCCCCACCAGGACGGCGCGACGAACCGGCAGGCGGACCGGACCGGGCGGCGCGGCGCCGCCCGCGGAGGATGCCGCCTGCCCGCCCTGGACCGGGGGCGTCGGGACGGTGGCGGGTACGAAGCTGGTCGCCGGGCGGGCCGGTGCTCCCGGCCGCGGCGCGGGAGCCCCCAACGTGACCGGCGCGCCATGTCCGCCCATGGTCGGCACGGGCGCGCCGCCGCCGATCGCTACGACCTTCTGCGGCTCGGAAACCGCGTTCTCGTCCACCTCGGCATCGATGCCGGTGGCCACCACGGACACCCGCAGACGGCCGTTCATGGTCTCGTCGGCCGAGGAGCCGAAGATGATGTTGGCTTCCTCGTCCACCTCACGGCGAATGCGGTTGGCGGCCTCGTCCACCTCGAACAGGGTCATGTCCCAGCCGCCGGTGATGTTGATCAGCACGCCGCGCGCGCCACGCATGGAGGTGTCTTCCAGCAGCGGGTTGCTGATCGCGGCCTCGGCGGCCTTGACGGCGCGGTCGTCGCCCTCGGCCTCGCCGGTGCCCATCATGGCCTTACCCATCTCCGCCATCACGGTGCGGATGTCGGCGAAGTCGAGGTTCACGATGCCCGGCGCCATCATCAGGTCGGTGACGCCGCGGACGCCCATGTAAAGTACGTCGTCGGCCATCTTGAAGGCTTCGGCGAAGGTGGTGCGCTCGTTGGCCTTCCTGAACAGGTTCTGGTTCGGGATGACGATCAGCGTGTCCACGTTGGCCTGCAATTCATCGAGTCCGGCGTCCGCCGCGCGGCGGCGCTTGGGCCCTTCGAAGTCGAACGGCTTGGTCACCACGCCCACCGTCAGCACGCCCCGCTCGCGCGCCATCCGCGCGATCACCGGCGCCGCCCCCGTGCCGGTGCCGCCACCCATGCCGGCGGTGATGAATAGCATGTGCACGCCCTCCAGGTGGCGGGCGAGGTCCTCGGTCGCCTCCTCGGCCGCGGCCCGCCCGATCTCGGGCTTGGCGCCGGCGCCGAGTCCCTGCGTCAGGTGCGGCCCGAGCTGCACGCGGCGCTCGGCGCGGCTGTTCACCAGCGCCTGGGCGTCGGTGTTGGTCACCAGGAACTCGACGCCGTCGAGTCCCATGGAGATCATGTTGTTGACCGCGTTGCAGCCGGCGCCGCCCACGCCCACCACGGTGATTCTCGGCGAGAAATCCGTGTGCTGCTGCTTCGCCATGGTCAGGTTGAGTGTCATGAGCGTAGCCCCCCTTCGGCAACGCAACCGGAGATAGAAATATTCAGTGAAGTCCCCCGAACCGAAGTCTGCATCAGACCCGATCCCTTAGCCAGTTCACCAACCGCGCAAATCGGCCGCGCGGACCCGCTGCTCCCACCTCGATGTCGAGCAGCGGCCGGCCCTCGCCCGCGCCCCAAGCGACAAGGCCCAGTGTGGTCGCGAAGCCCGGTCCGTGCGCCATCTCCGGCAGGCCACGGACCGGGTGCGGGCGGGCAAGCCGCACCGGCCGTTCCAGCGTGCGGGCGGCCAGCTCCCGCAAACCGACCAGCTGGCTGGCTCCGCCCGTGAGCACGACGCGCGAGCCGACCTCGGGTCCCAGCCCCGCCGCGTCCAGCCGGTCGCGCACCAGCTCGAGCGTTTCCTCCAGCCGCGGCCGGATGATGTTGAGCAAGGCCGCGCGGGGCACGCGGCTGAGGCGTTCCTCGTCCTCGCCGACCTGCTGGACGTGCAGCATGTCGCGCTCGTCGTCGCCGGTGGAGATGACGCCGCCGTGCAGGGTCTTGAGCCGCTCGGCCTGGGCGATCGGCGTGGCCAGGCCGCGGGCGAGATCGTTGGTCACCTGCCAGCCGCCGACCGGGATCTGGGCGGTGTGCAGTAGGTGTCCCTCGTGCACCACGGCGAGCGAGGTGGTGCCGCCGCCCATGTCCACCACGGTGGCGCCGAGCTGCTTCTCGTCCTCCACCAGCACCGACAACGCCGAAGCGTAGGGGGCGGAGACCAGCTCCTCCACTTCCAGGTCGCAGCCGGCCAAGCACGCGCCCAGGTTGCGTAGGGCCGAGGATGCTGCCCCTACCAAGTGCAGCTTCGCGCCCAGCGTCTCGCACACCATCGCGCGCGGGTCATCCACCCCGGGCGTGGCGTCGATGGAGAAGCCCAGAGGCACGGCGTGCACGCTTTCGCGTCCCTCCTCGGCCGCGCGGCGGCGCCCGTCCCAGATCACCGCGCGCAGGTCGGCCTCGGTCACGGCGCGGCCGCCCACGGTCCATTGCAGGTTCTGCACCCGGCTCTCGGGCTGGCCGCAACTGAGGTTACAGATCACCCCCGACAGCTTGTGCCCGGCCATCTCCTCGGCGCTGGCGACCGCGGCGCGTACCGCGGCCTCGACGTCGGGCAGGTCCACCACGTTGCCGCCCTTGATGCCGCGCGATTGCTTCCAGCCGTAACCGAGCACGCGCGGCACGCCGTCGGGGTCCACCCGCGCGACGATGCAGGCGACCTTGGTGCTCCCGAGGTCGAGAATGCCGAAAGACCCGGAGCGGGCGCGCCGCTGGCGTCGTCGCACCGTCGGCGGCGGCTCGAGCACGGCGGGCACGCGGATCATGACTTGGTTCATCCGCGCCCGCTCCCGCGTCGCGCCTCGGGCGGCGCCGGCTGGGCGACGGGCGGTGGCAGTTGACGCACCACCATCTTGTCGGGCAGGCGCAGGTCCACCGCGGCGAGCGGCCGGTCGAGAAGGGCGCTCTGCCTATGGAACTCGGCGAGCCGCCGGATCGCCGGCTCTTCCTGGCCCTCGGGCAGCAGCACGTCGGCACCGTTCTGCATGTGCAGGTTCCAGCGCCGCTCGCCCACCCGCACCATGGCCTGGGTGCGCACCAGCACCTCCGGCGCCTCGCGCAGCAGGTCGTGCAGCGCGGCTGCGTGCTTCTCGGCGCCCGCCCCCACCACCAGCGGCAGCGGGCCGAAGGCGTCGAGCCGGTCAGTGGCGACCACCCGACCCTCGCGGTCGATCACCGAGAAGCGACCGTCCTTCTGCCAGATCGCGAAGGGGCGCCGCTCCGTCACGCGCACCAGCACCGTGTCGGGCAGGCGCCGCTCCACCTCGGCGCTCTCGACCCAGGGCAGATCCTCCAGCCGTGCGCGGGCTGCCTGGGGCGAGAAGAACAGGATCGGGTCGCCGATGCGAGCGCCCACCGCCGCGCGCAGCAGTGGCCGCGGCGCGTTGGCCGCACCCTCGATCCGAACCTCGCGCACTGCGAGCCCGGCGTCGCGCGCCGCCCCGGCGAGGCCCTCGCCGAGGCGGAACATTCGGCTCGCCGGGTCGTAGGCGGCGACCCCGAACAGCACCAGGGCGAGCAGGCCGAAGCCCAGCAGCACCCGAAGCGCCGGCCGGAGCAGCCCGCGTCGTCGCCGCAGCCAGAGCCGCCAGCCGGCGGGGCGCCTCGCGTCACGCCGCATCCCGATGTCCCCCGCCGTCCGCGCGCAGGCCGTCGTGCCGGGCGTGACGCACCATCCAGTCGCACAGCTCCCCGAAGTCGATGCCGGCGTGCGCCGCCTGCTCGGGCACTAGCGAGGTCGGCGTCATGCCCGGCTGGGTGTTCACCTCCAGCAGCACCAAGCGTCCCGGCTCGCCACCCGTGTCGTCGTAGCGGAAGTCGGCGCGGCTGACGCCTCGGCAGCCCAGCGCGCGGTGCGCCCGCAAGGCCGCGTCCAGCGCCTCGGCGCGGATCATGGGATGGATCAGCGCGGGCAGAACGTGACGGGAGCCGCCGGCGCCGTACTTCGCCTCGTAGTCGTAGAATTCGCCGTGCGCAGCGGTGATCTCCGTCACTTCCAGCGCCCGGTTGCCCAGCACCGCCACGGTCAGCTCGCGACCGGGGATGAAGGACTCGGCGATGATGCCGCCGAAATCCCAGCCCCGCGCGATGGCGACGCGCCGGTTGTCGCCGGCGCGCAGGATATGCACCCCCACCGAGGAGCCCTCCTCGACCGGCTTGACCACGTAGGGCAGCGGCAGCGGGTCGGCCGCTTCCAGCTCGGCCGCGTCCAGCAGTCGGTGCGGCGCAACCGGCAGCCCTGCCGCGGCGAAGATCGCCTTGGCCGCCGCCTTGTTCATGGCCAGCGCCGAGGCGCGCACCCCGGAGTGAGTGTAGGGGACGCCCAGCCAGTCCAGCAAGCCCTGCACGCAGCCGTCCTCGCCGAGTCGGCCGTGCAGGGCGTTGAACACCATCTCGGCGCGGCATTCGCGCAGCGCGGCGATCAGCGCCGCTGGGTCCGCGCTCACGTCGATGCGAATGACGGCGTGGCCGCGGCCTTCCAGCGCCGCGGCGCACTGCGCCCCGGAGGACAGCGACACCTCGCGCTCGGCGGAGATGCCGCCCAGCAGCACCGCGATGCGACTCATGGCTCCCCCTTCCTCACGACCAAGCCTCCCCGATGCGCCTGATCTCCCATTCCAGCTGCACGCCGGACCGCGCCAGCACGCGCGCTCGCACCTCCTCGCCCAGCGCCTCGATGTCGGTGGCGGAGGCGTCGCCAGTGTTGAGCAGGAAGTTGCAGTGCTTCTCCGACACCTGGGCGCCGCCGCGCCGCAGGCCGCGGCAGCCGGCCGCATCCACCAAACGCCACGCGCTGTCGCCCGGCGGGTTGCGGAAGGTGCTGCCGCCGGTGCGGGCGCGCACCGGCTGGGTGTCCTCGCGACTCGCGCGGATGGCAGCGATGCGGGCGGCGATGCGCGCCGGGTCGCCGGGGGCGGCGCGGAAGCGGGCGCGGACGACTATCCCGCCTCGAGGCAGGGCCGCGTGGCGGTAGGACATGCTCAGCGCCGTGGCGTCGAGGCGCAGAACACCGTCCGCGGTCGCCACCTCGGCCCAGTCCAGCACGTCGCGCACCTCCGTTCCGTAGGCGCCGGCGTTCATCGCCACCGCGCCGCCGACGCTGCCGGGGATGCCGGACAGGAACTCCAGCCCGGCCAGCCCGGCGGCCGCGGCGTGCTGCGCCAGGGCGGCGTCGAGCACGGCAGCCCCCGCCACTACGCCGTCCGGCTCCACGGCGATCTCCGTGAAGCCACGGCCCAGGCGCACCACGGCGCCGCGCACCCCGCCGTCACGCACGACGACGTTGGAAGCAGCGCCGAGCACGGCCATCGACATCCCCGACGGCGCCTCGCGCAGCAGCGTCAGCAGGTCGTCGGCGTCGGCCGGGCGCACTAGCCAGTCCGCCGGGCCGCCCACGCGGAACCAAGTCTGCGGCCCCAGGAGTGCCGAGCGCTGCACGCGCCCGCGCAACGCCGGCAGCTCAGGCGGAGTATCGATAGGCGGCGGGGAAGGGGCGACGGCCAGGGCGTGGCTCACGGGGCCGGGCTCAGGGATGAGGGGCTCACGGCACCGCTGCCACGGCGCGGCGCGGTGCCTGCCCACCGGCCCCGGCGCGGGGACCGGACTTCGCCTGCAATGCGGCGAGCTGATCGGGCAGGGCGTGCGCCCACGTCGTGATCGTGCCGGCGCCCAGGCACACCACGTAGTCGCCGGGCTTGGCAATGGCGTGCACCATCTCGGCTAGGGAGTCCGGCCCGGGCAGCGGCACTACCGAGCGGTGGCCGTGCGCCCGCAGCCCGTCCACCAGCCCGTCCTTGTCCATGCCCTCCACCGGCGCCTCGCCGGCGGCGTAGACGTCGGCCACGACCACCGTGCCGGCGTCGTTCATGCAGGTGCAGAACTCGTCGAACAGCGAGCGCAGCCGGGTGTAGCGATGCGGCTGCACCACCGCGACCACGTCGCGCGCTCCCGCCTGCCGTGCCGCCTTGAGTACGGCGGCGATCTCGACGGGGTGGTGGCCGTAATCGTCGATCACGGTGATGCCGCCGGTCTCGCCCACCCGGGTGAAGCGGCGCTTGACGCCCTTGAAGCCCGCGAGCGCCGAGCGGATCACCTCCTCGGGCACGTCCATCTCCACGCCCACCGTGATCGCGGCCAGCGCGTTCTGCACGTTGTGGCTCCCCAGCATCGGCAGCCGGAACGGCTTGAGGTGGCGGTTGCGCTTGTTCAGCCGGTCCTGCACCACGACCTCGAAGGTGGCGCCCATGCGGTCGGTGATGAGCCGCTCGGCCCGCACGTCGGCCTGCGGCGAGAAGCCGTAGGTGACGAGGCGGCGGTCCGAAAGGCGCGGGATCATCGCCTGCACCTCGTGGTGGTCGGCGCACAGCACCGCGAAGCCGTAGAAGGGGATGTTGCCGACGAACTGGGCGTAGCCCTCCTTCATGGCCTCCGCCGTGCCCCAGTGGTCGAGGTGTTCGGGGTCGATGTTGGTCACCACGGCGACTACCGCCGGCAGCTTGAGGAAGGAGCCGTCGCTCTCGTCGGCCTCCACCACCATCCATTCGCCGGCGCCCAGCCGGGTGTTGGTGCCGTAGGCGTTGATGATGCCGCCGTTGATCACGGTCGGGTCGAACTTCGCCGCCTCCATCACCGCCGCGACGAGGGACGTGGTTGTGGTCTTACCGTGGGTGCCCCCCACCGCCACCGACCATTTCAGCCGCATCAGTTCAGCCAGCATCTCGGCCCGGCGCACCACCGGCAGCAGCTTCTGGCGCGCAGCCTGCAACTCCGGATTCTCGCGGCCGATGGCCGAGGACACCACCACCACCGCCGCCTGCCCGAGGTTGGCCGCGTCGTGCCCGATGTGAACGGCGACACCGGCCGCGCGCAGGCGGGTGACGTTGTAGTTCTCGGCGACGTCGGAGCCCTGCACCTGGTAGCCCAGGTTGTGCAAAACCTCGGCGATGCCGGACATGCCGATGCCGCCGATGCCGACGAAGTGGATGGGGCCGATGTTGAGCGGCAGCGCGCGCATTCAGCGGGCCTCCCCGTGGAGTTGGATTTGGGCGAGTTCCTGCACGCGGTCGGCCAGCCGAGTGGCTGCGTCCGGCCGGGCCAGGGCGGACGCCGCGGCGGCGGCACGCGCGAGGAGAGCGGGATCGTCGAGCCGGGCGGCGAGGGCTTCGGCCAGGGCGGCGGGCGTGAAATCGGGCTGCGACAGCACCAGCGCCGCGCCGGACGCGTCGAGCGCCTGAGCGTTGGTGCTCTGGTGATCGTCGATGGCGCCGGGCAGCGGCACCAGCACCGAGGGGCGGCCGACGCAGCTGATCTCGGCCACCGAGCCGGCGCCGGCGCGCGACACCACAAGGTGCGACGCGGCGTAGAGCGCCACCACGTTGGCGAAGAAGGGCGACAGCTCGGCCGGCACGCCGGCATCGGCGTAGGCAGCGCGCACGCGATAGAGGTCCTCGGCGCGGCATTGCTGCACCACGCGGAGCCGGGCGCGCAGGGGAGGCGGCAGGAGCGCGGCCGCCGCCGGCACCACGTCGGCGAACACCCGGGCGCCGAGGCTGCCGCCCAATACCAGCAGCCGCAGCGTACTGCCCGGTGCCGGCGGGGCGTAGGGAAGGCCGGCGAGTGCGGCCAGCGCCGGACGCACCGGGTTGCCCACCACGGCGGCGCGGGCGGCGGCGGGCACGCCCGCGGTGCCGTCGAAGCACAGCGCCAGCAGGTCGGCGCCGCGCGACAGCATCCGGTTGGCGCGGCCGAGCACGGCGTTCTGCTCGTGCAGCACCACGGCCGGGCGGCGCGAGGCCGGCACCAGCCGGACTGCGAGGACCGGCGGCACGGACGGGTAGCCGCCGAAGCCCACCACCGCCGCCGGGCGCAGCGATCCCAGCAGCGCTCGCGCCTGCCACGTCCCGGCTGCCAGCGCCGCGCTCCCGGCGACGGCACGGCGCAGCCCTCGGCCGGCCAGCCCAGCGCCGGGCAGCACGTGGCGGTCGATCCCCGCGAAGCCGGCCGAGAACAGGGCGCCGGAGCGGGCGTCGGTCATCAGCACCACGCGCTCGCCGCGCCGCACCAGCTCGGCGGCCAGCGCCTCAGCCGGGAACAGGTGCCCTCCGGTGCCGCCGGCGGCGAGGACGTAGGGGCGGACGGCCGGGCCCCTCACGCTTCCTCCGCGCGGCCGGTGCGGCGGCGGGTCAGCGCCAGCAGCATGCCCATGCCCAGCGCGATCGCCAGCACCGAGGACCCGCCGTAGCTGACGAAGGGCAGGGTCATGCCCTTGGTCGGGATCAGGTGCAGCGAGGACGCCATGTTGATGAACGCCTGGAGGCCGAACTGCGTCAGCAGCCCGGCCGAGGCGAGCACCACGAACATGTCGGTCTCGGCCAGCAGGCGCACCATGCCGCGGACCACCACGAAGGCGAACAGCGACAGGATCCCCAGGCAGACCACCAGCCCGAACTCCTCGCCCGCCACGGCGAAGACGAAATCGGCGTGGGCGTCGGGCAGCACGGTCTTGATGCGGCCCTCGCCGGGACCCACGCCCATCAGCCCGCCGTTGCCGAAGGCTTCCAGCGCCACGTCCACTTGGTAGCTGTCGCCCGAGGACGGGTCGAGGAAGCGCTCCACGCGCGAGCGGACGTGGGGAAGGGTGGCGTAGGCGCCAACCGCCCCGGCCACGCCCAGCCCGGCCGTTCCTGCCACCAGCACCATGTTCAGCCCGGCCACGAAGAACTGCGCGAAGAACACCGCCGTGATCACCAGCAGCATGCCGATGTCGGGCTGGCTCTTGAGCAGCACCGCCACGACGGCCCAAAGCACCACCGCGCTGCCCCAACCGGCCCAGCGTCGGCCGGCGCCGCCGCGCGTGCGCGCCAGCAGGTGGGCCGCCACCACGGCGAAGCAGGGCTTGAGGAACTCGGAGGGCTGCAGCGACAGGCCGGGGATCGGCAGCCAGCGGCGCGCGCCCTTGATCTCGGGCCCCACCACCAGGGTCGCCGCCGTCAGCAGCAGCCCCGCCACGAAGCCCAGCGCGGCCGTGCGCTGGACCTGGCGGGGCGTGAGCAGCGACACCAGCACCATCAGCGTCGAGGCGAGGGCGAGGTAGCCGACCTGGCGCACGAAGAACATATTGCGGCTGGCGGCGCCGATGCGCTCGGCCACCGCGGGGCTGGCCGCCAGCATCATCACGTAGCCGAAGCCCACCAGCGACAAAAGCGCCGCCAGGGTCCAGCGGTCAACCGTCCACCACCAGCGGCCCAGGACGGAGGCGTCGGCGCGCGATAGGGCCATCTCAGGTCAGCTCCTGCGCTGGGGATGCCGGCTCGCCGGCCGGCAGGCCGAGCACGAGCGCGCGGAACGCCTCGCCCCGCGCCTCGAACCCGGTGAACTGGTCGAAGGACGCCGCCGCCGGCGAGAACAGCACCACCGGCGCGCCGGTGCGCCGGGCCGCGTCGCGCGCGGCGGGCACGGCGGCCGAGAGGGTGCCGGCGACCTCGTGCGACACGCCGCGAGCCGCCAGCGTCGCGGCGAAGTCGGGCGCGCCGCGGCCGATCAGCACGGCGTGCGCCACGCACGGGAAGAACGGCGCCAGCGATGTGATGCCGCCCTCCTTGGGCAAGCCGCCGACGATCCAGACCACGCTTCCGTAGGTGCCCAGCGCCCGCGCGGCGCTTTCGGCGTTGGTGGCCTTGCTGTCGTTGACGAACAGCACGCCCCCATGCTCCGCCACCCGCTCCTGCCGGTGCGGCAGGCCGGGGTAGGTGCGCAGGCCGGTCGCCACCCGCTCCCGGGTCAGGCCGAGCGCCAGGGCCAGCGCCGCCGCGGCGGCCGCGTTTTGGGCGTTGTGTGCCCCGGGCAGGGTGGCCGCCTCGCGCAGGTCGAGGATCGGCCCCGAGTCGTCGCGCAGCACGCCGTGCTCGGCCCACAGCCCGCCCGGCTGCGGCGCGTCGCCCGAGACCGGCACCAATCGTCCCGATGCCCGGGGCGCCAGCGCGCGGGATCCGGCGTCGTCCATCCCCAACACGGACACGTCCGCTCCCCGGAAGACCCGCGCCTTGGCGTCGGCGTAGCCCGCCATGTCGCCGTGGCGATCGAGGTGGTCAGGGCTGAGATTCAGCATGAGCGCGAGGTCGAAGCGCAGCGCGTCCAGCCGCTCCAGCATGTAGGAGGACATTTCGAGCAGGTACGCGCCCTCCGCCAACAGCGGCAGCGAGGCGGCGGCCGGGCCGAGGTTGGCCCCGGCCGCCACCGGCACGCCCGCGCCCTCCAGCAGGTGGCGCAGCAGCGCCGTGGTGGTGGACTTGCCATTGGTGCCGGTGATGCCGACGAAGCGAGACCGCGAGCCCGCGGCCCGCGCGGCCAGGAACAGGAACTCCGCGTCGCACAGCACCGGCGCCCCGGCCTCGGCGGCGCGGGCGGCGGCGGGATGCACGCGTGGGAGGCGGTGCGGGATGCCCGGCGAGAGCAGCAACGCGTCCGAGCCGAACCGCTCGGCGGCGACGTCGCCCAGCACCACTCCGGCCGCTTCGGCTTCCGCCCGCCGCGCCGGGTCGTCGTCCCAGGCCACCACCTCGGCGCCCCATTCGCGCAGCCGGATCGCCGCCGGCAGCCCGGCGCGCCCGAGCCCCACCACGGCGACCCGCCGGCCCGCGAGGAGGCGGGACGCGTCCAGGGTATCGCCCGCGACGGCGCTCATCGTATTTTCAGCGTGGAAAGGCCGACCAGCGCCAGCACCATCGCCACGATCCAGAAGCGGATCACGATGGTGGGCTCGCTCCAGCCTTTCTTCTCGTAGTGGTGGTGAAGCGGCGCCATCAGGAACACCCGCCGGCCGGTGCGCTTGAACCAGAACACTTGGACGATGACGGACACCGTCTCCACCACGAACAGACCACCGACGATGGCCAGCACCAGTTCGTGCTTGGTGGCCACCGCCACCGCGCCCAGCGCCCCGCCAAGTGACAGCGAGCCGGTGTCACCCATGAACACGGCGGCCGGCGGCGCGTTGAACCACAGGAAGCCCAGCCCGGCGCCGATCAGCGCCGAGAGGAACACAGACAGCTCGCCGGTGCCGGGCACGAAGTGGAGCTGGAGATAGTCGGAGAACACGCGGTTGCCGACGAGATAGGCGATCAGCACGAACACCCCGGCCGCGATCATCACCGGTACGATCGCCAACCCGTCCAGCCCGTCGGTGAGGTTCACCGCGTTGGAGGCGCCCATCATCACCAGCGTCGCCATCAACGGGAAGAATATGCCCAGCGGTACCAGGGCTTCCTTGAACACCGGCATCGCCAAGTGCTGATGGAGCCCCGCCGGCGTCAGCCAGGACAGCCAAAATGCCGCGATGATCCCGATCCCCGCCTGCGCCAGCAACTTGGCGCGCCCCGAAACGCCCTTGGTGTTGCGTTTGGTCACCTTCAGCCAATCGTCGGCGAAGCCCAGCGCGCCGTAGCCCAGCGTGACCAGCAGCACCGCCCAGAGGATGCCCGAGCGCAGGTCCGCCCACAGCAGCGTGGACACGCACAGGCCGAGCAGGATCAGCACCCCGCCCATGGTGGGCGTGCCGCGCTTTTCGAGGAGGTGGCGCTCGGGGCCGTCGGCACGGATCGGCTGGCCGCCGTTCTGGAAACCGCGCAGCCAGCGGATCACCCGCGGGCCGAGCGTCATCGCGACGAACAGCGCCGTCATGCACGCCGCGCCCGAGCGGAAGGTCGTGTAGCGCGCCAAGTTGAACAGGATGAACTGATCGCCCAGCGGGGACAGCAGATTGTAGATCACGCACTCACACCCTTCAGCGCCGCTACCACCACCGCCATGCGGCTGCCGAGCGAACCCTTGATCATCACCGCGTCGCCGCCCCGCAGCGCCGCCACCACCACGGGTGCCAGGGCCGCCGAGTCCGACGCGTGCGCCCCCCGCTTGCCGGGCGGCAGCACGTCGAACAGCCCTCGCGATAGTGGGCCGCAGCAGTACACCGTATCGGCCGCCAGCGCCGCGTCCGCTGCCAGCTGCGCGTGCAGGGCCGGGCCAGCCTGGCCCAGTTCCAGCATGTCGCCCAGCACCGCCACCCGACGCGTCGCCGGCTGCGCCGCCAGCACCGCCAACGCCGCCCGCACCGAGGCCGCGGAAGCGTTGTAGCTCTCATCGAGCAGCAGCGCTTCCCCCCCGTCGGCGGTGCGGACCGCCTGCCGCGCCCCGCGCCCAGCGCCGGCCGAGAAGTCCTCCAGCGCGGCGGCGAAACGGAGCGGGTCGGCCCCCAGCGCGGCGGCTGCGGCCAGCGCCGCCAAAGCATTGATCGCCATGTGCCGCCCCGGCACGCCAAGCCGCAGGGTGAGCGGCGCGTCGTTCAGGCGCAGCGCGGCCACCGAGGACGCCGCATCGCCGCGCCATTCCTCCAGCCGCGCCGTGGCCCCCGCCGCCGTGCCGAAGGTCGCGATCTGCGCTCCGGCCCCGGCGGCGCGCGCGGCGAGCCGGAGGGCGTGCGGACCGTCGGTCGGCAGCACGGCGATCCCGCCGGGTTCCAGCCCCGCCAGGATGTCAGCCTTCTCCTCGGCGATGCGCTCCACCGAGCCGAGTCGGCCGACGTGCGCGGCTTCCACGTTGGTCACCACGGCGACGTGCGGCCGGGCGAGGCGCGCGAGCGGCGCGATCTCGCCGCGGTTGTTCATGCCCAGCTCGACCACTGCGTAGGCCGCTTCGCGCGGCAGCCTGGCCAGGGTCAGCGGCACGCCCCAGTGATTGTTGTGGCTGGCAGCCGCGGCGTGGGTCGGGCCGAGGGCGGACAGGCCGTGCCGCAGCATCTCCTTCGTGGTGGTCTTGCCGACGCTGCCGGTCACGGCCACCACGCGGGCCGAGGCGCCCGCGCGGCCCGCCGCCCCCAGCGCCGCCAGCCCGGCCAAGGTGTCGGCCACCCGCAGCAGCGGCGCGCCGGGGAGAACGCCCGACGGTTCGCGGTCCACCATAGCGGCCGCGGCGCCTCGCGCCAGAGCGTCTGCCGCGAAGTCGTGCCCGTCGCGGACATCGCGCAGCGCCACGAACAACTCTCCCGGCCGCACGTCCCGGCTGTCGATGCACACGCCCGTCGCCGTGACCCCGTCGGGCAGCGTGCCGCCGGTCACCGCGCGCAGGGCGTCGGCCGTCCACAACGGCGCGCTCACGCCGCCACCCCCGCCAGCTCGCGCAGCACCGCGACATCGTCGAAGGGCAGGGTCGTGGTGCCCACGGTCTGCCCGCTCTCGTGCCCCTTGCCGGCCACCGCCAGCACGTCGCCGGCGCGCAGGTCGGACAGCGCGGCGGCGATCGCGGCGCGACGATCACCGATCTCGGTGGCGCCGGGGCAGGCGTCCAGGATCGCGCGTCGGATCAGCGCCGGGTCCTCGGAGCGCGGGTTGTCGTCCGTCACCCAGGCGCGGTCTGCCAGCCGGGCGCAGACCGCGCCCATCAGCGGCCGCTTGCCGGGATCGCGGTCGCCGCCGGCGCCGAACACCGCGTGCAGTCGGCTGCCCGGCCCGACGTGCGGGCGCAGCGCCGCGAGCAGCCGTTCCAGCGCGTCGGGCGTGTGGGCGTAGTCCACGTAGGCGCAGGCGCCGCCGGGCAGCCGCGCCGCCAGCTCCATGCGCCCGCGCACGCCGCGCAGCCCGGGCAGCAGCGCCAGGGCGCGCGCCGCGTCCAGCCCGGTCGCCACCGCCAGCCCCAGCGCCAGCAGTGCGTTGTCGGCCTGGTAGCGGCCGGGCAGGGCGAGGCGCAACGCGACCCGGGTGCCCCAGGCGTCGAGCGCGATCTCCTGTCCGTCCGGCAGCGCCGCGTGGCGCAGCAGCCGTACGGCATCCCCGGCCTCGCCCACCGTGGAGAGTCGCAGCCCCCGATGCCCGGCGATGCCGCGCAGGGCGGCCAGGGTGTCGGGGTTCATGTCGGCGTTGGCCACGGCCGGGCGGCCGGTGGGGAGCAGCGCGTCGAACAACCGCAGCTTGGCGGTGCGGTAGTCGTCCATGCCGCCGTGGTAATCCAGGTGGTCGCGCGTCAGATTGGAGAATCCCGCCCCGGCGAGCACCGTCCCGTCCAGCCGACGTTGATCCAGACCGTGCGAGGACGCTTCCAGCGCCGCCCGTTCCACCCCGGCGTGTGCCAGGGCCGCCAGCATCGCGTGCAGCGACACCGGGTCCGGCGTGGTCAGGCCCGGGCCGGCTGGAAATCCGTCTGCCATCAATCCCAGCGTCCCGAGCGAGGCGGCGGGCCCGCCGGCTGCCGACCAGAGCTGGCGGAGGAAGTCGGCGGTGCTGGTCTTGCCGTTGGTGCCGGTCACCGCGACCAGCACGGCGGGCTGGGCGCCGTGGAAAGCCGCCGCCGCCAGCGCCAGGGCACGGCGCGGGTCGGCCGCCGTGAGCAGCGGGCGGCGCTCCAGTCCGTCGGGCCAGCGCGTGCCCTCGGGCGCCAGCACGGCCGCCGCGCCGCGCGCCACCGCTTCGGCGATGTGGATCCGGCCGTCGTCGCGCGCGCCCGGCAAGGCGGCGAATAGGAAACCCGGCTCGACCCGGCGGCTGTCGGCCGTCAGCCCGCTGATCGGGGGGGACGGCTCGCCCCCGTGCGGGAAGGCGAGCGCTCTTGGTGGGGAGCCCTGCACCGGCTCATCGCGCCATGACGAGGTCCGGCGCGGGCGCCGGCGCCTCGGTCATGCGCTGCGGCGGCGCGAGCAGGACCGGTGGCTGGAGCGACGGCGGAACGAGGGGCGTCACCGCGGCAGCCGGCCGCGCCGCGGGCTGCCCGGGAGACTGCTGGCCGGTGAATGCCTGGCCCGGGATCGGCTGGGCTCCCGCCTGCGGGCCGGCGGGGCGCAGCGCGGCGCGTCCCGGCTGCAGCGCCAGGGCGATGGCCGCGTTGATCTCGGGGTTGCGCGGGTCCTCCGGAACCACGCCCATCACCGGGGCGACGCGCGCGATGACGCTGCCGGCGGCGGGTGCCGCCACCCAGCCGGCGGTGGCGAAGCCGTGGCTGCGGGCGTTGGGCTTGGGCTCGTCCACCATGACGTAGAGGGCGTAACGCGGCGCGTTCATCGGGAAGGCGCCGACGAAGGCGGCGATGCGCTTGTCGGCGAGGTAGCCGCCGCGCGGGCCGGTCTTCTGCGCCGTGCCGGTCTTGCCACCCACGAAGTAGCCGGGCACCTCGGCGCCCTTGGCCGAGCCTTCCGTCACCACGATCCGCATCAGCCGGCGCATGGTCTCCGAGGTCCGTTCGCTGATCACCCGCACGCCCTCGCGCACTGTGCCGGGCGACTGCGCCAGAAGCGTGGGCTGGCGCAGGATGCCGCCGTTGGCCACCGCCGAAACGCCGGTAATCACGTGCAGCGGCGTGACGCTGATGCCGTGCCCGAAGCCCACCGTGAAGGTATTGATCTCCTTCCATGCGGACGCTGGCGGTGCCAGCGTGCCGGCGGTCTCGGGCAGCTCGACGTGCAGGCGGCCGAGCATGCCCATCCGGCCCATGAACTCCCGGTGCCGCTGCGGCCCGACAGCGGCCGCCATGTGGGCGGCGCCGAGGTTGGACGAGTAGGCCAGGATTTCGGGCAGCGTCAGCCACCGATTCTTGCCGCGGTAGTCGCTGATGGTGAAGCGGCCGTAGCGGATCGGCCGCGACGCGTCGTAGCCGCCCGAGAGCGTGACGGTGCCCGCGTCCAGCGCCATCGCGGCGGTGAGCAGCTTGAAGGTAGAGCCCGGCTCGTAGGTGCCGACCGTGACGCGGTTGAATCGCTGCTCGGGCGTGGCGCCGCCGATGTCGCCCGCGTCGTAGTCGGGCAGCGACACCAGCGAGATGATCTCGCCGGAGTTGATGTCCGTGAGGATGCCGGCGCCGCCGATGCCGTTGTACTCGGAGATGGCGTGCCCCACCGCGTCGCGGAGCGCGATCTGCACCCGCACATCGATGGACAGGCGCAGCGGGTCGTTCGGTCGCAGCCGCAGCCGCTCGTCGAAGTAGCGCTCGATGCCCGAGACGCCCTCGCCGTCCACGTCCACGTTGCCCAGCACGTGCACCGCCGCGCGGCCCTGCGGGTAGTAGCGGCGCTCGGCGGTGTGGAACTCCAGCCCCGCCACCGCGAGATCGTTCACCGCCTGGGTTTCGCGCGGGGTCAAGCCGCGCGACACGTAGGCGAAGGAGCGGTCGCCAGACAATCGCGTCACCAACCGGTCGCGCTCCAGCTGCGGCAGCACCCGCACCAGCTGGTCGGCCAGCGCGGCGGGATCGTCGATCAGCCGCGGGTTGGCCACCAGCGCCGTGACCGGCAGCGACACGGCCAAGATCTCGCTGTTGCGGTCAGTTACCGTGGCGCGCGCCCCGCCCGCGGCCGCGTGCTGCGCGCCGGAGGGTCCGCGGACGGCGATCCGGCGCGGCTCGCGCGGGTCGATCAGTGTGGCGTGGGCGAGCTTGAGCGCCACCGCGCCGAACAGCACGCCGAAGCCCGCCGCCGCCAGCACCAGCCGGCCGCGCGAGCGTTCCAGCGAGGCCAGCCTCGCGAGGTCAGGCTGGTGCGCCGGCCCGCGCTCGGGGCGCCGTTCCGCGCTGACCGCTACCCGGGTGCGCGGCAGCGGCGGCGCGGCGCGGCTGGCCGGCGCGGCGTCGGGCTCGGGCGCGCGCGGCCCGTTCATCGCGCGCCGTAGCCCGGCGGCAGGGCGGCGGCCGGGCCGACGGGAACCGGCGGAGCGAGCGCCGGGCGCCCGCCGCCCAGCGCCGAGGACGGCCCGTCCGCGTAGGATGCCTGGGCGGCCGGTGCCGCGTTGGCGCTGGCGAGGAGCGACGGGACTGGGCGATATGGCGCCGGCACTGGCGGCGCCATCGCCGGCCGGGGCGCGACGAAGGCCGTGCGCGGCACGGCGCGGGACGCTGCCGGCTCCGTCAGGCGTGCCATCTCGGGCCGGGCGGACGGTTCCGCGGGGCGCCCCGCTGGACGAGACGCCAGCACGGTGGCGGGAATGGAGGTCGGCCGCGGCGTGGCGAGAAGGGCGTCCGGCCGCGGCGCGGCCGGCTCCGGTGCCGCCGCCATCTGCCTCGCGGCGCCTTCGGACGACGCGTCCTCCTCCGCCACGTCCACCGGCGCGGCGAACGGCGAGCGCGGACCGACGAAGGCGATCGCCAGCGGCAGGCGCTTGTCCAGGTCGGCGCTCCGGATGAACTGCGCCGGCGACATGGTTTCTAGCTGCAGGAACTGCGCCGCGTTGCGCCGGAGCCGCTCGGGGTCGTTCAGCAGCTGCCATTCCGCGCGCAGCACCCCGGTGCGGGTCCGTGCCGCCTCGGTCCGCGCCCGGACCTCGCGCAATTCCTTGTCCAGCAAGGAGACTTGGTGCTTCACCTGGTACAGGTGCAGCCCGGCGCCGCCGGCGGCGAGGAGCGTGAGCAGGGTGAGCGGCCGGATCATGCGGCGAGCCTTTCCATGGCGCGCAGCCGCGCGGAGCGGGCGCGCGGGTTCGCGTGGGTCTCGGTGGCGTCGGGGCGCCGCGCGGTGGGCGTGAGCAGCCGAAACGGCGCCGGCCCGCGCGGGGCGAGCATGGCGGCGGGGTCGTGGCGCGAGACGCCGGGGGCGCGCCCGCAGACGTCGCGCAGGAAGCGCTTGGCGATGCGGTCCTCGAGCGAGTGGAACGCCACCACCACTAGCCGGCCGCCGGGCGCCAGCAGGGCCGCCGCCGCCGCGAGGCCGCGCTCCACCTCGCCCAACTCGTCGTTCACCCGCAGGCGCAGCGCCTGGAAGGTTCGCGTGGCGCCATCGATGCCCGAGGGGTCGCGCGGCACCGCGCCGCGCACGATGGTTGCCAGCCGGCCGGTGGTGTCCACGGGCGCCTCAGCGCGGGCGGCCACCAGGGCGCGGGCGACGCGCCGGGCGAAGCGCTCCTCTCCCAATTCGCGGATGAGATCGGCCAAGTCGCGCTCGGCGAGCCCGGCTACTAGGTCGGCGGCCGAGGGTCCTGAGTGTTCCATCCGCATGTCGAGCGGTCCGTCGGCGCGAAACGAGAATCCGCGCTCCGCTTGGTCGAGCTGGAAAGAGGACACGCCGAGGTCGAAAACGATCCCGTCCAGCGGCGGCACCCCGCGCCCGTCCAGCAACGCCGGCAGGTCGCCGAAGCGCCCTTCCACGAGGTGCAGCCGGCCCGGGAAGGCCGCCGCGAGCGCCGCACCGCGCGCGATGGCGTCGGGGTCGCGGTCCACTGCCCAGAGCGTGCAGGGCACCGCGTCCAGGATGGCCCTGGCGTAGCCGCCACCGCCGAAGGTGCCGTCGAGGTACGTGCCGCCGGCGCAGGGCGCGAGCTCCTCCAGCACCTCCGCCAGCATCACGGGGCGATGGCCCGCGGCCGGGTTCGCGGCAGCGTGATCGCGCCCCGCGAGCGCGTCGACGTCCTGCTGTTCCTCGGGCGCGCCGTTGCCGCGGAGTCCCCCGGGCGCACCCGCCGCACCGAAGCCCGAGGGTACGCTCACGGCGTGGCGTTCCGCGTGGCGCGGCGGGCGGCGAGCGCCATTGCCTGATTGCGAAAGGCTTCCGTTTCCCGTTCCCTGCCGGCCGCCGGTTCCCAAATCTGGAAGCTGCGACCCTTCGCCAGGAACATAACGGTGTCCGTCAGCTTGGCGTGCTCGATCATCGCGGCGGACAGCACGACTCGCCCTTCCGGATCCGGGCGCACTCTCTCAGCCCTGGAGAACAGCGTGATCAGCAGGTCGTCCTGCGGGTCATCGAGCGCGTTCGCCGGGGTCGAAGCGGCGGCGTAGGGCTCGAAAGCGGACTCCGGCCAGCCTTCCAGGCAAGGGCCGTAGTAGGACGGCGACAGCACCAGGTCGGGGGCGCCGAGCACCTCCAAGGCAGCACGGAACGCCGCCGGAATGGACACGCGGCCCTTCCTGTCCAGCTTGTTGGTGATGCTGCCCACGAACAGGGTCATGCGCCGACAGAGCGTCCCTCCCCCAAGGGCTCTGGAGTCGCGAGAGCTGCCGCCCACCGCTTCCCCGTACGGGCCGGGACAGCGGCCGGCGAGACCCCCCGATCCCGCCGGCTCGCCCGACCACCCCGCTGCGCCCCTGCCCCCCTCAGGATCTGGGCTTCGCGGGATGACGTGGGATAACATGGGTGCGAACGCGAAGCCAAGCGTGAAGCAGGAGCAGGATGCATTCTGTTCATCGTTTCGGATCGGTGTGGCGCGGTCGCCACGCCATCGGAATCAGAGTGTTATGACAGTACGCTCATGCGAACTGCCAAGGTAACAACAACTTATGCGTGCGTTTACAATCCGAGGTAGAGTGCCAGACGGCCTGTAAGCCGGGTTCTGTCAGCCCCCTCGCGGGGACCGGACGACCATTCCTCTGGGACGCGTCTCGCGACGCGCCTCTCGCGGCCAACCCGGGCGACGGGGCGGGAAAGCCCCCGCGTCCGACCCCGATTCGCCCGAAGGCGAGTGCCGGGACCGCCGCCGGTCGCCCCTATTCGGCCTTGCTCCCGATGGGGTTTGCCCTGCCGTCCCCGTTGCCGGGGGCGCGGTGCGCTCTTGCCGCACCGTTTCACCCTTGCTCGCCGACCCCGGGGGTTTCCCCTGGAATGGGCGGGCGGTTTGTTTTCTGTGGCACTTTCCCTAGGGTTTGACCCCCGCCGGCCGTTGGCCGGCATCGCTTACCCGTGGAGCCCGGACTTTCCTCGACGCGCGATCTCGCGACCCCGCACCGCGGCCGTCCGGCCGTCTGGCGAAGTTGGTATGACGCTCGCCGCGACTTCGGGTCAAGGCCGGCGTGACGCGCGCTCAATCCACTTGCGCGCCCTCGCCGCACAGCACCGCCACCGCCTCCAGGCGCGATAGCGTGCCCGCATCGACGACGCCGGACACCACCTCCTGCCGCCAGTGACGCTGGAAGGCCGCGACGGCGAGACCCGGGCGCGTGGCGTCCACGAGGTAGCCGATCGCCCGCAACAGGCGGACCGACCGGGCCTCGCCGTCCGGCACCGGCGCGGTCGCCTCGCCGGCGACGCCCACGGGCCACAATCCCACCCCTTCCGCCGCCAGCCCCGCCCAGTCGAACAGCTCGCCCGGATCGCGCTTGCGGTCCGGTGACACGTCGGAATGCGCCACCACGTTTCGCCCAGGGATCGGCCAGCGGCCGAGGATCTCCAGGCAAAGGTCGCACACCGCCGCCATCTGCAGGGCGGGGAAGGGGCGGTAGCCGCAGGAATGGCCGGGGTTCACCACCTCGACGCCGATCGAGCGGTCGTTCAGCGCCGCGCGGCCGCACCAGTGCGACACGCCGGCGTGGAAGGCGCGGCGTCCCTCCGGCACCAAGCGGAACACCGTGCCGTCCTCCTCCACCACGTAGTGCGAGGACACGCGCGCGAGCGGATCGCGCAGCCGGGCGATGGCGGCGGCCCCGGACTCCATGTCGGTGTAGTGCAGCACCAGCACGTCCGCTGGCACCCCATCCGGCCGCGCGTCCTGGTTCGGGCTGGGCAGGTCGCGCACGCGTAGCCGCGCCTCCCGGCGTTCATCGGCGACCTCGTGGACCACCCGCCGCAGGAACCCGCCCGGCCGGGGCGCAATCACAGCCCGCGCTCCCGCTTGATGCAGTCCCAGGCCGCGTTGATGCCGGCCACCTTGCTGGTGGCACGCTCGACGAGGTGGGCCGGCACACCGCGGGCGGAAAGGCTGTCGGGGTGGTTCTCCCGCACCAGCCGCCGCCAAGCCGTGCGCACCGCCTCGTCGGATGCGGACCGCGTCAGGCCGAGCGCCAAGTAGGGGTCCGTGCCATCCCCGTCCGAGCGGACGCCGCCGTGGTTGAAGCGGCTCTGGCCTCCCTGGCTCCCGCCGCCCCACGTCCCGCCCTGGGCGCCTCCCTGGGCACCCCCTGGGGCACTTCCCTGGCCGCCGCCGTACGTTCCCACGCCCGGCCGGGGTCGGCCCGCCTGGGCGCGCTCCCAGGCCGGGGTGTCCAGCGCCATCAGTCGGTGCGCGGTCGCCAGGAAGCCGAGTTCGGCGCGGTTCACCGGCCCGTCCACCGCAGCGATTCGGAATAGCGCGGCCAGCACGTCTTCCAGCATGCCCTTGTCGTCGCTGAAGGCCTCGCCGAGCTTCTGGGCGTAGCTCTCGAAGCCCTCGGAGGAATCACGGGCGCGGTCGAACAGCTCGCCCACCTCCTTCATGTTCTCGGGCGGGATCCGGAACTGCGTCTTGAACGCGTCGATCTCGGTCCGCCGCACCGGGCCGTCGCATTTGGCCAGCTTGGCCGAGAGCACCACCACCGCCATGGCGAACAGGGTCTCACGCGAGCCCAGCATAGAGGCGATGTTGGCCCCCCCGGGCAACGCGCCGCGCAGCGCGCCCTCGTCCGCCGCGTGGCCGAGCGACGCGCCGAGCACGGCGCCGAACGGCCCGCCCACGACGAAGCCGACCGCGCTGCCGATGATCTTGCCCCAGAAGCTCACTGATCCAAGCTCGATCGCTCCGCCCGAAGATCGCCGGCCGGGGCAGCATACTCCGCCCCGACGGCGTTATCCCTTAACACGGGACGACTCCCGCAACACGCCTGCACCGGCCGGGTTTCGCGGGGCACCGAACGGGACGCACCGGGCGCCGGGTTGCCGCGCCGGGCGCCCTCTCGCATCGTGCCGGCTTCGGACGGTGCGGAGAATGCTCATGGCGGGCTGGCAGTTCTGGGTGGACCGCGGCGGCACCTTCACGGACGTCGTGGCACGCGATCCCGACGGCCGTCTCCTCACCCGCAAGCTGCTGAGCGAGAACCCGGACGCCTACCGTGACGCGGCGGTGGCTGGGATACAAACAATTCTCGGCCTCGCGCCCGGCGCACCGATCCCGCCCGGCCTCGTCGATGCCGTCAAGATGGGTACCACGGTCGCCACCAACGCCCTGCTGGAGCGCCGCGGCGAGCGGGTGCTGCTGCTGCTCAACCGGGGCTTCGCCGACGCGCCGCGCATCGGCAACCAAGCGCGGCCGCGGCTGTTCGACCTCGACGTGCGGCTGCCCTCGCTGCTGCATGAGCGGGTGGCCGAGATCGGCGGCCGCCTGGACGCGGGCGGGGCCGAGCTGGAGCGGCTGGACGAGGACGCCGCCCGCCGCGCCTTGCGAGAAGCGCGGGATGCCGGCATCTCCGCCGTCGCGATAGCATTGATGCACAGCTGGATCGCGCCCGTCCACGAGCTGCGGGTCGGCACCATCGCGCGCGAGGAGGGCTTCGCACAGGTGTCGCTGTCGCACGAAGCATCCCCCCTGCCGCGGTTGATCCCGCGTGCCGACACCGCCACAGTAGACGCCTATCTGTCGCCGATCCTGCGCCGCTACGTGGAGCAGGTAGCGGCGGAACTGGACGCGGGTGGGCAGGGAGTCTCGCCCCGGCTTTACTTCATGCAATCCTCCGGCGGGCTGGCCGAGGCAGGGTCGTTCGGCGGCAAGGACGCCATCCTGAGCGGCCCGGCGGGAGGCATCGTCGGCGCCGCGCGCACCGCGGCGATGGCCGGGCTGGAGCGCATCATCGGCTTCGACATGGGCGGCACCTCCACCGACGTGGCGCTCTACAACGGTGCCTTCGAGCGTGCCTTCGAAACCGAAGTGGCCGGCGTGCGGATGCGCGCGCCGATGATGGCGATCAACACCGTGGCTGCGGGCGGCGGCTCGTGCCTGCAGTTCGACGGCGCCCGCTTCCGGGTCGGGCCCGCCAGCGCCGGCGCCGTGCCGGGCCCGGCCTGCTACCGGCGCGGCGGGCCGCTCACCGTGACGGACGCCAACGTCATGGTGGGCAAGGTGCAGCCCGCCCACTTCCCGGCGATCTTCGGCCCCGCCGGCGACCAGCCCCTGAACGTCGCGGTGGTGCGGGAAAGTTTTGCTGCCCTCGCTGCCGAGATCGCCGCCACCACCCACGAGCCGGAGCGGGATCCGCGCGCCGTGGCGGAAGGCTTTCTCCGCGTGGCGGTGGCCAACATGGCGCACGCCATCGCGCAGGTGAGCATCCAGAAGGGGCACGATGCGTCGCGCTACGCCCTGCAGTGCTTCGGCGGCGCAGGCGGCCAGCACGCCTGCCTCGTCGCCGACGCGCTGGGCATGGAGACGGTGTTCCTGCACCCTTTCGCCGGCGTGCTCTCCGCTTACGGCATGGGGCTGGCCGACCAGAGCGTGATCCGCGAGGCGGCCTTGGAGCGCGCCTTCGTGCCGGACCTCATGGAGGTGCTCGACGCCCGGCTGGATGCCCTGGCCGAGGCCGGCGCGGCGGAGCTGCTACGACAAGGGGCCGAGCCGGGGCGGATCACCGTCGAGCGGCGGCTGCACCTGCGCTACGCCGGCACCGACGGCTTCCTTTCCGTGCTCTTCGGCCCGCACGACGCGATGCTGGCCGCCTTCATCGCCGCCCACCGGCAGCGCTTCGGCTTCGCCTCCCCGGAACGCGCCGTGGTGGTGGAGGCCTGCCTGGCCGAGGCCACGGCGGCCGGCGAGCCGGTGGCCGAGCCGCCCCTCGCCGCGCGCCCGGCGGGCGAGGTGCCGGCGCCGGTGGACACCGTCGCGCTGTGGTGCGACGGCGCTGAGCGCGCAGCGCCCGTGTTGGCGCGCGAGTCGCTGCTCGCCGGCGATCGCATCTCCGGCCCGGCGCTGATCCGTGAGAGCACCGCCACGATCGTGGTGGAGCCGGGCTGGCGCGCCGAGGTGACGGCGCTCAACCACGTACTGCTGCGCCGGACCTCGCCGCGGGCGGGCACCGTCCTGGCCGACGCCTCGCGCCCCGATCCGGTAATGCTGGAGCTCTTCAACGCGCTATTCACCTCAATCGCCGATCAAACGGGCGTGGTCCTGCGCAACACCTCCCTGTCCGTGAACATCAAGGAGCGGCTGGACTTCTCCTGCGCCATCTTCGATGCCGAGGGACGGCTGGTGGCCAACGCGCCACACGTCCCGGTTCACCTGGGCGCCATGGGCGAGAGCGTGCGCACGGTGATCCGCTCGCGCGGCGCCTCGCTGCGGCCCGGCGAGGTCGTAGCGCTGAACAACCCGTTCAACGGCGGCACCCACCTGCCCGATATCACCGTGATCACGCCGGTGTTCGACGAGGCCGGTGGTGGCATCCTGTTCTTCGTGGGCTCGCGCGGCCACCACGCCGACGTCGGCGGCCTCACCCCCGGCTCCACGCCCCCGAACTCCGTGAACCTGGAAGACGAGGGCGTGGTGATTGACGACTTTCTGCTGGTGGAGCAGGACCGTTTCCGGGAAACCGAGTTCCGCGCGCAGCTTGCCGGCGCCCGGTACCCGGCGCGCTCTCCGGACGTGAACGTGGCCGACATCAAGGCGCAGATTGCTGCCAACGAGGCCGGCGTGCAGGCGCTGCGCGCGGCGGTGCGCGAGCATGGGCTCCCCACCATGCGCGCCTACATGGGCCACGTGATGGACAACGCCGCCGAGAGCGTGCGCCGCGTGCTCGACCGGCTCGAGGACGGCGCCTTCAGCTACACCATGGACGACGGCTCGCCCCTGCGCGTGGCGGTGCGGGTGGACCGCGCGGCGCGATCGGCGACCGTGGACTTCA
This sequence comes from uncultured Roseomonas sp., assembly GCA_964243365.1. Taxonomy (GTDB): domain Bacteria; phylum Pseudomonadota; class Alphaproteobacteria; order Acetobacterales; family Acetobacteraceae; genus Roseomonas. The sequence continues at coordinate 25,607 of CAXTEL010000013.1, read as the reverse complement.
CCGGCACCGGGCCGCAGCGCGCGGACAATTTCAACGCGCCACCAGCCGTCACCCGCGCCGTGGTGCTCTACGCATTCCGCTGTTTGGTCGGCGAGGACATCCCGCTGAACGACGGCTGCCTGGTGCCGCTGCGGATCGTCGTGCCGGAGGGCAGTTTCCTGTCGCCCTGTCCGGGCGGCCTGGGCGGCGGCGCCGCGGTGGTCGCCGGCAACACCGAGGTTTCGCAGGCCGCGGTGAACGCGCTGCTCGGCGCGCTGCGGGCCTGCGCTTGCGCCCAGGCCACGATGAACAACGTCCTCTTCGGCGACGCCGAGCGGCAGTACTACGAGACGGTGTGCGGCGGCACCGGCGCCGGCCCGGGCTTCCACGGCGCCGGCCCGGTGCAGACCCACATGACCAACACCCGCATGACCGACCCCGAAATCCTGGAGATGCGCTACCCCGTGCGGTTGGAGGAGTTCTCGATCCGCCGCGGCTCGGGTGGTGCCGGGCGATGGCGCGGCGGCGACGGCGCCCGGCGTCGCGTCCGCTTCCTGGAGCCGATGCGGGCGGTGATCGTCTCCTCCCGTCGCGCTGTCCCTCCGCACGGGATGGAGGGCGGTGGCCCAGGCGCGCCGGGCCGCCAGTGGGTCGAGCGGGCGGACGGCACCATCGAGCCGCTGGCCGGCTGCGACGGCGTCGCCCTGGAGGCCGGCGACGTGCTGGCGCTCGAAACGCCCGGTGGCGGCGGATGGGGTCCCGCATGAGGGAGTCCCGCGCCGGGAGGTATCGTCGCTGAGGTCGGCAGCGCCCGTGGTTGCCCGGTCGGCATGAGGGGCTTGCCACGCCTCCTCATGCTCAGCGCCCTCGCGGCGCCGCTGCTGCTGGGGGCGGCGTGGCTCGCGCCGCGCCTGACCGACTGGACCGCCCGGCGCGACGGGATCGCCCTGCTCGCGGCGGGGCGCCTGGGCTTGCCGGTGTCGCTGTCCGGCCCGGTCCGGCTGGCGCTGCTGCCCAGCCCGATGCTGGAAGCCGAGGGCGTGACGGTGGGCGGCCCGGACGACGCGCTCGGCTTCGAGGCGCGGGCACTGCGCCTGCGGCTGGACGGCTGGGCACTCCTCCTCGGGCGTCTCTCCCCGCGCGAACTGGCGCTGGTGGGCGCCGACATCCGCCTGCCCTGGCCGCCCGCGCCCGGCTCCTCGCCCCCGGCTGCCCTGTCCTCCTTCGAAGCCGAGGTGGTGGACGGTCGGCTCACCCTGGGTACGCTACCGCTGGAGCGGGTGAGGGCACGCCTGTCGGCAGGCGGCTCGGCGGACGCGCTGCGCGCCACAGGCTCCTTCGTGCCCACCACACTGTGGCCCGGGCGAGAGGTGCGCTTCGAGGCGACCCTGGGCCGCTCCGGTGAGGACGGTGCGACCCCGCTCGGCCTGTCCCTGTCCTCCGGCAGCGCCGCGGTCTCGGCACACGGCGTGCTGGCGGCGTCGGGGAGGCTGGAGGGCGGCGTCGAGGCGTCCGGGCCGGACCTGTCGCTGCTGCTGCCGACCCCACCTGGTGCCTTTCGAACCCGCGGGCGCCTGTCCGCCACGGCCGAGTTGATCGTGGCGGACGACCTCGCGCTCGAATTTGGTGGCAGCCCGGCGCGCGGTGCGGCGACGCTGCGGCTGCGCCCCGCTCCGCGGCTGGACGTGGCGCTGACGACGGGACGGGTCGAACTGGAACCCTGGATTGCCGGTCTGCGCGCCTTGGGCGGGCTTCCGGGACAGGCCGGCGGACGGCTGCCCTTCGGCCTGGACCTGTCGGCCGAGGCCGCCGGCTGGCGCGGCTTGACCCTGCGCCGGCTGCGCGCGTCGGTGTTCCGCGAGGGCGACCGCCTGAGTCTGACCGACGTGTCTGCTCTGCTGCCCGGCGACACCGCCGTGGATCTGGCGGGCGCCACGGCGGGCGCCCCGGGCAATGAGCGCCTCGAGACCACCTTGCGCTTCGAGAGTTCCGATCTGCGCACCACGCTGGCGGCCCTGGGCTGGCCGCTCGCCGGCCTCGCGCCCGACCGACTGCGGCAGGGCGCGGGCCGGGCGCGCTTGGTGCTGGAGGACGCCCAGGTGGCGCTGCCGGAGCTCTCCGCGACCCTGGACGGCACGCGCCTGTCCGGGGCGGGCGTGCTGCGCTTCGGCGCCCGCCCTGCGCTGGGGCTCGGATTGAGGCTGGATGCTCTCGATCTCGACGGCCTCTGGGTGATGGACCGGGCGCCTTGGGAGGACTGGGGCGTCACTTCGCGCGACCTCGCGCTTCTCGACGCGAACCTGCGCGTGGCGGTCGAGCGCATGACCCTCGTCGGCCTGGCAGCGGAGCGCGTCGGGCTCGACGCAGCGCTGGAGAACGGTCGGTTGTCGGTCCGCCAGCTCGCTGGCCGGGTGGCGGGCGCCGACCTTTCCCTTTCGGGCGCGGCGACGCTCGGCCCGCAGCCGCGCTTGGCCGACCTATCGCTGGACCTCGCGGCGCCCGACCCGCGGCCGCTGCTGGCCCTGGTGCCGGGAAGCTGGCCGGACAGCGCGCGGATCGCCGCCGAGCCGTTGACGCTGCGCGTGTTCGGCGGTGGCGCCCCGGACGCCCTGGCGCTGCAGGCGGAGGCCGACTGGGCCGAGCTGCGGCTGGAGAGCACGGTGGTCGCGAGCCTGCCCGGGCGCCGGGCGGGCGGCACGCTGACCCTGCAGCATCCCGGCGCGCCTCGCCTGTTGTCGGGGGCGTTCGGCCCCGGTACTGGGCGCTGGCTGGGTGACGGCTCACTCTCGCTGGTGCTGGGCTTCGACGCCGACGCGCGCGCCCTTGCCGCGGAGCGCTTCGACCTCGTGGCGGGCGGCCTGCGCGCCAGTGGGCAGCTGACCCTCTCGCTGGAGGGCGCGCGGCCGCGCCTCGCGGGCCGGGTGTTCGCCGAGAACCTGCCGCTACCGCTCCCTACATGGCGAAGCACGCAGCCACTGCCCCTGGACGCACTCCGGGCATTGAACGCCGAGATCGCTTTCGCGGCGCGTCGGGCCGGACCCTGGGGCGTACCGATGTTGGAGGACGCGGAGGGTGCGCTGCGAATGGAGGCGGGCGCGCTGCGACTCGACCTCGCGCGCGGCCGGTCGTCGGGCGGCGTCGTCGAGGGTGCGCTGGGATTCGACACCAGTAGCCCCGTGCCGCACCTGCGCCTCGACGGTCGGATCGAGGGCGCCGAGGTGACCGGCCCGCTCACCGGGTTGCCGCTCGACCTTTCCTCGGGACGCCTGGACTTATCGGCCGACCTCGACGCGCGGGGCAGCAGCGCCGCTGCCCTGCTCGCCACCCTATCCGGCGAGGTGAGCCTCGGCGCGCGCGACGGCGTGCTCACCGGGCTGGACGCGCGCGCCACCCGCGCCGCCGCGACCGGGCCGGGCACCGAGGCCGCGCTGCGCCCCGGGCTGCTGGGCGGCGCCACCGCTTTCACCGAGCTGCTGCTGCGGGCCCGGCTCGCGCAGGGGATCGCCGCCATCTCCGAGGCGCATCTGCTGACCGAGGGCGCCGCGCTCGCCGCCGAGGGTCAGGCGGATCTCGGCCGTTCCACCCTGAATGCGCGCCTTTCCGTGCTCCCGGCAGAGATCGGCACGGGGGAGCCCGGGCTCGGACTCCGGCTTGCCGGACCCCTCGAGCGACCGCAGCGCCTGCCCGAACTCGCTGCCTGGTTGCGCTGGCACGCGGACCGCGGCGGTTGAGGGAACGCCGTTCGTGCGTATCCGCGCGGTGTCCTCGGCGCGCCTGACCCGCTCACTCCGCCGGCACGGCCTCTCGCGGCCCGCCGGATGGGACGGCCTCGCGCAGTTCGGCGGGGGCGGTGTGGCGGCCGAGGCGACGGTTCAGCCCGTCCATGTAGAGGTAGGCGGCCGGCACGAAGACCAAGCTGAGGAGGGTCGAGGTGAGCAGGCCGCCGATGACCACTATGGCCATCGGCGCGCGGAACTCGGAGTCGGCGCCGACGCCAGCGGCGATGTGGGCCATGCCGGCGGACATGGCGATGGTGGTCATGACGATGGGGCGGGCGCGCTTGCGGGCAGCCTCCATCAGCGCCGAGACGCGGTCGGCGCCGGCGCACTGCGCGGAGATCGCGTACTCCACCAGCAGGATCGAGTTCTTGGCCACGATGCCCATCAGCATCAGCACGCCGATCACCGACGACACGCCCAGCGCCTTCTGCGCGAGCAGCAGCGCCATCAGCGCGCCGCCCAGCGACAGCGGCAGCGCGGTCATGATGGTCAGCGGCTGCAGGAAGCCGCCGAACAGCACCACTAGCACGAGGTAGACGATTAGCACCCCCGCGCCGAGGGCCACGGCGAAGCCGCCGAACAGCTCGGCCATCACCTCGGCGTCGCCGGTGGCGATTTCGCGCACGCCGGGGGGGAGGGCACGCATGGCGGGCAGGGCGGCGATGGCCGCCGTGGCCTCGCCCAGCGGCATGCCGCCCAGCTCGGCCTCCACCGTCACCTTGCGCGCCCGGTCCAGCCGCTCGATCTGGGTCGGACCGGCGCCGAGGCGTATCTCGGCCACCGCGTCCAGGGGCACGGAGCGGCCGCCGCTGCCGGTCACCCGCAGGGAGCGCAACGCGCCGAGGTCGTCGCGCACGCCCTCGGCGAGCATGACGCGGATCGGCACTTGGCGGTCGGGCAGGTTGTACTTGGCCAGCGCGGCGTCGATGTCGCCCAGGGTGGCGATTCGCGCCACCGCGGCGATGGTCGCCACCGACACGCCCATCTCCGCCGCGCGGTCGGCACGCGGCATGATCTGCAGCTCCGGCCGGGCGAGGCTGGCGGTGGAGCGGGCGCCGGCGAGGCCGGGGAGGGCGCGCATCTCGCGCTCCAACCGGCTCGCCGCGTCGCCCAGGATCGCCGGGTCATCGCCGACCAGGGTGACGGCCACCTTGGACCCGCTCTCGCCGGCGCGACCGAAGCGCAGGCGTGCACCGGGGATGGTTTCCAGCGCCGGGCGTACGTCCGCCTCGAAGCGCGACTGCGACAGGGCGCGCTCACCGCGGGGAGCGAGGCTGATCGTCATTTCCGCCGTGCGCGGTTCGCCGGCGCGGCTGGCCCCGCCGCCCTCGTCTAGCGAGCCGGCGCGACCGATGCCCAGGGCAGCGAACACCGAGCGCACCTCCGGCCGGGCGCGCAGGATCGCGGTGGCCCGCGCCACGGCGGCGGCGGTGTCGGCCAGGGTGGAACCGGGCGACAGCTCCATCGTCAGGGTAGAAAGGGAGCGATCGGCGGCGGGTACGAAGTCGCGCGGCAGCAGCGGCACCATCGCCACCGAGCCGGCGAAGAACAGCAACCCGGCCAACACCGTCAGCCCGCGGTGGCGCAGGCACCAACGCAGCAGCCGCAGGTAGGCGAGCGTGACCGGGCCCTCGCGCTCCTCCCGCCCGGCGTCGCCCGGCCGTAGCAGGTAGGCGCCCAGCATCGGCGTCAGCAGCCGCGCCACCACCAGCGAGAAAGCCACTGCGGACGCCACGGTCAAACCGAACTGGCGGAAGAACTGGCCAGAGATACCGGGCATGAAGGCCACGGGGACGAACACCGCCAGGATGGTAGCCGTCGTGGCGACCACGGCCAGGCCGATCTCGGCCGAGGCTTCCATCGCCGCCTCCCACGGGCTCAGGCGGCGGCCGCCGGGCCCCCCGTGGCGGAGGTGGCGGATGATGTTCTCGATCTCGACGATGGCGTCGTCCACCAGCACGCCGACCACGAGCGTGATGCCGAGCAGGGTGACGTTGTTGAGCGAGAAGCCGAACCCGTACATCGCTGCGAAGGTCGGCGCTAGAGACAGCGGCATGGCGATGGCCGTGATCAGCGTGGCGCGCGCGTTGCGCAGGAAGAACCAGACCACGACGGTGGCCAGCGCCGCGCCGATCAGCAGCGCCTCCAGCGCGCCGTGGTAGCTGGCCAGCACGAAGGACGTGGTCGAGGAGACCAGGGTGATCTCGGTCCCTGGCCGCGACGCCGCTAGGCGCGCCAGCGCCGCGTCCACACGTGCGGCGACGTCCACCTCACTGGAGCCGCGGGTCCGCAGCACCTCGAAACCGACTACCGGCTCGCCGTTCAGGCGGGCGGCGGTGCGCACCTCGGCGCTGGCATCGGTCACGGTGCCCAGCGTGGACAGGCGCGCGGTGCGGCCGCCGGAGAGAATGATCGAACGGTCGCGCAGCGCCTCGACCGAGAGCGCCGAGCCCAGCGTGCGCACCGCCTGCTCAGCCCCGCCCAGCGTGCCGCGGCCGCCGGGGCGGTCCACGTTGGTGTCGCGCAGCTGAGCGTTGACGTCGGCCGCGGTGACACCGAGCGCGGCCAGCCGGTCGGGGTCGAGGGCCACGCGTATCTCGCGGTCGGCGCCGCCGACGCGGCTGACCTCGGCCACCCCGGGCACTGCCAGGGCGGTGCGCGACACCACGTCGTCGACGAACCACGACGCCTCCACCGCCGACAGGCCGGGGGCGCGCACGGTGTAGGTGGCGATGGGCGCGCCGGTGACCTCGACGCGGGTGACCTGCGGCTCGCGGATGTCGGCCGGCAGGTCGGAGCGTATCTGCGCCAGCCGGTCGCGGATGTCGCTGACCGCGCGGTCGATGTTCACCCCCAGCGCGAACTCGACCACCGTGGTGGAGGCGCCGTCCATCACGGTGGAGGAAGCGTGCTTGACGTCGCCCAGGCCGGAGACCGCGTCCTCGACCCGCCGCGTGACCTGGGTCTCCAGTTCAGTGGGGGCGGCGCCGGGCTGCGCCACCGTGATCACCACCGCCGGCAGGTCGAGGTCGGGCGTGACGTTGACGCGCAGGAACGGGAAGGCCGCCAGCCCGGCCACCGTCAGCAGCAGGAACAGCACGATTGTCTGCACGGGGTGGCGGATGGCCCAAGCGGAAACGTTGTTGAAGCGCACATCGTCGAAGCGAGGCACATCCGGGATCGTACCTTCCCGGATCCTCGGGTCCGACCGTCTCCCGTCCCGGGGGGTGCTCACCGGGCCGCCTCCGCGATGCGCACCGGGTCGCCGTCGTTGAGGAAGCCCGCGCCAGCAATCACCACCCGCTCGCCCGCGGACAGGCCGGCGCGCACCTCGACTTGGCCGTCGGCGGTCGCCTCACCCAGCTCCAGCCGGCGCAGCTCGGCGCGGCCGGCGGAGAGGGCGAAGACCACCGGCCTTCCGTCGCGGTGCAGCAGCGCGGCGCGCGGCACGGTGGGCGCCTCGGCGCTGCCGGCCACGATGGCGGCGCGTGCGAACATGCCCGGGCGCAGGCCGGAATCGGCCGGCACCGACAGGTGCACGATGCCCAGGCGCGTGTCGGCGGAGACGGTCGGCGCTACGGCGCGCACCGTGGCCAGCACCGTCCGCTCGCCGTGCGTTATCCGCGCCTGCTGGCCGGGCGCCACGCGCGCGAGGTCCAGTTCCGGCACGCGGGCGTCCAGCTCGATGCGGCCATCGCGGATCAGCCGCAGCATTTCCTGGCCCGGCGACACCACGGCGCCGGGAAGCACCGTGCGGCGCGAGACGACGCCGGCGGTGGGCGCGAGGATGCGGGCCTGGGCGAGCCGGGCCGCGGCCTCGTCGCGCCCGGCGCGGGCGGAAAGCAGGCGGGCGCGGGCGCCGCCCTCGTTGGCGACGCGCTGCTCGAGGGCTTGGCGGGCGGCGAACTCGCTACGCTGCAGCTGCTGGGCACGGCGCAGCTCGGCGCCGGCCAGCTCGACGGCCGCCTGCGCCTCGGCCACCGCTGCCTCGGCCCCGGCCAGCACCGCGCGCGGCACGGCGTCGTCGAGGCGGACCAGGAGCTGACCCGCGCGCACGGCCTCGCCCTCCTCCACCGGCACCTCGATCACCCGCAGGCCGCCGGCCTCGGCACCGATTACCAGCTCCTGCCAAGCCACCACGGAACCGTCGCCGCGCACGGCGCGCTCTACCGGTCGCGCCGCGACGGGGACGACCGACACGGTCTGGGCGGCCGACGGCGCGCCGTCGGCCGCGGGGGCGGAGCCGGCCTCGTCGCACGCGGACAGGGCCAGCGCGAGGAGCAGCGGCGCGGCGAGCGTGAACGGGGCGTTGCTGGATGGCATCCTTGATTACCGACCGACAGGTCAGTAGGTTCGGGTCCGGCCCACGGAAATCAAGGCCCGAGTTCCCATGCCAACGTCGCCGAACACGGCCGCCGCGGTGCCCGGGGCGGCACCGTCGCGCGCCGCCCCGACCGCCGGAGACGAGGCGCCCCGGGCCAAGCGCCGGCGCCTGCCGCCCGACGAGCGACGGGCGATGCTGCGCGACGCCGCCTTCGCCGAGTTCGCCGCCGCCGGCTACGCGGCCGCCTCGATGGGCGCGGTGTCCCGACGTGCCGGCGTGGCCAAGGGCCTGCTCTACCATCACTTCCCCGGCGGCAAGGCGGACCTGTTCGCCGCCGTGGTGCGCGGCGTCCTACAGCCGACCTTCGAAGGTGCCCGGCAGGCAGTGACGGCCGCGCAGGGCTCTTCTCTGGACCTGCTGCGCGACCTGCTGGAACGCGTCTTCGGGTCCGCGGCCGATCCGCGCGCGTTGGTAGTCAACCGGCTGCTGATCAGCGAGGGCGAGCGCTTCCCCGAGCTCTCCGACCTGTTCCACGAGGCGGTGGTGGAGCCCGGCGCGGCCATCCTGTCCGCCGTGATCCGCGACGGCGTGGCGCGCGGCGAGTTCCGCCCTGAGACCGCCGGGTGGCCGGTGCAGCTGCTACTGGCGCCGGCGATCTTGGTGTCCACCTGGCGGCTGAGCTTCGCCGGACGCCATCCGCTGGACGCCGACGCGCTGCGGCGGGCGCAGCTCGACCTGCTCGTCAGCGGACTTCTGGCCGACGGGTGGCGAGCCCGCTAGGGGCCGTCCACCCTCCGAGCACCTGCCGCGTTCGCCCGGTTCGACGTGGTCGATGGACGTGGTGGGATCGGGGTGCTGAGCGATGACGGACGCCGCTGCCCTCGAATGTATGGGTGAACGGAGGTTTCCGCTCAGGTCACCTTCCAGACTGTGATCCGGCGGACCCTAGTCGGCCGTCGCGGACTACAGCATGTTGTGGATGACGAAAGCGTGGCTTCCCCGGTCGGCGATATCCAACGGGGCGTGCCGCCCGGCTATTCCGGCGCGTCCGCGCGAAAGACGCAGCGAATTTGAAGGGCGCGAGATCATGGCGAACGAGCAGCGACGCGGCGGCATGGGGCCCGCGGGCGGCACGCCTCCCGCGGCGACGGCGGGGCTTTTCGGCCTGTCCTGGCCGGTGCTGGGCGCGGCCGCGGCAGCATTGGCGCTGCTGATCCTGGGCTGGTCCTTGGCCCTGTCGCGGGGCGGTCGGTTGGAAACCGCCGAGGGAGCCAACCGCGCCGGCGTGGCCCGGGTGGCGGAACTGGAGGGCAGTCTGACGCGGGAGCGGCAAGCGGCCGGCGATCTCGCCACTTTGACCCAACGGGCGGAGGCGGCCCGCGCGACGGGCGCTGCGGCGGAGGCGCGCAACGGCGAACTCGCCGCCACCGTAGCCCAGGCAGAGGCGCGGTCCTCCGCCCTCGCCCAACAAACGGCGACGGTGGAAGCGCGTGTCGCCGAGCTCACCACCGCCGCCACCGCCACCGAGGCACGGGTCGCGGAGCTGAGCCAAGCGACGCAAGCGGCGACGGTGGGTCTCGACGCGGTGCGTGCAGAAGGAGTCGCGGCCGAGGCCGCCCTGACGGAGCGCCGGGGCGAGTTGGCCCGGCTCGCCGCTCAGCAGGAGGTGGCTACGAACGCGGTGCGACAGGCCGAAGGTCGCGAGACCGACTTCTCCGCCCGTGCCGACTCGGCCCAGAACCGGGTCGCGGCGCTGGTGGCCGAAGCGGGCCGGACGCAGGAAACGCTCACCGCGCGGGAAGCGGCGGTGGCGGGTGCGGAGAACCGGCTGAAGGCTCTGCGCGACGCGATCGCGGCCGCCGAGACCGACCTCGCCGCGCGCCAGGGGCCCCTGGCCGAGGCCGTGCGCGGGGCCGATGCGGCCGCCGAGCGGACGCGCACCGCGGAGGCCCGCGCGGCCGAACTGGCCGCCGCGGTCACTGCCGCCGAGGTACGTTTGGCCGAAGTGAACGCCGCGACGGGAACCGCTGCGACGACCCTGTCCGAGAGCCAAGCCGCAGCGAGTGCGGCCGAGGCGCGCCTCGGCGAGGTACGCGCGGCTCTGACGACGGCGGAGCAGGCGGGAGCGGAGGCGCAGCGCCGGACGGCCGAGGTGGAGGGCCGCGCGGCCTCGCTCCGCGCGCAGGTGAGCGAAGCTGAGGCGGGCTTGGCGGGGCGTCAGCAGGCGATGGCTGAGGCGGAGCAGCGGCTGGCCTCGCTGCGCGAAGGAGCGGGCACGGCCGAGTCCGACTTGGCCGCCCGACGTACCCAGACCGAGGCGGCGGCAGCCCGCGTCACCGAGGCGGATCGCGGCGTCGAGGAGGCCACTGCCCGAATCCGCGCCCTGGAAGGTCGGGCGACGGCGCTGGAGGCGGACATCGGTGGCGCCGGTACGAGGCTGGAGCAGCTACGGGCCGAGGCGGCGACGCTGGAAAGCCGAGTGGCCGAGCGGCAGCAAGCGCTGTCCGCCTTGGAGGCAGAGATGGCCCGCCTGCGCGCGGCGCCGGCGGAGCAAACCGGAGCCGGCGCCGCGGGTGGGGCGTCTAGGTGACCCGGGCGCGAGCGGCCGAGGCGGACCCGGTATCCGGAGTCGTTCGCGGACCGGAAGGCCGGAGTCAAAGCAGAACGAGGTCGTCGCGGTGCACCAACTCGTCGCGGCCACGCCAGCCTAGGATCGCCTCGATCTCCTCGGACCGGCGGCCGGCGATGCGCCCGGCCGCTCCGGCGGCGTAGGCGGACAGACCGCGAGCGATCTCGCGCCCCGCCTCGTCGCGTACGGCCACCGGGTCACCGCGGCGAAACTCGCCCGATACGGCTCGCACGCCCGCCGGCAGCAGCGAACCGCCGCGCCCTAGCGCCCGTGCCGCGCCCGAATCCACCACCAGCTCGCCGAGCGGGGCCAGCGAACCGGCGATCCAACGTTTTCGCGCGGTGCGGCCCTCGGGCGTGGGGGTAAACCAGGTGCAGCGGCCGCCGTCGAGCAGTGCGCGCAGGGGGTGTTCGCGCGTGCCCAGCGCGATGGCCATGGCGCAGCCGGCGCCGGCCGCGATCCGCGCGGCCAACAGCTTGGTGCGCATTCCTCCTGACGAGTATCCGGGCGGCGGCTCACCGCCGAGCGCCAGCACCGCCTCGGTCACCGCTCCCACCACCGGCAGGTGGCGCGCCGCCGGGTCGCGGCGCGGATCGGCGGTGTAGAGGCCGTCCACGTCGGACAGCAGCACCAACGCGTCGGCCTGCACCATCTCGGCCACACGGGCGGCGAGGCGGTCATTGTCGCCGAAGCGGATCTCGGCGGTGGCAACGGTGTCGTTCTCGTTGATCACCGGCACGCAGCCCAGGGTCAGCAGGGTGGAGAGCGTGGCACGGGCGTTGAGGTAGCGGCGGCGGTCCTCGCTGTCCTCCAGCGTCAGCAGAAGCTGCGCGGCTGTCTGCCCGTGCGTGGCCAGCGCCGTCTGCCAAGCGCCGGCGAGGCGTATCTGCCCCACCGCGGCAGCGGCCTGCTTCTCCTCCAAACGCAGGCGCGGCTGCGCGAGACCCAGCGCCCGACGGGCCAGCGCGATGGCGCCGGAGGAGACCAGTACCACCTCGGCGCCGCGGGCGCGCAGGGCAGCGACGTCGTCGGCCACGGAGGCGAGCCAAGCGTCGCGCGGAGCGGCGGTGTCGGGGTCCACGACGAGGGCGGAGCCGACCTTGACCACTACGCGGCGGGCGGTGGCGAGATTCACCGGGAGGACGCGCGGATCATCCAGCGACGGCGCCGACGACCGCCAGCTCCCGCCGCGCCGTCCGGTCCGCCGCCACCACGTCGGCCAGGGTGCGCAGGGCCTCAGGCACGGCCTGGCCGGTGACGCCGCTGATCAACAGCACCGGCCCGCCCGTGGCGCGTTCCAGCGCCTTCAAGCGGGACGCGCGGGCCTGCGGCGTCATGGCATCGGTCTTGTTCAGCGCCACGATCTCGGGCTTGGCCGCCAGCCCGCCGCCGTAGCCCTCCAGTTCACCGCGAACGGTGCGCCACGCCGCGGCCGGATCCGCCTGGGTGCCGTCCACTAGGTGCAGCAGCACGGCGCAGCGCTCGACGTGGCCGAGGAAGCGGTCGCCCAGCCCGGCACCCTCGTGCGCACCCTCGATCAGGCCGGGGATGTCGGCGAGGATGAACTCCTCGGTCGCGTTGAGCCGCACCACGCCGAGTTGCGGATGCAGCGTGGTGAAGGGGTAGTCGCCAATCTTGGGTTTCGCCGCCGAGCAGGCGGCCAGGAAGGTGGACTTGCCAGCGTTGGGCAGCCCCACCAGCCCGGCGTCGGCGATCAACTTCAGCCGCAGCCAAATCCAGCGCTCCTCGCCCGGCCAGCCGGGATCGGCGCGGCGCGGCGCGCGGTTAGTCGAGGTCTTGAAGTGCGCATTGCCGTGGCCGCCGTCGCCGCCGCGGCACAACACCGCCCGCTGGCCCGGCCTGGTCAGGTCGGCCAGCACGTTCTCCTTGCCGTCGTCGAGTACCACCGTGCCGACGGGGACTTTGAGGACAACGTCGTCGCTGCCGGCGCCAGTGCGGTCGGAGCCGGCACCATTGCCGCCCTTGCGGGAGCGGAAGTGCTGCGCGTAGCGGTAGTCTATGAGGGTGTTCAGGCCCTCCACCGCCTCAACCAGCACGTCGCCGCCCTTGCCGCCGTTGCCGCCGTCGGGGCCACCGAATTCGATGAAGCGCTCGCGCCGGAAGGCGATCACGCCGTCGCCGCCGTCGCCCGCCTTGAGATAGACCTTGGCTTCGTCGAGGAACTTCATCAGGGGGGTGGGAACCGGAGGGGGGACGGAAACGGAAACGGGGGCCGCGAGGCCCCCGTCGTGCACACGCTCGCGGAGGAGCGGCGGCTTGGCTACTCGGCAGCCTGCGCGACTGGGTCCACGGACACGTGGACGCGGCCCTCGGCCTTGCGGTCGAACTTCACCACGCCGTCGGCCATCGCGTGGATGGAATGGTCGCGCGACACCGACACGTTGCGCCCGGGCAGCATCTTGGTGCCGCGCTGGGTGACGATGATGTTGCCGGTGATCACGCGCTCACCGCCATACTTCTTGACGCCGAGCCGCTTGCCCGCGCTGTCGCGGCCATTGCGCGAAGAGCCGCCGGCCTTCTTGTGCGCCATGGTGGGATACTCCTGTTCAGGCCGCGGCGATGTCACCGATGCGCAGCACCGTGAGATACTGGCGGTGACCATTCTTGCGGCGGCTGTTCTGCCGGCGACGCTTCTTGAAAATGATGATCTTCTCGCCGCGCTTCTGCTCCAGCACCGTGGCGGTGACCGATGCGCCGGCCACTGTGGGCGCGCCCAACGTAACGCCATCCTCGCCGCCGATAGCGAGCACGTCCTGGAAGGTAACAGTCTGGCCGGCCTCGGCCTCCAGCTTCTCAACGATCAGTACGGCGTTGGGGGTGACGCGGTACTGCTTGCCGCCGGTGCGGATCACTGCGTAGGTCATCGGAACGCCTGGCTTGGGGAGTGCGGGCGACCGCGTGCGGCCGTGGAATATCGATGGTTGCGAAAAGCTTCGTGCCGCACCAGGGGTGCCGCCATGGAGGAGTGCGTATAGCTAGGTGTGCGTCCGCGAGTCAATGCTTCCGGGCGGTTGCGCGGGTGCGACACCGCCCTTATACGCCCCGGACCCGCGGGGGCACGGAGAGGTGCCGGAGTGGTCGATCGGGACGGTCTCGAAAACCGTTGTAGGTGCAAACTTACCGTGGGTTCGAATCCCACCCTCTCCGCCAGGACGCCCCGCCCACGCCTCGAACCACGACACTCCCGAGCGCGACGGGTCGCGGACCTCGCCCGCTGGACATGGCGAAGCCCGTCTCACCCCCTCGTCATGCCGGCCCGCCCTGCTGGACGTTCGCGCGTCGGTGGCCTACCTCTACCGCTCATTCCGGGGGAGATGCGCTTGCCCGATACGCTGCCGCAGGTGCGCCACGTCGCCAAGAACATGCGGCTCGACCTGCGCCTGATCGCCGGGCTCATCCCCCGTGGCGCACGGGTGCTCGACATCGGTTGCGGTGACGGCGCCCTGCTGGAGCACCTGACGCGGGAGAAGGGGGCCGACGCGCGGGGAATTGAGATCGACATGGCGGAGGCCACACGGGCGGTGGGCCAGGGACTGGCGGTGATCCACGGCGACGCGGACGTGGACCTCGCTTCCTACCCAGACGGCGCCTTCGACTACGTGGTGTTGTCGCGCACGCTGCAGGCGGTGGAGCGGCCGCGCGAGGTATTGCGCCAAATGCTGCGGATCGGTGCGCGGGCGGTCGTATCCTTCCCCAATTTCGGCCACTGGCAAATGCGTTGGCGGCTGCTGGTCACCGGACGGATGCCTGATACCGACACCTGGGACCGTCCCTGGTACGAGACGCCCAACATCCACCCCTGCACGATCCGCGACTTCTTCGCTCTGTGCTCAACCGATGGTTGGGCAGTGGAGGAGTGGCTGGCGGTCGATGAGCGCGGCCTGCGCGCGCCATGGCGGCGCTCGCCGTGGCTGGCCAACCTGTTCGGCGAGCAGGCGTTGTTCGTACTCAGCCAAGCCTGAGCGACCCGACGCGTTCTCAGCCAAGCCCGAGCGTCCCTATTGCGTGGCCGGGACCGGTTGCGGGACGTCCAGTTACTCGGCCGAGCGGGAGGGGGGATGATGTCGGGGCCTGCTCAGATTCCATGCTGCACCGGGCTCGATCCGTGACGTCGCAGTGCCCGCGCCCGCGCCAGTGCCCAGAGCGGGAAGATCTGCGCGTAGCCGAGATAGCGGAGATAGAACACGCGCGGGAAACCGGTGCCGGTGTAGGCGAGTTCGTCCCAGCCACCCCCGGTGCGTTGTCGCGCGATCAGCCAGGTTACGCCGCGCGCCACCGCCGGATCGTCCGCCAGCCCCGCCGCCATCAGCCCGAGTATCGCCCAGGCAGTCTGCGAGGGGGAGGATTTGACGGAAGCGTTGCCACAGCCGGCTTCGTAGCTGTCGCCATCTTCACCCCAGCCGCCGTCGGGGTTCTGGCACCGGCGCAGCCAGTCGGCGCCGCGCCGTACCGGGGTAGCGGTGGTTGGCAGGCCGGCGGCGTTCAGCCCGCACAGCGCTGACCACGTGCCGTAGACGTGGTTGACGCCCCAGCGGCCATACCAACTCCCGTCGCGCTCCTGCGTCGCCAGCAGGGCGCGCAGGCCGCGAGTCGCCACCGCGTCGTTGGCGTCCGTCCGTCCGAGCTGCGCCAGCATCCCCAGGCAGCGAGCGGTAACGTCCGCCGTGGGAGGGTCCAGCAACGCGCCGTGATCGGCGAAGGGGATGGAGTTGAGGTGGTGCGCGGTGTTGTCCGCGTCGAAGGCCGCCCAGCCACCGTCGCGCGACTGCATCCCAGTCACCCACTCGACGGCGCGCGAGATCGCAAATTCGATCGCCGCCTCGCCCGGCACAGCCGCTGCGGGAAGCGAGGCCGGCGCGCCGGGGCCCGACGCGGAGGAGGCTATGATCGAGGCTGCGATCTCGCGCCGCGCACGGTCCAGCGCCATCACCACCACGGCGGTGTCGTCGAGGTCGGGGTAGTGCGGGTTCTCGTACTGAAAGGCCCAGCCGCCCGGGCGCAGGCCGGGGCGCCGCGCGGCCCAGTCACCCACCGTATCGAGCACCTGCCGCGGCAGCAGCCAGCCCATGGCGCGGACGCTCGCCTGCGCAGCGTCCGGCGTGCCGGTTTCCAGCAGCGCGTGGGCGGCCAGCGCGGTGTCCCAAACGGGGGAGAGACACGGCTGAACCAGCACCTCGTCGCCGCGCTCGGCCACCAGCCCTTCCAGAGCCCCCCAGGCGGTTCGCACCCGCGGGTCGTCGTCGGGCACGCCCAAGCAGCGATACATGACCAGCGCGTTGGCCATCGCGGGGAAGATGCCGCCCAGGCCGTCCGCTCCATTCAGCCGCGCGTCGACGAAGCGCATCGCCGTGGCCTCGGCCTTCTGTCGCCGGCTGGCAGGAAAGCGGTGCTGGGTGTGCTGCAACACCGCGTCTAGGCCGCGGAACATGGTGGACCAGGGCTCCGCCTCATGCCCGCCGCCGGGCCAGCGACGCACCTTGCCGGGCGGGGTGAGGAACAGTTCCGCCAAGTCGGGACAGGGCAGGTCGGGGCGCGGCCGGCGCGCCATCACCACGGTCAGCGGCACCAGCACCACGCGCGCCCAGTAGGAGATTTTGCTGAGGTGGAAGGGGAACCACCGGGGCAGCAGCATGATCTCGGGCGGCATCGCCGGCACGGCGCGCCAGGGCACCTGCCCGTGCAGCGCCAGCAGCGCGCGGGTGAACACATTGCAACGCTCGGCGCCGCCCAGTGAGAGAATCGTCGCGCGCGCCAGGCGCATGTGCGGGGCGTCCACGTCGTCGCCGACCGCCTTGAGGGCGAAGTAGGCCTTCACCGAGGCGCTGACGTTGGCGCCGCCGCCGTGGAACAGCGGCCAGCCGCCCTCGGGCAGCTGGGTGCGGCGCAGGTAGCGGGCAATGCGCGCCTCGTGGTCGGGTTGAGGGCGACCGAGGAAGCGGCGCAACATCACGTACTCGGCCGAGATGGTGGCGTCCGCCTCCAGGTCGTAGGCCCAGTGCCCATCGGGCCGCTGCTCCCGCAGGAGCGCCGCCGTGGCTTTCTCGATCGCTTCGTCGAGGGCGTCGTCGGCCGCGGATGCGCCCTGCCCGGCAACCGGCGAAGGGGCATCGACTGCGGCGGGGAAACGTTTGGGCGCGGCCGCCATGGCCGCGGCGCCGTGGCGCATGGTCGCCAATACGGGAAGTCCCTCGGTGCTTGGGGCGGCCGGCAGCGCGGGCGGGCCCGGTCTCTGGATAACGGAAATGACTTACGCGACCTTCCTCGGTTCGCGAAGGGCCGGTGTGGCCGTCGCGCGCGGCCGCACCTCGCCCTTCCAGGCACCCCCGCGGCCGCGCCAGTCCTGCCAAGCGCTGTCCAGGGTGAACAGCAGGTACAGGAGCGCCACAACCGGGGTGAGCAAGCCCCGCAGCGGCGACAGCCCATGGAAGCGCAGCATCGGCGCCGCCGCCAGTGCCATCACCGCCCAGGAAGCGAGTCCGAACCAGCGCGCGGCACCTCCGGCCGCGAGCGCCAGGACCGGTGGCGCGAGGAACACCAGCCCGAGCCCGAGCACCGCTCCCGCCAGCATCCCTGGGCTGTAGCCGAGCTGGGCGTAGGCGGTGCGGGCGACCATCCGGCGCAACTCGCCCAGCCCGGCGTAGGGGCGCAGCGACGTCACGCGGTCGGTCAGGCCGAGCCATATCGGTCCGTGCCGCTTGATCCGCGCGGCCAGGGTGCAATCGTCGATCATGGCGTCGCGCATCGGCTCCAGCCCGCCCGAGGCGGCGAGCGTCTCGGCACGCAGCAGCACGCAGCCGCCCGCGGCACCGGCCGTGCGCGAGCGCGGGTCGGCCACCCGGCGGAAAGGATAGAGCATCCCAAAGAACAACACGAAGAAGGGAACCAACCAGCGCTCGGCCCGGCTCTCGCAGCGCAGTCGCGCCATCAGCGACACCATCGCGAGTCGCCCGGCCGCGGCGCGGCACACCAGTCGGCGGAGGCTGCCCGGGTCGTGGCGGATGTCCGCGTCGGTGAGGAGCAGGAAGCAGGGTCGCGCCCCGTCGTCCCTCGCGAGGGCGTCCAGGCCCTGCTGCTGGGCCCAGAGCTTGCCGGTCCAGCCCGGGCGCTTTCCGGTGCCGGGCACCACCAGCAGCCTCGGGTCGCCCGCCCCGGCGAGACGAGCCGCCTCGCCCGTGCCGTCCGTCGAGCGGTCGTCCACCACCACCACGCGGAAGGGTCCCGGGTAGTCCTGGGCGAGCAGCGAGCGGACCGTCTCGCCGACTGTGGGCGCCTCGTCGCGCGCCGGCACCACAGCGGCGACGGCGGGCCAGGAGCCGGGCTCGGGCAGGGGGCCGTCGTCGCGCACGTCGGCGCGCCACCAACCATCGCGGCCGAGCAGCAGGTAGGTCCAGGCGAGGGCGGCCGCGGCGGCAATGGCCAGGGAGAGGCTCACGCCGGCAGCCTGCCGGCGGCGCGGAACCAGTCCAGCGCGTCGCCCACCGCCTCGGGCCAGGGGCGGGCGCTGTGGCTCAACTCGCGCGCCGCCTTGGCCGAGGAGAAGAACATGCGCGTCCGCGACATCCGCAGCGCGTCCAGCGTCAGCAGCGGCTCGCGTCCCGACAGCCTCGCCCACAGCTCGAAGCCGGCCGCCAGGGGGAGCAGCGGCCCGCGGGGCAGCGCCCGGGGGGTGCCGCGCCGCCCGGCGCGCGCGAGGGTCTCGACCAGCAGGTCGCGCAGGGAAACATCTTGTCCGCCCAACACGTAGCGCTCGCCCAACCGGCCGCGCTCAAGAGCCGCGACGATCCCGCGCGCGCAGTCGTCCACGTGGACGAGGTTCAGCCCGGTGTCGACGTAGCCCGGGACGCGCCCGCGCGCGGCGTCCAGCAGAACGCGGCCCGTCGGCGTGGGCCGCACGTCGCGCGGGCCGATCGGGGTGGAGGGGTTCACGATCACTGCCGGCAGCCCCTCGCGCGCCACCATCGACTCCACCAGCCGCTCCGCCTCCACCTTGGTACGCTTGTAGGGGCCGATAGCTTGGTCGGGACGAGCAGCGTCGCCCTCGTCGGCGGGGCTGCCGTCGGCGCGGGGCTTGAGGGTGGCGACGCTGCTGACGTGCACCACGCGCCCGATGCCCGCCGCCATCGCCGCGCGCATCAGCGCCTCGGTGCCGCCCACGTTGACCGCTGCCATGCGCGCCGGGTCCGGCACCCACAGCCGGTAGTCGGCAGCGCAGTGCACCACCGCGTCGGCATCCCGTGCCGCGTCGGCCAGCGAACCGGAGTCGAGCAGGTCGCCGGGCGCGAACTCCACGTCCAGGCCGTCCAGAACGCGCCGCGCCGCCTCAGCCCGCGCCAGCACGCGCACACCGTGCCCGGCCGTCAGCAGGGCTCGCGCCACGGCGGAACCCAGGAAGCCGGTTCCGCCGGTCAGCAGCACGCAGTCATAGCGGGGGCGTTCAGTCATCACGTCCGGATCGTCTCTTATGGGACAAGTTTCGGCTGACCGGCGTGCCGGGTCCACCCCGGCGGGAAGGCGCGGGGTGGAAACGGGACGATTGGGGGGCTGGACCTGCGCGAGCGTGCTCGCGGGCCGGGGACTCCGACGGCTCCCGGAGCACCGCGGCGGCGGCCGGCGCCCTGCCGCTGGACGGCGGGGGTGGCTTCGCGATCCGGTCACTCCAGGCTGATGTTGGCCGCACGCACTACCGGCTCCCAGCGCGCCGCGTCCTCGCGCATGATCCGCGCCAGGGCGGCGCCGTCGGCGTAGGCCGCCTCGAAGCCGCGCGCGGCCAGGGCGGCGCGGCCCTCGGGGTTGTCCACCGACCGGCGCACCGCGTCCTCCAGCCGGGCGATCACGGCGGCAGGTGTGCCGGACGGCGCCAGTACGGCGCCCCACAGGTCCACCGCGTAGCCGGGCAGGTCCGCCGCTTCCGCCACCGTGGGCACGTCCGCCGGCAGCAGGACGGAGCGCCCGGCGCCAATGCTGGCCAGCACGCGCAGCTGGCCGCCCCGCACCAGCCCTTCCACCGCCGACCACGGTGCGGAGACGAGGTCCACCTCGCCCGACGTGGCGGCCGTCACCGCCGGGCCGGTGCCGCGATAGTGCACCTGGGTCATGCGGCCGCCGGAACGACTGTCCATCAACTCGGCCGAGACGTGGGTGATGGTGCCCAGCCCGGGGGTGCCGTGATTGAGCGCGCCGGGCTGCTCGCGCGAGCGGCGCACCACCGCCGCGAGGTCCTCGCGCGGCAGGCGGGGTCCGGCGGCGATCACCGCGGGAATGGTGGCCACGCGCGCCACCGGGGCGAAATCGCGGAACAGGTCGAAGGGCAGCGAGCGATACAGGAACAGGTTCACCACGAGGGTGTTGAAGCCCACCAGCAGGGTGTGGCCGTCCGGCACGCTCTTGGCGACGGCATCGGTGCCGATGTTGCCGCCGGCACCGGAGCGATTCTCCGACACGGTCGGCTGGCCCAGCGCCTCTCCCATCCGCTGCGCCACCACGCGGCCGAGGATGTCGCTGCCGCCGCCGGGTGGGAAAGGGATCATCATCCGCACCGGGCGGCTGGGAAAGGCGGCCGTGACCTGGCTCGCGGTTTGCGCCGCGGCGCCCCGCGCGAGCGGGAGAACGGCGGGCGCGGCGAGCAGCACGCGGCGCGTGACGCGGTGCATGTGGTTCGTTCCTCCTGCGCGTCTGGCGGCCATTACGCGGCGCGGGGCGAAGCGTGAAGGGCGTCCCCGTGGGAAGCTGGCGACCGGCGTGGGTCGGGCGCGGTCGATCGTCAGAGCAGTCTCGAACTCGACGATGCGATTCGCGGCGAACGCGGCGCGGTTGGGACGGGGCATGGGCCTGCCGGTACCCGCGAGGGGCAACCGGGCGGGATGCACGCGACATCTTCGGCGAGGCTGTGCCGCGGCCTAGCGCGGACGACGCGCGCGGATGCGCGCCTTGGCGGAGCGCGGTGTCACGGCCGGAGCCGACGCGTGGTCCTGGGCCGCACCGAGGTACGCCTGCCGCTCGGCCCCGAAACCCTGCCATCTCCCGACTTTGTTTCCGCGGCATCTACGTGGGCGCGGCGGTGACGTTCGCCCTGCGGGAAGCTGGCGAGCAGGTGCGGCCGAGGGCCGGTGCGCGGCTTCAGTTCGCCGGATCGACGCTCCTCACGGGGCGGGGGAGAGCGGTTGTGAAACTGGGCGCGGTGCGTGCTAGGGGGTGAGCCATGTCATTCGCACCACACCGCCGCGCCTTCCCGTCCCTCGCCGTGGCGCTGGTCCTGGCCGTGGCACGCCCCGCTGCGGTCGGGGCGCAGGGAGAGCCCGGCCCCACCGCGGTGGTGACGGCATTCCACCACGTGCTGCTGGACACGATGCGCGAGGCGCGGACGCTGGGCGTGCGCAGCCGCTACGACCGACTGCGGCCCGCCATGGCGCGCGCCTTCGACTTGCCGGCCATGACGCGGATCGCAGTGGGGCCGCCCTGGACGCAGCTTTCCCCGGGCCAGAGGGACGCGCTGGTGGCGGGGTTCTCGGACTGGTCGGTGGCCACCTACGCCAACCGCTTCAACGGCTACGCGGGCGAGACCTTCGAGACCCTGGGCGAGGCCCCAGCACCCGGCGGCAACGACCGGCTGGTGCGGACGCGACTGAACCGCACCGACGGCGCCGCGCCGGTCGCGCTCACCTACCTCATGCGTCGGGCGGAGGCGGGCTGGCGCATCGTGGACGTGTACCTGACCGGCACGATCAGCGAGATCGCCTCCCGCCGTGCCGAGTTCACTGGCCTGCTGCGGGAGGACGGCGGCGCCGACCGGTTGATCGCGGAGCTGCGTCGGCGCGCGGTGTCCGAACTGGGTGGGTAGGCGGGTCGGTCGTGGAGCGGCACCAGGGTTCCCGGGCGCGGACGTTGCGGGCGGACCGCGGTGCCCACGCGCCTCAGGGCACGGCGCCTGGGTCAACCAGTCCCGGGTCGGCGAGCCCGGGATCAGCCAGTTCCGGCGTCCCCCCACTACTGCCGGCGGAGCGGCCCAGTTCCGCTTCGCGCGCCTGCCGCCACACGCTCCGCAGCCGGCTGTAGAAGTCGAGCGAGCCGCGCCGCAACTCGTCCAGCCCCTCGATATTGGCCGCGCGCTGCTCGATCCCATCCATGGCGAGCCGGCCGACGGTGGCCTCCCACGGCAGCAGCCAAGTGAAGGGATCGCCGGCGAGATCGGCGGCGGCGCCCACGGCGTCTCGCGGGTTGGACGGGCCGAGCAGCGGCAGCACGAGGTAGGGCCCGGCCGGGAAGCCCCAAGCGTCCAGCGTTTGCCCAAAATCGCCGGTGCGCGGGGTGATGCCGGCGGGGCCGGCGACATCGATCAGCCCGCCCAGTCCTACGGTGGAGTTAAGGAAGAAGCGCATCAGCGTGTGCCCGGCGTCCTCCAGCCGGAGCTGAAGCAACTGGTTGGCCAGAATGCGCGGCTGCCTCAGGTTGCCGAGCACGTTGCGCACGCTGGTGCGGACGGGGGCGGGCACGCCGTCTCGGTAGGCGGCCGCGACCGGGCGGATGGCGGCGTCGTCCGCGGCGAGGTTGGCCGCGAGTACCCGACGGTTGACGGGCTCCAGCGGATCGCCTGAGTCGGCGACAGGTCCGGTGGCACAGGCGGCCGGCAGCAGGAGGAGGAGCGCGAGGGCGCGCGAGCGCTGCATAGTCGGCACGGTTCCCGAGTACGAGGATAGCGCGCGTGTAGCCGATGCCGCCCCAGGGCGCGAGCGGCCCCGTTCCCGGCCAGTGCACCACTGCGTCGGTGGGCCGCGTTGACGTCGATGCGGGGGTCCAGGAACTCGATCCCGTCGATCGTCACGGAGCCGCTGTCAGGCTCCTCCAGGCGGTTGAGGCAGTGCAGCAAGGCGCTCTTGTCCGAGCCCGAGGGACCGATCACGGAGACCAGCTCGCGTTCTGTCACGGCAAAATTCACCCCGCGCAGCACGTCCGGCACCCCGAAGCGCTTCCAAAGCGTGCAGGCGTCCACGATCGGGACCCGGGGCGGCATCAGCCAGCCCTCTGGGCGTAGGCGAGGCAGATTGATGCGACGCACAGCATTGGATCGTGTTCCGGAGTCCTGGGTGAATTTCGGAGGCGCCCGGGCGCGCGAAGGGGTGGCGAGAAACGCACCCGCTGCCTGCGCGGCCGGCGCCGGGCCACCCGCTGGCGCAACCCTGGCCGTCGATGGCGGTTCTGCCACGGCCGGTTCGCCGAATTTCCAAGACAGCAGGTCGACCCACCCACATGCCCGATGATAAGCCATTCCTCGGCCGCGCCAGCTTGGCCGCCCCAGCCGTCAGCCGCGATTTGCGGCTACGCGAAGGCAACCCGAACCCGCTCGGTGCCACCTGGGACGGGCTCGGGGTGAACTTCGCGCTGTTCTCGGCCCACGCCACGAAGGTGGAACTCTGCCTGTTCGACTCGACGGGCGAGCGGGAACTCGAGCGCATAGCGATGCCCGAATACACGGACGAGGTGTGGCACTGCTACCTGCCCGACGCGCGACCGGGCACGGTGTACGGCTACCGCGTGCACGGGCCCCACGAGCCGACGGCCGGGCACCGCTTCAACCCTAACAAGCTGCTGCGCGACCCCTACGCCAAGGGTACGGTGGGCGAACTCCACTGGGACGCGTCGCACTTCGGCTACGGGATGGAGGGCGGCGACGACCTGAGCTTCGACGAGCGCGACAGCGCTCCTTTCTCACAGAAGTGCCGCGTGGTGGACCCCGCCTTTACCTGGGGAAGGGACCGTTCGCCCTCGATCCCCTGGGCCGAGACGATCTTCTACGAAACCCACGTGAAAGGTTTCACCAAGCTGCATCCGGCCGTGCCGGAAGCGATGCGCGGTACCTACGCGGGACTCGGGGTGAAGGAGGTGGTGGACTACATCCGCTCACTCGGCGTCACCTCCGTGGAGTTGCTGCCCGTGCACTCCTTCGTGCAGGATCAGCACCTCGCCGACAAAGGGCTTGCCAACTATTGGGGCTACAACACCATCGGCTTCTTCTCGCCCGAGCAGCGCTACTCCGCGACCGGCTCTCTGTCCGAATTCAAGGAGATGGTGGCCCGCCTGCACGACGCCGGCCTCGAGGTGATCCTCGACGTGGTGTACAATCACACCGCCGAGGGCAACGAGCGCGGCCCGACCCTGAGCTTCAAGGGCATCGACAACAGCTCCTACTATCGGCTAATCGACACCGACAAGCGCTACTACATCAACGAGACCGGCACCGGGAACACGGTGAACCTGTCGCATCCGCGGGTGCTGCAGATGGTCACCGACAGCCTGCGCTACTGGGTGCAAGAGATGCACGTCGATGGCTTTCGCTTCGACCTCGCCACCATCCTGGGTCGCGAGCCCTACGGCTTCGACGAGGGCGGTGGCTTCCTCGACAGCTGCCGACAGGACCCTATTCTGTCGTCGGTCAAGCTGATCGCCGAGCCCTGGGACATCGGGCCGGGCGGCTACCAAGTCGGTAACTTCCCGCCCGGCTGGGCGGAATGGAACGACAAATACCGCGACACCGTGCGCGGCTACTGGAAGGGAGAGGAAGGCAAGCTGGCGGGGCTGGCAACGCGGGTCACGGCATCAGGCGACGCGTTCAACAAGCGCGGCCGGCGGCCGTGGTCCTCGGTGAACTTCGTCACTGCGCACGACGGCTTCTGCCTGCACGATCTCGTGAGCTACAACGAGAAGCACAACGATGCGAACGGCGAGGACGGGCGCGACGGGCACTCTGACAATCAATCGTGGAATTGTGGCGTCGAGGGACCGACCGACGACCCGGAGATCAACGCTCTGCGCGAGCGCCAGAAGCGCAACTTCCTGTCCACGCTGTTGCTCAGCCAGGGCACGCCACTGATCCTGGCCGGCGACGAGTTGGGCCGCACGCAGGACGGCAACAACAACACCTACTGCCAGGACAACGCGCTCAATTGGATCGACTGGGAGAACGTGTCCGAGGACGGACAGTCGCTGATTGCCTTCACCCGCAAGCTGCTGACGCTGCGCCGGACGCTACCGATCCTGCGCCGCGGACGGTTCCTGACCGGCCGGCACAACGAGGAGTTGGACGTCAAGGACGTGGAGTGGATCTCGCCCTCCGGCGTGTCTATGGAGGACTGGCAGTGGGAAGACCCGACAGCCCGCTGCGTGGGCATGCTGCTCGACGGGCGGGCGCGCGCCTCCGGCCTGCACCGGCCGGCGATGGACCAGACGGCGCTGCTGGTGCTCAACGCCCACCACGACGTTGTCAGCTTCCGCCTGCCGTCCGTTGTGGGCGGCAATACATGGCACTGCCTGATGGACACCAACCTGCCGGATGGGCTGGAGGCAGAGTTGTTCGAGAGCGGTGATGATTACTTGGTGACGGGGCGCTCGGTGCTGCTGTTCGCGCTGGAGCCGGATGCGGGCACCTCGGTTGCGCTGCGGCGGGTTACGCGGGCGCTGAGCCGCCTGAACGAGACGTCACCCCTGGTGCCGCTGGCGGTGCTAGCCGAGGAACTGGAAGAGGGAGGGGAGGCGCCGCCCGGAGCGGGGGAAAACCGGGCGGGTTGAGGCTGGTCGCGGGCTTACGCGCCGATTGGCCGAGATGACGGTGTTCTTCACGGCCGACACTCACTTTAGCCATACCGGCGCACGGTCGCTTTGTCGCCGTTCCTTCTCTTCCGTGGTCACTACGGACGTGGCCATGGGGGCTTGCCGGAACGACGCCGTGCGCCCGGCGGATGAAGTATGGCGCCTCGGCAACTTTGCCATCGGTCTTTAAGTACCGAAATTTGCGGCGCTGTTGGCGCGGCTGAACGGACGCAAACACCTAGCTGTCTGGTTGCGGAGCATTATTAGGATTCGGTAGGTTTGGCGATCGCTAAGT